>JAZQPL010000042.1:0-6548 GCA_045628495.1 Acutalibacteraceae bacterium
GGTCTATGACATTGACCTCTCCATCACACACATAACCGTTCTTTTCAAAGTATTCTTTTATCGGCCTAAACAAATCTTTTTCCATCTTTTGCTTCCATATAGTCTCAAAGTGTAAAATCCTTATTCAAAACAATAATAGCAAAAAAGAATTTGTGTTACAATTAACAGTAAAGATGCTATAATACGATTCAGATTTATAAAGGAGGCTTATTATGGGATTTGAAAAAGCCGACCGTTTTAAAAACAGAGTTTTTAATAATCCGTCATTTACCGTCAGGGAACAGATGGGTTATGCAAGCGGTATTTTCGGGAACTGCATGGCGCAGGACAGCGTTGAAACTTTTTCAGATAAGTTTTTCCGTCAGTTTATGGGCATTGAAGCAAAGTATATGACTATACTTGATAATGTTTTGATTGCTTTGCAGTTTGCCGTTCCGCCGATTGCAGGTAATATTCTTGATACTCCTGTTTCTCTTAATAAAAAAACACCTACAAAAAAGATTCTGATGATTACTCCGATACCGTTCGCTTTAACGGCAATGCTTCTTTTTATTGTTCCGTTTTCGGACCCCATGAAAAACTTTATCTGGGCACTGATTGTTAAGCTGGTTTATAATATTGTAGATGCTTTTTATGATTTGTCACTTAACACTCTTTCGTTAAGAATGACAACCAACGCTAAGGACAGAAAGAATTTCTATACAATTTCAACCCTTGCTTCTGCTCTGGGCTCCATGCTTCCCGGCTGGCTGATACCTTTAGCCGTGGGAAGTACGGATGATGTTACAAGGCAGAAGTGGATGTATTTCTTTATAGCACTTGTTTTCTGCATACTGGGTATTATGTCGATGTATGCGCCGTATTTTACACTTGAAGAAAAAATCCGTGTAGTTGAAAGACCTAAGAAAACAAAACTTAACTGGGACGGGGAAACTGTTTCCACAATGGTTCATACGAGAACATTTATGATTGTTCAGTTAGCTAATTTCTTTGAGCAGATAAGGCAGATTTCTTATAAGCTTCTTCCGTATATTTATGACGATGTTCTCGGGGACTATAAGATGAAAGCCATATTTGATGCAGTCAGCGGAGGGCTTTCTTACGCAGGGCTCGCTTCTGTTCCGTTTATTACAAGCAGAGTTTCAGCCCGTACGGTTATGAGCGGAGGCTATGCGTTTACTGCATTGTTTTACGGCATAATGTCACTTTTCAGTTTGAATTTCAATGTTGATTCCCTCAGAAAGAAACGATACATTATCGGTTTGTTTATTGGGATAGCCGGTATGCCGAATAATGCGATTTCTGCGGCAAAGAAGGTTGTTGTTGGCGATTCAACAGACTATATGGAATGGTATTCCCAGAAGAATTTCGGCACTCCCATAAGAAGTGAAGGCCTTGTCAGCGCAACCCAGTCTCTTCTTACAAATCTCTATAATTTTATCAGAACAAATATTTATAATATTGCATTCGGAAAGCTGAACTACGCTCCCAATATTATTGACAAGAAAACAGGTAAATCAATTAAAGCACCGCAGACAAGTAAAACTCTGCGGGGAATATATCTTATGTTTACTCTTTGCGGAGTAATAGGTAATGTACTTGCATCTGTTTCGTATCTGTTTGATGATTACACAGGCAAAAAGCGTGATGCGATTCTTTCTGAGCTTGATGTAATGAGAGCGGAAAGAGCAGAAAAAGAAACAGCTGCTGATGCTGTAAACGAATAATAATAACAGCAGTTCGTTTTTAGTGCAGACTGAAAAACAAATAAAAGGGATTTTACGGAACATCTGAATTACAGATAACCTTAAAATCCCTTTTTCTTATTGCTGTTTTTGGGTTGAACAAACTGAGCTTAATCTTTTTGTATTATTTTTTCAATTTTATTTATAGCATCTGCCACTGCAAAACGGTCATTGCTTTCAACAATAATATCGCCGGATTTTTTAGCTTCATCACACCCGTTTTCGGGGACAAATCCGATGTGGGCAGCTTTCAGCATTGTAATATCGTTTGCACCGTCGCCGATAGAAAACACCCTGTTGTTTTTTATGTTGAGTTTTTGTGCAAGTGTCAGAAGACCTTTGCCTTTATCTGTTTTGTTTGATATTATTTCAATAAAATTTCCGTGTTGGGGAATGTATTTTATGTTTCCCATATCAATTGAATCAAGGTATTCCTGGAAATTTTCACACCTTTTTTCACCTACGCTCACCATTACCTTTATGCACGGAAACGCTTCGTCGGGAACACAGTCTGTTACTTCATAATTTATGTATTGAAATTCAAAATGTCTGATATTTCTTTCGTCAGGATTTATTACAAAGCTTTTGAAATCAGAACTGTATATTTCAGTACCTATTTCAGGAAAACCGAAAGCTATTTTTTCCACCACTTTTTTATCTTCAATTCCTATACAGCGAAGAAAAACAGTTTCTTCTTTTTCATAGTCGTAAGCCATTGCGCTGTTGCCCAACAGAACAGGCGCATTTATTATATCCGGGGAATAGTCATGAAATCCCTGTTTGGTTCTGCCTGTACAAACAGTAAAAAGCCCGCCCTCGGAAATGTAGTATTTAATTGCATTTTTTACTTCATCAGGTATAAAGCCTTTGCTGTTGGTCAGCGTAGCATCATAGTCAGAAGCAAGAATACATCCGTCGAATTTACCCATTTCAGCCTCCGTAAAAGTAAATTTATTAAAAAATAATAGCATAGCTTTGAATTATTTGCAAATAATTTTTGTTGTAATTACTAATTATTTTGAGGCGATATTAAAATTTTGTTAAATAATACTGAATTTTATTCATAATTGTAAAGAAGTGTTGAAAAGTATAATTATTTGTGATAGAATAATGAACTGTGATTTACAGGGGGTGGTGTTGTGAAAAGCGAATACGGCAAATATGTCAGAGGCGGAGCACCTGCTACTGAAAAATTTGATATGGACAAGGCTCCGGTTAATCAAAGAGTTTTTCTCAGACCGTTTGTCTGGGGATTTTCATATATCCGCAGATTTATATGCAGGGGTAAGGTTAATAAAATCGGTATGGACGGAATAAAGCCTCCGTTTATTTTGCTTGCAAACCATAATGCCTTTTATGATTTTTATATTATGAGTTCTGCTCTTGCACCGTATAACGGTATTTTCCCTGCCGCTGTTGACGATTATATCGGCAGAGAGAAAATTCTTCGTGATTTAGGCACTGTTCCCAAGAGGAAATATACAGCTGATATCAGCATACTGCGCCAGTGCAGAAAGATTTTGGGTGAAGGCGGAGTTTTCGGTATTTACCCTGAGGCAAGGTATTCTCTTTGCGGCGTTACGGAAGTTATTCCGGATGCGGTGGGTCAGCTGCTAAAGCACCAGAAAGTACCTGTTGTTACCCTTACTTGCAGGGGTCATCATATATACGACCCGTTTTGGGGCAATCACAGACACAGAATACTTCCTGTAAGAGCTGATATGACCCTTGCGTTTACACCCGAGGAGCTTAAAAAGGCATCTGTTGAAGAAATCAGCAATAAAATCAGAGAGTTGCTTTATAATGACGACTTCAGATGGCAGAGCGAAAACAGGGTTAAGGTCACTTATAAAAAGCGTGCTGAAGGGCTTCATAAAGTTTTGTATCAATGTCCCCACTGTATGACAGAATATCAGACTGATTCGAAAAACGATACGGTATTTTGCAAATCATGCGGCAAGAAATGGCGGCTTAATTATTACGGTGAGCTTGAAGCTCTTGAAGGCGAAACTGAATTTAAATTCCCGACAGACTGGTATAAATGGGAAAGAGAAAATGTTAAAAAAGAGGTTTGCGACGGTAATTATTATTTTGAAAGTGATGTTGTTGTAAATGACCTTCCCAATTCCAAAGGTTTTGTACGCATGGGAAAAGGCAGACTTATTCACGATATGAACGGATTCAGACTTAAAGGAGTCCGTGATTATGACGGTGAGCCGTTTGAGATGAACATTGATTCAGCAGGTCAGTATGCCGTTCATGTTGAGTATTCATACAGATTCGGACTCTTTAAGGATTGCATTGATTTGAATACTCTTGAAGATACATGGTATGTTTTCCCTGAAAACTGTGATTTTTCACTTACAAAAATATCACTTGCAACAGAAGAAATATTTAATGAAATTTGGAGAAGGCGTAATGCCGAGAAAAAATGAGAGGTTTTATTATGAATTTAAGAGATGAGTTACTTGAAATTCTTACAGATTACACCGACGGAAGAATTACTTCCGTTGAGCCTGACGATGTTTTGACATCTGACTTAGGACTTAATTCTTTTGAGCTTTTTGACCTTATATGCATTATTGAAGAAAAATATGATATTTCTATCCCGGACAGAGTTCTTCCTTCACTTGTTACTATTAAAGATGTAGTTGAATATCTTGAAGAAAATGTATAAGGAATATTGATTATGAAAACAAAAGTCAGTTATAAAAAGTTCGGTGATTTTCCGGATTTTGACACTTTGAAGGATATTATTGTTTACGGTGCCGAAAAAGGCAAAGATAAAAAACAGTATATGGCAGCCGGATTTGACGGCAAGATAATGACTAAAACATTTAACCAGGTGTTTTACGATACAAAAGGTTTAGGCCAGTACCTTTATTCTGTGGGGATGAAGGACAAAAAAGTTGCAATTTTAAGCGAAAACAGCTATTACTGGATTTGCTGTTATTACTCGATTATTACCGGCCGTATGGTTGCGGTTCCCCTTGACCCTAAACTTCCTTACGATGAATTGGCAGAGCTTATGGTAAGAAGTAAGTGCGATGCAATTTATTACAGCGATGAATTTTCAGACGCCGTTGAGCTTATGAAAAAAACAGACGGCGTTGTTATTAAAGAATATATCAGAATAGAAGATTTTGATGAAATAGTTAAACAGGGTCATAAGTGCATAGAAAACGGTGATAAGTGTTACCTTGAGGATGAAGTTAAGCCGGAGGACCTTGCTGTAATTGTTTTCACTTCAGGCACAACCGGAAAAAGCAAGGGAGTTATGCTTTCACATAAAAATGTTGCGAGCGATGTTATTGCTTCATGCCGTGCTATGACAGGCGGTCACGCAATCGGATTCTTACCTTTGCATCATGCTTTTTCCTGGGTCGGTGCATTATTTTCAAGTCCGCTTCTTGTAGAATGGGGATATATATGCAGAAGCATAAAGGATATTCAGAAAGATTTGAAAGAGTATCACCCTCAGAATTTTTCTGGTGTTCCTCTTGCGGTTGAAACCATTTACAAAAAAATATGGTACACCGCTAAAAAGAACGGTAAAGAAGATAAACTGAAAACAGGGCTTAAAATCAGTGCAGGACTTAAAAAATTCGGTATAGATATAAGACGGAAAATTTTCAAAGAGATTATTGATAATTTAGGCGGAGAGCTTGAGGTTATTATCTGCGGCGGTGCATTCCTTGATGAAAAATATGAAAAGGGAATGTATGATTTCGGTATTCAGATTATTAACGGATACGGGATTACAGAGTGCTCTCCCGCAGTTACATGTAACAGACTTGATAATTTTAAGTTCGGCAGTGCAGGTGTTCCGCTTGACTGCAATGAAATTAAAATCAACGACCCTGATGAAGACGGAGTAGGGGAAATTTATGTAAGGGGTTCAAATGTTATGATGGGTTATTACGATGACCCGCAGGCTACTGCCGAAGCATTTGACGGCGACTGGTTTAAAACCGGTGATTACGGATACATAGATGAAGACGGATTCCTCTTTTTCAGAGGACGGAAGAAAAATCTTATTGTTCTTTCAAACGGCAAAAATGTTTCCCCTGAAGAAATTGAAGATAAGCTGTCTTCAATAAGCTATGTAAAAGAAGTTGTTGTATATGAAGAAAATAACTTTATAACAGCTGAGTTTTTCCTTGACACTGTTTCTGTTCCTGATGCTAAAGACAGAATTAAGGGCGATGTAAATGCAATAAACAAAAAAATGCCCATGTATAAGCAGGTTGCCAGGGTTAAAACAAGAGATACTGAGTTCCCGAAAACAACAACACTTAAAATTATGCGTAAT
Source organism: Acutalibacteraceae bacterium (assembly GCA_045628495.1). Taxonomy (GTDB): domain Bacteria; phylum Bacillota; class Clostridia; order Oscillospirales; family Acutalibacteraceae; genus CAG-488. The sequence goes on from JAZQPL010000042.1 coordinate 6,058, forward strand.
AAAATATAAACAGAATCTCCTGCCTGTCAGGAGATTTTTTTATGGATTACCTGACAGAAGCTTAAGCAGATATGTTTTATTCATTTTCAGTCGGCATATTTCATATAATTATGTTAAATGCAGAAAACCGGAGGACAGAAAATGAAAAAGTATATTTTGCTATGCACTGTAATATTAACCATGCTTATTATAACACCGCTGTTATCTGTAAAATACACAAGGGAAGATGTTTCCCGGAAAACTGTTGAAAATGACAGTAAAACAGTGTCTGTAATGATGACTTCAGGTGGGACAATAGAACAGGTTGACGAAAGAGAATATATAATAGGCTGTGTCGCAGGGGAAATTAATCCCGAATATCACGAAGAAGCATTAAAAGCACAGGCTGTTGCCGCTTATACATACCTGAAATATATTAAAAATAATAATCTTTCAGCCGACAATGGAGATATTACCGATAATCCTGCCGAACACCAGGCTTATATTGATAA
>JAZQPL010000043.1:0-10377 GCA_045628495.1 Acutalibacteraceae bacterium
GTCAGAATTTTCTTGTTCAATTTTCGTTAAATCCGAAGCATAAAGTCCGTTGATTTTAAAATTATCGTATTTATCAAGTAAAGCTACAGCTTTATTCACTGAATTTATATCATATTTTTTAATAACAGCAATTTTGTTCATATTATTCCTCCTCACCGATTATTCCGTAATATCTTCCCAGCCAGTATGCGAATGTATAAACATAGCATCCTTCAACACAGGTGGCATCAGTATGCATACCGGGGTCAACATCATACGGATTTCTGTCATACTTATTGATAGGAAGCTCATCGGGCGGAAGAAGACATGAAATTTCGTTTTGCTGACGGGGGTCGGATGTTCTCTTTCTTTTTATAGGGCAGTCATGTCTTTTCATGTTTATTTTTGCCGCATATCTTGATAATTCCATTCTGTAAAGCCATTTAGCGTCACGGGAAATGTCAATGTCAGCATCCGGGAATGCAACAAGATACGGAAAATCATAACCGGGATGATGTTCTCTTAAAAGAGATGATGCCCATGATTTATATCCTGACTGATATTTTTTCAGCAGAATCGGGTCGTCTTCAAGTGTGCACAACATCCAGAAAGTGATGGTTGCAAGCATATTGTCACCGTACATTAAATCTTCTTCAGGTGAACATTTTTCTCTTAACGCTCCCTGATAAAATCTGTCATAATGTTTTTCTGCCAAATCAGCATAACCTTCGGCAATAAGCTTATCGTAAGTTTCTTTCCATATTCCTGTTTCACCTGTCATGTACATAACAGCTTTAAGGTAAAACAAAAGCTCTGCGCTGTTAAGAGGAGCGTCAACATAGCCTGTCGGGTCGTTCTCAAAATAACGCTTGCTCCATTTTGCCCATGTTGTAGGTTTGCCCGAATGTTCTAAAAACTCATAGCCGCCGTTGATAATATGAAGGCAGGTTCTTTTTGCGGCATCTTTAATAATTTCATCAAGCTCAGGGTCGTCAGGTCCGAGAATATCGTGAGCAACCTTCATCTGCATAAAGTGATGTGTAACTTCATCTGAGCTTGTATCTGCTTTGTATGTAATGTCATTTTCCGTAAATCCCTTGTCTGTAAACAAATGACGGAGTCTTTCCGGGATGGGATAATTACACGGAACTCTTTCAAGATATCTGCCGGTTTTTTTGGACGCCGTTGTTTCAACGCAATAGGCTTCATCACCGTCACGCTTGTAGAAAAATCCGTCATCAGGCACAGGTTCACCTGTAAGATGATAAGAACGGGAAATAAATCCCTCGGGTCTACCGTGAATATACATTAAAAGAAGACACGCTTCGCACGCTTCAACAGCATCTTTAAAAGCCGCTTTTGTTTTCGGATGGTCTTTCCCCAGTTCTCTTTTTAATACGGCGTAGTGGAATATTTCACCTGCGGAATGTCCTGATGTAAATGAACCGTCGTTATCACTTGCCGCATAAGGGAGCATTGATTCAATATCTCCTGAAACTCTCATGTGGCGCTGGCTGACCATACCACGGCGTTTAACATATTTGTTTGTTTCTTCAAGAAGTATTTCCGCTCTTTTTTCAGCAGAAAGCATAACCATTTCAATATGGGAAACATAATCGCCTGTTAAAGCCCATACGCCGTCACCGTCTGCAAGCAAAGCTTCAACATTTGCAGAACGGATATGTCTTTGGGCGCTGAAATACATAATTTTATCTTCCTGAGAAGATGCTTTTTCATCGTATCTTGTGATTCCTGTTTTTCCTCCGAACCACATTACGCCGTTATTTCCTTCGGCAGAGCAGGTGTAGTCGCTCTTTTTCGACGGAAGGGGGTAGGGGAATCCCGTTAAATCGGGTGCTTTTGATTTAACCGTAAAAAGTTCTTCCGGAACTCTCTTATCGTTTTTTGATAAAACGGTTATCTTTCTTGTTAAGTGTGATTTCAAAATATACGGCATTTCGCACTTTCCTTTCTGAAGACAGCTGTCTTATTTATAAATTTTTTATCATCTGCTCATAAGGGAACATTTCAAATCCCAGTGAAGAATAAAGTCGCTTTGCTACTTTGTTGTAATCTTCAACCTCAAGCCTTAATCTCTTAACTCCGGGTTCAATTTCGCTTTTTAAAAATTGAAAAAATTCTTTTCCTGTTCCCTGATTTCTGTATTCTTCAAAAACAAATAATTCTTCTATCCATGTAACCATTCCGCCGGCTTCCTGAGAAAAAGTGTATGCAAGAAGCATATAGCCTTTAACAATTCCGTTATCTTCTGCAAAATAACAATCTGCATAACGGTTGCTTTTCATCAGTTCGTTCCATGTAGCCGTAAAACAGCTTTTATCAACAGGGTGAAGTACTGCATCACTGTTATAAAAAATTTCAGTCATTTCAAGATATTTGTTTTTATCTTCAGGTGTTATTTTTCTAATCAATTTATTTCCGCCTTTTCGGTTTTTTCCATAATTTCAAGAGCTTTTTTCAGTATTGTCAGCTGATTTTCACCAATGTGAATTTTAATTGCTATGTGCGGCTTACCTGCGGCGGAAACTGTTATTCTGCCTTTCATCTGATGTGCAAGAGCTGATATCTTTGCCATATCAAGATTATCAATGAAAAGCTTGACTGTATCACCGCTTCTGCCTATTTCATATATGCCCTGAGAAATTGCAGTGTTTCTCATAAGTGAAATTGTAATAAGTCCCATTACGCTGGAAGGCATATCTCCGAAACGGTCAATAAGCTCATCAATAACATCGTCAGCGTCTTCTTCACAGCGGATATCGGCAATCCTTCTGTACATAGCAATTTTGTGAGCAACATTTGAAATGTAGTCTGACGGTATATAAGCGTCAACAGGCAAGTCAATCAGACATTCTTTTTCGGGAGCAGGTTCAAGCTCGCCCTTTTCTTCTCCCACAGCCTGATTTAACATTTTCATATACAAATCATAACCCACGGCTTCCATGTGACCGTGTTGCTGAGTGCCGAGGATATTGCCTGCACCACGGATTTCAAGGTCTCTCATTGCTATTTTGAACCCGGACCCGAATTCAGTGTATTCTCTTATTGCGGTAAGTCTTTTTGCGGCAATTTCAGATAATTCTTTTCCTCTTGTAAAAGTAAAGTAAGCGCTTGCTCTGCGTGTTGAACGGCCGACTCTTCCTCTTAACTGATGAAGCTGTGCAAGGCCCATTCTGTCTGCGTTTTCAACAATAAGGGTATTTACATTGGGAACATCAACGCCTGTTTCTATTATTGTAGTACACACAAGAATATCTGTTTCGCCTTCCATAAGTCTTTGCCATATAGAGCTGAGCTTTTCTTCCGTCATCTGACCGTGAGCATATTCAACATTGGCATCAGGCAGCATCTCTTTTATTTTTGCGGCGGTTCTCGCAATAGTTTCGGTTCTGTTATGAAGATAATAAACCTGTCCGCCTCTGCGAAGCTCATTTGACATTGCAAGGGCAAGAACTTCATCATCATGCTCAACAACATAAGTCTGAACAGGGTGTCTGTCTCTCGGAGCTTCTTCGAGAATAGACATATCTCTGATGCCTGACATTGCCATATTAAGAGTTCTCGGAATGGGGGTTGCGGTAAGAGTAAGAACATCAACATTCGGGTAAGCCGATTTCAGCTTTTCTTTCTGAGCAACGCCGAATCTTTGTTCTTCGTCAATAATAATCAATCCCAAATCCTTGAAGGTTACATCTTTTGAAATCAGTCTGTGCGTTCCGACAATAATATCAACATAGCCTTTTTTTAAGTCTGATTTTATTATTTCCTGTTGTTTCGGTGAAACAAATCTGGAAAGCATCTGAGCTTCAACAGGAAAATCTTCAATTCTTTTTTTAATTGTCTGGTAATGCTGAAGCGCAAGGATAGTTGTGGGAACAAGTATTGCACATTGTTTTCCGTCTGCAACGCATTTAAAAGCCGCTCTTATTGCAACCTCGGTTTTACCGAAACCTACATCACCGCAAAGCAGTCTGTCCATAGGGTGCAGTTTTTCCATATCTTTTTTAATTTCATTTATGCACCTTATCTGGTCGTCTGTTTCCTCAAATTCAAACCTGCGTTCAAAGTCATTCTGCATATCAATATCGGGAGAAAAAGCGTAGCCGGTAGTATTCATTCGTTTGGCATAAAGTTCTATTAGCTCCTTTGCCATGTCTTTAACAGCAGAGCGTACCCTTGAACGGGTTTTGTTCCATTCGCTTCCTCCCAGTCTGTTAAGCTTTAACAATCCGTTATCACTGTTCGGGCCGATGTATTTTGAAACCTGGTCAAGCTGTGTAACGGGAACATAAAGAACATCAGCTTTGTCATATTTTATTTTTATATAGTCCTTTATATTTCCGTCTGCTTCAAGCTGAGTTATTCCGTCAAAAATTCCTATACCGTGCGCAACATGAACAATATAGTCACCTTTATGAAGTTCTTCCAGAGAATTAAAAACAGCGGCCTTATTGACTTTTTTTTGTTTTTTGGCAACAGGAAGAGCCTCACGGCTGCCGTAAGTGATAAGCATAAATTCAGCGGAAGGGTATTCAAATCCCGCTGAAAATCCGCCCGGAACAACAGTGATATTGCCCACAGGAAAGCTCCCGTCAGGATTTTCTCTGTATATGCACGGATAACCTTCTTTTGCTAAATCCTCTGCAAGTGCCTGAGAAGCTTTCGAAGTTCCGGAACATATTACAATTGAATATTTATTTCTTTTTTGCATATACGGCTGCAAATCGTCTTTTAAAACAGAAAGTGAACCGTTCCACGGAGATATCTGCCTTACATTGAATGTAATAAGTTCCTTTACGGGAATATCAAAGCTTCCCCTTGCAAGATTATCAAGGTAAATAACGCCTAAATCTGTGTAGTAGGAAATCAGTTCGTTAAAGGTCAGCAAATATCCTTCAAGTCCTTTGCAGACAACACCTTCTGAAAGATATGCTGTGTATTCTTCATTAAAAAGCTTTATTGCGGCGTTTGCCTTTTCTTTTACGGAAAAGCTTTCACTGACAAAAAGCAACGGTTTATCAATGTAATCAAAGATTGTAGCGGGGCAGTCATATATTAAAGGCAGGTATCTGTCAAGAGAATCGAGGCTGACACCGGATTTGAGTGTTTCTTCATCTTTCCTCAGGGATTCTTTGACTTTAACCGAGCCTTTACCTTTAACTGTTGAAGAAAAGCTTTCGATTATTTCAATCAGTTTTCCGTTGTCACAGCATATTTCATTTGCCGGTGTAATAGTAATTTCATCAATCTGATTTACACGCCTTTGCGTATCTGTTTCAAAATATGAAATGGAGTCAATGGTATCTCCCCAGAAATCAATACGAAACGGTAAATCATCGTCAGGTGAAAAAAGGTCAACTATTCCGCCTCTGACAGCAAACTGACCGCTTCCCTCAACATTTTCACAAGGCGTATATCCCGACATCAAAAGTTTATCCGTAAGTGCTTCTATTTTTATATCTTCCCCGACTTTAAGATTTATTCTTCTTTTGAAAAGCTCTTCCGGGGGTATTGTAAGCTGAAGAGCCGCTTCAACGCTCAGAACAACCGCATCTGCATTTCCGTCAAGAAGATTGCCTAAAACACTGAGTCTTTTGTGTTCGTATTCCCTTGATTTTATCTGATTTGTTCTCAGTGAAATATCACCTGCAGGGTAGAAAAGAGCATTACAGCCGAAGGCTCTTAAATCTTTGCAGATACGGTGCGCCTGAGGCTCGTCGGGCACGATTACCACAGCCTGGCGTGGTGAAAACTCACTGCACATTGAACTGATAACATTGGCTTTGTGAATTTGTGAAAGACCGTGTACTCCCATAGGTACTTTACCTTTTTTTACACAGTTTATCACTGAATTATATTCATTTAAATTTTTTAGCGGTTGGGAAAAGAAAGCCATATTTACGCCTCGGTAATCTTTGAAATATATTTTTTAAGTCTGTTGAAATCCCTGTCTTGAAAACAGTACGCATTTATACCTGATTTTTCGGCAGAACGAATATTTGCAGGTGAATCATCTATAAACAGACATTCTTCACCTTTAAGAGAAAATTTTTGCAGAAAATATTTATATATTCTTTCATCAGGCTTAGTAATTCTAATGTCAGATGAAACAAGAAATCCGCTGAACAGTTCAATTCCCGGAATTATTTTTTTGAAATCATAAAACCATTGAGGACAGTTAGACAGCACAAACAGCCGATAACCGGCTTTATGTAAAGCTTCAATTATCGGTGTCATATCGTGAAGAGGGGGCATCTGCTTTTCTCTTTCAAGAACGATTTCCTTCACTTTACTGTGAAATTTTTCGGGTATATTTTCGTTCATGGCGTTAATGGCTTCATCGACTGAAATGTCGCCTCTGTCCATATCCTGCCAGTGTGTACTGTCGAAAACATTGTCAGCAATTATATCATGGTATTCCGGCGGAAAATTGTCGTTTATCATCCTTTCCGGGTTATAATCAACAAGAACACCGCCAAAATCGAATATTATGTTTTTAATTATCATTTTTTAATGATTTCTGCACTCCATGCAAAATCAAACTGTTTGCCTGAAGCAAGCTTCTGTATTTCTCTTTTAAGTGAAAAATCAGATTTTTTATCTTTTGAATCGTTCACACCGTACCAGGGTTCTATGCATACATAAGGTGCGCCGGGTTTTGCCCAGAGTCCGAGAAGGGGAGCGTCACCAAATGTAAACTCAATATCTGCATCACGGTTTTTGCCCTTAAGAGTGCATTTTTTTGATTTAAGATTGGAAAGAATGTGTACATCTTTATCAAAAATATGTTCTGATACAGTAAACACATTACCGTCAACAGGTGAAGGGAATTTTTCGTCGAAAAGAATAGAATTGCTGTCAATCATTTCATTAACAAGCTCATTTTCTTCTTTTTCAAATTCAAGAGTATCTCCTATTTCGCAGTTGAATCCCGGGTGAGCCCCGATTGAAAAATACATATCACCGTCGCCGATGTTTTTTATTGTGTGAGTAACGGTGAGCTTGTTGCCTTCAAGAGCAAATTTAATATCAAATTCATATTTGAAAGGATATGCTTTAAGAGTATCTTCATTATATTTCTGAGTAAGAATAACATAATCCTTACCCTGTTCTTTTAATTCGAAATCTCTTTTTCTTGCGATACCGTGGCGAAACATTTCATACTCAGTGCCGTTAACATAATATTTATCGTTAAGCAGAGTACCTACAATCGGGAACAGAACAGGTGACTGACCGTACCAGATGTCAGGATTGCCCTGCCATAAATATTCAGTGCCTGTTTCTTTTGATTTGAATGAAGAAAGCTCTGCCCCGTATTTTTTAACGCTGACATTAACCTTGTCGTTTTCTATTGAAAATATCATAATAATACCTCCTTGAATTTTACATTTAATTATATCATTATAAATATAAAAAATCAATAAAATCTATTGATAATTTAAGTAAAAAATGATATTATATACAATATATTGGGTAAGTGTTATAAATATTATCATCTTGTCGGGGAATACTTATTTTGAGTTTTTAAAGGTGGTAATATTATGGCATACAGAAATACAATCGGTTTAGAAAAAAATTTTACTGTTCAGACAGAATCGTCGGAAAACGGATTCAATGAATCCGACACAGCAGGTATTTCTTCATTTAAAGATATTGTAAACACAGGGTCAATTACAGTTGAACGGAACGGAAAGGTTGTTTACTGCCTTACTGTTATCGGTCAGATAGAAGGGCATTATATTCTTCCGTCTCAGAATAAAACAACTAAATACGAGCATATTATTCCTCAGCTTGTTGCTGTGGAAGAAAGTGACTGTATTGACGGGCTGCTGATTATTCTTAATACTGTAGGGGGAGATATTGAGGCCGGTCTTGCTATAGCAGAGCTTATTTCCGGCATGAAAAAACCTACAGTTTCTCTTGTCCTCGGAGGAGGGCATTCCATCGGAGTACCGCTTGCAGTTTCGGCGGATAAATCATTTATTACTCCGTCAGCAACTATGACTATTCATCCCGTAAGAATGAACGGCCTTGTTTTAGGTGTACCTCAGACTCTTTCATATTTTGAACAGATGCAGGAAAGAATAGTTAACTTTGTTTCCAAAAATTCAAATATGCCTGCAGACGAGTTCAGAAATCTGATGTTGGCAACCGGTGAACTTGTTATGGATGTGGGAACTGTTCTTGACGGCGAAGATGCAGTGAACAGGGGACTGATTGATTACCTGGGAAGCTTGTCTGACGCTGTTGACAGACTTTATGAAATGATTGATAATAATAAAAATGACGATAAAAATCCTAAGGAGGAATAAAGGTGGCAAATAAAAAACAGACAAAAAAAGCCTCACCTGCTGCCGCTAAAAAAAATAACGGCAGTAAGGGAAAGTCTGCTTCGTCAAAACAATCTTCATCTGCTAAAAATGTTTACGATAAAAAGAAATCAGCAGATAAGCAGAAAAGAGCGCTTATTCTTTTTGCAATTTCTATTCTGTTTTTTGCAGTTACATTGATTAAAGGTGAAAGCTTCTGGACGGTTATTCACAATTTTGTGTTCGGGTTATTTGGAATCTGCGCTTTTGTATGGCCTATTCTGTTGATTTATCTTTCAGTTATGCTTTCCATAAGTAAAGATGATGAGTCTCCTGTTCCGAAGGTTGTGGGAATCAGCGCATTTACTCTGATGCTTGAAGGCATAGTTCATCTTGCTTTCAACAACACTGTTAAAGGTGATTTAAGTGCCCAGATAAGCTATGTCTGGAATCTGCGTACTAAAATTACCGTTGAAAGCGGTGGATTTTTCGGCGCAGTAGTCGGCGGTGTTCTGGATGCTTTTGCGGGCAGAGCAGGTGCACTGATTATTCTTATTGTTTTATCTGCACTGCTTCTAATGATTTTCACAGGGAAGAGCCTTAAAGATGCAAGCGATGCTGTTTCAAAACCTGCAAAAAAGGTCAAAAATTATACAGAACAGAAAATCAGCACAAATATAGAAAACAGAAAACAGAAAAGAATAAATACAACAGGTGAACGGAAAAATGATTTTTCTTCTCCTGATGTCGGTCCTGTTGCAACACCGTTGTTTGAAGAAGATAAAACAGACGAAACGGTTTATATTGAAGAGCTGGCAGGAAATCAGAAGAACGATGAACATGAAAATATTGATGAAATCATAAAAAATATGACACCTGTTCAGGAGCCGATTATTCCTGTTAATATCAATGAAACAAAGCCGAAATCAGCTGATAATGCTGTTAAGAAAAAAAATAAACCTGAAAAGAAAGAAGCTGTTCAGGATTCTCCGTCAGATGATGAATCGGCTGAAAAAGCTGAATATAAAAAGCCCAGTCTTGAATGTCTGAATGTTGCAGACATTTCAGGTGCGCTTAATTATGAGCAGGAAGTTAAACAGAATGCCAAAAAGCTTGAAGAAACATTACATAATTTTGATGTTAATGCCAAGCTTGTGGGTATTTGCAGAGGACCGTCTGTTACAAGATACGAATTACAGCCTGCTCCCGGTGTGAAAATCAGCAAAATAACGGGACTGTCAGACGATATTGCTCTTGCCATGGCGGCAACAGGTGTCAGAATGGAAGCACCTATTCCCGGTAAGGCTGCGGTAGGTATTGAAATCCCGAATAAATCAAGGGCAACAGTTTCTTTAAGGGAGATTATTCAGACACCGGAATATGATACACAGGTTTCAAAAAGTAAACTTGCGGTTGCGGTGGGCAAAAATATTACAGGTGATTCTATTATTTGCGATATTGCAAAAATGCCTCATCTTCTTGTTGCAGGTACTACAGGTTCGGGTAAATCAGTATGTCTTAATTCAATGATAATAAGCATTTTATATAATTCCACTCCGGATGAAGTCAAGCTTCTTATGATTGACCCTAAACAGGTTGAATTTACCGTTTATAACGGAATACCCCATTTGCTTGTTCCTGTTGTTGCAGACCCGAAAAAAGCGGCAGGCGCATTAGGCTGGGCTGTAACGGAAATGCTTAAAAGATATAAAATGTTTTCCGAAAAGAATGTTCGTGATATAAAAGGCTATAATCGTCTTGCAAGAAGCGAAGACACTGAGATAATGCCGCAGATAGTTATTTTTATTGATGAGCTTTCTGACCTTATGATGGCCGCTCCGAATGAGGTTGAGGATTCAATTTGCCGTCTTGCACAGATGGCTCGTGCGGCGGGTATGCATCTTGTTATTGCGACGCAAAGACCGTCAGTTGATGTTATCACAGGTATTATTAAGGCAAACATTCCGAGCAGAATTGCTCTTTCTGTTTCATCTCAGGTGGATTCAAGAACTATTATTGACACCGCAGGTGCTGAAAAGCTTCTCGGCAACGGTGATATGCTGTTTAA
>JAZQPL010000044.1:0-7243 GCA_045628495.1 Acutalibacteraceae bacterium
AAATGCATCAACCCCTGCTTTTGAAATCTCGTTTGCAAATGAGCAACCTGACCCGCCGCAAACAGCAACAGATTCTATAAGCTTGCCTGTTTCACAAAATCTGACACATCCGCCTAAAACATCTTTTATATGAACTGCAAGCTCTTCACAGCTCATTTTTTGGGGAAGGACACCGACTCTTACCATGTTTTCCGTTTCCTCGCAAGGAAAAACTTCTGCATTTTCAATTCCGAGAATATCGGCAAGAACATCGTTTACACCTCCGCCGGCACTGTCAAGGCAGGTGTGAGCGCAAACAGCACTTATGCCTTTTGATGCAAGCTCGAATGCAATATTCCCACTCAGAAAGTTTTTTTGAGGCTTGAAAATAACAGGGTGATGACTGATTACAAGCTGTGCACCTACTTGCGAAGCGTATTCAACACTTTCTTTGGTTATATCAAGCACAAGAGCAGCTCTTGTAACTTCTTTTGATGTATCTCCGATGAGCATTCCGCTGTTATCCCAGCTTTCCTGCATACTGAACGGGGAGATACTGTCAATATATGTAAAAAAATCGTTCACTGTTACCATAATTTTGCCTCCGAAAATTCTTTAAGAATATTAAATAAATAATAATATTCTTCGTTAAGAATGTTGTTTTCTTTAAGTGCTCTGCATCTTATTTCTATATTTTTAATTTTCTTTTTTGCGTATCTTAATGAAACATCATCACCTTTTATCGGGTGGCATCCCAGGTAATAATAAAGGGGAGTATGAGCATTACTGCTTGCTTTATATTCAGCGCACATACAAATGTAATCACGCTTTTCATCTGTGCAGGTGCTTTCACCGATAATTTCAAATCCGTTTTCACAGAAAAACTTTCTGACATCTTCACTGTGAGAATTAGGCTGAGCTATTATTCGTTTTGATTTATTTTTAATCCAGTCTGCACGGCTTAATATTTCCGCAATCAGTGTGCCGCCCATACCTGCAAGCACAATATCATCACATTCTTCGCTTGAAACAGAATCAAGCCCATTCGAAAGACGCAGAGTGATTTTATCCTGAATGTTATATGTTTTCAGTGTCTCAGCTGCGTTTTCAAGTGGGCTTTTTCTTAAATCGGCGGCAACACCGCCGGGACATTTACCGCTTAACACAAGCCACGCAGGCAGGTAGCCGTGGTCCGTGCCGATATCGGCAACTCTCGAACCGCAGCGTACCATATCTGCCGCCATTGTAAGCCGTTTTTTTAATTTCATGATTTTGAAGCGAGAAAGGTATTGATTTCATCTACCATTTCATCAACATCAACGCCGTGAACAGCACAAGCCATTTCAAGGCTTTCTCCTCTTGCGGAGGGACAGCCGAGGCAGTGCATACCCATATTGAGGAAAAACTGAGCGGTATCTCTGTCTGCATCAAGAATATCGCCTATAAGCATATCTTTTGTGATTTCCATAATAATTCTCCCTTATCTATTATACTTTTTTAACGCCGATAGTAATATTTTTACCGTCAACATCTATTATTTTATCGCAATCAACATCGGCTTTTTCAAATGAAACACTGTCTGCGAGAAGTTCTGCTGCAATGTGCTCTGCCTTTTCTTTAAGAGCAGATGCAATAAATTTGTCATCACAGATAAGCGAAGCTGTAATTCTCTGTTCTACCTGATAGCCCGCTTCTTTTCTGAGAAGCTGACACTGACGGATTACATCTCTTACAATGCCTTCTTTTTTTAGACCTTCTGTAATTATAACATCCAGTGCAACTGTAAGTTCTTTTGAACATTCAGCAGAAACAACACCTGATTTTGTTTTTGAATTTACAACAAAAAGTGACGGTGCGAATTTTTCATCCCAACCGGGAACAGAAACATCTTTTCCTGCTTGAACGCTTGCTGTCATAGCGGCCATTTCTTCTTCGCTTGCGCTTTCAAGTGACTGCTTGAATTTGTTAACATTCTGTTTAAGAACAGCACCTGCGGCACGGAAGTTGACTGTAAGATAATTATCTTCAAGAACAGATTTATCGTTGATGCATTCAATTTCTTTAATATTGAGTTCATCAAGAATATTCTTCTCAAAAACTTTGATTTTAGCAACATAATCGCTGCTTCCGCAAACAAAAAGCTTGCTTAAAGGCTGACGGACTTTTATTTGATTTTCATTGCGAAGTCTCATTGCAATGGCAATTACATCTCTTGAAATCGCAGTGTTTTCAATTATACCGTCATCACAGATATCTTCTGTTATTTCGGGCCAACCCGAAAGGTGAACGGAAATCGGGCTTGAGGGTTTAACTTTTCTTGTAAGCTCCTGCCATATGTGTTCTGTCATAAACGGAATAACGGGAGCCATTACTCTTACGCATGAATTAAGAGCATAGAAAAGAGTGTAGTAAGCAACCATCTTGTCATTTTCATCTTCTGTTTTCCAGAAACGACGGCGATTTGTGCGAATGTACCAGTTTGAGATATCGTCAACAAAAACTTCAAAATCTTTAACAAGAAGATATGTTTTGTAATCATCCATATATTCTGTTGCTTTTTTGATAAATTCATTTGTGCGGATAATCATCCACTTATCAGTAGGAGTAAGAGCTGATTTATCAAGCTTGTAATTATCAAAATCAGGTTTGTCAATCTGAGCGTAAGTGTTGAAGAATGTGAAAATATTCCAGAATGAAAGAAGCTTTCTTCTGGCTTCATCGCCAAGGTTGAATCCAAAACGAACATCGTTAGCAACGGGAGCGCCTGCATAAAGGTAACGAACTGTATCTGCGCCGATTTTTTCAGCCGCTTCGTCGAATTTAATCATAAAACCTGTTTTTGAGAATTTTGAACCGTCTTCCGAAACAACGGCATTGTAACTGAGAACTCTCTGATAGGGAGCTTTGTCTTCAAGCACAACGCTCATAAACAGCATTGAATAGAACCAGAGACGAACCTGTTCACGCATTTCGGTAACCCATTCTGCAGGGTAGTTCTTTGCCCATTCATCTTTATGGCCGTCGAAAAATCCTGTTGTTGAAAAAGGAACAATACCTGCATCAAGCCATACATCGCCTATTTCACTGATTCTGTTAACAGGCTTTCCGCAATGAGGACATTTTATCTGAATTTCATCAATCCACGGTCTGTGAAGTTCGGGAAGTTCATCAACTTTATTCGGGTCAACAGCGTTTTCTTTAAGCTCTGCCTTTGAACCTATAACAGTAATCTTACCGCAGTCATCGCATACATAGAATGGGAGCGGCATGCCGTAATAACGCTTTCTGGAAATGTTCCAGTCACCCATATTGTTAAGCCAGTCAGCCATGCGCTTGCCGTTTGAAGCAGGTTCCCATTTAACGCTTTCGGCAGCTTTGAGAAGTCTTGGCTTTAATTCGCTTGTAACAATGTACCATGCGGGAACAAGACGGAAGATAACCTCGCTTTTACATCTCCAGCAAACAGGGTAGCTGTGCTCGTGAGGCTCAACTTTATAAAGCTTATTTCTTTTTTCAAGCTCTGCAAAAACTTCTTCTTTAATAGTGTGACTGTCTTTACCGGTCATAAATCCGAATTTCGGAAGGAAGATGCCCATATCGTCAACAGGCATAACCTTTGCAAGACCGAGTTTTTCACCAAGTTCAAAGTCTTCTGCACCGCAACCGGGGGCAATATGAACAACGCCCACGCCTTCTTCGGCATCAACATCTTCCCAGGGTACGATTATATGGTCGATACCTGCCTGAGCTTCAAGCTCGGGGAAGCAGGTTTCATAATGAAGACCTACAAGCTCTGAACCCTTGAACGCACGAATAACTTCAAGCTTATCGTCTCCTAAATATTTTATTGCATTTTTTGCAAGAACGAGTATTGCGTCATCGCTTTTTACTTTAACCTCAACATAGTCGATTTCAGGATTAACAGCAAGAGCAACATTTGATGAAAGGGTCCACGGGGTAGTAGTCCATACAAGAATTTTTCTTCCGTCTTCAACAATGGGAAGCTTGAAAAATACGGAATCGTGTGTCATAAGCTTGTAAGAACCTGTCATTTCATGCTCTGAAAGAGATGTTCCGCATCTGGGACACCACGGCATAGGCTTGTATTCTTTCTTTATCCAGCCGTTATCATCGCATTTTTTAAGAAAATACCAGATACCCTGAATGTTGGTGTCTGTATTTGTGTAATATGAATTATCCCAATCCATCCACTGACCCAGACGCTTTGACTGCTCAGTGATGATGCCCGAAAAATGCTTAACTCTTTCAACGCATTTGCGGGTGAATTTATCCATACCGTAATTTTCAATGTCTTTTTTTGTTTTAAATCCCAGTTCTTTTTCTACTTCAACCTCAACCCAGAGTCCCTGAGAGTCAAAACCGTTCTGATAACGGCAGTCATAGCCCTGCATTCCTTTGTAACGAAGGAAAATATCTTTAAGACTTCTGCCCCAGGCATGATGAATACCCATGGGGTTGTTTGCAGTAATGGGACCGTCAAGGAAACGGAACATTTCGTGACCTTTATTCTGTTCACGGAGTTTGTTGAAGCAATTATTATCTTCCCAGAATTTCATCACATCGTGTTCCATTCCGATGAAGAAATTGTTTTCATTATCAGCCATTCTTTATACCTCCTGATGGTACATAAATATACATCATCTATTATACATCAAAATGATGTTTTTGCAAGTATTTTTGTAATGAATTTTCAAATATAATTATAAAAATACTGCCTGAAAGTCGATTAAACCTCAGGCAGATAATTATTCAGCGATTGTTTACTGTTTATTTTTTCTTACGATAGAACTTACAGCGCTTTTTAACATGGATTTAACATCGTTTGTTGCTATTGCCATTGATATAATAACGGAGATAAAGCAAACGCCTACATCGGAAAATACTGCAAGCCACATGGGCGCAATGCCTGCAATGCCTAAAAGCATTACTATAATTTTAACAGCAAGAATAAATGCAACATTTATTTTGAATATTTTCATTGTTCTCAAAGAAAGCTCTTTTGCTTCTGCAAGCTTAGAAAATGAGCTGTTTACAAGAACCATATCAGCTGCTTCATTTGCAGCTGCAGAACCTAATCCCATACCCACGCCCACATCTGCAGCCGCAAGTACAGGCGCATCGTTAATTCCGTCTCCCACATAAATAACTTTGCCGAAGCTTCTTTTAAGCTGTTCTACTTTTCTGAGTTTGTCAGCAGGGAGAAGGTCGCAGTAAAAATCATCTATACCAAGCTGTTCGGCTACAGGTTTTGCGGCTTCAGCCGAGTCACCTGTAAGCATTACGATTTTTTCTATTCCGGATTCACGGAGTTTATTTATTGTTTCAGCCGCATCATTCCTGATTTCCGAGCTAATATTTATAATACCTGCAAGTCTGTTGTCTACGGCAACAAAAATTCCGGTACTGTTGCCTGTTTTAATATTCCGTTCTTCAAAGAGTTTTTTACTGCCGCATAGTATTGTTTTGCCGCAGAACACAGCTGAAGCACCGTGACCGGGAATTTCACGGATATCCGATATAAGTCTGTCATCAACCTGAGGAGCTTCCGCTTTCAAAGCCATTGCAATAGGGTGAGTTGAACGGTGCTCGGCTATTGCCGCAAGAAGAATCACAACTTCATCCGCAAGACCCACAGGGGAGCTGACACTTTCTATTTTTAACTTGTCTGTTGTAAGAGTTCCTGTTTTGTCAAAAACCGCACATGAAGCAGATGCTGTTTCCTCAATGAATTTACTGCCTTTAATAAGAATACCTTTTTTAGCGGCTGTACCGAGACTTGTAAAAAATCCCAGCGGAACGGAAAGAACAAGAGCACACGGGCAGGAAATTACAAGAAGTACAAGTGCTCTGTATGACCATACAGCCCAGTTATGAGTTATAACCGAGGGAACAAATGCAACAATCAGTGCAAGAAAAATTACAACAGGAGTATAATAACTTGCAATTTTTGAAATAAGCTTCTGGGATTTGCTCTTTTTTGCTGAAGCTTCTTCAACCATTTTTATTATTCTTGATGCAGTGGATTCCTCAAGGGTTTTAACTGTTTGCGCAATAACCGTGTCGTTGCCGTTCATTGTTCCGCTTAAAATTTTCGAACCTCTTTTTATTTCAACAGGCATACTTTCACCTGTGATTGCAGAAGCGTCAACAGCTGTTTCGCCGTTTAAAACTATACAGTCAAGTGGAACTCTCTCGTGAGGATATATTACAATTTTTGTTCCGATATCAACATTTTTTGCTTCAAGAATTTCAACATTGTTTGAATGTAAAAGAACATTTACTGTTTCTGGCTGTATTTCAGAAAGCGAACGGATTGATTCTCTGCTTTTTTTTGAAGCATATTCTTCCATTTTTTCGCCCAGTCTGAAAAACAGAACAACTGCAGCGGCTTCGGCAAAATCACCTAAAAATGTTGCGGCAATAACTGCGATTGACATTAAAACATTTTCGTCAATTTCACCGTCTCTTGTTGTCATTGACCTGAATGCGCTTATAAATACGGGAACACCTGCTGAAATTGTTGATAAAATCAGAAATACGGCACTGATTGCTTTTGAAACGGGCATAACCTTAAAAATTAAACCTGCAATAAAAAGAGCAATGCCTGCAAAAAGCAGAACAGTAAACAATTTATTGCTTTCACTGTGATTATGACCGCAGTCACATTCATTGTCGTTCTCATAAGAATGATGGTGTTCGTCGTGAATATGCCTGTGTCTTATCTTTTCGGCAGAAAAAAGCTTTGATATTTTTCTTGCACTTTCTTCGTTTTTTTCTTCATACTTTATTTCGGAATTATATTTTTCGGTTAATTCTTTTTGCTTGTCATTCATTATTTTTCCTCCCCGTTAATTGAATTGGTTTTATGCATTATATGAGCAAGACCGGTGTTATAAATAAATTCAATATGGTTATCATCAAGCGAATAATAAACAGTTTTGCCTTCTCTTCTCGGTCTTACAAGACCTGCTGAACGCAGTATTCTTAACTGATGTGAAATTGCGCTTTGCCCCATCTCCAGAAAATCTGAAAGATTGTAAACACACATCTCACCGTTAAGCAGAGCGGCTATTATTTTTATTCTTGTTGAATCACCGAAAACCTTGAAAAATTCTGAAAGACGGTAAAGAGTCTGATTATCGGGTATCTCAACCGGTTTTTCTAAATTATCTGTCATAACGGCTCCTTTCAATATATGAACATCTATTCATATATTTATTATATTATTCAAATTGCAAATTGT
>JAZQPL010000045.1:0-13069 GCA_045628495.1 Acutalibacteraceae bacterium
TAATAAAATATGTTGATAATGATTCTAAAGAAATAGCACCTTCAAAAAAAATAGATTATTCTATCACAGATTCAATCACTGCTTCTGCAATAGAAATCGAAGGATTTAACTATGCTGACAGCTGGAACTGTAAATCTGACAATAAAAATGTTTCAGACGGAACCGGTTATTTTACAGGTATAATGGCATTGAATGACAATTATACTTTTACATTCTATTATACTCCATGTGAATATAATGTAACATTTAATGTTTCTGACCCGTTGTTCCCGCAGAATCTTCCCAATGCTGTCTATGGCAAAGATTATGTAATTCCCGAATATACCCCTTCCAGCACCGGATATGAATTTTCCGGATGGTCATTTGATGGAAATGAAAACATATATCAACCAGGTGATAAAATTACATGGAACTACAACTCCGGTCATTCATTTACACCATTATTTAATGCAAATACATATTACGCATATTTTGATCTTAATGAAGGCAAAAATTTTGATACATCAATAGAAAGTGTAACTTTCAACGATATTTATAATATTCCCGATAAAATTCCCGAAAAAGACGGATTTGTTTTCGCAGGTTGGAAAGCAGTATGCGATGACGGAACAGTTTTAGGAACATACACAGCCGGCGGACGGGTAACATGGAGTATTGCTCAGGATGTAACATTCATTGCTCAGTGGGATATTGTTGATATTACAGTAACATTTAATCCGGGCGACGGTACCTGCTCTCCGAAAACAAAGTCAGTTCAGTATAATTCAAAATACGGTACACTCCCCACTCCCGTAAGAACCGGTTATAACTTTGTCGGCTGGTTCCTTGAGGATAACTATAAAACAGCAGTAAATGAAAACACGATTGTTTCAAGCAGCTCAAATCATACACTTTTTGCAAAATGGTCAAAAGGAAAATTCACTGTAACATATAAACTTAACGGTAATTATTATTCGGAATCAAAATTTGATTACGGTGACACTATAACAAATATCCCCGACCCGTCAACCACCGGTTATACCTTCTCCGGCTGGGATTCAATACCTGAAACAATGCCTGCAAACAATATCACGGTAAGCGGCACGCTGACAGTAAACTCATATAAAATAACATATAATATTAATAATAAGTTATATAAAGAAGTTAAGTTTAATTTCGGTGAAACAATTAAACCGATTGTTCCCGAAACAAAAGAAGGATATGATTTTTCAGGCTGGAGTCCGTCAATTCCGTCAAAAATGCCCGCTTATAATTTAACTGTTAACGGAACATATAATCCGAAAACATATACCATTACTTATTATATTGACGGAAAGTTCTATTCATCACAACAGTATGATTATAATCAGACAATTTCAGCCCCGACTGTAAGCGATAAAACCGGTTATGAATTTTCAGGATGGAAAAATATTCCGTCAAAAATGCCGGCCTCTGACCTGAGCATTTACGGAACATATAATCCAAAAACATATACTGTATACTATTATACCGACGGAGAATTTTATTACAGTGAAAATTATGTTTACGGTCAGCAAATAGTTCCATATGATGAGCCACAGAAGGAAGGCTATACTTTCTCAGGTTGGAGCTATATTCCGTCAAAAATGCCTGCAAGAGATGTTACTGTTAACGGTTCATTCACGGTTATGCAGTTTACATATTTCTTCTTCATAAATGATGTTATGGACTCAAGTTTAACCATAACAGAAAATTACGGTACATCAATAACTGCTCCTGTTCCCGAAATTGATTCAAATTATTCATTCTCAGGCTGGTCACCGAAAGTTCCCGAAACTATGGGTGCGCAAACAAAGATTTTCTACGGTACAGTTACAAAGAGTAAATCTAATGTAACATATAATCTCAACGGCGGCACAGGAAGCATTCAAACATTCAACACATATACTATTGGTGAAACAATAAATCTTCCTTCAAGCGGTATAAGCAAAACAGGTATGATTCTTGACGGTTGGAACACTGATAAAAACGCCGAAAACGGTTTCACTTCATATAAAGTTACTGAAGAAGATGTTACTTTATACGCAATCTGGAAACCCATTCCCGCTCATATTGAAGCAAATGAAAGTTCAACAACAGTTGTTGATAATTTTGCTGAACTTATTTACGGCATTAAAGAAAGAATAACATCAGCAATTTTTGAATCGGAATATATTGAAATTATCGGTGAAAATGCAGATGTTAAATATGAGCTTGGCTACAACTTCGGAACCGGAACAAAAGTTAAAATATTGGATAATAATTCATTGGTTAAAACTTATGAAATAGTAATTTTCGGTGATGTTAACGGTGACGGCTCAGCTGACGGAATGGATGTTCAGCTTGCAAATATGCTGAGTATCGGTGTTTTGAAAAAATCAGATGTTTCAGCAGCAGTTTATAAAGCGGCTGACTGTGATCATAACGGAACAATAAATCAGAATGATGTTGATTTGATAATAC
The DNA here is from genome assembly GCA_045628495.1 of Acutalibacteraceae bacterium. Classification (GTDB taxonomy): domain Bacteria; phylum Bacillota; class Clostridia; order Oscillospirales; family Acutalibacteraceae; genus CAG-488. The sequence goes on from JAZQPL010000045.1 coordinate 2,461, forward strand.
AGTCCGGCGTTATGTTAACTACAATTTCACAGAAATAAAAAATATACAGCGCAGTGATTATTCATTGCGCTGTTTTTTTAGATAAAAACAAAATCATAAATCAAATATATTTCTTAAAAAAATAAAAAAAATTTATAAAAAGTGTAGATTTTTATATTTTTATATGATATAATACTTCAGTATTAAAATGAATAGGAGGAATCCTGATGGGAAAGACAGTAAAAAGTCGTACTCTGATTTGTATTTCTTCATTTGTAGTTGTTCTTATTTTTTGCTTTATTGCAAACAGCAAAGTTCCGAAAATGTATGAAAGCTACAAGTTAAGAGTAGTTGCTCAGCAAGCTGCCTCCCAATCCGAAGAAAAGGTTCAGAAAGAAGATTCCAAAAAACAGGAAGCAGAAATTCCGGAAGAACCGGTTGAAGATGATATGAGTACAGATATCTCAGATACCGATTCATCATTTGAAGACGCTAATGTTTATGATGTTCCCGAAGAAACTCCTGCAGAACCTTCTGATGAACAGAAACCTTCTGAGGAAATGGAAGAAGACGGCGACGAAGAAGATTTCGGTGATTTTGACTTTGATTTTGACATTGAAGATGACGAAAACACTGATAAAGAAAACACAGGCTTCTTTGCAATGCTTATTGAATTCTTTATGGGTATTATTGAAAAAATCAAAGAACTTGATTTATTCGGTAAGATTAAAGAGTTTTTTGACGGAATCGGTAATATGTTAAAAATTAAATAAAATTTTACCCCACCTGTAAAGGCGGGGTATTTTTTTGGTTATTCATAAAACAAGGGTACTAAAGTTTGAGCACCTTTGTTTTTATTATTTTCAGAAGTTATATTGAGAAGGATAAGCATACACTTCGTATTTTGAAACATCTGATGCTTTAAGTTTTGTGTTAAGGCTTGATATTTCAAAGCTTTTTTTCTCCCCTGCTTTAATTCCCTCGTCAATATATGTATATTCCTTATTGATTACTTTTCCGTTTGAATCAAACATATTTACACTAACAATTACAGAATCATAATCTGACTTTGTTTGATTTTCAATTCTGCCGATTGTTTTAACGCCTAAATACTGTTCTTCATTTAATTTTGTATCAGAAACATTAAACCGAATACATTCATCTGATGATTTCTCAACATTCGGATGCGGTACTGATTTAATATCATTAACTGTTTTACCGTCAAATAAAGTTCTTTCAAAATACCAGCCTGTTTCACCCGGTTTAAGAATCTGAGGACAAGCTGTAATATTTTCTACAGTATCTATAAGTGAACCGTCTTTATTTTCGATATCTGCTGTTCCGTCTTTAAGAAATACTGCAACCTTTCCGCTGTTGATTACTTCATAAGCTACTGTAATATATACAGAACCTATACTGTCTTTTTCTATTTTGGAATAACTTTTTCCAAGCTTGTATTCAGCTTTTCCTGAATTTGAATTTTCATTTTCTGATGATTCGCCGCCGGATGCTTCTTCAGCTTTTTCTGAGCCGGATGCAATAGCTAAAAAAGAAAATGTAAATATAACTGCGATTGCTAGTAACATTGAAACTGTTTTTTTCATAAATTTTTCCTCCGTTTTAAGATAATATAATTAAAAATGAAACATATTGTACAAGAAATACAATATATTATAAAATCAACAAAATCTCCTGTTCCTCTTATTACATTATTAAATTGCAGCAGTTCTGATATTCCGCCGATAAATACTACAAAAATAAAACTGATAATTAAATTTTTTCTGTTTATTTTTTCACATACACTGATTAGCGCACAGTAAAATGAACATCCCCATAAAAAATCCGCAAAATAACTTCTGAGAAAAACAGTCAGTTTATTTTTTGAGTATAATCTGATAAACGACAGAAAAGTCAAATAACTGTTACAATCAAACAATGCATAAATAATTATTCCCAAAAGAAGTGTTGATGCTGATACGACAAGGTTAATTATTTTTAATCTCTTATTATTAATCAATAATAATCTTTTTTAATAACCTGCCGTTTATGTAATGATAAAAGAACACTATACAAATAAAAAACCTCCTTTTCGTTCAGCAATATAATTATACACTGATAAAAAGGAGGAATGTTGTGCTCTCAGCACAACATTTTTATAAAATTTTATATATAATATTATAAAAAGATTATGGCATCAAAAATAAAAATTAAAAAAGACAGAATCGACCTGAAAATAAGCTGTTCAATCTTCGGCTTGTTTTTTGTTAAAATAACTTTATCACACCAGTCAAAAACATTTAAGAAAAGCAATACATCAACAAAAAGCCAAATAAAGAAAAATATTGAAGTCATAATTCTTTCTTTAGTTGAGTAATTATCAAGAAATAAAGAAAAAACAACAATAATGAACGATATCAAAAAATAAATACTAGAAATTAATTTGTGCCACCAGATTCCCTTTCTGAAACCGGGAATTGTTTTAATTATTTTATATAAATTGAATTTATTATGTAAATCTGTTTTTATTTCTCTGACATCAGAATACCGTAAATTTTTATCTATCTGAGTACATTTCAAAACAACACGGGAAAAAGTACCGGAACATAGTTTAACATTCGGCATCTGACCTGTTAATACATAGTTAATCAAAACACCAAAAGAATATATATCAGATTTATTGTCTGTCTGATTAAAGCCAAATTGCTCGGGAGATGCATAACCCTGAGTTCCTAAAATCTGAGTATCAGCATTCTTATTGAACTTATGTTCTCTTGAAATACCGAAGTCAACAATAACAGCTCTGCCGTTATTGTCAATCATAATATTATTCGGGCAAATATCTCTGTGAACCAAATTCATGCTGTGAATTGCATCAAGACCGTCACATATATCGTTAAAATATTTTAATGCAATTTCGCCGTCAATTGGACCATTATTATCAACAATATAGCTTAAACTTAGCCCGTTTATATATTCACAAACAATATAATAATCCTGATCTATAACGGTAAATTCATAAATCTTCATTACATTATTATGATTTATTTTCATATATTTTTTATATACTTCAATTTCTTCAAGATTTATTTTCTTCAAAATATAAGTATTGTTATTTTCATTAAGAGCAATAAATGTTGAATTGTTTAGATGACGGACAATATTATACAAAACTTTTAACACTCCTTGCATTTTACAAAAAAACATCTATAATGTAATTATATACCGAAAGGAAGACAGAATATGCAAAAATCAACGGATGAACTTTTGAAAATATTAAAAGAAAAAAAGTCTTATAATGAATTCCTTGACCAGGAATTCAGTGAACTTTTCTTTACAACTGCATCGGAATATCTTGAAATGTTACTTAAAGAAAAAGGCGTTAAAAAAAGTGAAGCAATCGAAAAAAGTAACCTTGACAAAAATTATGCTTATCAAATTTTTAACGGTATAAAGACAAATCCCTCAAGAAATAAAGTTTTGATGCTTTCCTTCGGAATCGGACTGACTATTGAAGAAACTCAAAAATTATTAAAAATATTCTGCATTTCAGAACTGTATGCAAGAAATCCGAGAGATACAATAATTTTATTCTGTCTTAATAAAAGAAAAAATCTCATTGAAACAAATGAAATCTTAAATGAGTTTTCCCTTGATTTACTCGAATAATATAAATGAGGTCAACGACTATTGCCGCTGACCTTCTTTTTTTGTTACAAAGCAAAGCCATCCGTTGCTTTCCTGTCTTTCAATTACCTTAAAGCCGTATTTTTTAAAGGCTGATAAAACATCATTTTCACGAACATCAATAATACCTGAAGTAATAAATACAGAATCATCTTTCATAAATGAGCCAACATCTTTGCAAAACATAATTATTACATCGGCAACAATGTTTGCAACAACAATGTCAAATTCCCCTGTAACTTTATCTGTTAAATTACCTTCATATACAGTATAGCTTGAATTATTGAAACCGTTCAGCTCTGCATTTTCCTGTGCTTTTTTAACAGCAAGTGGGTCAATATCAACTCCGACAGCATTTTTTGCACCAAGCAAAAGTCCGCAAATACCGAGAATACCGCTTCCGCAGCCAACATCTAAAACAGTTGAACCATCAAAAACATAATTCTCCAGAGTTTCAAGGCATAACTGAGTAGTATCATGTCCTCCGCTCCCGAACGCAAGACCGGGCTCAATATCAAGTACTACCCTATCACCTTTTTCATAATCATCATCCCATACAGGATGAATAAGCATTTTATTACCGACAGGTACACTCTTAAAATACTCTTTCCAGTTGTTTTCCCAATCCTGATTTCTGCATACAGAAATATCTATATCGTGTTTTATTCCTTCTGCATTATACCTTTCACTTAAAAATGCAACTGCTTCCTGAGGATTTTCATGAGGAGGTAAATAAACATGAACAAAAGCTTTTGTTCTGTCTTTTTTTAATAAATCTTCATCAATTAAATCAATTTTAGCTATTTCCCAGGCAGCTTCCTCTAAATCGGAATAATCTTCAATATAAATACCGTAAGGAACAACCATCTGCGCAATATCGCCGGCAAGTTCAATATTTTCAGTATCCACTGAAATTTTAAGTTCAGTCCAGTCCATATTTACCTCAAATCAATATTTATTATGTACATCTTCAGCAAAGCAGAGCAAATCTTTAACCTCAAGAACCGTTCCGTCGTCAAGAACAGCTTTACCGCTCATTTTACCGAAAACCTGATGCTGGTCAGTAACAATAACTTTAACATCAATTTTTGCACTTCTGTCAATAATAGGAACAAAATCCATTTCAAATCTTCCGTCAGATGAAGTGAAAGTCCACGGGTCAGTATAGCTTGATTTAGGAATATTAAACTTAATATCATCAAGCTTATGTGCTTTTCCATCATAAAAAAGAATATTTTCACTTGCTGCTTCAGTATCTCCGAAACCGTAACCGATATTAAATCCAAAAGGTTTGCCGTTTACAATACCGTTACCTGAACCCCAGTACCAGTTATTATCATAAGTCCAGACTCCTCTGCCCCAGTCAAGTGTGCCGAAATCAGTTTCAGGATTAAAAATATATTCTCTTCCGTCAAAAACAGCTTTACCGCTCGCACGCATACAATTTATTTTTTGATTATAATAAAAAGCTGTGCTTTTCTCTCTCCACGGAGTAGCAATTACCATTGTATCCATATCAGGCTGTTCAAGAGTAATGTCACACTTAAACGGTTTCCCGTCTTTAAAATTCTTAAAATCACAGAAAATTCTGCGCTGACCGTCAAGTTTGATGAAACGCATCTGTAATCTTTTATCTTTATAGATTGTGTCACCCTCGTCTGATGTTGAAGGAAGCTTTAATTTACCCATAGGAAACGCATTAAGTACGGTTTCAGTATGTTCGCAGGGAACAGAAAAATCAATTAAAGAAACGCTTTGTAAACCGATGTATCCGTCATCGGAAATAGTAAATGCAATGCCGAAGTTACCGTCATTAGAAATTACAAGATAGTAATCCCACTCTTTGATTCTGAATTTAGGTGCTTTAATTGCATCACGGTTGTAAACCTGCAAAAGTTTTTTTGACCAGCCAGGCTCTCTTAAAGAACCGTCTTCTTTAAGCAATGGCTGAACAGTTGTTACTTCATGATTTCTCATATTAATCGCTCCTTTATAATAATTCTGCTTTCGCAATAATTTCATTTAATCCGGGATTAAATAACTTTCTGTTATCAAGTGCCCATTGTCTTGCGGTAAATGAACCGGGTTCAACTTCACTGACAGCATGTGACATTTCGTAAACCCTTGCATCTATTAAGTCAAGCTGAGAAAGAATTTCAGCTTCAATAAACATCGGTCTTACCGCGGCACCAAATTCCGGCTCGCCGTGATGAGAAATAACCATGTGTTCAATCAGCATAAGCAAATTTTTATCAGTTCCCAGTTTTTCCCCTGTTTTTTCAATATTCATTGCGCCTTTAACAAGATGGCCGATTAAAGTGCCTTCAACTGAATATCCGGAAACAATCCCGGTTTCAGAAACATCAAATTCCCAAATTTTTGCAACATCGTGTAAAATAACACCGCTGTAGAGAAGTTCTTTATTTATACTCGGGTACACAGAACAAACGCCCTGAGCAAGTCTTAATACAGATAAAGTATGATACATAAGTCCGCCTCGGATTGCGTGATGAAGTCTGTACGCCGCAGGACAAATTATAAGCTGTTCTCTGTTATCATCAAGAATGGTCATTACAAGAATTTTAAGCTGTTGATTCTCAAAATTCTGAGCAATGGAATATATTTCGTTAAATAATATTTCACCGGAATATTCTGTTGTAGGAACATAATCGTCGATATTAACATTATCGGATTCAAGTACTTTTCTTATTCTTTCAACTCTGAACTGAGGAGCATCGTTATAAACAGATTCAGTTCCTCTTACTTTAACAAGCATATTTGCTTTTATATCGCTGTGTAATTCTTCTTTATAATCCCAAAACTTTGCATTGATTTCCCCTGTAGAATCAGCAAGAGTCATATCAAGATAGTTTAATCCTTTTGCTGTTTTTTTTAGTTCAAGTGTTTTAATCAGGCAAAAACCTTCGCTTGTACCGTTAGTATTTATTGTAGTAAAATTCATAAGCCCTCCGATAATAATTTATGGATTTATTATAACAAATATAAATATTATTTGCAATATTTAATTATTCTGTACAAAATATTGTTCCTCCGCCAACAACAGTTTCACCGTCATATAAAACAACTGCCTGCCCTTTTGTTACCGCTCTCTGAGGAGAATCAAAAATAATTTCAACATCACCTTTATCAATTACTCTTACAGTTGCAGGAGCTTCCTTTGCCCTGTACCGAGTTTTGGCGTTAACTCTTATTTCTCCCTTTGGTTCAGCAGTTGATAACCAGTTAAAATCGTTTGCAATAAGTTTTGAAGAATAAAGTCCCTCTTCAGATGTAAGAATTACAGTATTATTTTCCGGGTCTTTTTTTCTGACATACATCGGAGCGGGCAAAGCAAGTCCGAGCCCTTTTCGCTGACCGATTGTATATCTTATTATACCTTTATGTTCGCCGAGAATATTGCCTTCAGTATCTGTAAAATTTCCGCAGGGATATTTTTTGCCTGTTACTTTTTCAATAAATCCCGCATAATCAGAATCGGGAATAAAACAAATATCCTGACTGTCATGTTTTGAAGCATTTATAAATCCGTATTTTTCCGCAACAAGCCTAACATCATCTTTGTTTTCAAAATCACCCAACGGGAAAAAAGTTTTTGAAAGTTGATTCTGAGAAAGAAAATATAAAACATAGCTTTGATCTTTACTGATATTACGAGCCTTTTTTAAAAGCCACCGTTTTTTATTTTCATCAAATTCAATTCTTGCGTAATGTCCTGTTGCAATATAATCACAACCGAGATCTTCAGCTGTTTTATATAATTTATCAAATTTCATATATCTGTTACAGTCAATACATGGATTCGGTGTAGAACCGATTTCATAGGAATATATAAATTTATCAATAACTTTTTTCTTAAAATCGTCTGTATAATTATATATATGAAAATCAATTCCGAGATTTTTGCATACACTTTCAGCATCTTTAATATCCGAGGATTTGCAACAGGATTTTTCAGAAATAATTTCAACGCCTTCTGAGCTGTGAAGCTTCATTGTCACACCGACGCAATCATACCCTTGTTCATTAAGAAGAGCAGCAGATACTGAGCTGTCAACTCCTCCGCTCATTGCAACTAATGTTTTTTTATTCATAGTTCCTCCGATTTAATCATAATAACCGGGTGTTGAAAGATATCTTTCGCCTGAATCAGGAAAAATAACAACAATGTTTTTACCGTAATTTTCTTCTTTCTTAGCCGTTTCAACAGCAGCTTTAAGAGCTGCTCCGGATGAGATACCTACAAGAAACCCTTCTTTTTTACCAATTAAATTACCATAGTAATAAGCATCATCATCACTGACGGTTATTATTTCATCATATATATCGGTATTAAGAATTTCAGGTACAAAATTTGCGCCTATACCCTGAATTTTATGCGCAGAGGCTATTCCCTTTGACAAAAGAGGTGAGCTTTCAGGTTCAACTGCAATAACCTTAATTTCAGGATTTTTTTCTTTAAGATACTCCCCTGTCCCGGTCAAAGTTCCGCCTGTACCGACTGTCGCAATAAATATATCTGTATTACCGTCAGTATCGTTCCATATTTCAGGGCCTGTTGTATTTTTATGAGCCGCTGAATTGGAAGGATTTACAAACTGGCCGGCAATAAAGCTGCCCGGAATTTCTTTTGAAAGTCTTTCAGCTTCTTTTATTGCTCCGCTCATACCTTCTTCGCCCGGAGTTAAAACAAGCTCTGCACCGTATGCCTTAATTATTTTTCTTCTTTCAACAGACATTGTATCAGGCATAACAATAATTGTTTTATAACCTCTTGCTGCTGCAACTGCGCAAAGCCCTATGCCTGTATTGCCGGATGTGGGTTCTATAACCGTTGCAGTATCTTCAGAAATAATTCCTCTTTTCTCGGCATCGTCAAGCATTTCTTTTGCAACTCTGTCTTTAGCAGAACCGCCCGGATTAAAATATTCAAGCTTAGCAAATATTTTTGCATTTAAGTTATATTCTTTTTCAATTTTTTTAAGTTCTACAATAGGTGTTGAACCTATCAGTTCATCTATTGAATTATAAATTTTCGGCATAAAATTCACTCCGTTGATTATATATTGTTGATTGACTCATTATAAACATCAAATAATGTTATATTTTCAAGATACTCGTCAATCATTTTATCAAGTCTTTTCCATATAGGAAGTGTTTTGCAGTTGTCTGCTCTGTCACATTTATTAGGTTTACATTCAAGACAGGAAACAGGGGCAAGCGAACCGTCTGTAGCTTTAAGAATACTGCCGACTGAATAATCTTCAGGTCTTTTTTTAAGTCTGTATCCTCCACCCTTTCCTCTGATGCCTTCTACAAAATCATTTTTAACTAACATAGATGTAATTGATTCAATATATTTTTCTGAAATCCCTTCATTTTCAGCTATACTTTTAAGCGAAATATATTCATTATTATCTGCAGAACATAAGACAAGCATTACACGCAATGCATACCTACCCTTGGTTGAAATCATCATAGAAAACACCTCTTTAAAATGATACCATAATATTATTATAATTTCAATAAAACTATGGTTAATAATTGACAAAAAAAATATATTATGATAAAATTATCAAAATCAGAAAAAAAGTTTTAGCCCTTTTTTCTGTTTGTTCGTATATACTTATGAATTTATTTGAAAGGAAGTAATATTCATGAAAAAAATCATCAGCTTATTAACAGTTCTTCTTTTGGTTCTGTCTTTGACAGTTCCGGCATTCGCTGAAGACACAACAATCGGTTCCATTGGTGCTAAAGCACTTTCTGAGGGCTACAACACAGAAAATGCACCAACTGTTTATTTTAACGGTACAAAATGGATTACAATCGGTTATAATGAATCAGGTGTCGGTTCTGCATCAAATACCGCAGCATTGATTTCCAGCGATATTCTTACAAAGTCAGTTTATAACGAAAAAGAAGCTCGTTCAAACATTTATTCAACTTCTGTTATTAAAGGAGTTGTAGACGGTTATGTACCTGAAGGTGCTGAAAAAGAAGCTATTGCAGTTAAAACAATTAAATCAGCAAAATATAATATGGATAAAACCGACGGTACAAACGGTGACCCGGTTGATACACTTTATTGGTTGCTCACAACTGCAGAAGCATGGCAGCTTAACAGTACAATTAAAAGAACTCCTGATTTATCTGTTTGGTACCTTTGCTCACCCGGCTACAGTTCATCCTTTGCAGCTGTAGTTGACGGCCCGTCAGTAAACTACGGCGGTGTTAATGCTTACATGAACTATGGCGTTCGTCCCGGTGTTCAGCTTAAATTAGACTCAATCCTTTTCACTACACCTGCAGCAAATGAAGAAAACGCAAACAAATTAACTCTTAAAGACAGTTCACACAACTCCTTTAAGGTTGAAAACGCTCAGGTAAACAACAACAAACTTTCTGTTGATTTTTCAGGTGCAGTAACAGGTAATAATGAAAAAATTTCTTACATCGTTGCTGACGGTAATGGAAATATTTCAGATTACAAGCAGATTGAAAATGCATCACAGGCAGCCGGTTCTGTAACATTTGATATTCCCTCAGTTCCCGAAGGAAGCAAGTTGTATGTAATCAATGAACAGGTAAACGGTGCAAATGCTTCAAACTTCGCAAGCAGCCTTTGCGAAATTGATAACAGCATCATTGCAGGTGCTCTTTCAACATCATCAACTCTTTCAAACGGCAACATATTTATTATTGCAGGTGTTGCAGTAGTTGCAGTTGCAGCAGTTGTTGTTCTTATAGTTGTTAAGAAGAAAAAGCCCGCAGAAAGCAAATAATTAAGGTTCTATAATAAATGTTGGGGTAAACAAATAAAATCTATAAAAACAGTAGAGCATATTTGAAAAATCCTGTAAAATGAAATTACCACAGATCATCGAAAGGATTTGACAGATATGCTCTATAACCATTTTAACGAAGA
>JAZQPL010000046.1:0-27476 GCA_045628495.1 Acutalibacteraceae bacterium
GTGCGCTACCACCTGTGCCATATCAGCGAAAATTAAAACCAAACCCTGAGGTTTGGTTTTGTTGGCAGGGGCAGAAGGACTCGAACCCTCGGCACGCGGTTTTGGAGACCGCTGCTCTACCAACTGAGCTATACCCCTATATTTGCGCACAATAAAGTGCGCTTTGGTGGACCATCAGGGACTCGAACCCCGGACCAACCGGTTATGAGCCGGTTGCTCTAACCAACTGAGCTAATGGTCCAGACATCTTTGTTAGTTTATCAAATTTACAATGGTTTGTCAATAGCAAACACAAAAAAATTTCATTTATTTTGAAATAAATTTTACAGCCCGGTTTCAACTGCATCAGGTTTGAAGCCGAGCTGATTATATCTTGATTAAACAAAAACTGATTCAAGAATTTTCTTTGAATCTTTTTTTATATCGCACAAGGGTAATCTGCACTTTCCGACATTCATATTCAACATATTCATTGCCTCTTTAACAGGGATAGGGTTTACATCACTGAAAAGTGCATTGCATAGCGGTAATAATTTCTTTTGAAGACTGATGCTTTTTTCCAACTCTCCGTTAATTGCTGACACAGCCAGTTCATGTGTTTCAGAAGGTTTAATATTTGAAAGAACAGATATAACCCCTTTGCCGCCGATTGAACAAATTGCCGTTGTCTGATCATCATTTCCGGAATAAATATAAAAGTCATCAGGACATAAAGACATAGTTTTTATTATTGAAGAAATATCGCCGTTAGCTTCCTTCGCACCTGAAATATTATTCAAAGAAGCTATTTCACTATATGTTTCGGGCTTTATGTTGACGCCTGTTCTCGACGGAACATTATAAACTATTATCGGAGCTGATACTCGTTCTGATATAAATTTGTAATGCTCAATAAGACCGTTTTGAGATGTTTTATTATAATACGGTGTTACAATCAGCAAACCGTCTGCACCTGCTTTTTCTGCTTCATTTGACATTTTAACGGCGTGAGATGTATCATTACTTCCTGTACCTGCTATAACAGGGATTCTCTTAGCAGAACACTTCACTGCATGATTGATTATACTTAAATGTTCATTGTCATTAAGAGTTGCACTTTCCCCTGTTGTTCCGCATACAATTAAAGCATCAGTGTTATTTTCAATCTGAAATTCAATCAGTTCTTCTAACTTCCGATAATTTACATTTCCGTTTTCATCAAAAGGTGTAACAAGCGCCACACCTGCACCTGTGAAAATCGGTTTTTTCAAAATATTACCTCCTAAAAAAATAATGCAACGGAAAGTTTTTACATCCGTTGCATTTAATCTGATAATTATATCATCAATCCATATATCCCTGTTTGCAAAGAAGCTCTGCAAGTAAAACAGCACCGCCTGCAGCTCCTCTGAGCGTATTATGCGAAAGACATACGAATTTATAGTCATACTGTGTATCTTCTCTGAGTCTTCCGATGCTGACAGCCATGCCGCCTTCAAGTTCACGGTGAAGCTTTGTCTGAGGCATATTATCATCTGTAAAATAATGAAGGAACTGCTTGGGAGCAGAAGGAAGTTCATATTCCTGAGGCTCAGCAGAATATTTTTCCCAGACACTGAGAATTTCTTCTTTTGAAGGAGCTTTATCTTCAAATCTTACAAAAACTGCGCCCATGTGACCGTTTGAAACAGGTACACGGATACACTGTGCGGTAAAATTAGGTTTGCAGGCTTTTTTAATTTCGCCGTCTTTAATTTCACCCCAGATTTTAAGCGGTTCCTGTTCGCTCTTTTCTTCTTCACCGCCGATAAATGGAATAACATTATCAATCATATCAGGCCATGTTTCAAATGTTTTACCTGCGCCTGAAATTGCCTGATAAGTGCAAACAAGAACATCCTTTACTTTATAGCCGGCTTTATCAAGAGGATATATCGCCGGAACATAGCTCTGAAGTGAGCAGTTGGACTTAACGGCAATGAAGCCTCTCTTTGTTCCTAAACGCTTTCTCTGATCTTTAATTATTTCTGTATGAGCGGCATTAAGCTCCGGTACAACCATTGGTACATCAGGCGTAAATCTGTGGGCACTGTTATTTGAAACAACAGGACATTCAGCTTTAGCGTATTTTTCTTCAAGAGCTTTAATTTCGTCTTTCTTCATATCTACTGCACAGAAAACAAAATCAACCAATGAGGCAATCTTCTCAACATCAGCATTTGCGTCATATACAATAAAATTCTTCATTTTTTCGGGCATTGGTGTATCCATACACCAACGGGGACCGACAGCTTCTTCATATGTTTTGCCGGCTGAACGAGGGCTTGCCGCAACAAGAACAGGTTCAAACCACGGATGATTTTCAAGAAGTGATGCAAATCTCTGGCCTACCATACCTGTAGCACCGATAATACCAACCTTAAATTTTTTCATATCAATTACCTCTAATTTAAGAAAAACTATTGTTTTTTCACCCATATTACAATATAATATACGGGAAAAATATTACACAATATATTATCATTTTAATTTAACAGAGTCAATATTATTTTTGTTTATTTTGAAAATATTTTTACAAGAGGTTTTTTTAATGAAAACAAGCGATTTCTACTACGATTTACCTGACGAACTTATTGCCCAGCATCCTATTGAACCGAGAGATGCATCAAGACTTATGGTTCTTGATAAAAATAACGGCAAAATTGAGCATAAACATTTCCAGGATATTTGTGACTATCTGAACGAAGGCGACTGTCTTATTCTTAATGATACCAGAGTTCTTCCCGCAAGAATATACGGAATAAAAGAAGGGACAGGAGCAAATGTTGAATTTTTGCTTTTAACCTGCAAGGGTGATAATATCTGGGAAGTTTTAGCCGGCCCCGGAAAAAGAGCTAAAAAAGGAACCGTTTTTTCATTCGGCAACGGTATAATGAAAGCAAAAATCCTTGAAGTTCTTGATAACGGAAACAGAATTGCAGAATTTACTTATGACGGGAATAATTTTTATGAAACGCTGGATAAAATCGGTGAGATGCCCCTTCCCCATTACATAACGGAAAAACTGGAAAATAAAGAAAGATATCAAACCGTGTATTCACGGGAATTAGGCTCTGCGGCAGCGCCTACTGCAGGACTTCATTTTACGCCGGATTTGCTGAAAAAAATTAAGGAAAAAGGTATCAACATCGGTTTTGTAACACTTCATGTGGGATTGGGAACATTCCGCCCTGTTAAAGCTGAAAAAATTGAAGAACACAAAATGCATTCTGAACATTATTATATTCCCGAAGAAACAGCAAAGCTGATAAACGAAACAAAGAAAAACAATAAAAGAGTAATCGCTGTGGGCACAACCTGTTGCAGAACTCTTGAATCAGTTTGCCGGGCAAAAGGTTGTGTATGCGCTTATGATGACTGGACAAGTATTTTTATTTATCCCGGATATAAGTTCAAATGTATTGACGGATTATTAACTAATTTCCACTTGCCTGAAAGTACTCTTATTATGCTTGTAAGTGCATTCTGCGGATATGAAAATACAATGAACGCATACAAGACAGCCGTTGATGAAAAATATCGCTTTTTCAGCTTCGGTGACGCGATGCTTATAGCAACAGACAAATAATATTTCCTGTATATAATATGCCACTGTGTTCATTTTGCTACATTAAATAAAAATTAAAAGGCGGTTATTTTATGAAATGGTTTACATCAATAATTCTTTGTATCGCATCTCTTTTTCTTTCAATATTTGATTTACCTACATATCCTCACGGTAAATCGGTTGATATGAGTAAATTTGAACTTGTGTTTTCAGATGAATTTGACGGTAATGAGCTTGATACAGCCGTATGGTCATCAGGCTACGGTATCGGCAACACATCTGTCAGAAAAGGCGGCTACTGGAATACGGATATGGCTACTGTTGAAGACGGTAATCTTCATATTGCTACAAAATATTTTCCCGACGGGTATAAAGGTAACGGAAAACCAGGCTGGTATACAACAGAAATAACTACACAGAATTCATTTACTCAGTGCAGAGGATATTTTGAAACAAGATGTATACTTCCAAAAGGATTCGGAATGTGGTCTGCATTCTGGCTTTTCGGCCACGGAGTAGGCAAAATCGGCAACGAAGGTATTGACGGCACTGAAATTGATATTTTTGAATCGCCTTACTACAGCAAAGACAATATTTTTCACAATGCTGTTACATCTAATCTCCATTACGACGGATACGGTGAAGAACACAGGCAGAAAAATATATGCCGTTCACTTATATATACCAACAACCCTTATGAAGAATATAATACATACGCTATCGAATGGAGCGAAAAAGAATATACTGTTTATATTAACGGAATTAAAGCCGGTTCATCAAAATTCGGCGGAGTTTCGCAGGATAAGCAGTGGCTTATTCTTTCTGTTGAAGTCGGCGGAAGTGACGGCGTACCGGCTGAAAGCTGGGCAGGACCGTCTATTGAAACAAATCCTGACATTATAACAGATTTTATTGTTGATTATGTAAGAGTTTATCAGTATAAATAATTATGATAAACCGGGAGAATGCTTTTATGAAAAAAACCGTATCTGTTTTTATTTCAGCAATTATAGTTTTCTGCTCAGTATCAATATCCGCTAACGCTGTGGATTCTGCAAAAGCTGACAGCAAAAACTGTATAACAGAAATATGTGATTTTTGCAGTCTATATACAGATTACATTATTTACTACCCGGATGATTTAACAAAAAACGAAAGAACTTATCCTGTTGCAGTGTGGGCAAACGGAACAATGTGCCCTCCGTTTTTGTATAAAAAGATTCTTAAGGGTGTTGCACAATCAGGATATATTGTTATCGCAAGCCATGATATGATGCCAAAAGACGGAAAAAGTCAGCGGGCTGCTATTGATTATATTTTCAATGAAAATGAAGACAGCAACAGCATATTTTACAATAAAATTGATAAAAACCATGTAGGCGCATTCGGTCATTCACAAGGAGGAGCAAGCTCTGTTAACGCCGCTTGTGCAGACAGCAGAATAGGCGCAGTTGTATCTATCGCAGGAGCAAGCACCGCAAAAGAAGCAAGCGGGCTGAGAGTACCGTCACTGTTTTTAACAGGAAGATTTGATTTTATTGTTCTTTCATCAATGTGGGTAAAACCTTCTTATTCCGTCTGTAATGCACCTGCTGCTTATGCTTCACTGAAATACGGGATTCACACATCCTGCATACTTAATGCCGATATTTATATTGACTGCACTGTGAAATGGTTTGATGCATGGTTTTATAACGAAAAAAATATTTCTTTCTTTCAATCTGACGGTGAGATTACCCGTAATTCAAAAATAACAAATTACTCAGCTAAAAATCTCGATAACAGATAATAAAACAAAAAGATATAATTTATAATATTAAAAACATTGTAATATGTATTCAAGTGTGATAAAATTCTTACATACACTTGCGGAGGTAAATAGTATTATGAATAAACTAAAAGCTTTGATTTGCATTGTTATGACTGCTGCAACTGTATTTTTGTTTGTTTCATGTAATGCAAAGCAGTTTAACGGAAAAAATGAAGCTTCATCCGAAGACACAACTGAACAGCAAATATCAACAACTCAGGTAAATTATACAGCCGACTGGTTCAAAGCACCGTCAATTAAAGCGCAAAAAATTTTTTCATTACCGATATACAGATTTAATCAAAACACAAATCACTATGAAATTTCATACGGTGACGGCTTTATTATTAAAAAAGATGATAAATACGGTTTTATAAATTCCAACGGTAAAATTGTTATTGTTCCTGAGTATGATTCAATCGAAACCTGCACATGTTACGAGGGATACATTGCCGTAAAAAAAGGTGTTAATTCTGAAACGATATATCACATCACGCCTTCATTAACGGTTAAATTCGCCACTTCTCATGACTGTGACAAATTTAACGGTTACTCTTACAGATGGGACAAATCCGCAAAAAAATTAAGCTGCAATTACAGCAGTTCGCAAAGCAGTTTTGAAGTAAGCCTCTCCCCCACTCTTCCTGAAACTGCAGAAATTTACAACGGCACTCAAGCAACAGGAAAATATGCACTTATTTCGGGCAAAAAAGCAGTTAACCAAAAGGATTACGACGCAGCAGGATATTTCACAGGCGGTCTTGCCGCTGTGTGTGAAAAAGGTAAATGGGGCTACATAAATTCTTCAGGAAAAACAGTTATTCCTTTTATGTACAGTCCTGAAAAAGGTCATTACTCATTAAAAAAAGGCTCTGATACGCCCTACGAATGCAGTGAAGGTTATGTAACAGTGTTTGACGGAATTAAATACGGAATATATTCGTCAGACGGAACTATGGTTGTTCCCTGTGTGTTCAAATACCTTACTCCGGTTCATGACGGCAGAGCGTTCGCCTCCAAAGACGGTTCAAACTGGGGAATTATCTGTGTTGACGATAAAATATCAAAGGGTATCCCTCCTGAGAATGCGACTTTTACACAAAGCTACACTTACAACTATAATACCGGTTACAACAACTATAATTATTACACTACAGCTTATACATACAGTACCACGGCGCAAAGCTACAGTTATAATTACAGCACAACAACAACAGCTTCCGCACAGTATACATCAGTTCAACAATATTCTCAGCCGTAATTTATTATTATAAAATATACGCAGACGGGCAGGTTCAATTTGAACCTGCCCGAAATATTTTAAATATTTGACTTTTATAAATATACTATTCAGATTATTCAATCAATCAAAATATTTCCATCCGATAATATATCCTTTCTGACCATTATATGACACATACCAGTAACAGGCATCATATGTTTTTCCATCTTCAGGATCTTTATATTCTCCGTTGTAATTAATAGCAAGAACATCTATATTTCCCTTGGGAATTGATGCAAGAACTTTTGATGTTTTGCTGATATTGCTGGGCTCGGAACGCAAAGCATTTATATCAGTCATTTCTTTGTAAAGATTAAAAGTAAATGTATAAACAGAGCTTTCATATCCTTTATAAACATATTTAACCTTTACCGTGCCGGGCTGTGAAATACACATATATCCGTCTGAAGTAAATCCTGCAATAGAGCCGCTCACAACCTGCCAGCCTGTGCTTCCTGTACCGTCGGCACAGTTTGATGTATAAACAGTTGGCAGTTTGAATTCAAAACCTCTTTTTCCGTCGGTAAACTTATAAGGATATCCGATATTTCCTACTTCAAGTCTGTATCCGTTAACCGTTGCGGAACCGGAATAGCTGCTTAAGGTTACGCTTGCCTTGCCCCAGACCGCATAAAGCGTTGTGTTGTAATTAGAAGAGAAAATGTCAAGTACTCTGTAGCTTGGGGATGTTGCTGTGTTGCTTGTTGACCATCCGAGGAACTGGTAGCCCGATCTGGTGGGTCTTGTTGTGCTGATGAGAATGCTTTCGCCGCAGTTTTGTGTCTGACTTGACGGAGCACCGCTGCCGCCGTTGGCATTATATGTTACAGTGTATGTATTTATTTTCCATACAGCGTAAAGTGTAATGTTAGCTGTCGGCTTATATGATGCGCCGCAGTTGAACTCTGCGCTTGTTGCTGAGCTTGTTATTGCCCAGCCGAGGCATGTATAATTTGTTCTTATGGGTGTGGGTAAAATTACTGCATTGCCTGCTTCAACTGTGGCACTTGCAGTTGAAGCACTACCGCCGTTGGCGTTGTATGTTACAGTATATTTGGTTACGGTATTTGCCTTCCATACAGCATAAAGAGTGGTGTTGGCTATCGGTTTATATGATGCACCACAGGAATAACCCGCACTTGTTGCCGAGCTTGTTGTTGCCCAGCCGAGGCAGGAATAACCGCTTCTTGTAGGTGTGGGAAGAGTTACCGTTTTACCTGCTTCAACTGTTGCACTTGCAGGTGAAACACTGCCGCCGTTGGCGTTATATGTTACAGTATATTTGGTTATGGGATTTGCTTTCCATACAGCGTAAAGTGTTACATTTCCGTTTATTGTGCAGACTGCGCCGCAGTTGAATTCTGCACTTGTTGCTGAGCTTGTTCTTGCCCAGCCGAGGCAGGAATAACCGTTTCTTGTAGGTGTGGGAAGAGTTACCGTTTTACCTGCTTCAACCGTTGCGCTTGCAGGTGAAACACTGCCGCCGTTGGCGTTGTAAGTTACGGTATATTTGGTTACAGGTAAAGGTAACTTTGCGCTTTCGGTTCCCCTGAAAACAGGAATTGCATACTCATTAGGCTCACGATCGCTTGGTGTGCCTGTTTCTCTTTTGTGCCAAACTTCATCATTAGCGCCGTATTTTTCTACTGTACTGTCAAAAGCCGCTTTGGCGGTTTTACCTTGAAGCAAAAGTTCAACCCAGTAATTCATTGATTCTCTACTGTAAATAGCATACACACTGTTGTGATATCCGTATATAGCTTTTGCGCCAAGATTTAAGAATGTATTTGTAAACGAATAATCATAGGAACCGTATTTTCCTAAGAAACAGCATGATTCAGAATAAATGAATTTTCCGTTAAATCCTGAAGAAGAATATGAACTTGAGAATAAAGACGGCCATACATAATAATAATATTCATTACTTAATTTTGCATAGAGTGCTTTTCCAATTCTTCTATTTATTAAATCGTTATAATATAATTTATCTTTTTCTGTAGTAGCAATTTCCGACAAACTCATTATCGGAGCATCTCCAATAGTATAATCCCCGTGTCCGCTGAAACACACTATTTCATAATCAGAACTAATATTCTTCAGATCTGAAACAGTAACACTTGTATCGATAGTTGTATTTATACCTTTTGACTGCCAATTATTTTTCAATGTATCATAAAACGGTCTTCTTATGCTTTGATCGTCACTGGGAAGATTAAAAGAATAAAGCACAAGTGCATCAGCTACTGAAGTACCGTTAGTCTCAAATTCATCTGCAAAACTGTCGGTATTCAATACTGCAGATTCGTTTATCTCGTTTATCGGTGATCCGAAAGAATTAAATTCATCGCTCGGTTCCTTAAAAAACACTCCGCCTACAGCACCTGAGGAATATGTAAACGAAACATAATCTTCTTCAGGAACAAATGAAACGGAATTTTTTATAATCAATCCGTTATCTTCGCATTTTTGAAGAATATCCATAACCTCATCTACCTGAACAATGTCTGATAAGCTGTTAAATTCAGAAGTATCAAGCAGATTTTTAATCTGTTCATCAACATTATTCATTTTTTCGATTTCTTTTTCAGATGACAAATCAATCCACGCTTTAACATCAATCGAAACATTTGCTGAACCGTGTTTGAATTCAAGACTGCCGGTACCGCAAGTTTCAATACTGTCATCTATCTTCCGGAACGCTGTATATGATTTGAAAAGCTGCTTAAAGAAAAGAATTATTCTTGAAAAAAAGCTTACACCGCATGTTTTTCTGTTAAGAACAACATTAAATGAATATTCCGCTGTTTCACCTTTTTTTAATGATGCAAGCTCTTTAACTGCGCTTGTACCATCTGTAAGCAGGTGCTTATCAGAATATCCTGCAATCACAACATCGTTAAAGTCTTCGTCGCTCTGATTTTTTACCTTTACTGTAATAACAGCTGTATCAGCAAGCAAATAGCTTTCTTTGTTCGAAAGAACAGTAATCGCTAAAGGGTCTGCTGACTCTTCATAATTCACAGCATCGGTCATTTTGTTTTCTGCTGATGCTCCGGTGAACGGTGATAATGCCATTGAAACACCTGCAAGCGGAGCTGATGATAATATCATTATCACACATAACACTGCAGAAAGCATTTTCATAAATGATTTTTTCATAATTTTCCTCCTGACTCCCATACAGGAAAAGCAGATTATTCCTGTTAGATTTGTTGTTATTATATCATATAATATTGAAAAAAAACACAACACGCCCTGAAAAGTTATTATCGGGGTACAAAAAATTTTATATTTATCATTTTACACTATTTTTTATCAAAAAAGCGGTATCCTCGAACAAAGATACCGCTAAACCCCAATTTATTGTTTATATTTTTAATACCAAATCCATCCAAAAAGAACAATTACAATAATCCACTGAACAACCGTATAATTAACATTCACTTCAGTTACTCTTTCATTTCCGTAAGCATCAACCGCATGAATATATGTTCTGCCCCTCGCAGTACCATAGATTTCACCGTCTTCTGAAACTGTTGCAACACGAGTGTTATCAGAATAATAACTTACAGGTGTAAAATCATAATAACCGAGAATATAAGTATCTTTATAATCTATATCAATTGATTCATAAACTTCAGCTGACTTAATCTGCTTCCAAACTGCATACAGTGTTCCGTTACCGGTAACTTTATACTTTGAACCTGCATCATAGCTTGCACTTGTTGCCGAACTCGATGTTGACCATCCGATGCAAGTATATCCTTCTCTTACAGGGTAAGGAAGACTGATATAAGAACCGTTCTCAACTGTTATAGATAAAGGTGTTACCGACCCACCGTTAGCATTAAATGAAACAGTATATTTTGTAGTGGACGGATTTGTTTTCCAGACTGCGTAGAGGGTAATGTTTTTTGTTGGTGTGAAACTTGTTCCGCATGAGTAGCTTGCAGATGTTGCCGAGCTGCTTGTTGACCAACCGAGGCAAGTGTAGCCGCTTCTTGATGAAGGTGTGGGAAGATTAACAGATTTTCCTGCTTCAACAGTTGCATTCGAGGGCGAAACACTGCCGCCATTGGCGTTGTATGTTACAGTATAATAAACTTTTGAAGGTGTAGTTTCATGTCCTGCTGAACAAATTTTAAAAGGAATACCGTTTTCATCTGCATATGTTTTTGCATGGCAAATGTTTGTTGTATTGCAAATTGTCACTTTAGAGCAATTGGCAAAAGCATCCTGATAAATCGAAACATAATTAGAAGGTATGTGAGCTGTTGTTAAAGCAGTACACCCTCTGAAAGAATTTCTGCCTATATATGCATTTTTGTCACCGCTTGCAAATATAACAGTCTGAAGCTTTGTGCACTTTTCAAATGCTCCTGTATAGTTATATGTTGAACCTAATGCAGTTAATGTTGAAGGAAGAGTTGCCTTTGTTGCAGCTGTGCAGTTTGAAAATGCTCCACAGCTGATTTCCTCTACTCCTTCGGGAATTGTTATTGTTGATAAAGAACTGCAATTTTCAAATGCTCCGTCTCCTATATATCTGAGTGTTGTCGGCAAAGACAAAGTTCTTAAATTAGTACAATTATAAAATGCACCTGAAAATATTTCCTGATTTGCATAAGTGTATGTAGACTTATTCAGTGTTGCTGAACTTAATGATATACATCCGTTGAATGCATCGTTATATATTGTTTTATAATTTCCGGGTATTGTGACCGAAGTGAGCGAAGTACACCCTCTGAAAGAATTTCTGCCTATATATGCATTTTCGTCACCGCTTGCAAATATAACAGTCTGAAGCTTTGTGCACTTTTCAAATGCTCCTGTATTGTTATATATTGAACCTAATGCAGTTAATGTTGAAGGAAGAGTTACCTTTGTTGCAGCTGTGCAGTTTGAAAATGCTCCATAGCTGATTTCCTCTACTCCTTCGGGAATTGTTATTGTTGATAAAGAACTGCAATTTTCAAATGCTCCTTCTCCTATATATCTGAGTGTTGTCGGTAAAGACAAAGTTCTTAAATTAGTACAATTATAAAATGCACCTGAAAATATTTCCTGATTTTCATAAGAAAATGAAGATTTATTCAGTGTTACAGAACTTAATAATGTACATCCGTTGAAAGCATCGTTATATATTGTTTTATAGTTTCCGGGTATTGTGATTGAAGTAAGCGCCAAACAACCCCTAAAAGCATTACGACCAATATATGCTGTATTACTTCCTCCGCTAATAGTTACCGTTTGTAATCTTGAACAGTTTTGAAATGCTCCTGTATAGTTATATGTTGAACCGATAGAAGTAATAGTGCCCGGAACAGAAACAGATACTATTTTTGAATTATCTGCAAATGCACCCTGGTAAAGAGTAGAAACGGTATATCCGTTTATTTTACTTGGTATACTTACTGATGACGAACTGCCTGAATACTTTGTAATAGTTGCATAAGCTCCGCTTACAGTATATTCATAATCACCGTATTTTTCCGCTGCGCTGGCATTAATTGCAAATACTGACAGTGCAAATATTGCAATCAATATAATGCTTAACATTTTTTTCATTGTTTTCATTGTTTTTACCTCCAAAAAAATTAAAGTTTGTTCGAACACTTTAGTTATATTATAACTATAACTTTTTCAAAGCTGTAATTCCAATTTTACTTATTTTTGTAGTAATAATAACACTATGATAATTTACGATAAAGGAGATGATATAATGACTGTTCTGGAACGGATTCTGCAGCTCAGGCTTGAAAGAGGATGGAGCGAATATCGATTATCCGAAGAATCAGGTATAGCTCAGACAACGATTTCATCCTGGTTCAGAAAAAATGTATGTCCATCTGTTCCCTCACTTGAAAAAATCTGTAATGCATACAATATTACATTATCTCAATTTTTTAATTATGACGGCTCACAAGCTGTTACACTCACTCAACAGCAGTCAGACTTGCTTAATCAATGGAATAAATTTAATAACAAACAGCAAAATCTGTTTTTGGAGCTTATTAAAACATTATAAATTATAGCTTTTTGAAAATCCGATTACTGAATGTAACCGGATTTTTATATTTTATTGAATATATGTCTTGATTTTTCTTATTTGATACTATAGAATAATCAAAGAGAACTTATATGGAGATTGTTAAAATGAAAAAAGTATTATCTGTTATTTTATGTTTAGTAATTGTTATCTGCTCGTGCATACCGTGCTATGCACTTTTCGGTAAAAAGAATATATTAAGAATTGTTGTTCCTGATGATTGGGAAATGAGTCCCGGAGACAGCAGAACAGTTGAAGCCGTGTTTGACGATTCTGTGAATAACAGAATACTTTCATGGACTGCCGAACCTGCTGATATTGCAAAGGTTGATATGTGGGGCAGAGTAACGGCATTAAAAGACGGCACTGCAACCATAACCGCAAAAAGTGCTGACGGAACACAATCACAGGCAATACTTACGGTAAAATCCGAACCTACTAAACTGACAAAGGAAAATAAAACAAAACATAATTATAACGGTACTGCAAGAGATGAAAATGATGTACTTCAGAAAATAGTTACACGATTTGATAAAAATTCAAAAAGCATCGAAAATGATGTACCTGAAAATGTCAGAAACGAGAGCCTCTACCCTGATTCCCGAAAAGTTACAACTGTTGACGGAGCGATATGGGAAATAACAGACTACGGGGTTTTAAGAACTGATAAAAATGCATCTAACAGTCGTGATAAGCTTCAGAAATTTATGGGCGACAGATATTTTTATTCGAAAGACAGTGAAAATGTCAGGGCAATTTTTTCTGACGGTTCAACCGGTATATGGACTGTAATGGATAAAGGATACACACACATTGAGCTTAAAGATATTTCCGGTAAAGACAAAGCGGTTATGATGAGTGATACATCACAGCAAAATCTTTCAAGGCACGGCCTTGTATCAGAAGCGTATTTTTCAGGGGGAAAATGGGTTCCTACAGAAACTGATAATGACGGATTATGGACTTCGTTATACGGTGCCGGCGAACTTATGAGATACGCAGTATTGAAAAATGATAAAACTGCTTCAGAAGATGACATTAAAGCTGCAAGAGCAACAGCTATGCGTACAACAGAAGCTATGCTTTTGCTTTCGAACATTTCAATGCGTACAGGAACAGTTCAGTCTTATGTCAGAGCACAGCAAAACGGAAATGTAATAGACCTTAATAAAGGCAAATTTTATACTTCCGAAGCTCTGCTTAAAGGTGGAAATTATTCTCAGAACATTCCGGGTTCAAGCCCTGCATCATCATTCAAAAAGATGAATACAAGTTATATGCTGATTGGAAAACGCTCATATATAATGAGCAAAGAAAATCTTGCTGTATTTGCTCCTGAAGATTGGGCAGACCCTTCTGTTGAAACAGAAAAAGAGTATGCTATGCGAACAAAGTCTATTGAAGGATTCTGGCCGAGAACATATTACCTTAAAGACGAAGGCAGAGGGACATGGGGAAATATTTACTGGTCGGTAAATAATAACGGAACAGCAACAGGCGTCTCTTCTCTTCCCGTTACAGACGATGAATATCTTCTTAACGGTGAAAATTACAGAGGAAAAGTAATAGATGCTTCAGGCACTGTTCCTGACAGGCTTTGGAACGATATTCTCGGTTCAAAATACACCCCTTCAGATGTAGTTTATAAAGGTGACACAAGCACCGATGAAATTATCGGTCATCTGTTTATATATAAGCTTGCATATGATATCCTCGGAAGTGAAGATGCTGAAATTAAAGAAATAATTTCAAATACAGTGGAAAAATTCGCCAAGCATATTGTAGATAACGGATACTGCCTTGTTGAAGCCACAGGTCAGCCAACAACATGGGGAAAATTTAACAGGAATTATATGCATAACGGTCAAAATTTAGGCGGTGCTCATCTTCAGGCATCTATTGCACTGTGTATTTTTAAGCTGGCAGCTTATGTTACAGGCGATAAAAAATGGCAGGACGAATATATCATGGCTGCTTTTGACCATGATTTTGAATACGCAAAAGTCATGACTCAGGCATGGGACAGATATAAAATGTCAATCCTCGAATACGCCGCAAACGGAGTTTCCCCTGCTGTTTCATTTTTCCTTCGTCCGTTTGTTGAAAGCAGAACAATAAAAACAATTTACAGAATGGTATTAAATTATTCTGATGAAGAAATGGCAATGCTTGCTTTCTATCTTCTTTTCCAGATGGAAGATGATAAAAACATTCTTAAATACTACAGAGATTCATTAGATCAATGGTGGTATTCAATGAGTTACAGTGAAAACCCGTTATGGTACTATATTTATCAACTTGCTTATCCTGATAAAGATAAAAAGGATTATTACGGTAATAAACTTTTAGACACTGCCGCATGGTCACTTTCAAGACACCCCATTGATACAAGAATGTACTGCGCTTCAAACCCGAACCGTACAGACGCTAAGGAATTAAATCTGGAAAAACTTTGCGGAATTGACGGAACAAGAATACTTTGCTATAATCCGTCAAAAAGCAAGATAATGTTTTTGAATAATGAAGACAGTACAATGAGACTTGTCGGTGTAATATTAAGCTGTGCAAATCTGAAATGGACTGTTGCGGCACCGGATGAGCGTTCATTGCACAAATTTAATCATTCAACATATGTTCTTGATGATGATTATTCTCCCAATGAAATGGAAGCTTCAACAACATATACACTCCCCTACTGGTTAGGCAGATATCACGGAATGTTAAAATAATGACGCAAAAAAGCTGTAATCTCACACTGATGTGAAATTACAGCTTTTTAATTTTGCTTTATATAACAGTCAATATAAAAATTAAACATACTCAAAAGGTTTAATAAGATTTGAAGAAAATTCAGGATAATTATTCTCAGCATTAAATTTATCTTCCCATATCTTACGGGCGTTATCTCTGAAATTCTGATATTCTGAATCATTCATATTCAGAAAACGGTTTAACGCATTTGCAAAATCAGAATCTGTAAAATCTTTATTAAGGAGCAAACCGTTTTCTCCGTCATGTATAATTTCATTTACTCCGCCGACTTCAGTTGCGATAACAGGAATGCCAAATGATATTACTTCCATCATTGATACGGGTAAACCTTCAATCCTGCTAACATTTATGAAAAGATTAACGGGATGGTTTTTGTAGTATTCAAGAACCTGCTGATTTGTAAAATCACCCAAAAACTCATAATTAAATGAATTGCCTATTTTTTTTCTGCACAATTCTTTCACTTCATCTGAAAGCGGGCCTTCGCCTATATGAGTCCAGTAAATCTCTCCTAAATCCTTTTTCATGCTTTCAAATGCTTCAATAAGCCTGTCCAGACGCTTAAACTCAACAACCCTTGAACAGGTTACTATATGAAATGTCCTGTCATATTTTCCGATACCGTGGTCAAATGTTCCGAGATATGAACATTTGACTTTATGGGAATATTCAGGATATTCATCTTTTAAATATTCGCTTCCGTTCTCTGAACATGGAAAAACATATTCAACTCCGTTAAGAAGTTCATTTCGGCAAGGGAGATAATTATATTTTTTATGGTATTTATACAAATCATAATTATGGGCTCTTGAAAATACAACGGCTTTTTTGCCCATACTTTCAAACCATTCCTTAAGTAACAGACAGGTTTTGCAATTTGAAAAGAACCAGTAACTGTATAAAACAACTTCGTCAAAATCACTGAAATCATATTTTTCAAGAATAGCTTTGTTTATATTAAACTGGCGATACGCTCTGCGGTTAAAATACCCTGCAATAACCTTGTTTACAGGAGATGAACCCATTTCAGACTTATCTTTATCATTCATTTTATAGGGCTTAATTGTGTTAAATGAACCGATTAAAATGTCACTGTATCTGACAAGTTTTTTCTTGGTTTTTGTGATATTATACACATCACAGCACTCAGGAAAAGAACGCTTTATTTCAGCATCCGGCTCAAGCTCCTGAGCAAGAATTATAATCTTGTCAAAATTTTTTTCATGAAAAAAAATCTCATTTTCAATAAAAGGTTCATTTCCTCCATAAGGAAAAGAGCTTGTAAGAAAAATCAAACACCTTTTCATTACAACACCTCGTTAAAATTCATTGACAAATGGATTTTATCATAAATAAAAATATATGTCAATGTAACTGAATGGAAAATGGGCTGTCATTTTCATACAACGAAAATGACAACCCAAAATAAATATTATGATTTTTTCCTGTCTGCCAATCTGTGGAAAGCTTTTCCGATTTCAAATGCAGGAATAGTTGAAAGTCCGAGAGCAGCTGAAATAAGAAGCTCTGTGCCTGAGAAAGAACCTTCAATACCGAATACATCCTTCAATCCGGGAAGAAGAACAGCAGCAAGAGTAAGAAGCGTTGTAACGGCAAATGCGCCGACAAGCCACCAGTTCATATTTTTGAACATACCCTTTGAGAACAACGAGCCTTTCTGAGAACGCATATTGATAGCGCACATCATCTCAGCAAAGTTTACTGTAAGGAATGCCATAGCCATTGCATTTGCACATTCCTGACCGCTGAAAAATCCTGTAAAGCCTCTGCCGCCGCCGACAGGTTCAAGATAATAACCTATAACATAAGCGGCAACCTCAATTAAGGTAAGGTAAATACCCTGCCATACCATATCAACACCGGCGCCATTTGAGAAAATGCCGTCTTTAGTTGAGCGTGGTTTTCTTTTCATAAGATTGCCTTCGGCTTTTTCCATACCCAATGCAAGACCGGGTAAAGAGTCAGTAACCATGTTAATCCAAAGAAGATGAACTGCGCCGAGGATTTTTATATTGAAAATAGATGCAAAGAACATAAGAAGAACTTCAGAAAGGTTTGTAGAAAGCTGGAACTGAAGAACCTTGCATACATTATCGTAAATCTTTCTTCCTTCTTCAACAGCATTAACTATTGTTGCGAAGTTATCATCGGCAAGAACCATATCTGCAACGCCTTTTGTAACATCTGTTCCTGTGATACCCATTCCGATACCGATATCAGAAGCTTTTATTGAAGGCGCATCGTTAACGCCGTCACCCGTCATAGCAGTAACCATACCACGGGCTTTCCATGCTTTAACAATTCGTGTTTTATGTTCAGGCTGAACACGGGCATATACAGAATACTTAACAACCTCTTCAACAAGCTCTTCATCAGAATACTTATCAAGCTCTGCACCTACAACAGCCTGTGAAGCATCATCAATAATTCCAAGGTCTTTACCTATAGCAACAGCTGTATCTTTATGGTCGCCGGTAATCATAACAGGTCTGATACCTGCAAGACGACATTCTTTTATAGCATCGTAAACTTCCGGACGGCACGGGTCAATCATACCTGTAAGTCCGATAAAAATAAGCTCTTTTTCGAGGTCTTCTGCATCAAATGAAGACGGTTTTGAATCATACTCTCTGTATGCGGCGCAAAGAACACGAAGCGCTCTGTCTGCAAATCCTTTGTTGGCAGCACTGATTTCAGCTTTCAGTTCATCGGTCATGGGTATAACGCTGCCGTCTTTATAATATCCTGTGCATCTGTTAAGAAGAACATCAGGAGCGCCTTTTGTGTATTGAATAAACTTGCCGTCAAAACTGTGAACAGTGGACATCATCTTTCTGCCTGAATCGAAGGGTGCTTCGCCTATTCTCGGGCTTGTCTTTTCCAATTCAAATTTGGGCATGCCAAGCTTATTGGCATAGTTTACAAGTGCACATTCTGTGGGTTCACCTGTTGAATTTTCTTCACCGGGCTTAATTTCCGCATCACAGCAAAGAGCCATGGCTTTTGCAAGAAAATCTTTATCTGTTGTAAATTCATCAACAACAGTCATTTTATTCTGTGTAAGAGTACCTGTTTTATCAGAACAAATTATCTGAGTACAGCCGAGTGTTTCAACAGCTGTAAGCTTTCTGATAAGTGCCTGTCTTTTGGACATTGCGGTAACACCGATTGAAAGAATAATTGTAACAACAGCGGGAAGACCTTCGGGAATAGCCGCAACAGCAAGTGCGATTGCAGAAATAAAAGTATCAAGTGCAACATTACCGAAATGTGAAAGAGAAAAGCCTGAAAAACCTTCAGTAATAAGCTCTCTGCCGATTCCGACTGCAAAAACAACTACGCATATGCCAATAACAAGCTTTGTAAGGAAAACGGAAAGCTCGCCCATTTTTTTCTGAAGAGGAGTTTCTTCTTTTTCGGCCTGTGAAAGCGCATCGGCAATTTTACCCATTTCAGTATCCATGCCAACACCCGTAACAACAGCTTTACCACGGCCGTAAACTACAGTAGAACCGCTGTAAAGCATATTTTTTCTGTCGCCGAGAGTAACATCTTCTTCACTATCCTTACACATAAGAACATCAACAATTTTACTGACGGGAACAGATTCACCGGTCAATGCTGCTTCTTCAACCTTCATTGAATGAGATTCAAGAATACGGCAGTCAGCCGGAACAGCGTCTCCTGCTTCAAGGACAACAACATCGCCAACAACTATATCTTCACTCTTAATAACAGCAACTTCACCGTCACGGTAAACTTTTGATGTAGCGGCAGTCATCTGCATAAGTGCTACCATAGCAGCTTCTGCTTTGCTTTCCTGAACAAGACCCATTATTGTATTGATAATAACAACAACAAGAATAACAAGAACATCTGCAAAATCCTTAAGGCCGAGGCTGCCGCTTCTTGACTCAAAAAACGGAACAACCGCCTGAATTGCCGCAGCAACAAGAAGCATAATAATCATCGGGTCTGCAAGTGAATTGATAAACTTTTTGAAAAGAGTTTCTTTTTCAGCTTCTTTCAGCTTATTCTTGCCGTTTTCAGCAAGTCTTTTTTCAGCTTCAGAAGATGAAAGACCGTTTTCAGTTGTCTTAAGCTCTGAAATAACATTCTGAGCTTCTTCAAGATAATGCTTCATTTACATCATTCTTTCTTTATTTAGATTTACAATATAAAAACCTCTAACACAGCACAACAATGCTATGTTAAAGGTCTTGCTTACATATAAATATGCACTGTACGCCAGCCATACAGGCGGTTGTTGACAATACAGTTTTAAAAGCTACTCCCCTCTAACGAGGTAAAAATATTGTAAGTACATTTTATAATAAAAAACAATTTTTGTCAATATTTTTCAAAAAAATCACAGACTATTCATTAAAAATAGTCTGTGAAAAAAATCAATTATTTATACATAGGGCCGTAAGCGCCGCAAGCACGGTAGTCCTGACCTTCCTTATCCATACCGAAAGCATTCCAGCATGCCGGACGGAAAATCTTTTCTTCGGGAACATTATGAAGAGAAACAGGAATACGAAGCATTGAGCACATTGTAATAAGATCAGCGCCGATATGACCGTATGTTGATGCGCCGTGATTTGCGCCCCAGTTGTTCATAAGGTCGTATGCTGATTTAAATGCACCTTCGCCTGTAAGTCTGGGAGCGAACCATGTGCAGGGCCATGTGTAGTCTGTTCTCTTCCAGAGTGTATCTGTAACTTCATCGGGAAGTGCAACATAATAACCTTCGCAAATCTGAATTGTCGGTCCGAGGCCCTTTACCCAGTTAATACGAATCATTGTTGCAGGCATTTCCCCTCTTGTTACAAAGCGTGAAGAGAATCCGCCGCCTCTGAAATAACCGTTATCAGCTGCACACCATGTTGTAGCCTTGAGCATTTTATCAACATCTTCATCAGTAACATCAAACCATTTTTTCATGCAGGGTTTGCCGTTTTCATCTCTTAATTCACCGCAGGCATCAAGGCATGAAGCGCCTGAGTTAATAAGGTGAATAATTCCGCCTGCTTCTTTTGCTTTGCCTTCAAGTTCATAGCCGGTAACTCTCTTAACTGATTCTGTGCTCCAGTGAGTACGAACATCTGAGAACATTGACGGCTGATTTGTGATAAGCTTCTGGAAAAGCATTGAGATACCATTGAGGATATCGTTTTCAGTTGCAAGAATATACGGTTCTCTTACTCCGTCCCAATCGAATGAAGTATTGAGAAGTGCTTCTGCGAAGTCAGCGTTCGGCCAATGGTCAGTCCACTGACGCTGTCCCT
Organism: Acutalibacteraceae bacterium; assembly: GCA_045628495.1. GTDB lineage: Bacteria > Bacillota > Clostridia > Oscillospirales > Acutalibacteraceae > CAG-488. The sequence goes on from JAZQPL010000046.1 coordinate 20,812, forward strand.
GGAATCCGGCTGCGATTGCATTATGTCCTACTGCTTCTTCCTCTCTGCCTTCGGGAAGATTTTTGTTGCCGTTCATAAGGTCTTTGATAATAACCATCAGCTTAACTGTAAATTCCCAGTCTTTTTCTTTCTGTTCATCAGACTTTTTAACAAAATCAGGGTTCTTATCGAAGCCTTCGGGACATTTTTCTTTTGTCCATTTAAGAGCTTTTTGGAATTCAGCCTCATCATAGATGCCTTCTTCCATTCTTCTGAGAACTTCAACTTCATCAACTGATTCAACTCTCATACCAAGGTATTCCTCAATAAATTCGGGAATCATTGTTGAACCCGCAATACCCATGCAGATAGAGCCAATCTGAAGATATGATTTGCCTTTCATTGTTGCAACTGCAACTGCAGCCTTAGCAAATCTCAAAAGCTTTTCTTCAACATCTGAGGGAATAGAAGTGTCATCAGCTTCCTGAACTTCTTTGCCGTAAATTCCGAATGCGGGAAGTCCTTTCTGAGCATGAGCGGCAAGAACTGAAGCAAGATAAACCGCACCGGGTCTTTCTGTTGCATTAAAGCCCCAAACGCCTTTAATTGTGTTGGGATCCATATCCATTGTTTCAGAACCGTAGCACCAGCACGGAGTAACTGAAAGAGTGATATCTACGCCTTCTTTTTTGAACTGGTCTGCACAAGCTGCTGCCTCTGCAACACGACCGATAGAAATATTGGAAATAACAACCTTTACAGGCTCTCCGTTTGAATATTTAAGGTTTTCGGTGAAAAGCTTTGCGGCTGCTTTTGCCATACCCATTGTCTGATCCTCAAGTGACTGTCTTACGCCGAGAGGGCCTCGTCTTGCATCAATAATGGGACGGATACCTATAACAGGATAATCGCCGATAAATCTGTTTTCTGCCATTTTAACCATTCCTTTCAAAATTTAATAGCAGTTTTTCTGCTTATTTATAATAATATCATTGAATTTACAATATTTCTTGTGTTATAATGGTCTAAAATATAACAATATTCCGATTTTGAGGTGATTTTTTGAAATATCTTGATTACCGTGAAAGAATACAGCATGGAACATTTGATTTTCCGATAGCGTTATATAAAATTGACATTAAACATCCCCGGTATGATATGATGTATCACTGGCACCCCGAATGTGAACTTATAAGAATAAAAAAAGGGCAATTCTCCATTACTCTTGACGGGAAAGAATTTGTTGCCGGACGCAACGATGTGATTTATATTACAGACGGAGTTTTGCACGGCGGTCACTCAATCGGTGAATGTGAATATGAATGCCTTGTTTTTGATGCAAAAGGTTTTACTGAAGGAAATCATATAAGCATAAGACAAATGGAAAATCTTATTAAACACAAGAGAATTGTTAACAGCATCATAAGATGTGACGATGAAATTAACAGTATTACAAATTCACTTTTTAACGCAATGAATCTTCGCTTTCCGGGATACGAATTTGCAGTTATCGGCTCTTTAATGCAGTTTTACAGCATAGTAATAAAAAAACATTTATATTCAGTTGCTGAGGAAGAAGCGGTAAAATCAAAAGAACAACAGATGATGCTTAAAGAAATAATAACATTTATTGAAGATAATTATTATGATAAAATAACTCTCCCTCTTCTTGCAAAAAAAGCCGGTATGAGTCCGAAATATTTCTGCTCGGTTTTTTACAAAATGACCCAGAAAACTCCTATTGAATACTTAAACGCATACAGAATTGAATGTGCCTGCGAAAAGCTTATTACAACTGATAAAACCGTTACGGAAATTGCTTTGTTTTGCGGATTTAATGATGTAAGCTATTTTACAAAAACATTCAGAAAGTATAAAAATAAAACGCCGCTCCAATACAGGAAAAGCGGCGTATAAAAATTATTCAATTATCATTTCTTCGATTACTCTGCCGTCAGATGATATTCTGACGGTTTTTATTTCCTGAGGGTTGAAACTAAGTGTGAAGCATTTTTTAAGAGCAACAAAATTTATTTCACATTCTGTTTCTCTGCCGTCACATTCAACGGCTCTTAAAATAAATCCGTCACCGTCTTCCGCAGCCTTAATTGCAGTAACAACAACATTTTCTTTGTTAACGGAAATACCGGAATAATCACCCGGCAGTGAACCGTCATGATGAGTCTCCTGAGTAAGCTGAACCGGAGTATTAAGGATTTCTCCTTCCTTAAACAGTTTGTAATTACATTTATTAAAATGAGGAACAAGAATATAATTAAAAGACTGCTCACCTTTATCAATAAACTGCATTTCGCCGTCACGGGATTTCTGACCGAAATGGTCAAGGTATGCGCAAGACCTTGCTATATTCATTCTCAAATCATTATTAACTGCACAAAAACTGTACTTGCAATCGTTGATAAGTCCCATACCTACGCCGTTTTCGTCACAAATATCACACCATGTATGACACGGTTCTTCCTGTGAATCTGTTTTCTTTTCAATAAAACCGTAAGGCATTGAGTATGTAACAGAAGGGCTTTCAATATTAACAGGGAAACATATTTTAGCAAGCTTATAAGGTTCATCAAAATCAAGCATACATCTTACATAAAGCTTTTCGTCATTTGCATATAATGAATAATACCTGATAAGAGTTGAATTGTGGAAATATACGGTAGACTTCAGTGTAATTCTGACAGGACCGTTTTCAACTGCTTCAAGCTTACCTTCCGAAAAATCACCTATATAAATATTATAATCAGTAACTGCGTGTCCCCATGTGTCATTAAGTTCATCATCGCAGATAATTGTCTTACCGAAATTTTTTGATGCAAATTCTTTATTTTTATAAATAAATGATGTAACGCTTCCGTCGTTTTTATTGATTGTAATTTTTACTTTTGAGTTTTCTATTGTATTTTCAGAAATAGACAAATCAGAGTTAAATTCTGTTTCAGGGGAATTTTCTTCTTTTTTGTATAAATAATAAACTTTATATCCGTAAGCAGGAATTTCAGCATTAAAAAGACATTTATTTACATATTTTCCGTCAGTATAAGATGCCCTGACAAGCTGAAACGGAACATCTTTGCCTTTCATATCGACAACTCTCGAAGTGCATTGATTGCCGAAAGACACCGCTGTTTTAACAGGGAAAGAATGCGGATTAAACACAACCATCGGCGAACCTTCACCGTCACGGTACCAGAGTCTTTCACGCATTTCCGAAACATCACTTTGAAGGTAATCGGTGGTCTTTATTCTCCAAGAAATTCTTTGAGAAGCGAATGAATCAATCTCAAGTGCAGTTTCCTTTGCAAAACCGAAAGCCGACAAAGCATCATCATACGCTTCTTTTATTGAACACCCGGCAAGAATATCATGGAACTGATTAAACATAACTCTTTCCCAGGCATTTTCAATAGATTTACTGTGTAATTGAGAACCTGTTAACAAATTTGCAAGAACATCAATTTTTTCAGCTCTGACAAGCTCACATTCAGCCCTTCTGTCAGCAGATTTTACTGCACTGTTTGCGCTGTAACATCCTGCGGCGTGATGCTGTAAATCATCACTTACGACAGGCATATCGCAATCAATATTTTCAAAATATTCATCAGGTACAGCGTAACAACTGTTTCCTTTTGCAATCAAATTCTCCGCCTGAGACAAATGAACCTTTGACGGTCCGCCTCCGTGATTACCAATACCGTAAAAAAGCATTTGGGGATAACCATAGTCTGCATATCTGTCTACCCGTTTATCTTTCAGGTCATCACCGTAACCGTCAAGTATTCTGAAAGCTTTTACTGTGCTTGAATCAGGGCTCTTCCATAAATGAAGATTTTCTTTGGGGAGTTCAGGTTTTTCCGCTTCTCTGTTCGGTCGCATATAAACATAATTTTCAATACCGCTTTTTTTAAGAAGCTGAGGAAGCATTCCGTTATGACCGAATGAATCAACATTATAGCCTGTTTTAACAGTAAAGCCGAAGTTTTCCGAAAAGAATTTTTGTGAATAAAGGAAATGACGGCAAAAAGCTTCACCTGAAGGAATGTTGCAGTCAGGCTGAACCCACATACCTCCTGTAACACCCCAACGGCCTTCTTTAACACGCTGTTGAATTTCATTAAACATTTCAGGTTCACTGACTTTTATCCATTTATAGTACCCTGCGCAGGCACTGGTAAATTTGTAATTAGGAAATTCTTTCATTCTGTCAAGAGCAGACCGGAATGTAGATTTTATTAAGGATAACCCTTCGGGAACTCTCCATTGCCATACAGGGTCAAGATGAGCATTCCCGATAAGATAGTATTTTTTATTCATAAGAAACAACCTCCTTTGTTTTAGTTTACAATTACAAAAAATGATTGTCAAGATAATTTTAATTTTCTCTTGACAATTACTAAACAATATAGTAAAATCACTAAGTACTTAGTTGTATGCGGATGTGGCGGAATTGGCAGACGCGCTAGATTCAGGTTCTAGTGGTAGCAATACTGTGTGGGTTCAAGTCCCGTCATCCGCACCAAAATCGAATAATCCGAACCTTATATTCCAAGTTGGAGAAGGGTTCGTATTTTTCATTTATCTATGAAAAATCGGTCATCTCATAAATAATTTTTATTGGAGGTCTGATTATGGCAAAAAGCAAATTTGAACAGAACGGCGGGACTTACAGAAAAGTCGGTGATTATTATATTCCGAATATCACCGTACCGCCCGAAGAAAAGGATATTCGTATCGGAATATGGGGTATGAGATATAAAAATTATCTCAAAGAAAACAAGCGTGTTACATTTACCATTATGCAGATGAACGGCACACTGTGGCAACATCTTGCCGACATTGATAAGCAGGCAGAAGAAATGTTCAATCAGCTTATTAAGGATATGGCAAAAGCTGAAGGAGTAACCGAACAACTGAAGGCAACAGACCAAATGGCGTGGATTGGCGCAATGGAAAATATCCGCAACCGTGCAATGGAAATTGTCAATTCTGAATTGATTTATACTTAACCTAAAACAGCAGACTGAGGAGAACTCTTCGGTCTGCTGTTACTGTAAATAGTATCCTGATATGTATTTGGAAAAATCAATAATGCATTATGTTTAAGCCAATCAGTTTATCATAATTGAGCACATGGAAAAGACTGCCGTCGGCTCTGGGATAAACGGTCATATCCTCAGCCTCATTGTCGTAATTCGTCATAATCTGTGTAAACGCTACACTCACCTGACCTGTTGTAATATCAACGGCAAGAACATCTTCATTTGTTGAAGATGAGTTATCTTTTGAAAGATAAAGAGTTCCGTTATAAAATTCGCCGCCCTGAATTCTTGAAACTGATTCGGAGAGCTTAATGCTGTCCGCAGGAGCAAAGTCATCAAGGCTGAAACGGAGCAGTTCATCTGTTTCGTGCCAGGTGGAAGTATAGATATATCCGTTTTCCTCGTCAACGGCAACCCAGGGAATGCCGTCTGTTAATTCCTCACGGCTCACATTGTGAACTTCAATCAGGGATAAATCCTCTGTATCAAAAAGGAAAATAAAGTTTATGCTGTAATCTGTACCTTCAACCGGAGCATAAATCACACCGTCTCGACAGCTTATTCCGCCGATATGACCGCAACCGTAGGTGATTTTGTAATAACGGGGAATGGGATTAAGATTTACTTTTTCTCGTTTAAAACCATCGGCACTCCATTTTCCGAGAAACTGCAAGCCTATACCGCTTTTTTGATTAAAAACCGAACCTGAGGTGTAGTAATGCTCTTCGTCGGCGGTGATACCCTGACCGGCATAAAGAGCAACAAAGCCTACCATTGAATCTTTCTTAATTACAGAAACGGGACCTTCAACCGATGGTACGGAAAATCCGAATAAATATGAAACAATCAATGCCAATGTTGTAAAAAATGATGTAATCTTTTCCATAAATGCCTCCTGATGTTTGATAAATTTATTGTATAATAAAATAAGTTTTTGTCAATAAATTTACAGAAATGATTTGAGCGGAATTTTCAAAAATCACCTTTTATTACATATAAATGAATCAAGCACAGCAGACTCGGGAGAAATCTTCAGTCTGTTTTACTGTATCAATATGGTGTTGATTTTGAGTACAATTTAGGCTGTAAATGTTTTAATTGATTGAATAATGATATTACATTAACCTGCCCATTTTCGGCTTCTAAACGCCTTAAAAATCAATGCTTGTAAATGCTATAAATATCCACATTGAAAAGTTCGATAATGTCGATAGAAATGGTATCAAAAATGAGTTCTAACACTTAAATTCACTCTTGCTATACTGCGGGTTTCAGGGTACGTAACCCTGACGAGTGTATTTGTGTGATAACAAATACGATGCTTGATAAGACAATCCCGTGATTGAATTACAAGCATATTTTTTAATTTGGATATCCAAATTCAGTGCTCGCTAAGACAACGCCGTAATAAATTAAGTTTGATTATTTAAAAAAGATTTTTAATAATTTTGAATAATGACTCCAAAAATGTATATTTATTATTAAAAAAAGAACAGAAACAACAGATAAATGTTATGTTATCCATTTCTCCCACATTAAGCACAGCATATTATTTAAAAGAAGATTTTCTTGAAATTCTGAATTGCAAAAACCGTCAGGATGCCAAACAACATTTATTATTATGGATAA
>JAZQPL010000047.1:0-17498 GCA_045628495.1 Acutalibacteraceae bacterium
GGTACTGTTTACCGCACCGCTTATGCCGTAATCGCTCAGCGCCCAGCAATGTTTTTTGTTAAAAATAATAATAAATAATATTCCGACTGCATAAGAAATAAAAGACAGAGTCGGAATCATGTGATCCCTGTAAAAGAAATATTCATAAACTCTTACAAGCATCAGACCAACAAATATATCTACCATATTTCTGGTTTCAGTCCGAAGTTGCTCATCCATAAATAATTTATCCTTTCCCCAAAGGCATAAAAATTATTATAATTTTCACTATAAAAAACAATATAGATAAAACGGATTTTAAGGTATATCTGATAACCAGACAACCTTAAAATCCTTTTGTTTTATATAGGTTTCAGAATAATTCAATGCTACTCTGAAATTTCTTTGCCCGGTCGCAGTAATTACCCCAACCGGGCAAAGAAAAGTTTTTGCACTGAATAAAGCTTTAACTTGATTTACGGTTTATCAGCCGTTAAACCAGCCGCCAACGCCGCTTGAATCAGTTGTTATACTTCCGTTAAAGCTGATGATGCTGTCCTGAAAAATATCATGACCTTCATCGCCTTCACCGGAGCTGAGCGGCTCATCTTCAAGAAAAGCTTCAGTATGAAATTTTTGAAATTTAATTTCCGGTTTTTCGTAATTCATTTCTTTATTCCGCCCCTTTCATTTATGCTGAAGGATCTTCATTGTTAAGATACTGTTTAATTGCACTGTACTTAACTGTAACATTACCGTCCGCATCTGCAACCTTTACATAAGAACGAAGGTAAATTGTGCCTGAATACTTTGCAGGATTCGGAATTGAAAGAGTCCATATACCTGACAGGCCCTTTGTAGATGCAACACCGTTATATACATTCGATGCACCTATTGTGAAGTTTGACTCGCTCTGACCGATTGAAGCATTGTTTGTGAATATCAAACCGTGCTGAAGCATTGTATATTCACTTGAAACACTTCTTTCGGTATATACTGTAAACCAGTCATACTCAGCTTTATAGCCTTCAACTATTGTAATTCTTGTTGCAGCACGAGCAGATGTGGATACACCGTAAACAGCGTTAAGTGTTGCATCTTCATGAACAGAGAATGTGTAATTTCTGTAGTAGGAAACAATCTCACTGGTCTTGGTGTCAATCCAATAACTAAACGAGTTGCCTGATGAATCTGAAGCATCAGCTGACGCTGTGAACTTCTGATACTGAGTGCAGGTTGTTGTAGTTGTTGTTTTGCCGTTATTAACAGTAATTTTGTAGCTCATTTCAGGGTCAACTTCGTATACACCGTGAACCTCGATATCATCCGGAAGATTTCTGTAATATGAGGATGTAACATCCTTATCCCATCTTACGAACTTGTAACCTACTGTAACAGGAGCATCGGGAACAGTAATCGGTGAACCAACACTTACAAACTGTGATTCTTCATATACGCCGCTTGAGTTCTTAACTCTGACAACCTGATCTGAATAACCGTAGAATGTAATCTTGTGTGTACCTGAAACTCTTTCTTCCCAAACTGCTTCATAGCTTCTGTTTCCTGTTGAACCGTTTCTGATAACAACGCTCGGTGATGTTGTGCCTGAAGCAATTCCTGTGCCCTTCCAGCCGATGAATGTATAACCGGTCTTCTTCGGTGTCGGCAATGTAATGTCATTAGACATAATTGTGTAAGTTTCAGGTATGCCGCCTGATATTGTACCGCCGTTAAGTGAAACAGTAATTGTATAAGAATCTGTCTTCCAGTTTGCGGTATAAGTTCTGTTACCTGATGAACCTGCAGGAATAACAACATTCTTTGTTACGCCGCTGAGACCTGTACCGGTCCATCCAGCAAAAGTATAACCGACTTTTGAAGGATTATTAAGAGTAATTGTCTGCGTTGCATTATAAGATGTGGGATTGTTAAGCTCACCTGTAACGCCGGCAAGACCTGCATAAGAAATTGTGTAATCCATCATATTCCAGTTTGCAATATAAGTCAAATCACCCATACTGCCGTTCTTAATTGATGAAGACAACTGAACATTTGATGTAAGCTTAATCTGGCTTCTTACTGAATCACCCAAATCACTGTAATCAAGAATGAAACAAATAACATCTTTATCAGGTGTAAATGTTGTTACAGTCTGACTGGTAATATATGTACCGTCAAGATTAAACAAACGCCATCTCAGATTTGAAGAACTTGCTCCGCTTAATGTATAGGAAACACCGTTACGAAGAAGAACAGGTTCAGCATACTTTGAATTCGGATATGTTGAGTTGGTTCCGAATGCTCCTGTGGTCATATTAATGAAGCCGTCTGTCCATTCAAATGTGCTGTAATCATATACCTGGTTCCAGCCTTCAAATGAATAACCTGATTTTGAAGGAGTAAGAACTGAAATCTTGGGAGATTCGATAGTATATGATGTTGCAGATGTACCTGCAAACTGACCGCCGTTAAGATTATAATTTACTGAATAATCAACAGCTTTCCACTGTGCAGTGTACTCTCTGTCACCTGATGAGCCCTTGGGAATAACAACAGTCTTTGTTGCATTTACAAGACCTGTGCCCTTCCAGCCTAAGAACTCATAACCAGGTTTAACCGGAGTTTTAAGTGTAATATCATTGCTTACAACTTTGTAGGTAACAGGTGTTGCTGTAAATATTGCACCGTCAATTCCGTAATAGGAAATTGTGAATCCAACTTCTTCCCAATTTGCAACATAACTCTTATTTCCGGTGGAGTTTGTTGTAATTGAAACAGTCAACGAAGGTGTATCGCCGTTAGAACCGGTCCAGCCGAGGAATTTGTAACCTGTTCTTACAGGATTATTAAGTGTGATTGTGGGAGTAAGAATTGTGTATGATGTGGGGTTAGAAATGTCTGTTGAACCGCCGTCATAATCATAAGTGATTGTATAAGCTTCTTCTTCCCAGTTTGCAGTGTAGTTCCTGTTGCCTGTAGAACCGGCAGGAATACTAACATTTTCATGCTTGTATTCGCCAAGACCTGTACCGCTCCATCCCTTAAATACATAACCTGTTCTTGTAGGATTATTAAGAGTTATATTGCTCTCAACAGTATAATTTCTCGGGTTTGCAGTTGCAACTCTACCGCCGTTAAGGTTATAGCTGATCTTATAGCTTACTGTTCTCCAATGTGCAGTAAAGTCAACAGCGCCGCCTGTTCTTGTATCAATTGTAGCAACATTCGATGTTGAATCAATGGTAACAATGTTCTTACCGTGGTCATCGTATGTCCAACCGTCAAATACATAACCCTTTCTTGAAGGATTATTGATTGTAAGTTCGCCTGAATTTGTAATATAGCTCTCGGGGTTTGGTGTTTCAAATGCGCCGCCTTCAAGGTTGTATGACAAAGCGTTGGCACTTGCTGTCCAGTTTGCTACATAGTTTCTGTCGCCGATTGAACCCTGAGCTATTGTTATTGTCTTCACTGTACCGCTGATACCTGTACCTGACCAGCCTAAGAATGTATAACCTTCCTTGGTCGGATTGGTAAGTGTGAATGAAGCATCTGTATATTTGTAACCTGTCGGGTTAGGTGTTGCAACCGAACCGCCGTTAAGGTTATATGTTATTGTGAAGTTGCCTTCACTCCAAACAGCTTCAAAGCTCTTGTCGCCTGTTGAACCTGTATTGATAGTAACTGTTTCTTTTACTTCACTGTAATAGTCACTTATCCAGCCCTGGAATACATAACCTGTTTTAACAGGAGCAAAGAGTGTAATCGGTGCTGAAAGGAATGTATAGGTTGTGGGATTTGCAAGTACTTCGCTACCACCGTTAAGGTTATAGCTTAAATTGTAAGTAACAAGTTTCCAGTTTGCCTCATATCTGCGGTTGCCTGTAGAACCGGTTTTAATTACAACATCTGTTGAAACACCTGTTCCTGAAACGCCTGTACCTGACCAACCTATAAACTCATAACCTGCTCTTTCAGGATTGTTAAGTTTAATATCAGGTGAAGCAATTGTGTAGAATGTGGGGTTTTCAGAGCTGAGAACGCCTTCATTAAGCTCATAAGAAATTGTGTAACCGTCAACAGCCCAGTTTGCTACATAAGATCTGTTGCCGTATGAACCTCTTCTTACAGTAACTTCAGGTGTTACTTCAGTAAGGTCTGTTCCTGTCCAGCCTGTGAACAAGTATCCGGCTTTAGTCGGATTTTCAAGAATAAATGTTGTTGTTTCTATTGTATAATCTTTCGGGTTAGCATCATCAGAAATAACGCCGCCGTCAAGGTCATAAGAAATTGTATAGTTCAACGCACGCCAGTTTGCAGTGTATGATCTGTGACCTGTTGAACCTTTCGGTATTGTAACATACTCTGTTACGCCTGAAAGACCTGTTCCTGTCCAGCCTGTGAACTCATAACCTGTTCTTTCCGGTCTTGCGAGAGTGATTTCATCGCTTTGAACGGTATAACTTACAGGGTTGTGAGTTGAACCTTCTGTACCGCCGTCAAGGTTGTAGGTAATATCATATGTTGTGATAGTCCAGTTAGCAGTGTATGTTCTGTTACCGGTTGAACCCTTAGGTACGCTGACTGATGTTGATTGACCTGAGATATCCGTTCCGCTCCAGCCTGCGAAAACAGCACCGGTCTTTGTGGGATAACTCAATGAGAATGTTGCTGATTCAATAGTGTATGAATTCGGATTTGCAGCAGCATTCTTACCACCGTCAAGATTGTAGGAAATTGTGTATGAAACAGGAGTCCATGTTGCTGTAAAGCTTCTGTTGCCTATTGAACCCTTGCTGATTGTAACCGTTGTTGAAGCCTGGTTAACATCTGTACCAACCCAGCCTTCAAAGCTGTAACCGGTTCTTGTGGGATTGGCAAGAGTAAATGACTCTGTTTCGATTGTGTATGTTGTCGGATTTGAAGGAATGGTTGCGCCTGCAAGTCCGCCGTAAGCGATCGAATATGTTGCAATCTGCCATACGGCTGAATATGTTCTGTTACCTGTTGAACCTCTGCTGATAACCGCAGGATTCATAACTGAACCGTTGTAATCCCAGCCGATGAAATCGTAACCGGTTCTTACAGGGTTATTAAGAACAATATCATCACTTTCTGAGTTGTAAGTATCAGGATTTGACTGGCCCTCTTCATAATCACCGCCGTTAAGCTGGTAAGTTAATGTATAAACATCCTTCTGCCAGTTTGCAACAAGATGTAAACTGCCTGTGCTGTTTGCCGGGATGCTGTATGAAGTAGGTGTGCCTGAAACTGTAAGTTTAACTGAGTTGCGTAATGCTTCGGTTGTATGATTCTGATATGCAAGAATATATGCAACACAGTCAGTTGAAGGTGTATAGTTTGAAGTAGAAACATTCTGGTATCCTGTACCGTCAAGGTTAAATACTCTGAGTCTTAAATCTGAGCGACCGCCTGATGAAGCTGTACTCAAAGTATATGTTCTGCCGGCACGAAGAACAATTCCGTTTGAATAATAAGAATTGGATCTGTTCTCAAACTTACCTGTTTCAAGGTTGATAAATCCTTCTGTCCAGGTAAAGCCTTCGTAGTTAATATTCCAGCCTGTGAATGTATAACCCATTCTGATAGGCTGACCGATTGTTGTGGAAGAAAGGTCGTTATAAGCTTTGGGAAGACCGGTATCAGCGCCGCCGTTAAGGTCATAGCTTATTGAATAGTCAACAATTTTCCAGTTGGCAGTGTAGCTTCTTTCGCCGTAAGAGCCAGATGGTATTACTGCTGTCATATAGCTTGTGCTGAGGCCTGTTCCTGTCCAGCCTGTAAACTCATAACCTGTTCTGATAGGATTGATAAGTGTAATCTCAGCGCTTTCAGGTGAATAAGTTGTCGGGTTGGTTGCAGCTGTTGCAATTCTGCCGCCGCCGAGCGAATATGAAATATTGTATGTTATTGCATTCCATACTGCTTCAAATGTAACATTGCCTGTATCAGAAGCACTTACACCTGCTGTTGTAGTAGCTGCACTTGTTTTTCCGCCGATTGTCTTCTTCCAACCGCCGAAGTTATAACCGTTTCTTGTGGGGTTAATAAGTGTGAATGAATCGCCTGTTGTGTATCCGATTGGGTTATCGCCGTTTACTGAACCACCGTTAAGGATGTAGGTTACAGTGTAATCATTGTTAGTCCACAATGCCTTGAATGAAAGGTCGCCTGTTGTTCCCTTAGGAATAACAACGCCGGAACCTGTGAACTGAGCATCGCTGCATTCCCAACCGTAGAATGTATAACCTGATTTTTCAGGTTCAACAAGTGTGATATCATTTGTATTAACATCATATGTTGCAGGGTTAGCTGTTGAAACAGAACCGCCTGCATAATTATAGCTGATATTGTAATTGATTATCTTCCAGTTTGCATCATAAGTTTTGTTTCCTGTTGTTCCTTCGGGGATAGTAAATGTGCCCTGAGGAGTGCTGCCGTTTGAACCGGACCAGCCGAGGAATGTATAACCTGATTTTGTTGCCGGATAAATAATAACTCTGTCAGTTACATTGTATGTTGCCGGGTTACGGCTGTCGTTCAAGCCGCCGTCAAGGTTGTAGTTAATCTGATATCCACTGATTGACCAGTGCGCTGTATATGATCTGTCACCTATTGAACCTGCAGGAATTGTAACAGATGAACTGTAAGACGAGGAGGAAATATCAGTACCTGACCAACCGAGGAAATTGTAACCTGTTTTTGCAGGATTAAGAAGTGTTATTGCCTTTGACTCAATAGTATAGCTTAAGGGATTTGTACCAGTTACAGCACCGCCGTCAAGATTATAGTAAATCTCATAATTGTTGGCAGTCCATTTAGCATAGAGGGTATGATTATCAGGAATCTTAACTATTGATGTTGCAGTAACAAGGCTTGAATCTGTGTAATTGGGGTTTGAATACCATGATGCTGTATAGCCTGTTCTTGTTGCAGTAGTAAGAGTGCCGTATTGTGAATCAAATTTTACCTGCTTTGTCTGCGGATCAACGGTTGCATCTGAAACAACAGGATCAAATGTTACTGTGTACTGAGCTTTTTCCCACTGAGCAACAAATGTACTGTTAGATGCTGTCTGCCAGAATACCTGGCTACCGGGTGTGTATATCTGGTCATCATTAAGCTTCCATCCAGTGAAAATATATCCTGTTCTTGAGGGAACTTCCGGTGTGATAGCATAAGTTGAACCGAATACTGCCTTTTTATAAATATTATCAACAGTAATTGAGGTACCGCCGTTAACATCATATGAAACAGTATATTCAATAGGATTCCACTGTGCAACGAAGTCACCGTCTGAAGCATAATCCCAGCTGAATTGTGCGCCTGAAGAATATGTTTCATCTGCTAAATCAAGATACCAGCCTGCGAATGTATAACCGGTTCTTGACGGGATAGCTGTTGTAATAGTATAAGGCTGACCGTAATCAATAATATAACCTGTTCCGTCTGTCGGCGGGAATGTAGTATCACCAACACCGGTCTTATAGTTTACAACATAAGTATTGGGTGTATAGTAAAATCTCCACTCATAATTTTCTTTAGAAGCAAGTTCAAGGTCGAAATCAGATGTTCCTTCATCAACCTTAACGCCGTTTACATAACACTCGTATTTGTTTGCGTATCTGTAACCTGAAATTTCCAGTGCATTTGCAGTAAGGTTATCGCTGTATGAATATGTGTAGCTGTTTTCAGAGAAAATCAGACCTGTCTGTTCCTGTTCGCCCTGTTTAACAAGACGCCAGTAATGCTTAACTGTAGCAGTACCTGTTTTAAGAACAAGTGCATTTTCTGCAGTTTCAAGTCTTTCCATTGCGCCTTCGATTGTTTCAGCATCCGATGCCGGATTGCCGAGAACCTTTGCAGCGTAAACTATAGCTGCCTGATATGTATTCCAGTCAGTTTCACTCTGGAACCATTCTCTCTGATATGCATACTTAATTGTGTCATTAACCTGCATACGAAGGTTGGATTTATTAACATTACAAATCTGAAGGTTTACTGATAATACATTTGTATCTGTTCTGCTCTCTTTTGAACCAAGAGCCTCACCTAATACTTGAATTTCAGGATCCGCTGCTGCTGCAGGAGGAAGATCCATATTAAGCTTTTTGTTTTCATCCTTATTATCAGCAAGATAAAGTCTTGTACCGCCAATATCATCAAGCATTTTGGATGCTGTGAGATTCTCTGTCTCAGTAACTCCGTTATATATTGTTTTGTATGTATATGCAGTCTTAGATGAAAATTCAACATCCATAAGATATACATCGTTAAACTGAAGTCTCGCATAAGCATTGTCTCCGTCTTCACCGGTACACTGATTAGAATAGTTAAGGTCATATCCAAGCATAAAGTACGGGATTTGGGAGAAATTGTTTATACGGCTGCGGTCACAGTAAATTATGCCGGTATCACCTTCCGCACTGGCTTTTTCAGAACCGCCTGATGAATCTTTAAAGTCATAAGCAAATCCACTGCCTGTAACAGCAAATCCGCTGTCTTCCGTAAGGGACGGAGTGTCTCCATACGGCTGATACTTATACCCATAAGTACCGCTTGTTCCGGATATTTCATTACAACCGACAACAAAAATTGAACTTGCTGTCTCCATTTCCGTATGAGACCATGTTGTAATATTCTTTTTGGTCTTTGCGCGTGCGCCTGCGCCGAGGATTGAATTATTATCTACAGGAAGCTTATATACATAAGAGTATGCGTAGTTGTAGTATGTAATTCCCTTGTACATATATGTTGCTGTCCAGCGGATAAGAACATATTCGTTGTTTGCAAGGGCGTTTGTAAGCAAACCGCTTCTGAGCTTAGCTGTCAGAGAGGTATTTGAACTGTAGGTTGTGCTTACACTCATGTTGGAAAGCGTTGTGCTGCCTTCCTGAACATCGTATGAAATTCTGATGTCTGATGCGCCCTCACGGTAGAAGAAAACATTACCCTCTGAATCGGGATTAGCATTAAGGGCACCTGCTACAGCATTATCTCTGTCGATATAGCTGTCAAATGTTCTGCCTTCTGCCGGGTCAACATAAATGGTTTCGGGAACATAGAAGTATGCATAAGTTGTATCACTTACTTCTTCAAGTTCAACATTTATCTTAACCTGTTCTTTATTATCTATTTGAGATTGTTCAATTGTAA
This sequence comes from Acutalibacteraceae bacterium, assembly GCA_045628495.1. Classification (GTDB taxonomy): domain Bacteria; phylum Bacillota; class Clostridia; order Oscillospirales; family Acutalibacteraceae; genus CAG-488. The sequence goes on from JAZQPL010000047.1 coordinate 9,157, forward strand.
ACGGCTCTGTTTTTGTAACATAGCCTCGTCTTGAAGCAGTGTAAGTATAACTACCGGCAGGAAGAATATAGTAATGATTTGCATATTTACAGCTTTCGCTTACTACTGAACCGGCACTGTCTTTAACAACTATTTCTGTATCTGTTGAGGGAGTAACGAACTGAACTGTTGACTGATGGCTTGCAACCTTCTTAACAAGGAACGGCTGAAGGTATGTAATACCGCCGGCACCTGTTAAATATACACGAACATATGAGTTAATCTTTGACTCAAAGCTGTTAAGGTCGAAAACAACAGTTGTACCGTTTTTATCTGTTTTCTGTGTGTCAATAATATCACCGTCAGCAACAAGACGAGCCTTGGTTGCATCTTTACAGGTGATTTTAATCTGATTCGTTGCCTGGTCAACAACGATGTTTGAAACGCTGGGATATTCACCTACAGCAACAAATCCGTTACCCAGCTCATAAGAGTTCTTTGAGTTTTTACTTGATGCATAAAACTCACCGTAGAACATTGCGTCACGGTAAATCTGCTGAACATCCTGAACTCTCTGGCAGTTAACACCTGTGCACTGCGCAGTTGAAACTGAAACATTATCGCTGATAAGGAAATACTGGGCATTCCTGTCACAGTCTGAGTATTCATGAGAGTCATCCTCGCAGAATCCGAATACATTTATACCCTTAGGAGCAAGACGCTTAAGGATTTCATCGTAAACATAGCGGCGGTCGTTATGAGTACGGCTGTCTGCTGTGTTAACAAGCTCCATGCCGATACAACCCGCTTCGCCCATATGCGAATTCATCCAAGCAGTCTGTGTGGAACTGCCTCTACCGCCTCTGTTGGGACAGTAATTTTCGTATATAGATGTAAATCTTGTAAGCCATGAATCATTGTAAACACCTGCGGAATCATTACCCTCTGACCACTCACCGACATGGTTAATGTGGGTAAATCCGCCTTTTTCATAACTTTTAACAACAGCTGACTGAGGCCATTCTGTTGTTATTTCCATATCACCGTCACCGGCATCAGCATAAAAACCGTTAACATGGCATTTGTTGGTTGACATACCGTTAAGCTCGATACCTAACGGAAGTTCCATCATACCGTTGCCTGCATTCTTAGACGGAACGCCTCTTTCTCTTGTGCCTGTGATTATAGCCTTATAATCATCTTCACTGAGTTCAAGGGGTGAACCGTGAACAAAGAACTGGTAATCAAATACGGTATGACGGGTCTGGTCTTCAGTCCAACCATAGTTAACCGTACCATGGTCGGTAAGACACATAGCGTCAAATCCTAATTCGTAATACTTCTTAATCATATCACGAACATGCTGGTCGCCGTCGCTTCGTTCAGTATGAACATGAGTTTCGGCTTTGTAGGCTTTTACGGTTGACCAGTTAACATCTTTATAGACATTGCTGATCTCAAAATCGTAACTGCCGATAATGTCATCGGACACGGCGTAAGCTGACATTCCGACGGATACTGTTCCTATAATGAGCACTAATGCGCAAAACAGAGACAATATCTTTAATGTTTTTTTCATTGTCCATTCCTCCATCGTTACAATTTTCCTATTTACAGTTGTAATAATTATAAATCATATTTTCGAAAATTTCAAGTACTAAATTATCTTTTTTTAATGTTTTTTTAACAAAAAAATATCAATATATAGTTTAATTTTTGATAAATGTACCAACATATTGTTAATCTTGAAAGTAATTGTACACAATCAAAAAAAATGTCTATCATTCATGCAATTTCAGTCATTTTATAATTTCTGATTGAATTTATATAACAATATTGACTTTTTGCAAAAAATAGAATAACATAATATATATAAATGAAAAGGAGGAATCCTCATGTATATAATGGCTTTGGACCAGGGAACAACCAGCTCCAGAACGATTGTTTTTGACAAAAACGGCGGTATAGTTGCGAAAGCTCAGAATGAATTTACTCAGATATATCCGAAAACGGGATGGGTTGAACATGACCCTATGGAAATTCTGGGCAGTCAGGTGCAGTCAATTGAATCTGTTCTTAAAAGCGGGAAGGTAAAACCCGAAGACATAAAAGGTATAGGAATCACCAACCAGCGTGAAACAACGATTATATGGGATAAAGAAACGGGGCTCCCCGTTTATAACGCTATTGTATGGCAGTGCAGAAGAACTGCCGATATATGCGAAGAGCTTAAAAAGCAGGGCCTTGAGGATTATGTCCGTGAACATACGGGACTTTTGATTGACGCTTACTTTTCAGGCACAAAAATCAAATGGATTCTTGACAATGTTGACGGTGCAAGAGAAAAAGCCGAAGCGGGCAAACTGCTTTTCGGTACGGTTGAAACATGGCTTATCTGGAATCTTACAGGCGGCAGGGTTCATGTAACCGACTATTCCAACGCATCAAGAACCATGCTGTTTGATGTTGATAAGCTTTGCTGGGATAAATATCTTTGTGAAAAGCTCGGTATTCCCGTAACTATGCTCCCCGAACCTGTTGAATCCAGCAGAATTTACGGTTATGTTGATGCTTCATCTTTCCCGGGAATCGAATCTATTGCAGGTGTTCCAATCTGCGGAGCAATCGGTGACCAGCCGGCCGCACTTTTCGGTCAGGCATGCTTTAATCCCGGTCAGGCAAAAAATACATACGGCACAGGCTGTTTCCTGCTCATGAATACAGGTGAGGAAAGAGTAAAATCAAAATGCAATCTTCTTACAGGCGTTGCGTGGAGCATTAAAGGCAAAACTGTTTATTCAATCGAGGGCAGTGCATTCAACGCCGGTTCGGTTATTAAATGGCTGCGTGACGAACTGCAGCTGATAAAAGAAGCAAGAGAATGCGACATACTTGCGGAAAGTGTCCCTGACTCTAACGGCATTTATATTGTTCCTGCATTTACAGGTCTCGGTGCGCCGTATTGGGATATGTACGCAAGAGGATGCATTGTGGGACTTACAAGAGGAGTAAACAAAGCTCATATTGCACGGGCTGTTCTTGAAGCAATTACACTTCAGATGAAAGATTTGCTTGTTGCAATGACTGAGGACAGCGGCATTGAACTTGCCGAGCTTCGTGTTGACGGCGGAGCAAGTGTAAGCAATATTATGATGCAGATTCAGAGTAATCTGGCCGGCACTGCCGTAAACAGACCAAAAACTGTTGAAACAACCGCACTCGGTGCGCCATACCTTGCAGGTCTTGCAGTAGGATTCTGGGAAAATCAGGATGAAATCGAGAAGAACAGAGAGGTTGACAGAGTATTTACTCCTGAAATAGATGACGAAACAAGAAATAAATTCTATGCAGGCTGGCTTAAAGCTGTTGAAAGAGCAAAATCATGGGAAGAATAATTAAGGAGAACTGAAATGGACTACGCAAAGGAATCATTAAAAAAACACTATGAATGGCAGGGAAAAATCGAAGTAAACGCAAGAGCAAAAGTAGGAGATAAAGAAGCTCTCTCGCTTGCCTACACTCCGGGTGTTGCACAGCCCTGCCTTGAAATACAAAAAGACATCAGCAAAAGCTATGAGCTTACAAGAAGGCATAATCTTGTTGCGGTAATAACAGACGGAACTGCCGTTCTCGGGCTGGGAGATATCGGTCCTGAGGCAGGTATGCCCGTTATGGAAGGAAAATGTGTTCTTTTCAAGGAATTCGGCGGTGTTGATGCATTCCCTCTTTGTATTCGCTCAAAAGATGTTGACGAAATTGTCAACACCATTGCGATGATTGCAGGCTCTTTCGGCGGAATAAACCTTGAAGATATTGCAGCACCGAGATGTTTTGAAATTGAAAGAAAGCTTAAAGAAAGAGTTGACATCCCCGTATTTCACGATGACCAGCACGGTACAGCAGTTATATGCTCGGCGGGTCTTATAAATGCATTAAAGCTGACCGGCAAAAAAATCGAAGACTGCACCGCCGTTTTCAACGGAGCAGGCGCAGCAGGGGTTGCAATAGCAAAGCTTTTTACAAGCATGGGTATAGGCAACATTGTTATGTGTGACCGTAAGGGCATTATATGCGACGGTGACGAGCTTGCCCCTGCAAAGCAGGATATAGCAGACTTTACAAATAAAAATCGCATAAGAGGAACTCTTGCAGACGCTATGAAGGGAGCAGACATTTTCATCGGTGTTTCCGCACCGGGAGTTGTTACACCTGAGATGATTAAATCAATGGCAAAAGACCCGATTGTGCTTGCAATGGCAAACCCTGTTCCCGAAATCATGCCTGACCTTGCAAAGCAGGCAGGTGCGGCAGTTGTAGGTACCGGAAGAAGTGATTTTCCGAATCAGATAAACAATGTTCTTGCTTTCCCCGGTATTTTCAGAGGTGCGCTTGATGTAAGAGCATCTGATATTAACGAAGAAATGAAAATTGCTGCGGCAAAAGCACTGGCTTCCCTTGTGGCAGACGATGAATTGTGCGCAGATTATATTATTCCCAAACCGTTTGACCCGAGAGTCGGTCAGACCGTTGCCGCAGCTGTAGCTCAAGCCGCAAAAGACAGCGGTGTTGCAAGAATATAATCAGAATAAATCAAATTCGGGAGTACATAAGCAGTTCGCCAACTGTACTCCCGATTTTCGTTGACTTTAACTCAGTCAGGTGTTATAATTAGAATGGATTAATTCGGAGGTGAATTATGGCTGTTTATATGATTGCAGATATTCCTGTAGAATATGAGTGTAAATTTGATTTGCTTAAAAGCAGAAGTGAAAAATACAAGGCTCCTGAAGGCACGAAGCCTTATTTCACCATAGAAATCCCCCGGGAATATTATGAGAAAAAGCACGGGATGTATCCTAAACTCAGCGACGAAATTATAGAATATATGGGAGTCAGTACCGCATTTTATAAAAAACTGCTTTCATATAACGGGATGATGATTCACGCATCGGCAGTTGCTTACAAAGGAAACGCATATTTATTCTCGGCACCGTCAAAAACCGGTAAATCAACTCACACCGAAATGTGGCAAAAGGTTTTCGGGAAAGAAAATGCTCTGATTATCAACGATGATAAGCCTGCGATAAGGAAAATTAACGGTGTTTATTACGCATTCGGCACTCCGTTCAGCGGAAAGTACGATATCAGCATAAACCGTGGATTTCCGATTAAAGGCATTTGTTTTATACGAAGAAGCGATAAAAATGAAATTCATCACATTGATATGAAAACGGCAATGATTCCGTTGATGAATATGACAATAAGACCTGTTGAAGAAGGAAATATGGACTTGCTTTGCAGTGTTGCTGACGGTGTTCTGAAAAAAAATGATTTTTATGCCTTTGACTGCACTCCCGAAGAAAGTGCGGCTGAAGTTGCCTACAATGCTATGAAAGGCGGTAAACTGAATGAAAATCAAGCCTGAATTCAAGCTCAGAACTATGGGCGGAACAAATGTTGTGATTACAACGGCGAATATGAGCTTTCAGGGAGTTATTACCATAAACGAAACAGGAGCGTTTTTATGGAAAATAATTGAAAACGGTGCCGAAAGAGATGAAATGATACATTCACTTGCAGAAAAATGCAATGTCAGTGAAGAAGAAATAATTTCAGATGTTGATGAATTTATTCATTCTCTCGAGGAGGCGGACATTATTGAGCAATAATATTTCCCTGAAAGAAGCAGAGCCTTTGATTCAGGAAATTATCAGCAGTGACTCCCCTGTTACACTTGTTGCATCCGGCAGCAGTATGGAGCCGCTTATTCATGATAATACAGACACTGTTACTCTTTCCAGACCTTCCGGGAAATTAAAAAAAGGCGATGTGCCTTTTTATAAAAGGGATAACGGTCAGCTTGTTCTTCACCGCATAATCGGTGAAGATGAGAACGGATATATAATATGCGGAGATAATCAGTGGGTAAAAGAATACGGAGTTAAAGATAATCAGATTATCGCCGTTCTTACCTGTGTCGGTAAGGGAAATAAAAAATATGATATTAACGGCTTTTACTGCAAAGCCTATAAATTCTTTCTGCCGGTTATCAGATGGTATCGCAGAATAAAGTTTTCAATTTATATAAGAATTAAGAGGAGTAAATAAAAAATGATAAGTACAGTCAATGTAGGTCTGCAATACGGCGGCCGTGAGCTTTTCAAAAATGTTGACATGGTTTTTTCAAAAGGGAACTGCTACGGTCTTATAGGAGCCAACGGGGCAGGAAAATCTACATTTTTGAAAATCCTTTCAGGAGAAATAGAGCCTAACAAAGGTGAAGTTGTATATACCCCGGGGGAAAGAATCTCAGTCCTCAAACAGAATCACTTTGAGTTCAACGATTTTTCTGTTATCCGCACGGTTCTTATGGGCAACCCCGACCTTTGCAAAATAATGGATGAAAGAGACGACCTGTATTCCAAAACAGACCTTACTGAGGAAGAAGGCATCAGAGTTTGTGAAATAGAAGACGAATTCGCCGAAATGGGCGGATACAGTGCGGAAAGTGATGCTGAAATTTTACTTAACGGACTGGGAGTAACAAACGAATATCACTACCTTCAGATGAGCGAGCTTACAGATGCTATGAAGGTTAAGGTTCTTCTTGCTCAGGCACTTTTCGGTAATCCGCAGATTCTTTTGATGGACGAGCCTACAAACCATCTTGACATTGACGCTATCGCATGGCTTGAAGAGTTTCTTATTGAACTTGACAGCACGGTAATCGTTGTATCCCATGACAGGCATTTTCTTAATAAAGTTTGCACTCATATTGTTGATATCGACTTCGGCAAGATTGCGATGTATGTGGGCAACTACGATTTCTGGTATGAATATACTCAGATGGCTCAGCGTCAGCTTCGTGAGCAAAACAAAAAAGCCGAAACAAAGAAAAAGGAACTGCAGGAATTTATTGCCCGATTCAGCGCAAATGCATCAAAATCAAAGCAGGCAACAAGCCGCAAAAAATTGCTTGAAAGCCTTGTTATTGAGGATATTCCCGTTTCGTCAAGAAGATTTCCCTTTGTTGATTTCAAGCCTGACAGAGAAGTCGGCAACGATTTGCTTACCGTAAGCGGAATTTCAAAAACAATCGGTGAAAGAAAAGTTCTTGATAATGTTTCGTTTACAATCAAACCCCGTGAAAAAGTTGCATTTGTGGGAACGGACAGCCTTGCAAAAACAACTCTTTTCAGAATACTTATGGGTGAAATTGAACCTGACGAAGGTGAATTCAAGTGGGGCGTTACCACTTCTCAAGCCTATTTTCCAAGTGATAATTCTGAATTTTTTGACGGCTGTGAAGACTCTCTTATTGACTGGCTCAGAAGATATTCCGATTTGATTTTTGAATCCGATGTAAGAGGATGGCTGGGCAGAATGATGTTTTCCGGTGAGGAAGCCACCAAAAAAGCAAAAGTTTTGTCAGGAGGAGAAAAGGTTCGCTGTATGCTTTGCAAAATGATGCTTTCAGGAGCCAATGTTCTTATTTTTGACGAACCCACCAATCACCTTGACCTTGAATCCATTGCATCGCTTAACAACGGAATTATCAAATTCCCTGAAACCGTACTTTTTACTTCCCATGACCATCAGTTTGTTCAGACTATTGCAAACAGAATAATTGATGTTACAACAGGAAGCTTTTACAATAAAGAGATAACCTTTGACGAATATCTTGAAGAAATGAAAGAATTACAGTCCGAATCATAATTAAATATTTATTGATAAGCTGACGCAATATTACTGTGTCAGCTTTTTAAAGGTGAAATGAAATATGAAAAATATAATTAAATTTACAGGCAAACAGACTGATTTCGGTTCGCTCACGGGGATTATCACTCTGCCGTCAGATTATAAACCGGGTGAAAAGCTTCCTATGATAGTTTTTCTTCACGGTATCGGCGAAAGCGGAGCCGGCACTGCTGAAACAGTTGAAAAAGTCACAGCTCACGGTATTCCCGAAATTTTTACAAAAAATCCGGATTATAAAGGTCTTCGTATAATTACTGCATCGCCTCAATGCTTCAGCGGTCATAACTGGGAACAGCTTACATTCTTGCTTTTTCGATGGATTGAAGAGGTTGCCGAAAAATTCGGAGCAGACAAGACTCGCATCAGCATAACAGGGCTTTCTATGGGCGGTTTCGGAACATGGAATATGATAAGTACATATCCTTTGTATTTTTTCAGAGCTGCTCCTGTATGCGGTGGCGGCGGGACATGGCTTGACAGAGAAAATGTAAAAGGCAAAGAAATCAGGGTTTACCATTCAACAGATGATGAAGCCGTACCGTACATTTACTCTGTTATTATGACAAATAAAGCCCGAAAATACGGTGCAAGTCGGAGGCCAAGCG
>JAZQPL010000048.1:0-10454 GCA_045628495.1 Acutalibacteraceae bacterium
AGTCCGCACGCTTCCGCCGTTGATTACGATAAGGCAATTTCAACAGGTTCAGATGTAAGTAACGCACTTCCCATTATCACAAGACCCGGCTATGTTTTCGACGGCTGGTACTTATCACAGGATTCTGTTGGAAACGGCACAGGCACACAGGCATCATATAGTGACATTATGGTTGACAACTCAAAGAATCTTTTTGCAAGATGGACCTGTAATGTTGTTTATGATGAAAACAAAGGTTCTTATCAGAACACAAGCTACTGCGCAATGAACAGAACCGGCATTGCTCCCGGTACAGCAATAGCTGTTTCTAACAGAATTGCACAAAACAGCACAAACTGGAACAGCACTGATGCAAACAACAGCTATGTTCCTTCCAGAGCAGGTTACAACTTCATGGGCTGGAAAGCTTATTATGAAGACGGTTCTAATTCAGGCGATACTCTTTACTGGCCCGGTCAGACCATTACTGTTAATAAGAATGTAAGATTTGTTGCTCAGTGGGCAACCTGGAATAGCTCAACAACTGCTTTATCATCAGGCAGTGCAGCCATTACCACAGGTCAGGATGCTCATAACGGCACAAGATTCTTCCCCGGTCAGGTAATATTCTATGCATACGGTACTTCATCAGGCGGTCAGTTTGTATCTTACGCTCAGAAGAATTCAAACACTCCGGGCATATATCTTTTTGAAACAGCTGACATTGATAACGCATGGCTCCCCGAAGGAACAACTTTTGCGGATGCTTTGGTTCACAACGGAAGCTACGGCACAGCATGGGGCGAATCAGCAGGCTCAACCGGCTACGCTATGGCAAAATATAATATGAGCCCGCTGTCACAGAAGTTCTATCAGATTGCCGTAACTAACGGTGACACTGCTTCCGCTAATACGATTCCTGTATTTATCAGAGAAAACACTGTTACATATAGATACGATGTAAACGGCGGTTCAGCTGTAAGTCCTACAACCGTAACAGGTCATTACGGCGCAAATACAACACTTAAATTGCCCACAAGAACGGGTTATGATTTTGCAGGTTGGGTACCCGCTGATGCTACAACAAAGACATACGGCAGCAAAACAAGCGGCGGCTCAGTTCCTGCAAGTGATACAAATTCAAGAATTGACAATAACACAACAAATCATATAACAGAAGTTAATCTTGTTGCTCAGTGGGATATTATTCCCTACGATTTGTATGTTTATGTTCAGTCAAATAGAGCTTCTGACCCCGGAATATGGGCAAGAAGCACAACAGGCGGTACAGTTGCAATCACAGGAGGAACTGTTCAGACAGACAGCTCTGCAACAGCACTTCATTACAAGGTAAACTACAACACAACAGTTACCATGACTGCAACACCTGTAACAGGTTACTTCTTCAACGGCTTCTATAAAGAGGCAACTCTCAGCGGCACAGATGCAACCGGTTTCTCAACACCTTACGGCGATACCGGAAATTACACATCAGCTACTACGAGAACAACAGAAGCTATGCCTACTACAGGACTTAAGTACTATGCTAAGTTCAGTATCAGGTCAAACACTCTCTATGTTTACGCTTACAACGACTCAGCTACAGATGCTGTTACTGCAAGCGGTTCATGGAGCAACACTGCAACAGGCGGTACAGTTAAGATTAACAGCGGTACAGCCGCAGCTTCTAACCATACTACACTTTACTACGGCACAACAGCCACTATAACTGCGGGCGTTAAGACAGGTTATAAGTTTATCGGCTGGTATAAGTTCACATCAGCTCCGTCAATCACAAATGCGGCAAGCTTTGGCTCATCATGGTCAACAACAGCTTCATTATCATCTGATTCAATGGGCGTTACTGATGTTTACTATGTTGCAAGATTTGATATTCAGAAATATACCCTTACACTTTACGCTCAGGCTAACAAAGCGGATTCACTGGATTCACTGGGAAAATGGGCATACGGACAGACAGGCGGCACAGTTGATATTGTCGACCGTGGTTCTTCCGCAGGTCAGACAGATACTCTTCAGGTTTACTACGGCAAGAGTGTAAATCTTGAAGCCGCCGCAAACTCTATAAACGGTTATGCTTTCAACGGCTGGTATCTCAAAGACCAGGTTGTACTGGATTCAACAACTGTTACAACATGGAAAACCTGCGCTTCATCAAGTGCGTCAACTGCAACAGCTCCAATGACTGCATCAGGTCTCACATATTACGGCAGATTTGACATTCAGGGCTATGAACTGAAGGTTATCAACAAATATAATACAGCCGGTGCTGCTTCAACATATTCTGAAGGTACAACGGGCGGTTCAACAGCAATTTCAGGCGATTTTGTTACTACTGAGACTGAAGGCGGAGTTACAAAGTATCTTGTTTACTTCGGCAAGACAGCCACTATGACTGCATCACCTGCAACAGGCTACTATTTCAACGGCTTCTATACCGATAGCAGTCTGACCACTGCATGGGGCGCAACAGGTGATTACGGTGAAACTTCAAGAGCCAGTGCAGGTATGGGCACAAACGGTCTTACATATTACGCTAAGTTCAGCATAAGACAGTATGCTCTTACAGTATATGCATATTACAACGGCGCAAAAGGCCCGCAGTCTACAAACGAAAACTACACTAACAGCGATGATGGCGGAACAGTTAAGATTAACAGCGGCACTGCCGGTAAATCAGCAACAGCTCAGATTTACTATAATCAGACTGCAACTATTACTGCAGCCGCTGCAACTGGTTACACATTCTCCGGCTGGTATACAGCAGTAACAGGCGGTTCAGGTAACCCCGTTACAGCATGGAACACAAAGTGGAGCAAAACAGGCGCTTCCGAAACAACTGACAAAATTACAGGAGCTAAAGCATATTACGCTAAATTTGATATTAAGGCTATTCCGTTCAAATTCAGAGTTTCGTGCAATACTCCCGATGATGACGGTACATGGACAATCGGCAGCGGCGGTACAGTTAAGCACGGTTCAGACGAGGCTGCTTCACTTGATTTCGGTATTTATTATCAGCAGTCTGACAGTGTAACAGCTAAACCCGGCACAGGTTATGAATTTATCGGCTGGTATATGTACACTTCAGCACCTGCTTCATCAACCACATCCTGGGGCACAGACACAGGCGATCCAGCAACAATCAGTGTTACTGCAAGCGAAGATCAGACAACTTACTATGTTGCAAGATTTGATGCTGTTAAGTACGCAGTTAATGTTTATGCTCAGTACAACACCGCAAGTGCACAGTCAACATGGGTTCGTGGTGAAACAGGCGGTACTGTAAGCGCAGCAGAAGCAGAGATTTACTACGGTAAGACAACAACAATAACTGCAAGTGCTAAAACAGGTTATACATTTGGCGGTTGGTATGCATCTCCCACAGTAAAGAGCGATAACTCAATCGAAACATGGGGCGATAAATTCAACGCAGCAACTTCTGTTTCAACAGGTGCAATGGGCACATCAGGACTTAACTATTACGCTAAGTTTGATGTTAAAACTTCAACAGCAACTGTTTATGCATACTATAACACTGCTGCAAATCCGACAACATTTACTAACGGTACAACAGGCGGTACTGTTGTTGCTCAGGGTACAACTCCTACTACAACAGCAGGAAGCAACTCATCTTCATCAACAACATCTCAGGCATACGGCGGTATTTACACAGTAAGAGCATATCCTGCAACGGGTTATGCATTCGAAAACTGGTATTCAGATGCTGCTCTTACTAAAGTTGCAGATGACAAAAATACAGATGTTCAGATGACAGAAGCAGGCGGCTTGTATCAGAATTCTTACTATTACAGAAGATTCAGAAAGCTTGACAAGGCAGAAAAAATTTACGCTAAGTTTACAATATGCACTTATGACCTTAAGGTTTATGCATATTGCAACACAGGTGATAAAACAGGCACATTCACTAACAGCGATGTTGGCGGAACAGTTAAAATTACTTCCGGCAATGTTGGCGCTGTAACAGGCAACGGAACTGCTTATGCAACAGCAAAGGTTTATTACAATACAGCTTCTAAGTTTGAAGCAACAAAAGCAACAGGTTATACCTTTGCAGGTTGGTACACATCAACAACATTTACAGGTTCAGCAGCTTCAACTTCGAATCCGCTGACTGTAAATCAGATGCCTGTAGGCGGTCTGACATATTACGCTAAGTTCACTGTTGACAGCTTCACACTTGTTTTCCACGCTAACGGCGGTGACAACGGTTCTACATCATCAGATACACTGTATTACAACACTTCTTACACGCTTCCCACAACATCTACTCCGTCAAGATCAGGTTATGACTTTATTGGATGGGCTGAAACAATCGGTGCTGATACAGGCGCATGGACAACCGGCGATACAATAACATCAGGTGTTATTAACGGATGGTACAATGTTGCCAAGAAGGGCGGAACAAAGACATTGTACGCTGTTTGGAAACCGTGGACATATTCGGTTTCAATCGCAGCTGCTTATAATAATCCGATTGATGAATCAGCATACACTGTTGGTACAACAGGCGGTACAGCAACTCTTGACACAGATGAAATGGTAACAGGCGAAAAAATCTGGGACCACATTACTGCAGAAGCGGCAACAGGTTATGAAATCAATTTCTGGAGATACAGCAAAGACGGTAATATTCCTCCATCCGGTACAGGAATATCTATGAGCTGGGGTAATGCACAGGGTTCAGATGATACTCTTATGCCTCCTGTAGCAAACGGGGCTCAGGTTAGATTTGTTGTTTACTTCACTGTTTCCAAGTTTGATGTAATCGGCTATGCAATGAGTAACAGTGTAAATAACGGATCAAGTTATGTTAACAACGCTTCCGGCGGTACAGTTCAGGTGGATGTTGACGGAACTCCCGGCGCAACTGCAACTGTTAAGAATATTACATGGCACCTTTCAACAGGTGCAACCCTGATTGCAAAAGCTAACACCGGTTATCAGTTTGACGGCTGGTATAAGAACGAAGCTTGCACAACTGCAGATACAGCTGCATCAGGCTTGACTGTTGTTGTTGTCGCAGAAGACAGCAGAGTTTCAGGCAAAGCTGATGTAAATAAACGCTGGGCTAAATTCTCAATCTGTTCATTTAATGCTTTTGCAAGAGCAAAGTATTACACAGAAGGTATTAACGATGCAACAGGCTTCGGCTATAACGGTATTAACGGCGGTACAGTTAAGGTTACATCAGCACATAACACAACAGGTGCTACAACAACTGATATAAATGCAGTTTCAATTTCAGTAGTTTATACTGATACCGTAACCTACACTGCAACAAAAGCAACAGGTTATTCATTCGAAGGCTGGTATCTGTGCAATACTATAGATGACGAAGCAGACATTCTTGAAGATTTTGCTATCAGCAACGATACAACATACAAGACAACAATGCCTGCTCACGATATCAGAATTCACGCTAAGTTCGTTCCTTATAACTATTATCTTATCCTTGACCCCAACGGCGGTGCATCAGGCGCAACAGTTGAGATTACACTGACCTACGGTTCAGATGTAACTCTTGATTCGTCAACAACTCCTGTTTGGTCAGGTCATACATTCAGCGGTTGGGCAGAAACAAGTACTGCAACAGAAGCGACTTACAACAAGACAGGTTCTATTCCTGTTGCAACTGTTAAAGGCTGGTTCACAGGCGAAGAATGTGAACATACAATCTATGCAGTATGGACAGTAGCTTCTTATATAGTTTCTCTTGATAATCAGAACGGCACAGGCGGACAGTCTTCAGTTGAAGTTATCCTCAACCAGCCGATGCCCACTCTTACAAGTCTTCCCACATACGCAGGCTACAACTTCAAGGGTTACTTTACAGATGTTGGCGGTAATGGTACACAGTACTACTCATCATCCGGTATCAGCACAAATAACTGGACAACATCAGATAACGGTACACTTTATGCTAAGTGGACTTGTCCGATTCTCAGCGATGTATCATACAGCGGCGGAACATGGACATATTTCTATGAAGGAAAATCAGGCTCAACTGTTTCCGCAACAGATTCCAAGTCAATTATTGACGAATCTGAAATAACAGCAAAAGCTCCTTCCACTGCTAATGAAATAACATCTGTTGACGAAGTTAAGAGTATTTATATTAATACAAAGGTTGATGAAACAAAGGATATCGACCTTAACCACTATACACAGACTGCTCTTTCAGACCTTCTTAGTTGTGTAAATGCAACTAATACTTCTGAAAAGGTATCTGCTCTCAGTCAGCCGGCTTTGAATGCTTATGTTTCAAAGATGTCAAAAGACCTTCAGCTTGCTCTTACATCAAATAAGAGAACTGAAAGCAATTTGCCGACAATCAAGCTTTATGAAACAGCATCTAAAGTTTCAAAGATTAAGGGCGATACAATTACCAAGAAATCTGACAGTACAAACGAGTCTGTTTACTCTTATCCGCAGACTGATGAAGCAGCAAACTATGTATATTCAGGTAAGTGGAGCAACAGAGCAGGTGCAGCAGTTGACTACTTCATTTACACAAACAGCAAGACTCCTGTAATCGCACTTGAGCTTGATGACGGTGCAGTTTCAACAAAAGTTTCAGATAATACTTCATCGTATCCCACAAATGCTCAGATTACCGATGACAAAGATGAAAGACTTGTTAAGGGCACAGCATCAAGTGACGGCAAAACATATATGGAAAGTGCTATTAAGGCAACAGATGACATTACATCAGCATGGTTCTATCCGTATGTTAAAGCCGGAATCGGTACAAAGTACGACTACAACGCAAAGAGAGTAATTTACCTTACACCTACATTCACACCTGTTAATTCTACAAGCACAACAGATGAAATCCTTTACACGATTACACCTACAGACGATGCTTATAACAAGAATACAGGTCTTAGAGATGCAGAGATTGCAGATATTAAATCATCTCAGAGCGGATTCTCATCATTCGGTTATCATCCGGAAGAAACAGGTGAGGATGCTTCAATAAGAATCAGCGTATGCTATCATAACTCTATGAACGGTTCAAGTGACGAGGGTGGCTTACCTGAGGATCCGTACCTTCAGGTATATCCTGATCAGGTTAACCTGGATACAGTTAAGGGCGTATGGCTTGAACAGATGCACTTGTTCAGAACATCCGGCGGCGCAAGCAACTGGGAACTTCCCACCACATCTGAAAGCGTATATCCGATTGATGATAAAAATTTTGCAGAAACCGGTTATGTAATGGGTTCATTTGCGTATGTATTCGATTCAACAAATGAACCTAAGGCAACAAGCTATGCAGAAGGCGGAAACTTTAACGAGGCTATGGCAGAAGTCATCAAATCAATAAAGGCAAATCCGTCAGAATTCCAGACAGGAATTACAAACAGAGGACATGAGAAGCATCTTGTTAACGGCGGCGTAGGCTTATTCGAACTTAACGGATGGAGCGTAAACTTCTATCCGAAACAGGGCTCTTATGTATACGCTCACCTGGTTGACAGATGGGGCAACATATTTAACAAGGTATGGAAGTGCTTCAATGTTGACTCTTATGCATCAACAATCGAAGGTAATTCATCCGGCGCATTCAGTATATTTGAAGACGGCGGTAGCTTGATTGCAAGCTTTGACCTTGCCGGAGCAAACTTCAACTTTGTTACTGATGTTGATTCAAAATTCGAAAACGGAGCATTTACAACAGCAGGAAACGAGTTTGCAATTTCTACAGGCAATCCCAATAAGAACTATTCATTTACAGTTACTGATAATGCAGGCAATAAGACTACCAAGACAATTAAGACAGATGCTGAAGGTAATCTTAAATTTAAGGTTAACGATGCTTGCTCACCCGCTGAAAACGGAACATACTCATTCCTGTTCAACGGCAATGTTGTTAACCTGTATTCCGGCAAACCGTCAGTTATCCGTGAAGCAGCGATTGCATCAGCTTCGTTCTACAATGAATCTGCAAGCGCAGTAATTGTTACAACTGCAGATGCTGCAAAGGTTCAGCTTGTTGAAGACGGCAAGACAAGAACTTACGGCAAGACATCAGAGAATGTAACAGTTACAGAAAATGCAGACGGAACTCTGACATGGAATATTTCCGTAACAGGTCTTTCAAGAGGAAATCATACATTTGATGTTCTCGGCAAAGATACATCCGGCACATGGTACGCAAGTGCATTTACAGTAAGCACAGTTGTTATTGACAAACCGGCACCTGTTCAGCAAGCACTTAAATCAGTTGATATCAACAATGTAACAGTCGGTGCAAATGTTGCTCTTAAAATAAGAACAGCAATAGGCACAGAGGCAATCAGTGTTGCTTATTCAAACGGTTATACAACAACAATTAACCGCAGTGAAGATTTAGTTACTGCAACAGTTGATGATTATGAAGTTTGGTTTGTAACAACAAAAGCCTTCGCAGAAGCAGGCGATGAAACTGTAACAGTTACATCTAAGTATAACGGAATCTGGGAGAAAGATAACAAGATTGAAAAGGCAATAACTGTTAAGGAAAATGTTAAGGAACAGGCAGTTATTTACTCAGCAGAAATTCTTAACACTGTTATCAGACCCGGTAGTGAGGCAAAAGTTGAAGTTATTACAAACGATGCAACAGTAAAACTTCAGATTGTTACATCAACAGGTTCAACTCTTACATTCACTGAAGCTAATGCAAAGGTAGCTGTTAACGGAGACGGAACAAAGTCCTGGGTAATCGCTAAGAAATATGCAACTCTCGGCGAAAATGAAGTTCTTCTTACAGCTAAATCATCAGCAGGCTGGATTGAAGCACAGTCATGTGGCTTCGTTACAGTTGCAAATGTTGTTCCGAAGGCAGCTGAAATAGTTTCAGTTAAAGCTGATAAAGAAGAGGTTGCAGCAGGCACTCCCGTTAAGTATGAGATTGTTACTAACAACGCAACATTAAAAGTTCAGTTTATGCTTTCCGAAATTTCAACTCAGACATTCAGTTATGATAACGCTGAAATAGTTGATAATGAAGACGGTACATTCACATGGACCGTAAGCGTTAAATACTATCAGAAGGGCGAAAACGATATTGCTGCAAGAGCAAAATCAACTTCAGGCTGGAGTGAGTACGAATCATTCGGTACAATAACAGTTAAATAATCAGAAAATCCCGTTGACAGAAATGTCGACGGGATTTTTGCATCTGTGAATATATGAAGTCTGTCGGGACAAACTATTTGCGGAGGTTATGTTATGAACGACAGAAACACAGAATTTTTAACAAAGATTTATCAGAATGCCCGCATGGGATGCGACTCAATATCATATATCAGTGATAAAACAAATGACGATGAAATGAAAAAATCTTTATTACAGCAGCATCAGATTTATAATGAGGTTGCAGAAGATGCAACAAAAATGCTGAATGAACGGGGCGAGCCTGCAAAGGACAAAAGTGCTGTAAGTAAAGCTATGGTCTGGAGCGGTGTGCAGATGAATACAATCGCAGACAAGTCATCTGACCATATTGCAGAAATAATGATGCAGGGAAATATGATGGGAGTAATTGATTTGTCAAGAGAATTAAAAAGATATAAAGATACTGAGCCCGCAGTGCAAAAACTGGGCGAAAAACTTATTAAAGCAGAGGAAGACGGAATACAGTCAATGAAACCGTTTCTTGCATGAAGTATTTGAGATAAAGAAAGGGCTATGAGTTTTTCTCATAGCCCGGTTTGATATATGCGTTTTTATTTTACAATTTTAAGAAAATCGGAATAAGCGGCTTTCCATTCATCAGGATTTTCAGGTTCGTATACTTTCAACGCTTCACTGTCTGCAACTATTTTTCTTGCTTCAGAAATAGATTTAATTGTATTATCTGACATAAACTGAACAGCAACATTACCCATAACTGTTGCTTCAATAGGACCTGCTTTTACAGTTCTGTTGCAGGAATCAGAAGTCATTTTGCAAAGAAGCCCGTCTTTTGTGCCGCCTCCTATAACATGAATAACCGGGTAGTCAATTTTTGTGCACTCGCAAAGGCTTTCAAAAGTAAGCCGGTATTTCATGGCAAGACTTTCGTATATGCAGCGCATAATTTCACCGATTGTTTCGGGAACATATTGACCGGTTTTTTTACAAAAATCTTTAACCCGCTGAGGGATATTACCCTGGGGAACAAATTCAGGGGCGTCAGGGTCAATAAAACATTTGAAAGGTTTTTCTGCAAGCGCAAATTTTTCCAGATCAGCGTATGAATAATCTTTTCCTTCACGCTGCCATTGACGGCGGCTTTCCTGAATGAGCCATAAACCGATTATGTTTTTAAGAAAACCTGTTTTTCCGCCTACGCCGCCCTCGTTTGTGATGTTTATTTTAAGGGAGGTTTCGTTTACAATAGGCTCGTCAAGCTCTGTGCCGAAACGCGACCATGTTCCGCTGCTTAAAAATGCAAAATTACC
>JAZQPL010000049.1:0-21243 GCA_045628495.1 Acutalibacteraceae bacterium
GTTGATGCATTTATTACAGGTGACGCCGGACACCACGATTTTATTGACTGCAAGGATTCCGGTCTTGCGCTTTTTGCCGCCGGTCATTACGAAACGGAAAATCCTGTTATTTCTTCCCTTGCGAACAAATTAAGAATTAAATTCCCCGAAACAGATATTATTGTTATCCCTCAGCAATCACCAATTATAAATATTTAACGGAGTTATTATGGCGCTTGACGGTATTTTGCTAAAGCATATAAAAAATGAACTTTCACCTTTAATTACAGGGTCAAGAGTAGAAAAAATACACCAGCCTTCAAGAGAAGAGCTGGTGATTCATCTGCGTTCAAAAAAAGGTTCATACAAACTTTTTTTATCAGTAAGAGTAAACAGTCCAAGGGTTCATGTTACTGAAAATCCCCCTGAAAACCCGATTTCTCCGCCAATGTTCTGCATGCTTATGAGAAAAAAACTGACAAATTCACTGCTTGTGAACATAAGGCAGCCGGGACTTGAAAGAGTTCTGTACTTTGATTTTGAAGCTGTGAACGATATCGGAGATAAAGTTATGCTCACCCTCTCCATTGAAATTATGGCAAAACACAGCAATATTATTCTGTCAGATGAAAACGGAAGAATTGTTGATTCAATAAAACGAATTGATTTCAGCCGTTCCGAAATCAGACAGATTTTACCGGGTTTTCCGTATACTCCCCCTCCGAAACAGGACAAATACGATTTATTAAATACAGACACAGCTGTTATTGTTAATAAAATAAAATCCTTTGAAAATAAAACTGTTTCCTCAGCAATATTAAATTCCGTTCAGGGTATTTCACCTGTTATATGCCGTGAAATAGCATTCACCTGCGGCGAAGATATTCCCGTTTGTGATATGAATAGTAAATATGAAACTTTGCTTTTTGACAAAATTGATGATATTAAAAAATTAGCCGACGGTAATTCAGGCAAGCCGTATATGCTTAAAGATGAAACGGGCAAGCCCTGTGATTTTTCATTTATACCTGTAAATCAATACGGTGAAATGAGAAAAAATGAGCTTAAATCTGATTTTTCAGGCTTACTTGATGAATTTTACAATGAAAAAGATTCTGTTGAAAGAACACGGCAGAAAGGTAAGGATTTATTCAAATTTCTCCATAATGCTATTGAAAGAACCTCCAAAAAAATAAATTTACAGCATAATGAACTTGAAAAATGCGCTGACAGAGAAATTCTGCGAATAAACGCTGAGCTTATAAATGCAAATCTATATCAACTTGAAAAAGGTTCGTTATATTACGATTTGCCTAATTATTATGATAACAATAACATTCTGCGCATAAAAGCAGACCCGGCTCTTTCCCCTGCCGCAAACGCACAGAAATATTTTAAGTTATACAGAAAAGCTAAAACAGCGGAACAGATGCTCACGGAGCTGATATCAAAAAATGAAGAGGATTTACTGTATCTTGAATCTGTTGCAGATGCTCTGTCAAGAGCCGCAACGCAGGTTGAAATTGACGAGATAAAATCCGAACTTATTCAGACAGGATATATAAAATCAAAGTCAAAGGACAAAAAGAATTTTATAAAATCCTCTCAGCCTGTTGAATATAAAACATCAGACGGCTTCAAAGTTCTTGTTGGAAGAAACAATCTTCAAAACGATAAGCTGACTTTTAAAATTGCAAATAAAAATGATATCTGGCTTCATACTCAGAAAATTCACGGTTCCCATGTTATTATTTTAGGTGACAACAGAGAAATCAGCGATAATGCTATAGTTGAAGCGGCAGAAATTGCAGCATATCACAGCAAGGCAAACGGTGCAAAGCTTACCCCTGTTGATTATACTTTTGTTAAAAATATTAAAAAGCCTTCAGGTGCGCCCCCCGGCAAAGTAATTTATCATGTATATTATTCAGTAAATGTAAGCCCCGAAAAAGAAAAAATAGAAAAAATGAAAAAAAGATAAAAAAATAAGTATGGATAAGAGAATTTCTCAAATCCATACTTGTTTTCTTTTTCAGCAACAAAAATAATTACTGTTCAACTGCGTAAACGCTAACCTTTTTGCGGTCTTTGCCTACACGCTCAAACTTAACTTTACCGTCGATAAGAGCAAAAAGAGTGTCATCTGATCCTCTGCCGACATTGTTACCGGGATGGATATGTGTTCCACGCTGTTTTACAAGAATGTTACCTGCAAGAACGAACTGACCGTCAGCACGCTTAACGCCGAGTCTTTTTGATTCAGAATCACGGCCGTTACGGGTTGAACCCATACCTTTTTTATGAGCAAAAAGCTGAATGTTGATTTTAAGCATTATGGCACCTCCGTTACAATATAACTTTAATGTTTTCAGGATAATCCTGGCTCAGAGCTTCAAGATGTAATCTTAGTCCCCTGAGAATAATTTGGGCTTCACTGTCAGGAACGGAAATAAACTTTAAGAATCCGTCATCATCAATATCAATTTCGGCTTTCAAACCAATAACTTCTGTTATGGTATTCGCCGCCATATACGCCGCTGAAGAAACCGCAGCACAAACAATATCGTTACCCGCTTCTTCATATCCGCTGTGACCTTTGATTTCAAATCCGTTAAGTAAACCGTCTTTTGTGAAAAATCTGACTTTAATCATAGATTAAGCATTGATTGATGAAATTTCAACCTTTGTGTAGGGCTGTCTGTGGCCCATCTTGCGCTTCTCGTTTTTCTTTGACTTGTAAGTGAAAACAACAACTTTCTTTGCTTTGCCGTTCTTTTCAACTTTAGCTGTAACAGTTGCACCCTCAACATAAGGAGCACCAACAACAATACCGTCGTCTTTACCAACTGCAACAACCTTATCAAAGATAACTTCGTCGCCGGCTTCAACATCAAGCTTTTCAATGAAAACAGATTCGCCTGCTTCAACCTTGTACTGTTTGCCGCCTGTAACAATAATTGCGTACATCGAACTAACCTTCCTTTATTATGGACTCGCTACTGTGGGGCGGATAAAATCACTTGTGTTGCATTGCAACGCCCGAAATATGCGGTATGAAGAAGTATATCACAAATGTATATATTTGTCAACCGAAAAATGCAAATTTATAATGTGATTATTTTTGCTTCAATCAGCTTGTCAATAAATTCATAAACATCGGCTGAAATTTCTTTTTCGTCAACCTGACACTCTTTCGCAAGAGCAGTTACTACATCTTCTTTTTCAGCACCTTTTTCAAGTATTTCCCAAATGAATTTTGCAGTTTCATTTACTGTAATAACACCGGAAAAATCCATTCCCGCTGTAGAAACAATAATATTTTTTCCGCCGACTGTTCTTAATTTGTATTCTGAATTGATTTTCATGGCAATTCACCTTTCATAATATTTAATTATTATTGCAACTCATACTGTAGATTTTACATCAGATAACATAAAAAATAAATAGAAAAAGAAAATTATATGCCTTTAATTTTTATTATTTCATTCTTTACGGTTTTCAGAACAATAATATCGTTTGATGTTTCAAAGCAGCCGTCACTGCATATTACCTCGCATTTTGAGAATGGATTTTTAATTTTCAATACTTCTCCCTTTTCTGACATTATTTCTGTTTGACATATAAATCCGTTTTTTATTTCAGAAGAAACAAGGAATGCTCCGTCTGCCCTGAGCTTCTTAAATTTTGCATCAATGCTTTTATCCCAGCAAGGAAAGATTATTATTATTCCACGATAAACCTGGAGTGCCATTTCATTTAAGGTGTTCGCAAATATAGGGCAGTTTTCAAGACAGCCGCCTGCAAAATCATAAAGCATATTTTCCATTCCCCGTTTTTTTCGCAGGTTTTTCAGCTTTGCGATAATTTTTGAAGGGTTCATGTTAAGCCTTGCCGCCATAGGGAAAAACGATGAAACGGCATTATCGTCTTCGTAACAATAGCCTTCTTTCTGTCTGAAAGTATTTCTTGCAATTTTAAGAGTTTTTTTATCAGAAAGATATCCCACACATCCCGCAGGGTAAATATGCTGTAACCCTACATCGCCTGATTCATTCCAGCTTTGTCCTTTTTCCGTGTAACGGTATACTTCTTTCCCCAATCTGTAATATGTGGGAAAATCAGATAAATTCTGAAGCATCATTGTCCATTTATTCCGCTTGTGTTCATCAACCTGCAAAGCTTCTGCCATGTCAATCCCCGCCTCAATGCAAAGTCGCAGCACGCCCAGGGTCAAAACATTGTTTTTATCGTTAATCACCTTTCGATACTTTTTTTCACTAAAATCAGTTTTATAATAGGGAACTTCATGAACGGCATCACGGGTTACACACAGTTTTCCCTTTTCAACAGTACAGTAATCCTCAAAAAACTCAATACAAGCCTTAACATAAGGATATGCATGATTCTTTGCATAATCTTTATCTCTTGTAGCTTTCCAGCGAAAAATCATAATATCCGCAGGGTGAACAGCGTTGCTTTTCTGACCGAGGAAAAGCCTTAAAAACCAATGTTTAAGCTCCGGATTATACTCAGTCAGCATTCCCATAGGAGCCAGCCCCACGGGGTAAAGTATACCACCGCATCCGAACTTTTTTGCAAATTCTTTCCCTTTTTCAAAAAAGTCCTCAAGAGGTGCATGGTAACAATCTGTACATTCGATATGATTTGACGAACAGGCGGCATAAAAAGGCGCCTGATAATTATAATTCAGATGATAATCGGAATGCCAGTCCGGATTTTCAACAGTAATAAAATTAGCAAATAATCCGGGAGGGAATTTTTTATTTCCCGAAGTACAGGCAAGAAAATACTGGGAAGCATACCACTCATTTTCAAGCTGTTTATCGCTCAGAATAAAAGATGATTCTGAATAAAAGTTTTTCCATGAAGAATAGTGCTCATATAAAAGCCGGCTGTACTCTTCTTCAGTTATCTCTTCCGCCTTGTTTGCTGAATATTCTGAGGGATTTTCATTATCAAAATTTGTGCATACATAATAATAAAATTTATTGTTACTTACTTTTTTTGAAGAAACAAAAACATCGGTTCTGCGTAAATGGTCTTCACCGTAAAAACTTCTGTAAACACTTTCTATTCCGTTTTTTACAAATTTTCCCTGTGATGCGGCAGAATCCCCGTCATAATATTGCAGTACGGGACTGACTTCAACATTGCCTTTAGTTTCAAGCATAATTGAATTTTCAATTTTACATACCCTTGTATGAATTTCACATATTCTGCTTTCATTTCTAAAAACACAGCGAATTTCGCCCTTATCCATATCCTGTTCAACATAATAGTTTTCATAAAGGCTTTCATCTACAGGTATATCAATATAGCCTACAGGTTTCAATCCGCCTTGATAACAGTTTTCGACAAATTGCCATACATCACATTTGGATATATATATTCTCAAACCGTTAATGCAATTTCCCAGAATAATTCCCAAATCACCGTTTCCGTTTATAGCTCCGTCAGGTGCGGATTTTTTTCCGCTTCTTACAGGTTTATTTTTTATTACTGCAATATGACCCATAATATCTTCTCCGATTTACAGTTTTATACTTTTTAATACTTCCCCTGCTTTGCCGTGAATAACAATATCAGCATATTTATCCGCAGGTGTTTCATCACGGTTTATAAGAACAAGCTTACTGCCCGAAAAATACCGTATCATCCCGGCTGCAGGGTAAACAGTGAGTGATGTTCCCGAAACAATAAGAACATCTGCCAGTGAAATTGCTCTTTGTGCCGCTGAAAAAACATTATCGTCAAGAGGTTCTTCATACAGCACAACATCAGGCTTAATTATACCTCCGCAGGTGCATTTAGGTATCCCTTCTGAATTTAATATATCTTCTGCTGAGTAAAATTTACCGCATTCAAGGCAATAATTTCTGTGAACAGAACCGTGAAGTTCATAAACATTTTTGCTGTTTGCAAGCTGATGCAATCCGTCAATATTCTGAGTAATAATTGCTTTAAGCTTTCCTGTTTTTTCAAGCTCTGTCAGAAAAATATGCGCCGGATTAGGCTTTGCCCACAAAGCAATCATTTTATCACGGTAAAAATCGTAAAACTCTTTTGTATGATTCATAAAATATGTGTGGCTCAAAATAGTTTCAGGCGGAACATCGTATTTTTGATTATACAGTCCGTCAACAGAGCGAAAATCAGGTATTCCGCTTTCAGTTGATATCCCTGCGCCGCCGAAAAAAACAATATTTTTGCTGTTGTCTATTACTTTTTGCAAATTTTCATACATAAAAAGCACCATCTTTCTTGACTTTATCACCTCAAATGATAAAATATATATTAAGGCGGTGAACAAATGAAAAAAATTAAATTACCAGATTTTAATTGTCTTAAGAAGATTATAAATAATATCAGAAAATATTTCAACAACAAAATAATAATAATTTCATGTTTAGCAGCAGTTTTTATTGTAATTACTGTTACGGTTATACTTTGCGCAGGTAAAATAAAAGCTTTTGAGCCGAAAAAGCTAAGTGAAATTACTGATAAAAAAGATATTGAAATTACCGCTTACGGCGGCCTTTCCTCTGCCGCACCCGAAAATACACTTGAAGCATTTAATCTTGCAGGAGAAAAAAATTTCAAATCAGTTTATTTCAAAATAGCACCTGCGAAAGATAATATATGGGTTGTAAGCAATTATGAAAAAATCAACAAAATGACAAACGGCAAAGGGAAAATCTCCGACTATACATATTTTGAGCTTGCCGATTTTTCTGTTGATAACGGTGCAAACAGTAAAAAATATGAAAATCTGAAAATACAATCCCTTGATAATATTCTTAAATGCTGTCTTAAAAACGGTCTTGCTCCCGTAATTGAAATTGAGAATTGCTCAGATTTATCATTAAAAAAACTTTTATCCGCTATAAAAGAAAACGGATATGAAGATTCATGCAGATTAGTATCTGAAAACCACGATATTCTTGAAAAAATACACAGCAAAAACATTAAAATGCATCTTATATACAAAGCGGACAAGCTTAACAATAAAGAAATGGAAAAATGCCTTGAATATCCTGATATCGGAGTTATGTTTTTAACCAATAAGAAAAAAAATAATAAAGATAAATTAAATAAACTTTCCGAAAACGGTATTCAGCTGTACTGCTTTATTTCAAAAATTAAACAAACGGAATATTATACAGACTGCGGAATTAAAAATTTTATTACCAATGAAATAATACCGTAAGAACGGATAACCGAATATAACGCCGTACCTTCGTGGTACGGTGTTTTTATATCGAAATATAAAGCTCAACACTGTAATTATAGAAAAAGCGGTGCGAATTTAACCGCACCGCAATAATTCAATTTAATTAAACAGAAATTTTATGGAAAACTTTTTTGCCTTTTTTAATAATTACAGGTGCTTTTTCAAGCTGAGATTTTTCAATAACCTTTGAAACGGATGCTACTTTTTCATCATCAACAGAAACACCGCCCTGGTCAATAAGTCTTCTTGCTTCACCTTTTGATTTAGCAATATTTGCTTTAACCATAGCATCTACAACGGTGATTGCACCGTCTGTAAAATCGTCATCAGAAAGAACTGTTGTAGGCATATGCTCTGAATCAGCATTATTTGAAAACAACGCTCTTGCGGCGGCCTGAGCCTTATTTGCTTCTTCTTCACCGTGAATAAGCTTTGTTACCTCATAAGCGAGAACTTCTTTTGCTTTGTTGATTTCACTGCCTTCAAGCTTTTCGTATTCTCTGATTTTGTCCATAGGAATGAATGTAAGCATTCTCATGCAGGTAATAACATCAGCATCTGCAATATTTCTCCAGTACTGATAAAAATCATACGGTGAAGTCTTTTTCGGGTCAAGCCATACTGCACCTTTTTCTGTTTTACCCATCTTTTTACCTTCAGAAGTAAGAAGAAGATTAAAGGTGAGTCCGAATACTTCTTTATTGTCACATTTTCTGCAAAGCTCAACACCGCCGATAATATTGCTCCACTGGTCATCTCCGCCGAGCTCCATCTGACAATTATATTTTCTGTTAAGAACAAGGAAATCATAGCTTTGCATAAGCATATAGTTAAGTTCAAAGAATGAAAGTCCTCTTTCAAGGCGCTGTTTATAACATTCAAATGAAAGCATTCTGTTAACAGAGAAATGAACACCGATTTCACGAAGAAAATCAATATAATTAAGATTGAGAAGCCAATCCGCATTGTTTACCATAATTGCTTTATTGTCTGAAAAATCAATAAGTCCTGACATCTGTTCACGGAAGCATTCGATATTATGGGCAATAGTCTCTTTTGAAAGCATTTTTCTCATATCTGTTTTGCCTGACGGGTCACCTATCATACCTGTTCCGCCGCCGAAAAGAGCAATAGGTGTATGCCCTGCACGCTGCATATGAGCCATAACCATAACTGAAACAAAGTGGCCAACATGAAGACTGTCTGCAGTCGGGTCAAAGCCGATATAAAATTTTATTTTTTCTTTACCGAGTAATTCACGGATTCTTTCGCTGTCTGTGGCCTGCGCAATGAGACCTCTTTCAACGAGGGTATCGTAAATGTTATCCATTTTTTTGCAGCTCCTTAATATATAATCATACCGATATATTCTATCACCGTAATTGGCATATGTCAACTATTAACAGGCTTTTTGATTAACTGTAAAATATGTTTACATAAATTATTATGTTTTTTATTATTCGTGCTTTACATATTCATCAATTTTTGATAAAATACAATACGAACAAAGGGAGTGTTTTTATGAATGATAAAGAAAAATATATATCTGCATTTTCCACAAGATACGCAAGTCCTGAAATGCAGGAGGTTTTTTCGGAAAGCTTTAAGTTTAAAACATGGAGAAAGCTCTGGATAGCTCTTGCAAAAGCAGAAAAAGAGCTTGGACTTGATATTACAGACGAGCAAATTGAGGAACTTGTTTCTCATGCAGAAGATATAAACTATGATGTTGCAGAAGCAAGAGAAAAAGAAGTCCGTCATGATGTTATGAGCCATGTGTACGCTTACGGAAAGCAGTGCCCGAAAGCAGAACCCATTATTCATCTCGGAGCTACATCATGCTATGTCGGCGACAATACAGATGTTGTTATAATCAAAAAAGCTTCTCAAATCGTTTTGAAAAAAGCGGCACAGGTGCTTAAAAATCTTTCTGATTTTGCAAAGGAATATAAAGCTTTGCCGTGCCTTGCTTATACACATCTTCAGCCTGCACAGCTTACAACCGTCGGCAAAAGAGCAACTCTGTGGATGTACGAATTATCCCAGGATATTGATGAACTTGAATTTCGCCTTTCAAAGCTTTTGCTTTTAGGCTCAAAAGGTACAACAGGCACCCAGGCAAGCTTTATGGAGCTTTTTAACGGCGATGAAGAAAAAGTTAAAAAAATGGAAAAAATAATCGCAAAAGAAATGGGTTTCAAAGGCTGTGTGGCTGTTTCAGGTCAGACTTATTCAAGAAAAACAGACGCTTTCTTTCTTTCCGCTCTTTCCGGATTTGCCCAGAGCGCATATAAATTTGCAAATGATTTAAGAATACTTCAGTCTTTTGAAGAAATGGAAGAGCCGTTCGGGAAAAATCAGATAGGTTCATCTGCTATGCCGTATAAGCGCAATCCGATGAGGTGTGAAAGAATTTGCGCTCTTGCAAGATATGTTATCTGTGATTCTCTTAACCCTGCTTTCACTTCAAGCACACAATGGTTTGAAAGAACTCTTGACGATTCAGCTAACAGAAGAATATCTACTTCTGAAGCATTTCTTGCTGTTGATGCTATACTTAATGTTTACATAAATGTTACACAGGGTCTTGTTGTGTACGATAAAGTTATAAACCGCCGTGTAATGGAAAAGCTTCCCTTTATGGCAACAGAAAACATTATGATGAAATCTGTTAAAAAAGGCGGAAACCGTCAGGAACTTCATGAAAAACTCAGGCAGCATTCTCATGCGGCGGCGGCAAAGGTAAAACTTGAAGGCGGCACAAATGACCTGATTGAAAGAATTGCAGAAGACCCCATGTTTCCTCTTTCACTTGAAGAAATAAAAATGGAGCTGAACCCCAATCTGTACATCGGCAGAAGCATATCGCAGGTTGATGAATTTATTGAAGAAATCATTGACCCGATTTTGGAGAAATATTATTCTGACGATATTAAATCAGAGTTGAATGTATAAAAAGAATATAAATCGCCCCGACTGTCATACTTTAATTGTGACAGCCGGGGTTTTTATATCAAAGTATATTAAATCAGCCTGATTATCTGTGCCATTTAACGCCTTGTGCCGTATCTTCAAGAACTATACCCATTTCTTTAAGCGTATCTCTTATTCTGTCAGCTTCCGCCCAGTTCTTATCTTTTCTTGCCTGAGTTCGCTGAGCAATAAGAGCTTCAATCTCATCGTCAAGTGATTCTGTTTTTCTGTTATAAACAAGACCTAAAATATCACACAATGTATCAAAAAGCTTTGCAGCAGCTTCACAGTCGGATTTATTCGCATTTGAGGCAATAATTTTTGTGTTAATATCTCTTACAAGTTCAAAAATACATGCGATAGCATCTGCTGTGTTAAGGTCATCGTCCATAGCGGTGTTAAACTGTTCACTGCGTACATCAAGCATAGCTTTTACTTCAGCTGTAGCTTCGCCATCCTGAGCATTTTTAATTGCAAAATCAAGATTATCACGGCATGTGTAAAGTCTTGTAAGGGAAGATTTGCACTGTTCAATAATATCAACACTGTAATTTATGGGACTTCTGTACTGTGAAGAAATAAGAAGATATCTTATAGGCTCATATCCGTACATATTTGCAACATCACGGACTGTAAAGAAATTATTAAGTGATTTTGACATCTTTACATTGTCAACAGTAATATATCCGTTATGCATCCAGTAATTTGCAAAAGGAGCATCATTACAGCATTCACTTTGAGCAATTTCATTTTCATGGTGCGGGAATATAAGGTCCTGACCGCCGCAATGAATATCTATTGTTTTGCCGTGGTATCTTCTGTTCATTGCAGAACATTCAATGTGCCATCCCGGTCTGCCGTTGCCCCACGGAGATTCCCAATAGGGTTCGCCCGGCTTAGCATTTTTCCACAGAGCAAAATCCATAGGCTCTTTCTTAACTTCACCAACCATTATTCTTGCACCGGCTTCAAGTTCTTCAAGAGGCTGATGTGAAAGCTTGCCGTATTCCTTGAATTTTTTCGGGCTGAAATAAACATCTCCGTCAGCCTCGTAAGCGTAACCTTTTTCAATAAGAGTTGAAATAATATCAATAATCTCATCAATATTTTCAGTTGCCTTCGGGTGAACGGTTGCTTCTCTGACATTAAGACCTTTAGCGTCAACCCAGAACTCTTTAATATATTTTTCGGAAATTTCTTTAAAAGAAACTCCTTCTTCATTCGCTCTTTTAATTATTTTATCATCAATATCCGTAAAATTCTGAACAAAACGGACATCATATCCTCTGTACTCAAGGTAACGGCGAAGAATATCAAAAACGCAGAGCGGTCTTGCGTTTCCGATATGAATATAGTTATAAACAGTAGGACCGCAGGCGTAGATTTTAACTTTGCCTTCTTCGATTGTTTTAAGTTCTTCTTTCTGACGGGTTAAAGTATTAAAAACTCTCATTTTGATTTTTCCTCCAGCTCTTTTTTTAATATATCTATCTGATGCTGTAATTTGCATATTTCCTGTGATACAGGGTCGGGAATATGAATCTGGTCCAGGTCGTCAATTCTTTTGCCGTTACGCCTGACTACCCTTGCCGGAACACCTACCGCAGTTGAATTTTCAGGTATATCCGAAAGAACAACAGCACCTGAAGCAATATTTGTATTATCGCCTACATTAACAGGTCCGAGAACTTTCGCCCCTGCTCCGACCATAATATTATTCCCTAATGTAGGGTGTCGCTTGCCCGTATCCTTACCTGTTCCTCCGAGTGTAACTCCCTGATAAATTGTAACATCGTCCCCTATTATGGCTGTTTCGCCTATAACAATTCCTGTACCGTGGTCAATAAAGAATCTCTTGCCGATTTCCGCACCGGGATGAATTTCAATACCTGTCTTGCGTGAAGCAGACTGAGAAACAGCCCTTGCAAGAAAAAACATATTATGAGTGTAAAACCAATGGGCTTTTCGGTACTTTCTTATTGCCTTATAACCGGGATACAAAAGGATAACTTCTATTCTTGAACGGCAAGCAGGGTCACGGGCTTTGAATGAATCAATATCGTCAAATAAATTTTTAAGCATTGTATTACTCCGTAAATAAAATAATCCGCCTCTGTCGCAAAGGCGACGGAGGCGGTAATTCCGCGGTTCCACTCCGATTTATAACTCAATACCTGTAACGGTGGCATCCGCACAGCGATACTCCGTTCCCGCTGTGTGCTGATGGGTGCATTTCACCGCCGACTGACGCAAGAAGCTTTCCACCTTCCGCTTCCTCTCTGATACCGTCTTTACGGGTACTTCTCCCACTGATAACGCATTTACTACTTTATTATACAATAATTGTTTGAAAATTGCACCTGTTATTTTGTAAAAAAATAATTTTTAATCAAAAAATAATTTAGCAATTATGTCAGAAATTACATCCGTTCCAGCCCCAAAGTGAAATTTCTTCATACTTAACATAAATCCTTGATTTGCTGATTGAAAGTTCACTTTCAAAAATACTGCATATTTCTGCAGTAAGATTTTCAGCCTGAGACGGATTTATTTTGCCGAAAACCTGAACCTGAATAAAAGCCGCAGGATCATCTTTACCCTGAAAATACATTCTGCAATTATCCTCAAAAGAGCACATAAGCCAGCTTTCACTTTTACCTGAAAGCAGTGAAATTGCTTTGCCGAGCTTTTCTTTAAGGATTATTTCTTTCTCTTTTGAAATTATAACATTAACTTTTGATGAAATATTTGGCATAATTTTTTCTCCTTTAATAAATTATAAACTTATACCTGTCTGTCATTACAAACAGGTATGACATCCTGTTCTGAATGGATAGACATCAGATTTCTTCACAGTTACAAAAAAATTATTTATAATACATAAACAGCTGACATTTTATCATACCGTTATAAAGCTTTCTTCTTTTGTCCGCTTTTCTGCCGAATTCTTTTTCAAATTCTTCTGAAGGGCTGATAATATAGTAAGATTTTCCTCTGCTTTGCACAAACTTTTCACCCATAATTTTATACAACTTCTGAGCCTGCTGAACATCAAGAAGCCTCTCACCGTATGGCGGATTGCAAATAAGAGTACCTTTTTCTGTTTTCATTTCAAAATTGCGGATATCACATTTCTGAAACTGAATTTTGTCAGAAACTCCTGCTCTGCGAGCATTTTCTTTTGCAATTTCAAGAGCGGATTCATCAATATCAGAACCGTATGCTGTAAAATTACTTTCAGTTACTATGAGTGATTTTGCTCTTTCTCTTTCCTCTTTCCACACATCACGGGAAATAACATCCCATCTTTCCGCAGAAAACCTTCGGTTGATACCCGGTGCAATATTATGAGCAAGCATTGCGCCTTCAATAAGAATTGTTCCGCTGCCGCACATTGGGTCATACAAAGTGTGATAACTGCGCAGCCTTGCAAGGGAACAGAGAGCTGCTGCAAGTGTTTCTTTTATCGGTGCACCGTTTGCCTCAAGTCTGTAACCTCTTTTATGAAGCCCTGCACCTGATGTATCAAGCAGAAGGCTGACTTTATCTTTCATAATCGAAAACTGTATCTGATGTACAGGTCCTGTTTCGTCAAACCATGAAATTCCGTATTTTGATTTAAGTCTTTCTACTACAGCCTTTTTGATAATTGACTGACAGTCACTTACGCTGAAAAGCGCAGAATTTATAGAATACCCCTTAACAGGGAACGCATCTTCACTGCCTATCCACTGCTCCCAAGGCAGACTTTTTGTCCCTTGAAATAATTCTTCAAAGGTTTTAGCTTCAAATGTTCCGACAAGTATCTGTATCCTTTCTGCAAAGCGTGAACATATATTTGCTCTTGCAAGAATATTTTCGTCTCCGCTGAAAAGAACTCTGCCGTTTTCTGCAACAACATTTTCTGCATCAAGTGAACGCATTTCTTCGGCAATAACCGATTCCACACCTAATAGGCACGGTATAACATAATTTATCTTCATTTTATTCTCCGATTCAAAAATCTTTTTCCCATTCATAAATACAATAATTGCAATTATTTAAATCATCAGCAGTATACCACTGACCGGGTTCAATTTCGTTGCCGTTTATGTTTCTTTTTCCGTTACACATAACAGCATAATATCCGTTGTTTGAAGGCTGATTTTTGCCCCAATTACTGTAAGAATACTTTTCGCCTGTTGAAGTCCAGTAAAAAACTTTTTCCCAACTGGGCTTTTCCATATATAAACTTTGATACGGATTGATATCAATTTGAAGGTCAACATCGCCTGCAGTCTTTTTTACATAATCAAAAACAGCCT
Organism: Acutalibacteraceae bacterium; assembly: GCA_045628495.1. Taxonomy (GTDB): domain Bacteria; phylum Bacillota; class Clostridia; order Oscillospirales; family Acutalibacteraceae; genus CAG-488. Next base: position 14,509 of record JAZQPL010000049.1, read on the forward strand.
TCTGTTCTTCCTTTGAGGTTATTGTCGCAAGATGTCCGCCAAATTTATTTCCCATACCTGTTAATTCAGATTTCTTATAAATATAATAGTGATTTCCGTTAAAAGTCATTGCATCTGAAGGAATCTCTTTGACATCTGAAACACTGTAGTATGACCAGACTCTTTTTCCGTCAATATTTTTCAGACCGACAATAAGTTCTCTCTTTTCAAAATCATAGTTTTTGTCATAATACGGCTGTAAAATTACTTTATATCTTCCGTCGCTCAATTTTTCACTGCTGACATATTTATAGTCACTGCAACCGTCACCGACAGCAGGACAATATCTGTAATAATATCCGTCTTTATAATAAATATCATCGTTGTTAATTGTTCTGTCGGGCTCAAGATTAAGTATGTTTTTTAAAACCCAGTCTGCCTTATCTGCCGGCACTTTCATATATTCATAACGATTACCGGAATATGTAAATCTGTTAAGCGGGTCGGGAACATTGGTACGGCTTCCGTATTCAACATCAGCAGAATTGTCAAATGAAAAGTAACCGTAATACAAATAAACGATTATTCCCAGTACATAATCCTGCATACCGCACTTAGGGTCACAAATTCTATAGTCAAAATTTGTAGAAGTGAAATACTGATTGATTTGTGCAAGCTGTCTTAGTTCTGCGTCAGTAGCTTCGAGAAGGTCTAAATTAACTTTTCCTTCTTGAATATCAAGCTCTTCACCGCTGTCAATAACAATTTTACCGTCTTCCATGTGAACATTGCTGTATTCGCCTGAAATGTCAGGCTCTTTATATTTATCTTTTTTATCAACTGTGTAAATGTACGATTTACTCTGAGTGCTGTCTTCATTTTCAATTTCAATACTGATATATTTATTATTATTATCCTCAAGAATACCGTTAAGCTTACCTTTGTTAATATTATCTTTAACTTTTTCACCTGCATTATCGCTGATAAACCAGATTTCAGCTTTAGAAATACTGTTGCCGTTACTTTTGCCCACAACTGCAAACGCTTCATATATTTCATCAGCATTAAAGTCATCGTAATAAAACTCTATAACTTCTTTGTCTGTAAGCTTACTGAGTTTTTTATTCAGCCGTTTTTCATGAGAAACAATTGACGGGTAAAGAAAATACACTCCTCCGAGAGCTGCGGCAATGATAACAAGAACCATTACAACTGCAATAATTGCTTTTAAGTGTGATTTATTATTTTTCCTAACAGACTGTGCAGGTTTTTTTACTGCAGTGTTTACAGCAGGTGTGCCAATATCAATCTTTGTTCCGCATTTCGGGCAAAATTTAGAAATACCGGATAATTGATTACCGCATTTTTTACAATAGATTGCCATATAAATTTTCCCTTCCATCAAAAATAATCAGATAATTGAATTATACACATATCTGCTGAAAAACTGTAAATTTATTTTTACAAAACAAAAAGGGGCGATGAACGCCCCGAATAAATATGATTATTCAACTTCCGGCTCGATAATACCGTAGCCTCCGTCTTTTCTTTTATAAACTACGCAAATTTTTTCACTTTCACCGTTAAAGAAAACATAGAACTGATGACCAAGCATTTCCATTTGAAGAATTGCTTCTTCAGGCATTTCAGGCTTAAGAATGACAGATTTGGAACGAATAATATTAAAATCACCCTCATCATCATCCATAGGCTCTGCAACCCAGTTATCAATTACATCATCACGAAGCCGTTTTGAAACTTTAGTTTTGTTTTTACGGATTTTTCTGATGATGAAATCAATGCAGGTATCCAGGGCATCTTCCATATCCTTTGCACTTTCTTCCGCACGGAAAAACATTCCTCTGCTTTTAATTGTCAATTCAACAATCTGCTGAGGTTTTTCAACAGTAACGGTGATTTTCGCTTCAGCTTCATCTGAAAAGAATTTTTCAATTTTCTGAAGCTTTTTTTCTGCATGAAGTTTGAAAGAATCTTTAATTGTGCATTTGCGTCCGATAATTGTAGTTTTCATAAAACTGCCTCCTTTGCTGTGCATCGGCTTAAATCAAAACAATGATTTTCCTTTGCAGTATTATTATAGCATATTGTACAATAATTTTAAAGAGTTTTTCTGAATTTTATGAAAAAAATATATTTTTTATAAATATATATCGTGCAATTACACAGAAAAATACACAGCGATATAATTTTAGGGCAAAATCTACCGCTGTGAATATATCATATCTTATTTGTCCCTCTGCGGTTGAATCCGGCTCCGTGCTTTGAATCACGCTTAAGGTCTGACATTTTTTCATCACTGATCTGTTTGAATTTTGCCATCATATCTTCAAACGAACGGGCACCGTTATCAGAAGATTTGTTACCCTGCCAAACATTTGCCGGGCGTGAATTCTGACGGATTGGCTGCTGAGGCTTTTTTTCCTCAGTAGCTTTCTTGATAGATAAGCTGATTTTACCGTCATCCCCTACAGAAAGGATTTTAACCTTTACTGTCTGACCAACGGTAAGATGGTCTTTGATTTCTTTAACATATTCGCTTGCAACTTCTGAAATATGAACAAGGCCTTTTTTGCCTTCTCCCAAATCAATAAAAGCTCCGAATGATGTGAAACCTGTTACTTTGCCTTCAACTATTGTTCCAACTTCCAACTGCATAGACTGATTGACTCCTTAAGTCTTTTATTTATTCACCGGCGGCAATGTCCTGATAAACTCTGTCTCCGGGTTTTATATAACCGTTTTCTCTTGCAACTTTTTCCATATATTCTTTTTTCTTATCCTTGGTGGTTTTTTCCTGCTCTCCGCTGACAGATGAAGAAGTTGTTGAGGCGGTTTCATAAGAACTAACATTGCCCGAACCGTTTTCACTGTTTTGAGTTGACGATGTTATTTTAACACCGTTATCTTTCAGCTTCTGAAGCTCCTCATTTTCAGCATTCAATTCATCATACTGCGACTGAAGCTGTGATAAATCTTCATTTTTCTGTCTGAGGTTTTTTTTCAGTGAAATCAGGCAAATAACAAAAACAATTGCAAGAGAAATAAAGCACACCGTAAGCAGAAAGCTGTGCCGACGCTTGGCTTTTTTTGTTTTTGCTTTCGCCATTTTCTACACCTCTCAGAAAATTTTACATAGTGATTATACACTATCACAAATCTGTTTTTCAAGAGTTTTTTCAGGTTTATTTATTCTTTTTTTAATAAATTTAATAGTTTTTACAAAAAATCTTCTTACATAATTAAAAACCGACCTTGTAATCATACCGATAAACGCAGAAATTTTATCAAAAATATATCTTGTAATAACACTCAGCGTGAAATAATACACTGTAAATCCGAGAAGCATTCCCGTATAGGAATACGCTCTGAATTCACAATCATTAACGCAAAGCAAAAAAAAGAATGCGGAAACAGTACTAATTACTGAAAAAATAATATCCTGAACATAAACAGCTTTTTTATACGGAAAAAATGACCTTCTTATAAATCTTAAAATATCATAAACCGCACCTAAAGCAAATCCGAAGCCTGCACATAGTAAAAAAACCTGGGTTTGCCATGCCATACCCTGAATATACATCAGCCGAATACCCTTGCGAAAAATCCGCTTTTTTTCGGTTCATTGTCAGAATAAATCAATGAATCAATTTTCCCTTCAATACTCATTTCTCCCGTATCGGTGCTTAGTTTGCCTATACGCAGTCCCTCCCCTTTAACAGTCAGCTCTCCGCAGGTTGTTATCAGAATAACCGTTTGTTCGTCAAAGCTGTCAACATCACATACTCCTGTAAGCAAAACAGATTTTCTTTCATCTGCTGAAATGCAGTGAGGCATAGACGGCACTGCTTTATCCTTGCTGTTTGTGTTCAAATAAATCCCTCCGCAATTCATCTGATAATATTTATGACTGTATGTAACAGGTTATGAGTGAATTTATGTATTTACTTTTTTAAAAATATATGTTAATATGTATGTGGAAATATTCGTCATTTTGGCGTTATAGGAGGTATATATTATGGATATTATGGATTTAGCATCAAAAGGGATTATTAAAATCACAAAAAACTATGGCAAAAAAATAGGTAAAACAACTTCTGCGCCTGAGCTTGAAGATGTTCAGCCTGTTGTAATCAGCGGCGAAAAGTTTAATGTAGGCTTTTCAAGAGATGATATTATGCCTGACACTTCAACAGGTAAAACATACTGGATTGCAGGCCACGGTTCAGGTCATAAAATGGAAGGTGTTAAAACCCCCGTTTACACAAGTGCCGTTTGGATTGACTGCGGAAATGATGAAGGTATTGTCTGGATCAGCGCAGACATTGTCGGCTTCACAGGCGTTGAAGTAAACAAAGTCCGTGGTATGCTTGCTGATTTCTGCAAGGAAACAGGTTGTAAATGCGTTAATATCAGCAGTACACACAGCCATTCCGGCATTGATACAGTAGGATATTGGGGTAAACCAAACCTTGTTTCTATCCCTTCTGACGGTAAAGACCCGGAATACATAGAAATGCTTATGAACAAAATGGTTAAGGTTTGCAAAGAGGCTTACGCTAACAGAAAGCCCGGCAAGCTCTATGCAGGTAATAAGCATATAGAAAATTCACAGTCAGGCAGAAGATGCCCCAAGAAGCCCTTCAGCAAAATTACAAGAATTCGCTTTGCTCCCGAAGACGGAACTAATGAAACATGGATTCTTAATTTCCCCGCACATCCGAACTCACTTGGCGGAGCAAACAGAATGTTAAGCGGTGAATATCCCTATTTCCTTCGTGAAAAAGTTAAAAAAGACTGCGGAGCTGATGTACTTTACGGTATCGGTGCAATCGGAGCTGTGGATATGGTTGAATTTGAGGGCTGTGAGAAATTTGAAGAAATTCAGAAACAGGGCGAACTTCTTGCCGATGCTGCAATGACAATAGAAAACGATGTTGAGCTTAATCCTCAGATTAAATTTATTCAACAGCCTTTCTATTATCCTATCAGCAACAATGTTTTAACACTTCTTGCAATGCGTCATACATTCAATGCAAATGTTGCCCCGAGTGATGCCGGCGAAATGGGCGTTGCTCTCAGGTCTGAAATGACATATATGAATATCGGCGGTAAAAAGCTTGTATGCTTCCCCGGTGAAATGTTCCAGCAGACAGTTTACGGCGGATATGATGATGCAGAAAATTCAGCAACAGGAAAAGGCCCCGAAATCAATCCTACACCTATTTCTGAAATTGCAGGCGACCCGGATTTGCTTGTATTCGGTGTAACAAATGATATGACAGGCTATGTTGTTCCTCCCAACGACTTTGTTCTTCATAAAACACAGCCGTATCTTAACAAGGCTTATGACCGCCTTAATCATGACCATTACCATGAAACAAATTCAATGGGTTATGAATCACAAAAGGTTATTGCAGATACATTCGCAAAAGTTGCAAAAAGATTAGGTTAAGTTAACATTAAAGCTCACAGAATCGTCAGTTCTGTGAGCTTATTTTTATGCTTATATGAAAATTTGCTTCGTCAGTATGCTTTGCCTCATAATACGCAGACACATAAAAAGCAAAAAGCGGTTACATTATGCAACCGCCGTTTTTTTATAATATTTTTTCGCCGATATGAACCTGCGGATATCTTGAAGCGTAAATATACTGCGGTTCATCCTTAAACCAGAGTTTAAAAACAGCAACTCCGGCGTGCTTATCCGGACAATCCACAGGAAGATTTTTAATAATCAGTCTGTGCTCAAGGGATTCAAATTCAAGCTCCTCACCTGTTGAAAGGAGTGTAATCTTTTCAGGAGGAACAACATATCCGCCAATGCCGACCTCAGGTGCGCCTGACCATATTCTGTTCCATAAATAAATATATTTCCCGTTTTGTGTTTCGTAAGTAACACCGTTACCGCCTATCTGCTTTTTAACTCTGGGCAAGCCATAAACAGATTCGCCGTTTTCAGCAAGCCATTTACCGACATTTGTAAGAGGTTCGATAACTTCTTCGGGAACGGAACCGTCAGGCTCAGGTCCGATATTGAGCAGTAAATTTCCTCCGCATTCAACGCAGGTGTTAAGCATAGTTAAAATTCTTTGAGGGGTATAACTGTAAGCAGCGGCGTATTCGGAATTAACATATCCCCAGCTTATTCCGTTAAAAGTCATGCAAGCTTCCCAATCACGCTCCATAGGTTTAATTGACGCTTCAGGCGTTCCGTAATCCTCATCAAGACAGCTTCTGTTATTTATTATTATATCTGGCTGTAAAGAGCGAAGAATCTGATTTCTTCTAAGTGAATCCCATCCTTCTGCAGACTCCATGGGTCTTGCTCCGTCATACCATAAAATATCTATTTTGCCGTAATTTGACAAAAGTTCTTTATTTAATTCGAGTGTATATTCAAGAAATCTTTCTCTTGCATCTTTATCCGTCATACATACAAAAGCATCAGGGTTATGCCAATCCATAAGTGAATTATAAAGGCCGATTCTCATGCCGTGCTTTCTGCAGGCATCAACAAATTCTTTAACAATATCAATATGAGGACCGCAGTTTACAGAATTAAACGGATTTACTTTAGAATCCCAAAGGCTGAATCCGTCATGATGTCTTGTTGTAAGCACAACATATTTCATACCTGAATTTTTTGCAAGTTTTACCCATTCTTCAGCTGAACCGGATTTGTAATTAAACCTGTCTGCAAGAAGAGCATATTCTTCCGGAGGAATGTTTTCATCA
>JAZQPL010000050.1:0-35769 GCA_045628495.1 Acutalibacteraceae bacterium
ATAGTGAAACAGAAAGTTTCGGCAAAAAATCAAGCAAATGCGCTACAAGGAGGAAAAACAATGAAATTAGTTAAACGCATTTTCGCTATTCTGATGTCCGTTGTTTTAATGGCGGGAACAGTATCCCTTTTCGCTTCGGCGGAAGATTCGGCCAAAGTGAACGATTCAAGCAGAGCGAAAGATTTGGTAGATGTAAAGCTTACAGAAGCACAGATAAGTGCTTTGATGTATTATTCCAAGCATGATTCCGCAGCACCTGTTCCGGCCGGTTTTGACCTTGGAACTACTCTTGCAACATGGGCAATCAATACAGCTTTATCATACGCATTTGACGGTATGATGGACGGTATTTTCGGCGGAGAAGAAGCTCCGTTTCCTGAGATTCTTCAATATCTTGAAGAAATCAATGCCAAGCTGGATAAGATACTTGAAGAATTAGATAAAATGGCAAAAGCCATTGATGTAATACAGCAGACCATTGACCTTCAGGAAAAGCAGTCATATCTGTATGATTACAGTATGATGATTCTTCAGACACAAAATCCGATTTCGGGATTATGGAATGCAACAAGAAATATACAGAAAAATATGTATACACAGACGAAAAAGGAGCCTGAAGTTTATCGACATGAAAGCTTGTTGCAGTTGTTTTTAGACCAGATGGGTGACAGCGGTCAGATTGCAAGCACGAATACCCACATGGACGAAATGTACAGAAAGTTTTACAGTTACACCATAGCTCCTTATTTGATTACTGTAAACGGAAAAAGCACCACGGCGAATCTTTTCGAGCTTTATGGACAATATGCCCGTCTGATTTTCCCGTGGGAAAATGAAGAGTCTTTGAATGCTCTTAAAAATTATATAGATTCCGTGTATTATCAGTATATGATTGTAGCTATACTTGAAAGTATCTCTCTTGAAACAAGAATTAAAGAGTGTGAGTCGCAGGAGATTGCCTGTGACCTCATCCAATTCGCATTTGATGCTCTTAATGAACAGATTTCGGAAGTTAGTAAGGCATATCTGGATTGTCTGGAAGATATTGACGAGGCTATGAACGATAATTACGCCCGTCTATGGCATCCGAAATATGACATATTGTTCGATAAACAAGTGTATCAGACGGAGGTCCCGGAGGAAAAAATTACTGGTCCTTTTAAAGGGTTTGATTTTTGGGGAATTAAGATTGATGACTTTTGGTCAAAGATGAATCAGCCTGTAGACGGTTCTCTGCCGAAAAATGAAAGAGCATGCCTTGGTGCGGAAACAGATGCGGCTTACAATGTATACGATACACTGCTTGGCATTAAAAACACAAGCATTAAACAAATTCTCACAGACGGCGGCATTAATATTCCTGCTACTGTTGAGCAGGTTGAAACACCCAAAATCGTGTTGAATGTGTACGACCCGGAACACCCGTTAGAATCATTGTGTATTGACCCTGATTTACCTTACCATACTTATATAACTGTAACAGGTTTGGAGTTTTCAAAAACAGCTTCTGAGCATGAATATATTACAGTTCCTACTTATATATATAACGGTGTATTAAATTATTCCAACAAGGTATGGAAGCCGAATGAGTGTTTTGTTTTAGCGGTAAAATCAGTTAACCCTGTTGATGATGCCTACAAGGTGAACTACAAATGGGCGGGTGAAATCCCCGACGGTGTAACATTGCCGACAGACAGTACTGAATACAAATGGCATGACAAGCCCGCAACGGACAAAACATACACCGCAGGAATGATTATCGAAACAAAAGACGGTCTTTATACTTTTAGCGGCTGGGACGCTTCGGGCGATAAAGACCTTAATTCTGACGGTCTCATGGAGGGCAATGTTACATACAGAGGTTATTGGAAATCTGTTGACCACATTCATACTGTTGATGGCAAGAACGTCGGCTTTACAGAATGGACAAGTGACAACTCACTTCCGACAAATTCAGGTAACTACTACCTTACAAAAGATATAACACTGACCGACACATGGAGTATTCCTATGAATATAGAAATAAACCTTTGCCTGAACGGTCATGTGATAAAGCAGACTGCGGAGGATAAAAGATGTATCAGCATTTCTTCTCGCGCAACACTTAATATTCATGACTGCAACGGCGACAACTGCACACATGAAGGGTTCGTTGACAGCGACGGACTCTGGCATTTGGATACGAATGACGGCACAAAGAGCATAGCCGGCGGTGTTATCACGGGTTCAACTAACAGCGGAATTTATGTTTACGCATACGGTCATTTAAATATGTACGGCGGTACGATAGCCGGAAACGAGGCAAAATACGGCGGCGGTGTTTACAATGACGGTGTATTTAATATGTACGGCGGCAAAATTTGCTATAACATAGCCTCAACAAACAGCGGCGGCGGTGTATTCAGTAACTCTGCCTACACCAATATGTACGGCGGAACCGTAAGCAATAATACAGCCGGATATTGCGGCGGCGGTGTCCATATTACCAACGGCAAAGCATTTAATATGTATAACGGAACCGTCAGCAATAATAAAGCGGAATACGGCGGCGGTATCTGTGTATATTCAGGAACGCTCAATATGAGCAACGGAACTGTCAGCAACAATACAGCACCTTACGGCGGCGGTGTTTATGCCCGTTCGGGAAGTGTTGTTTTGGGCGGTTCAAGCGTAATTGATAATAATACAAACAACAATCTGTATGTTAAAAACGGTTTCCTTATTGATTTTGGTACGGGCGACAATGCTCCGACAGAGGATATGAAAGTCGGCGTGACACTTGGAAGCGGTACAGGTGCATTCACAAAAAAATGTCCGGATTACTCAGCAAACTTCACTGCTGACAAATCATCATTGAAAGTTGTTTATGCAGACGGTGCGCTTAGTCTTAAATCCGATTCATCTTCAGAATCCATTGTCAAACCGACGAAAAAAGATGATACACCGGCAAAACCAACACACTCGTCAGGAACAGATAAGCTGACTAAGCCCTCATCATCCTCAAAGACTTCGGAAGCAGATTCCCCGATAAGTCCCAATACGGGCGATGCAGAGAATATGGCTCTTTGGATTGTTGCTTTTGTAATTTCTTCGGCAGTATGCATTGTTTGTCTGACATACGGCAGAAAAAGGAAAAAGGCAGAATAAGACAGCAGAAGAGAATAGAGTAAAAAGCTAAACTTACAACAAAAGGGACTGTCGCTTATTGATTTTTATCAATTTGCGATAGTCCCGATTTTATTGCAATTCACACATTTGCTCTCCCTGAATAATCGCTGTAAAATGAAAGCGAAATAAAACCTGTTTTTATAATAACAGGTAGGAGAGTAAAAATGTCAATACCATCATATGATAAGTTTTTTATGTCATTTATGCAGTATTTGTCGGATAAAAAAGAACATAAATTTAAAGATATTGCAGACTACTGTGCCGACAACTTCAATATTACAGAGGATGAAAGAAATATTTTAACAAAAAGCGGGCAAAAATTGCTTAACAATCGCATCGGATGGACTGCTGAGTATCTTAAAAAAACAGAGTTAGTAAAAAACACCTCCAGATGTGTATTGGTTCTTACAGATTCAGGAGCTGCTGCTGTTGAAGGTAAAAAACAATTGACACTGATTTTTTCAATGATTTTTGTTGACTGTTATTATTAAGAATATCTTGCTTAAAAACGAGATGTTTTTTATATTAATGATTAAACAAATGCAAACGATGGGGTGCGTTTCTGCTTATATCGGGAGAGTGCTTGAATGGCATTCAAGAGGTCAAGAGTTCAATCCTCTCCGTCTCCACCAAGCACACCAAATAGTTGTTTTTTATGCTGCTGCAAATTTATATGTTTGCGACAGCTTCTTACTTTATACTATTGTGATTCCATTGGGAGCGGTTACGGTATAACCTGCCTTATTTATTTTAAGTTCAATATTTCCGACAGGTGAGGGAATTGTCATCTCTGCAAAATCAAGTCCCCACAGATTAGGTTCAAAGCTGATTTTCTTCATACCCGGTTCAAGAATTTTCATTCCGCTGATAACGGACGGCATATTGTATGCAGGTGTTCCGCCCCAAGCGTGGGAATGGTCAAATTTATAATCAGGCTGGGGTGCAATCCAGCCCTCGGCAAGACCTTTATCGCAGTCCTCGACCACCTTTTTCCAGCGGCTGATTAGCTTCATTCCGTATTCGCCGAAAAGTCCTGACCTCCTTATTGCTTTTAAAAGATAGTGGGCAAAGTATGGCTGAATATCCTGCATTGTATCGTCAAAGATAATTCTTCTCAGAATATCCTTTGCGCTGTTGTCATCTGTAAGCCCATATGCGCAGACAAGAATGTTCGGATATTTTGAAAAATATTTTTTATTTGAATTGGAGGGAAGATAGTTTGAATCGTTGCCGTATTCATCGTTTTTACCGTCAAAATAAAGCTGTTTGTTTTCGTCAAAAAACTCACGGTTGAAATCAATATAAAACTGCTTGGCTTTTATTCGGCAGCCCTCTGACTTTACTGAATTATCAAGAAAATCATAAATTTCTGCCGCACGGTTAAGTGCCTCATAATAAAAAGCGTTCAACACCGTCTGACCGAGAGCCTTGGGAGGATGGTGCATTGTATATCCGTCAATAACAGTCCAGTCAACAAACATAAAATCGGGCGGCGTTTCTATTACACCGCTTTCACCCATATAACCTGCAAAACGGTCAAGAAGAATATCAAGTGCTTTTTCACTGTATTTGAGTAATGCTTTGTTCCCTGTAATCATGTACACATCATGAAGCATCTGCACCCAGATAAGGCTGTAAGTGGTGTGAAACATTCTGCCGTTGTTGTCAACGAGCCAGTCGGCTGTACGCATGATATCAAATTCCGAAAGTCTGAAATCGTCAAAGCAGTAAAGTGTCATAAGACTTTCTATGTAATAGTCACCTGTGCAGGCAAGATGCTCCTGATGCTTCGTGCTGTCAAGGTGGAGCGACTGGCGGCAGATTTTCAGCGTATGCTTGCAGACATCATAAATTTTGTTAAGCTCTTCATCGCTTGAAACAAAGCTGCCTTCTCTGCCGACAGGATACCATGGTGCAATAAGTTCAAAATGAATGTCAGTCTTTTCATCACATTCAACAATCATATCCGCTTCGCCGATACTGTGCTGACGGAATGAGAAGTATTCTCCTGCTTTGTCGAAGATAATATTTTCTTCCGTTTCCTGTTGAGCGGGAAGCTCTCTCGTAACAAGCTTTATTCTGCATTTTCCGTTCGTGCGAAGTAGGGGATACGCACCGTGAATTTTCGGAAGCACGAATGTTTTTTTATATTTTTCGCTGACAGTTATATCCTCGCACAGAATCTTATTCAGAGTAAGCACGGGTATAGGTGCTGTTTCGGTATTCCACACATCTTCAGTTTTTACCGCATTTTTCCACTCGTCATCGGCAAGCTCGGAATTAAAGCTCTGATAACCGTTGTATGAGTTATCGGCTCTGCAAAGCCAGCTTTCGTCCGTGAAAACACTTCTTTCAGTGCCGTCATCAAGGGTGAAAATCAAATCTGCCGCCAGACCGCCGTGAAGGCGTGAATAATCGGTGAGTACTTCGGGAAGCAGACGCACCTTGATAAGTATTTCCGCTTTACGGGAATTTACGGAAATCTCGAATTCATTTGCATAGTGCTTCGGTGCAGGTCGGCAGCAGAGAAAATCTCCGCCGGAAGAAGCCGGACCGATTGAAAGCATTTCACCGTTTAAGTAAAAATGATAAAAGCTGTCTGCACTGATTTTTACTTTAACGCTTTTTATTTCACATCCGAAATCCGCCGTCTTTTTAAATTCCGCTACACAGTAGCTGTATGCGTCTCTTTTTTCTTTAGGGGTTTCATTTGTGTTAATAAAATTCTTCTGAAAATCGGGATAATATTTTTCGCTGAGCCAAATCCAGTTCATAAACTTTCTCCTTTGGATATTTTATTTATTATATATTTTATTAAGCCGTAAATCAAGCAAAAACATCAGCATGGTGTTAATTCAGCTTACATAGTGCGGATGATTTTTTATAAAGTATCAGATTATTCAAACAAGAATATCGGTTACAAAATTAAATTTGCTAAAACAATATACAGGTGTGCGTTTGTGAATATATCGGGAAAGAGCTTTAACGGTATTCATGAGGTCAACGGTTTGAACCGGACTATCTCCACCATATATAAAAATTGCAGTATTTATATTTGTTAGGATTTTTTGTTGAAAAGTTTGCAGGAATCGTATACAATATAAATCATCCGGACAATTTGTTCAGCCGTGTTTATGAAAAGATACTGTTGCAGAATATGAAATGATTTGAATTTGACACAGGAGGGCGTTTAATATGAACAGAATCATCAGTTTTTTTCTTTCCGTTTTTATTGTTATTTTTTCTTATCCTTTCAGTTTTTTGCCTGCGAAATATGACGATGATTTTTCAATGGACAATGCTTTTACTGCCTTTAAACTTGAAGAAAATCAAGACATAACCGAATATTCAATCAATCTTAATGGGGATTTATTCAATTATTACGGTATTAAATATTCTTCTGACGGATATTGCAAAGGTCATATAGTATTTGAAACATTCAAAGGCAAAACCGCAGAGGAGGATTTCTTCCTTGAACCAGGAGAAAATGCAGTGTTTTACAGCTATATTGACAACTTTCTGAACAAAGCTAAAAATAAAGCAGTAACAGCAATTACCATTGATAATATTACAGGTGAAAGCTTCAATTTGCACGGCGTTAAAACATTTAACCGCAAGGTTGAAAAAAGAGAAATTTTCATTTCCGACGAATACTATAAGCTCGGCATTGATACCGGGTGGGGCGGTGCTATGAGCTATCTTGAAGACCTCAAAAACAATGTTGAATCGGTTAAGGCAGACGGCGTGATAAAGGTCGATTCAAACGCTTCAAAAAGATACGGAAAAATCGCAAAAAGCCGCCATGTCAACCTGATAAACAGATTCGATGCGGGAAGACTGGTTCAGCAATCATATTACGGCCCGATGGATATAGAAGGCTATCCCAACGGTACATTCACTGACGGCAATAAGTGGAACTATAATCCCGTTCAGGGAGGAAACAAATATAACGGATGCAGTAAGATTGTTGATATCAGAAAAGACAGCAATATACTCTATGTAAAATGCCGTCCGATGGACTGGGCAATGCCTGACGAATGGATAACACCGTCATATATGGAAGCATGGTATTCACTGAATGACGGGCATGTACATGTTTCTTGCCGATATGTTGACTGGTCTGGATATCCGACTTGCAGAATGGGTGTTGAGCTTCCCGCATTTTACTGCATTGAACCGCTTAACCGTTTTGTATATTACGGCGGAGATAAACCGTGGACCGGTGATGCACCTGATGTTGAACCTTCACTTGATTTCTGGGCGATAAGCTATCCCCATTTCAAATCAACGGAAAACTGGGCTGCTTTTACAGGTCAGTTTGAAGACAGCTTCGGAATAGCACTTTATTCACCGCTAAAGGATATAGATTTTCTCAGCGGTGTTTTTGAAAGAAATAAAACCACCGGCAAAGACCCGTCAAAAGTGTCTGCGACATCTTATTTTGCTGTTACGCAGACTGCAAATAAATGGCAGTTTGAAAGCTATAAGCCGTTTGAATATGATTTTTATTTAACTACAGGTACAGTTGAAGAAATCAGAAACAGCTTTAAGGAAATAGCACACAATTAATGTGAAATACTTTCGAACCTGTGAACAGGTTGCCTGAAAACCGCATAATAAACTTATTTCGGAATTACTGATTCGGCAGTTTGTTAATTATCAATGCATTTAGTTGTATAAGTGCGTTTCCGGGCGTATCGGGATAGCGCATGATTGGAATTTTTTTCATTATATAGTATAATCGAATGTGATGAAATGAGGAACGGGAAACATAAAAAGAAGGCGAGTGAGGACATGAAAGAATGTGAATACTCAGTGGAGCTTGAACATATCACCAAGAGCTTTGGTAATTATGTGGCAAATGATGACATAACGCTCCGCTTGCGCAAGGGCGAAATCCATGCTTTGCTTGGAGAAAACGGTGCGGGAAAAAGCACACTGATGAATATTCTGTTTGGTTTGTGCCAACCTGACAGCGGAACAATTCGGGTAAACGGTCAATCTGTACATATTCACAATCCCAATGATGCGACAGCATTGGGTATAGGTATGGTGCATCAGCATTTCAAGCAGATAGAGTGCTTTACGGTGCTGCAGAATATAATACTGGGTTCTGAAGATACCAGACACGGTGTTTTGCAAATGGATGAGGCTAAAGAAAAGGTACGGGCATTGTGTGAAAGTTATCATTTTGATGTTGATCCCGATATGTATATTTCCGAATTGACAGTCGGTCAGCAGCAGAAAGTTGAAATATTAAAAATGCTTTATCGTGACAACGATGTTTTGATTTTTGATGAGCCGACAGCAGTTTTGACCCCTGACGAAACCGAAGAATTTTTAAAACTTATGCAGGAATTTGCTGAAAACGGAAAGTCTATCCTGTTTATTTCACATAAGCTAAATGAGATTTGCGCTGTGGCAAACAGATGCACTGTGCTTCGTAAAGGTAAATATGCAGGAATAGTTGATATAAAAGATGTTACCGAAGGTACTCTTTCTGAAATGATGGTCGGCAGAAAGGTGCAGCTTGTTTTAGACAAAAAGCCGTCTGTTCCGGGCAAAGCGGTGTTGTCGGTGAAAAATCTTTCTGTTAAAACACAACAGAACGGAAAATATGCCGTCAATAACATTTCTTTTGACATCCGTGCAGGTGAAATTGTATGTATTGCAGGTGTTGACGGAAACGGACAGAGCGAGCTTGCATATGCACTTTCAGGTGTGATTCCCGTATCATCGGGACAGGTTTTGTTAAAAGGCAAGGATATTACAGATGCAGACATTCGGGAACGCACTGCTTCGGGACTTTCTGTTGTGCATGAGGACAGGCTTAAATACAGCCTTGTGGCAGACAGTAATTTAGGGGAAAATCTTGTGCTGAAATCATACCGTCAAAGTTCGTTTTGCAAATCGGGTTGGATAAGATTCGGTGAAGTTGAAAAGTTTTCAGAAAGATTGATAAAAGAGTACGATATTCGTGCAAGTCAGGGTCCTGCCACTGTTGCAGGAGGTATGTCCGGCGGTAATCAGCAAAAAGCAGTTATTGCCCGTGAGCTTTGCGGAAATCCTGATTTATTCATTGCAGTTCAGCCTGTCAGAGGGCTTGATGTAGGTGCAATAGAGTATATTCACAAAAGATTGCTGGCAACACGGGATGAGGGCAGAGCGGTTTTGCTTGTATCATTCGACTTAAACGAAGTAATGAATTTAAGTGACAGAATTTTAGTTATGTTTAACGGGGAAATTGTTGCTGACCTTTTGCCTGAAGAAACTTCATTACAAGAACTGGGGCTTTATATGTCTGGTGCAAAGAGGGATATATTATGAAAAATAATAAACAGGAAAAATTGATAAAAACAATACCCTCCGTTATATCAATCATAATCGGAATTGTTCTTGGGTGGTATATTTTATTTTTGATGAATCCGTCGGATTCCTTTGCAGGGATTCGGACTGTATTGCTCGGAGGCTTTAATGAGGGTGTTGCAGGTATAGGTTCGGTTTTGTATACCGCCACTCCCATAATCATGACGGGACTTTCGGTTGGCTTTTCTATGAAAACAGGACTTTTCAATATCGGCGCATCAGGCCAGTTTACGGCAGGTGCTTTCACAGCAATTTTAGTCGGCGTTAAATGCACAATGCTGCCTGCAGGATTTCACGCAGTGGCGGCAGTTCTTGCAGGGACTCTTGCGGGAACTTTGTGGGGTATGCTGACAGGCGTTTTGAAAGCATATTTTCGAGTCAGCGAAGTTATCTCCGGTATTATGCTGAATTATGTTGCAATGCTTCTTACAAATCTTTTGATTAAAAATTATATATACGATGAAACATTTAACCGCAGTTTACCTGTTGCACCTACTGCGGAAATTCCATCAAATGTGCTTGATTTTATCTTGCCCGAAAGTCATGTGAATGTTATTTTTTTTGCGGCACTTCTGATAGCTCTGCTTGTAAAGGCATTACTTGACAAAAGTACATTCGGTTATTCGCTGAAAACCACGGGCCGTAACGCTTTTGCCGCACAGGCGGCAGGCATTCCCACAAAAACCAATATTGCTCTTACACCGGCAATTTCGGGAGCACTTGCCGGAATAGGCGGTGCGTTGATGTTTCTGTGCGATTTCGGTGACCATATTCCGGCAAGTGAGACTGTATTACAGCAAGGCTTTACGGGCATATCCGTTGCATTGCTCGGTCTTTCAGATCCAATAGGAATAGTGATTGCGGGTTTATTTATTGCGTATTTAACTGTTGGCGGCAATTATCTGCAGCTTTTTGCATATACTCCCGATGCTGTTGATATGATTGTGGCGGTGATAATCTTCTGCGGAGCTTTTGTTGTTCCGATACAGATGTTTATTCGGGCATGGATACGCAAAAAGAAAAATACGCCTGAGGAGGGACGGGTATGAGCACTGTATATTTTATTATCCAGCAAACAATGTTTTTTGCCGTTCCTTTGCTTGTTGTATCACTTGGCGGCTTGTTTTCCGAAAAATGCGGAATAACCAACATAGCATTAGAGGGTATTATGATTTTCGGCGCATTTGCCGGTGTTATTACAATAAATTTGCTCAGCGATATTATTCCCGGACAAATTTTACTTTTGTCAGCTGTTTTGGTTGCGGCAATAGTCGGCGGATTATATTCCCTGCTCCATGCGTGGGCATCAATACGCCTGAAAGCAGACCAGACAATCAGCGGCACAGCTCTGAATCTGTTTGCACCTGCTTTCTGTATCTTTACGGCAAGGGCTTTGTTCGGTTCCCGTCAGGTACGGTTTACAGATACATTTCATATCGCCAAAGTTCCGTTGCTGGGTGATATTCCCGTAATCGGTAATATGTTTTTTCAAAATTGCTATATTTCTACATATCTCGGCATTTTAATTCTCATTGCAACGGCATTTATCTTTGCAAAAACACGGTTCGGAATGAGATTGTCTGCCTGCGGAGAACACCCTGAGGCTGCTGCATCTGTTGGTATTCCTGTGGCAAAAATGAGATATACAGGTGTTTTACTGTCAGGTGTTTTGGGTGGTATAGGCGGAATAATATTTGTAATTCCCGTTTCAACAAACTTTGATGCTACTGTTGCAGGGTACGGTTTTCTTGCGCTTGCCGTGCTTATCCTCGGAAAATGGAAGCCTTCAAAGATTCTTGTGGCGGCGTTCTTCTTCGGACTTTTAAAAGCACTTTCAAGCGCATATTCGGGTATTCCTTTCCTTTCAAAACTTCCGATACCTTCGGAAATATATAAAATGATACCTTATCTTATAACTCTTTCTGTTTTGGCGGTTTCTTCTGAACGAAGTCGTGCGCCAAAGGCACTCGGCAGTATTTATGACGATGGAAATAAATCTACTCGCCAAAAGCAGAAAGCCGTTATCGCCGTTATTCTTGCTGTTGTTATTGTGATTTGTTCGATTTCTGCAATTATGTTTCCAATAGGAGAAAACAGGGAAAACGCTGTTTCAAACGGTTATGGGGCAAAAATCGCCCTGCTGATAGAAGCCGGCACTACTGTTGACGATAAAAGCTATATGCAGAGCATCTGGGAAGGCGTTATCCATTATTCTGACGAATCCGGTCAGACTCGGAAATATTATCAGGCTAAAGATAATTCGGAAGAAAGCTTGCGTAAGTGCGCAGAGCTTGCAATTAAAGGCAATGCTGAATGTGTTATAGGTGCATCCATGTACGAAAAAACTTTCGGAACATTGCAGAGCCTGTATCCTGATGTTATGTTTCTTCTGTTTGACAGTGAGCCGAAAGATTCAGAAACAGGTAAAGTAATCTACCGTCCTAATTCCATTGCGGTCAGATTTGCTGAAGAGCAGGCAGGATTTCTGGCTGGTTATGCGGCTGTTATGGACGGATTCAGAAATCTCGGCTTTGTGGGAGGAGTTGCAATGCCTGCCGTAATACGGTACGGCTACGGTTTTGTGGCAGGATGCGATTATGCGGCGCAAAAACTGCATCTGAAGCAGGGAGATGTTAATATAAAATACAACTACGCAGGAACATTTAACCCCAATCCGGAATCCCAGGCGATGACATCTTCCTGGTATCACGGCGGTGTTGAGGTTATCTTTGCCTGTGCAGGCGGACTTGGCAATTCAATTATTAAATCAGCTGAAAATGAAAACAAATATGTAATTGAAGTAGACCAGGACAAGTCGGATGCATCCGAAACAGTTCTTACTTCTGCAACAAAAGATTTGAATTATGCTTTGGATATTCTTCTAACTTCATGGAAAGACAGCAACCTTACCCTTGGTAAGAGTATGTGCCTTTCCGTTAAGGAAAACTGTGTTGGACTGCCTATGAAAACATCACGCTTCCGCACATTTTCAGATGAGGATTATCGGGAAATATACTCTGCTGTCGCATCAGACAAAGTTAAAGTTTCACCCGTTTCCACATCAGATGCACCGGAATGGTCTCAGCTTAAATTCGTGAATCTGGAATTTGTAAAATAACCCATATTCTGTGTGTTATTTATACTGCTGTATTGTGTTTTTAACAGAATATTTGGAAAAAAGCAGGCTCTAACTGAACCTGCTTTTTTACTTTTTTTATACTCAAATTTATAAAAAATCCCCGAATGTGTACCAGTTCGTACTGTACTGTTCGGGGAAAATCGGATTGTATTATTTGCCGTTGTTTTCAGTGGTTGAGGATTGCTGATTTTTCCATATTCTTAAAACTCTTGCAAAATGCAGGGAAACGCACACAAGAGAATAAATACTGTAAATCAGATATGTTACCTGTTCATGATGTGCGGGTATCACCTGAATATAAAGAAAAACATTGAGAATCGCACCGAACAAAGTCATATATGCATATTCTATGAATGTTAATGCAGTCAGAACAGATGTAAACGCTCCGAAAAGAGTAACCGTGTTATCAAGCACAGCATAATCAGAACCGAAGTGTTTCAAAGTGAAATACAATCCAACCCATATCACCGCAAACATGGCAATACAAAAAACAGACTGACCTTTGTTCATCCTTCTGAATTTTACGGTTTCTTTTTCGGTTTTCTTTTTCCAGTTAAAAAATGTTATTATCTGCATCGGGAATGAAAAAAGAAATGCCTGAGCTGCTATTCCGTATAAACCGTAATAAAAATAAACAATCGAATATAAAATTGAATTAAGTCCGCCTAAAAGGTATGCGTATCTGCTGACCTTTGATTGCAGAATCATTACCAGAAGTGAAATATATAAAGGTAATATTCTGAAAAAGCTCTGGTGGAAAATTATTCCGGCAGTGGTAATAAGCACTGCCATAACCGCAAGGGGAATCATATCTTTTAAGCTTATTGTTTTGTTTTTCACACTGTCACCGTCTTATCAGTCAATACTGCAAATTCAAATGTGTTGTTTGCGAAAGAATGTCAGGATAATGATGATGACAAATCTTCTGTAAACTCGTCAATAATACTTTTATTTACATGCTGCATAACAACGATATGGCAAAGCTCTCCGCCGTATTCAGGAAGATAACCCTGTGCAAGCATATATTTTTTTTGAATCCATTCTGCCGGACGCTTGAAAAATACCGTATTACTGTAGGGCATATGCCATGCGGGATAATTAAGTTCATCAAATTTCTGCTGAAGATATTTTGTGTTTTCCAGCATTGATTGCGCTTCTTTCGCAAGACCGTCGTATCCTATGTATTTAAGAATCCAATAGAATTTCAAAGGGGTCAATCCGTTTCTGGAACAACTTATAAGCGGCATATTGTTGTGAAGATAAGATACTTTGTACGCTTTTTGGGCTTCCAGAATATCCATACGGCTTAGGAACAAGCCGCACGGTTCATCAATGCCGAAAAATTTATGACCGCTGATTGCGATTGAATCATAGCCATGTTTTTCCATGCTGACAATATCTTTATATTCTGTAAACGGCAAGTATCCTCCGAATAAAGCGGCATCAAGATGTTTGTAAACAGCAACCGGTTTTACTTCTTCCAGCACTTTTTGAATTTCAGCCTGATTGTCAGTTGCTCCCATAAAGGTGGAACCGATTGCAAAAATCAGCAGTGCGGGTTTGGCGGGATCCATATTTTTTCTTAAACATTCAGGGTCCATGCTGCCTTGTTTATTATAATCAATCAGCCTGACTTCAAGATTCTGAACATCACACAAACGGAAGGAAGAATAGTGAGCTTCTTTGGAAACATATACAATCGGGAGCATTCCTGTTTCTGCCTGGAGCTTCTTTGCACCGTAATAGATACCGTGCATATTCCCGTCTGTACCGCTGTTGGTAACAAATCCCCACTCCTGACCGTCAGGAATGCCGTACCACGGCGAAACAGTTTTGATAACATTCTGTTCTATTTTCACAGAATTTAATATGTATTGCTCTTCGTCATACGGATTTCCCGCATTGTTGATACCCATATCGCAAAGTCCGGTCTTTGTATACCATTCTCCGAATCCGGACATATTCGGGAATTGACAAATCGGATATCCGATACAATGGTCAACATTTTCATATACTTTTTTAACAAGGCTTATCAAATCAGCATCAATATTCATTCTCAAATCTCCTCACTGTATCGTCTGTGATGTAGTGAAAACTTTCATTAATGTTTATTCTATCATATTGATTTAAGCACTTCAAGTAGTTTTGTGCTTTATATACACCGGTTTTTTACAGGTACGGTATTATTTTCTGAATTTGAAAAAAATTCCCACAATAACAGAGTAATTGTTTTAGATAATTCACTTGACAAGTTACCGAGGGGTTACTATAATATACAAGTAACCTTTCGGTAACTTGTTTTTGGGGGAGCGATAATGTCAATCAAAACAAAAAATCTTGTAATTTATATTCACGGCAAAGGCGGCTCAACATCAGAAGCGGAGCATTATGCACGGTTGTTTCCGGAATATGATGTTACAGGGTTTGATTATCATTCAGAATTGCCCCGTGAAGCATCGGAAGAATTTCCCGTCATTTTCGATAAAGTGTCTGCGGGGTATGAATCCGTTTATGTTGTCGCAAACAGTATTGGCGCATATTTTACTATGAATTCATTAAATGAAAAACGGATAAAAAAAGCATTTTTTATTTCTCCGATTCTTGATATGGAAAAATTGATATACGATATGATGCTTATGTCCGATGTTACGGAAAAAGAGCTTGAGGAGAGAAAAGAAATACAGACTGCATTCGGAGAAACACTGTCATGGGATTATCTTATGTGGGTAAAAGAACATCCGATTTCATGGAATATTCCCACTGAAATTTTATATGGAGGTAAAGATAATTTGCAGTCAGTTGAAACTGTTAATTCTTTTGCCAAAAAAATCGGAGCAAATGTTACTGTTATGAAAAACGGAGAGCATTGGTTTCATACAGATGAACAGATGAAATTTTCAGATAATTGGTTTAAGTCATGCTTTTGAAAACATGATAATTTTTTTACAGAACAGAATATAGCAAAGGAGAAAAAATCATGAAGTCTTTTTGCGGAGCAGATTGTGAAAAATGCAGTTTTAATAAAAACTGTAAGGGCTGTGAAACAACCTGCGGTTCACCTTTCGGAGGAAAATGTATAGCATATGAATATATTAAAATCGGCGGAACGGATGCGTATAATGAGTTTAAGGCTAAACTTAAAGATGAAATAAACAACCTGCTCATTTTACTTGGTATTCCTCAAACTGATGCTCTTTTTGAGCTTTGCGGTGAGTATGTTAACCTTGAATATTCTTTGCCCTGCGGAAACACCGTGAAATATCTGAACGATAAAAATGTTTACCTTGGCTGTCAGATTGAATTTGCCGATATGGGAATATGCTACGGTGTTGTTGCGGACAGCAATTTTATTCTTATTTGCTCCTATTCGGTTGATGGCAGTGAGCCTGAGCTTATTATGTACAAAAAACGGTGATTCAGGGTGTTATTATGCGCTGTAACCTGTATTTTTCACTGTAGTAAAATTTTTGAAAACACAGATAAAGCTTAACATTTACATCTTGAATTGTTAATATTTGTTATGTAAAATATTTATATGTTATTGCTGATTAGCAGGTGATTATATGTACAGATTATTTATTGTTGAAGATGATGAGGGGATTGCACAGGAGATTAAAACTCAGGCGGAATTCTGGAATTTTAATGTTCATATAGTTAATGATTTTCGTAATGTTACAAACGAATTTTCCGAGTTTAACCCGCATATTGTGCTGCTGGATATTTCACTGCCTTTCTTTAACGGATATCACTGGTGCAGTGAAATCAGAAAAATTTCAAATCTTCCTATTATATTTATTTCTTCTACATCAGATAACATGAATATTGTTATGGCGATGAATATGGGTGCGGATGATTTTATTTCAAAACCCTTTGACGGTGATGTTCTTATTGCCAAAATCCGGGCGGTTCTTCGCCGCTCTTATGATTTTTCTGTTTCTTCGCCTGTGGTTTCATTTAACGGTGTTTTTTTGAATACTGATGACGGAAGCTTTGTATATAACGATAAAAAAACCGAACTTACTAAAAATGAGTATAAAATTCTTCTCTGTCTTATGGAAAATAAAGGGAAAATCGTAAGCCGTGAAAAGCTGATGGAAAAACTGTGGGAAACAGACAGCTTTGTTGACGAAAATACTTTAACTGTTAATGTTAACCGACTCAGAAAGAAGCTTGAAAAAGCCGGTATTTCGGATTTTATAAAAACAAAATTCGGTGTTGGATATACGGTTGAATAGGTGGATTTATGAAGCTTTTTTTAAAATTCATAAAAATGAATATTGTTCCGTTGCTGCTGTATGTTATTTTTACGGTAATATTCTATGTTTCGTTTTTCTTTTTTCGCATACCTGTTAAGGCGGTTATATATCCGTCTGCACTTTGTCTGTTTGTGGGAATAATAACAGTTATTATCAGGTTTATAAATTTCAGCAAAAAGCATAAAAAAATGCAGATGATAAAAAACATAAAAAATGATTATTCGTTTAATCTGCCTGAATCGGTCACGGTTTCGGATGAAGATTACGAAAAAATAATAAATCTATTAAAAGATGAATGTTTAAGGTTAGATTCGGAATATTCAAAAAGTTACAAGGACATGGTGGATTATTACACTGTGTGGGCACATCAGATAAAAACTCCCATAGCTTCAATGAAGCTTTCACTTAATAATGAAGATTCACAGCTTTCAAGAAAACTTTCGTCAGAGCTTTTCAGAGTTGAGCAATATGTTGAAATGGTTCTGGCGTTTTTAAGACTTGATGCGGAATCAACTGATTATGTATTTAAGAAAAACAGTCTGGATAGAATGATAAAAGACTCGGTTAAAAAATTTGCCCCTGATTTTATTGTAAAAAAATTAAAGCTCGATTATGAATCGGGAGATTATTTCTTTGTTACTGATGATAAGTGGTTTTCCTTTGTGCTGGAACAGATTTTATCAAATGCTGTTAAATACACAAAAACCGGCGGCGTGAAAATATTTCTTCCCAAACCCGGAATACTTTGCATTAAAGACAGCGGAATAGGCATCGCACCGGGCGATTTGCCCAGAATATTTGAAAACGGATATACCGGAACAAACGGAAGAGCGGATAAAAGTGCGAGCGGAATAGGACTTTATCTTTGTAAAAGAATATGTGATAACCTGGGAATAGGTATTTCTGTTGAATCGGAAATCGGCGCAGGAACTTCTGTTTTTCTGGATTTAAGACAATCGGAAAATATAAAAGAATAAAACTTACATTATTGTAAGGATTCAAGCGGAAAATGTAAGCCTGTTAAATGGCAATAAATTTTCCGCTTTGTTATAATGTGCCTGTAAATAACACAGGAGGTAATTATTATGAGTTATTTAGAAGTAAACAGAGTCAAAAAAATTTATTCAACACGCTTCGGAGGCAACAAGGTTGAAGCGCTTAAAAATGTCAGCTTCAATGTTGAACAGGGCGAATATGTTGCAATAATGGGGGAATCAGGCTCGGGCAAAACAACACTTCTTAATATTCTTGCAGCTATTCTCAAGCCTACATCAGGCAGTATTGTGCTTGACGGCAGAGATGTTTCGCAGATTAAAGAAAAAGATATGTCTGAATTCCGCAGAGATAATTTAGGATTTGTTTTTCAGGAATTTAATTTGCTTGATACTTTTTCTGTTGAAGATAACATTTATCTTCCTTTGGTGCTTGCGGGAATGAGCTATAAGGAAATGGAAAAAAGACTGATTCCTATTGCTTCATCACTTGGCATTGAAAAATTGCTGAAAAAATATCCGTATGAAATTTCAGGGGGACAGAAGCAAAGGGCGGCAGTCGCAAGGGCATTGATAACTTATCCGAAGCTGGTGCTTGCGGATGAACCTACAGGAGCCCTTGATTCAAAATCAACAGATGAAATTCTGCGGATTTTCAGTGATATAAATAAAATCGGACACACGATAGTTATGGTTACACATTCGGTTAAAGCGGCAAGTACGGCGAACAGAGTCCTTTTTATTAAAGACGGAGAAGTTTATCATCAGATTTACAGAGGTAATGATTCAGACCAGCAGCTTTACCAGAAAATTTCAGATACTCTTACAATGCTTGCAACAGGCGGTGAGAACAGATGAAAAAATTTCTTTTTCCGAGACTTGCATTTTTAAGTATAAAAAAGAACGGGAAGATATATCTGCCGTATATTATTTCATGCATCGGAATGACGGCAATGTATTATATTACGGATTTTCTTTCTGTAAATAAGGCAGTTGAAAATACGGCAGGGGGCAGTTCACTTTCCGAAATTCTTTCTGTAGGAAAGTTCGTAATTGCCGTATTTGCGTTTTTGTTTTTGTTTTATACAAATTCATTTCTGTCAAAAAGAAGAAATAAAGAATTCGGACTTTATAATATTCTCGGAATGAATAAAAGTAACATAGCACGAATAATAACCGCAGAGTCTTTGTCAGTTGCAATTATAAGTATTGCTTCCGGTTTGATTTTCGGAATCGTTTTTTCAAAGCTTTTCGAGATTGCTTTTTTGTATTTTATAAAGTCGCAGAATGTGGGATATAATTTTTCGGTACCTGTTTCGTCTGTGAAAAATACAGTTATTATTTTTATTGCAATTTTCTTTATACTGTATATAAAAACATTGTTTCAGCTAAAAAAAACAAATGCCATTGAGCTTATGAACAGTGAAAACTACGGGGAAAAGCCGCTTAAAGCTAACGGCGTTTCCGCAATAATAGGGGCCGTGCTTTTAATTATTGCATATGTTATGGCTGTTACAATCAAAAGCCCTATTGAAGCAATTTTCAAGTTTCTTTTTGCCGTAATTCTTGTAATCGTCAGCACATATATTCTGTTCATTTCAGGCTCTGTGGCTCTATGCAGACTGTTGAAAAAGAATAAAAAATACTATTACAAAAAAAATCATTTTGTTTCTGTTTCTTCAATGGCTTACAGAATGAAAAGAAACGGTGCGGGACTTGCGTCAATCTGCATACTTTCAATTATGGTTATGGTAATGACTGCATTATCTGCAAGTCTTTATTTCGGAATGAACGATTCAATAAAAGCCCGTTTCCCTCAGGAAAATCTTTTTGATATTCCTGTTGACAGGGTTGAAAAGCTCAGCGATGAAAACACTGAAAATATAAAAGCTCTGCTTGAAAAAAGCTTCGAAAAAAATAATGTTCAGTTGAGTGACAAGGCGCAGGTAAGAACGGCTTCAATTTCAGGTATTGTACAAGGCGGTGAAATTAAACCGGATGTTGATATGACTATTGATAATTTGTTTATTCCGGATAATTTATGTCAGGTATATTTTATCAATGAAGATGATTATAACAATTTAACAAATTCGAGCATTGATGTTAATCCGGGTGAAGCAAAGTTTACTACATTAAGATGTAAATTTAACAGCGATTATCTGAAATTAAAATCGGTTAATTTAAAAATTACCGGAAGGCTTAATAAAATGCCGCAGATTTCATCTGCAAATGTCAATCTTACACCTGCAATTTTTGTTGTTATCGATTCTTTTGAAGAGTTGAAAAGTCTTGAAACACTTGCGGATTTTAGCGGTAATCAAATGTTATATATGTGCTACAGCTACAGCTATACTCTTAAAAATGTCAGTGACAGCAAAACTGTTGAAATATTTGAAGAACAGAGAAAGGCTCTGATAAACAGCAGCTTGATAAAAACCGAAAATTCAGGATATTCTGTCTTCGCAGATTGTTTTGCATCGGAAAAGGAAGATTTTTATTCATCTTACGGCGGATTGTTTTGTATCGGAATACTGTTAAGCGTTGTGTTTATGTTTGCAATGGCAATGATAATTTATTACAAACAGATTTCCGAAGGGTATGAAGACCGAGCGAGGTTTGCCATAATGCAAAATGTGGGAATGACTAAAACAGATATTAAAAAGAGCATAAATTCACAAACGCTGACTGTCTTTTTTGCTCCTTTAATTTTTGCGGGAATACATTTTTGCTTTGCGTTTTCTCCTATATGGAAGGTGCTGCAGCTGTTTAATCTTAACAATCTGAAGCTTGTTATTCTTGTTTCGGCAATTGCCTTTGCGGTTTTCGGAATGGTGTATATTGTAATTTACAAAATTACAACAAAATCATATTATTCAATAGTGGCTTCTGAAAACGAAAAATAAATAAAAAAGATTTTAAGGTTTTACTGCGTATATGCGTTTTTCCTTAAAATCTTTTTTTGTGTAAAAATGGCACAGATTGCTTCACCATTCTGCTTATGGCAGTGAAAAAAGCATACTGCGTAAAATTTATATTACAGAATTTCCGCCGTGTAATTTATAATAGTAAATGAAAGCTGAAGCGCATAGTTTTGAAAATGTTAACAATTAAAGAATTTTTATAAAAAAATACAGGTTATCGTTGAATATATAAAAATTATATGGTAGAATATTTAAAATTTACCTTTCGGTATTTTCCCTGATTTTTGCTACAGAATGATATGGAAAAGCGGTGTAGAGATGGCTGAAACATTTAAAGATGAAAAAAACTCCATTGACGGACTTTTTTCGGAAATTAAATATCTCATAATGGATTTTACTGCTATTGTAAATATAGACAGCTTTGAAAGACTCAAAATGCTTATTGACAGTATAGTAAACAACTCTATAGATGTTGCTATCAGCAGGGAATTTTATGAAAGTCTTGATATTGTTCTTAATTGCAGAAACGAAGAGCAGATAAGAATAGCAAAGGAAGCTCAGCATTTTCTTGAAAGTCTTAAAAATCATAATAAGCTAAAGTATCTTGGCAAGGTTTGCAATTCGTATGAAATAGTTAAAAACCTTAAGAACAATCCGAATGTGGCGTTTCTGTATTACGGCAGTTCTGAATTTGCCGAGTCTGTCAGACTTTTCGGCGGTGGTTGCGTTGCCAAAAGTATAATAGTCAATTTTGAAGGCAAGTTTGAAGTGAAAGAGAATCAGGCTGCGCTGCTTAAAGTATTGTGCAGGGATGTTGACCCGTGTGCGTGCGATAACAATTATTTTACAGTTTCTTTTGAGCCTGAAGAGGGAGCAAAGGTTAAAACAAGAGACGGCAGACTTATCACTCTTACCAAGTTTATCGGCAGGGGCGGCGAAGGTGCAGTTTATGACACAGATTATGAAAACGATTATGTTGTTAAAATTTATCACAAAGGCCAGTTGAATAAATTGCGTCTTCAAAAAATAATGTTCCTTGAAAAAAAGCAAATCAGATACGATGGTATTTGCTGGCCTGAAAAAGTGGTATTTTCACAAAAAGGCGAACCGGTCGGTTTTATTATGAAAAAAGCAGAGGGGAAGCCTTTGTCTTCTGTTTTTGACGGGAGCATCAAAGTGCAGCGTCATTTTCCGAAATGGCAAAGGCAGAACCTTGTTAAACTCTCAATAGATATACTCAGTAAAATTCAGTACCTTCATTTATTCGGTATTGTAATCGGTGATTTGCGACTGAAAAATATTGTTATTAATAAAAAAGGTCAGGTGTGTATTGTAGATATTGACTCATGTCAGATTGAGAATCTGCCCTGTCCCAGCGGATATCCTGATTATACCCCGCCGGAGCTTCAGCATATTGAATTCAGAAATATATTAAGAAGCTTCAATAATGAAAGATTTTCATGTGCGGTTATAGTGTTCAAGCTGCTTTTTTGCGGAATACATCCGTATGACCAGCGAAGGGGAGCCGATACTCTCGAGGAGGAAATAGTGCTTCGATCCTTCCCGTATCCTATTGATTATAATATCGGCTTTGACCGTATTCCTATAGGAGATTATATTGAAATGTGGCAGGTTTTGCCGGCTGAATTTCAAAAGGCTTTTTGCAATATTTTTAAGTATGATATGAGGTTTTCAACTATTGAACTTATTCTGCTTTTAAGGGAATATCAAAGTTTTCTTGAAGAATATAAATATAAATTAAGAAATATAAACAGACTCAGCTTTAAGGCCTGAGTCGGATTCGGAGGGATTCATTATGAGTATGTACGAAGATTTTAATGCGGGTGATTTTGGCGAATCTGTCAAAAAAAGATTACCTATTTGCTTCTGCCTGGATACAAGCGGTTCTATGGAAGCACCTACAGCCAGCGGAAAAACAAGAATCGAAGAACTTAACGAGGCTTTTTTTGAATTTATAAATGTTATGAGTGCCAATGAGGATGTTGCTTCTGCGGCGGATATTGCAATGATTACTTTCGGCGGAAATGTTGAAATAATAAAGCCGTTTTCTCAGCTTTCATCAACTAATTCCTTCCCGGCAATCCGTGCAAAATCCCGTTCGCTGACTCCTATGGGTGAAGCTGTTCAGGTTGCTCTTAAATTGCTTGAAGTGCGTAAGGCAGGTTATAAAGATATGGGAATTAAATATTTCCAGCCCTGGCTTGTAGTACTTACAGACGGTGAGCCTGAAGGCAAAGACGCAATGAAAAATATGTCTGTTGCGGTAAGTCAGGTTAAAGAGCTTGAAAGGAATAACAAGCTTGTTGTGTTTAATGTGGGTATCGGTTCAGATGTTGATATAAATATTCTTCGTTCACTTTCCGAAAAAAGAGAAACGCCTATTACTGTATCTGAGACAGACCTCAGCAGATTGTTTGAATTCCTGGGCTCCAGTTCAGACAGTATTATCAGCGGCGGAAACGAAGATGAGATTCTTTACGGGAAAGAAGCTCCCAAAGGACAGGAAATTGATATAGGAGATTGGTGTGTGCCTGACTGATGAATATTATACAATGTTGTTTGCAGGGTGCAAAACATAAAAAACTCGGGCTTCCTTGCCAGGACAGAACATATTCATTAACTCAAAACGGTGTTACCGTTATTGCTCTTGCAGACGGAGCAGGTAATGAAAAATATACACATTCGGCAGACGGTGCTGAATGTGTATGTGATACTGCTGTTGATTTTTTCTGCAATAATTTTGATAAATTTTATGAAGAAGAAGACACGGAAAATCTTAAAACCGTTTTGAAAACCGTTTGCCAGAGGGCATTGCAAAAGCGTGCGGACGAGCTTGGCGTTGACGATATTATCAAGCTTTCTTCCACGATGCTTGTATGTGCGGTAAAAGATGATAAGGTAATTGTCTGTCATATAGGTGACGGCGTAATAGGTATGACCACTCCGGAAGGAGCAATGGTTGTATCAGCACCGGATAACGGAGAGTTTGCTTCTTCAACATTTTTTATAACAAATCCGTATGCGGAGAAGAAAATATCAATCAGCCGGTTTGAACGGGGAAATGCAACCGCTTTCTTTATGATGAGCGACGGTATTTCCGAATATGTTTTTGACGATGCAGAAGGTCAGATGCGTGAAACAGCAGATAAGCTTGCCTCACTTGCAACTCAAAAAAACGGTGAGCAGACACTTATGCGTGTTATAAAAAATTATGTTATTGATAAATATCCGAATTCAGATGACTGCTCATATATTATTTTAAGCTTTGAAGATGAAAATGATAATACTGAGTCCTTTGATGAAACTCTCAGGGAAAATGATTCATTTTATGAATTAAGCTATTCTGAAGATGAACCTGAGGTTCAAGGTCTTATGGCGCCTTTAAGCGTTGATTCAGACAAAAAGGCTGAGAACTTTGAAGATGATGACGGCGAAAGTGAAAAGAGCGAACGCAATTTGAGAACAGCTGTGATAATTGCTCTTGTTCTTGTTATCGCTATGGGAATTTCAATTATTTCGGCAGTAGTTTTTTTAGAAAAGAAAGATAAAAAAACGGTGGAAAAAAGCATCACGGCATCAACAATCAGCCGTAATGACAATCATTACGAAAGTACTCAGGCAACAAGTGCTGTTTCAACAACAAGATTCAGCGGAGGATATACCCAGAGTATTACTGTTCCGACGGATAATTCAGAAAACGCATCATCAAGTTCAAGTGAAACAAGCAGTAATATTCAAAACGGAAAACCGGGCTTACCTTACGGTGAAAACAGCACGCAGGGGGAACCTGTAGGTTAAGTTTAACAAAAGATTTCAATAAACAATATTCTGACTTTACAACAGCGATACAGGAGGAATAATTATGAAAGAAAACAATATCGGCGGAGTATCAATGGATGATATTATTGCTGCTGCAAACAACGGACTTGACAAGCCGTCAAAGCAAAAAAGCGACAATACTTCAAATGTTGATATGATTAACAGTAACATTAAGAACTGTCAGGTGTGCGGGGCGGAATTAAGAGAAAACAGCAAATTCTGCGAACGCTGCGGTTCGCCTGTTACTGATAATACAAAAGATATCCCGGTTGATAAACCGGAAGAAAAGTTCTGCCCGAATTGCGGTTGTATATTTGTTCCGGGCAATAAATTCTGTGACCGTTGCGGAACTCCTGATGATAAAGCTGTTACAAAGTCTGAACTTGATGCG
Organism: Acutalibacteraceae bacterium; assembly: GCA_045628495.1. Lineage (GTDB taxonomy): Bacteria > Bacillota > Clostridia > Oscillospirales > Acutalibacteraceae > CAG-488. Next base: position 25,074 of record JAZQPL010000050.1, read on the forward strand.
ATAAAGGCATCCCAGACAAGTGTTGTTTGCCGTAATTGCGGTTCCTATGTAAAGGAAGGATTTATGTTCTGCACAAAGTGCGGAGCCTCAGTTGACAGCCCGGTAATTCCCGATAAAAAAATAAATAATTCCGGCCGCAGATGTCCGCAGTGTGGTGCTCTTATGGAAGAGGGAAATTCGTTCTGCTGTCAATGCGGATATAATATGAATTCGTTAGATGAAACGGTAGGTCTTTCTGCTGAACCGAATATTGATTATGATAATACCGTGAAAAATGTTTGCCCCAACTGCGGAGTACCTGTTGTTGAAGGAAATATGTTCTGTGAAAGCTGTGGGTGCAGACTTCAGAATAACGGAGATTCTTTTAGTAAAACCGAACCTCCATATGTTTTTGCCGACCCGGGTACAGCTGATTTTAAGGTTTGTCCTAATTGCAGGAACCGTAACCCGAAGGATAATATATTCTGCGAAAGCTGCGGATTCAATATAGAAGGCCGCAGTAATCCGGTTTATGATAATAATGACACAGGCACAGTATCTTTGTGTCCTGACTGCGGAGCGCCTGTTGCTGAAAACAGTTCTTTTTGTGAAGTATGCGGATGCAGATTAAACGGTAATTTCCCGGGAAATGCGAAAAATAAAAAATCAAAAAAGGGACTTATTATTACTTTAAGTATTATTGCGGTTCTTATTATCGGTGCGGTTGCGGCATTTTTTATAATACATCCTGTTAAAGAATGTGCAATATGCGGTTCAACGGAGTTTTCACTGTCAATGGAAAACGACGATTTTCTCTGCAGTGAATGTGACGAAATTGTAGACGGTGATGATGAGGAAGCAAAAGATAAGCTTCTTGAAGAACATAATGACGCAGAGCGTTTTCTTAAAGATTCAAAAGAAGTGAAAAATCAGTCGGAAAGTGACTCCGAAAGCAAATAATTAAGAAAAAAAAGAAACTAATATAGTCTGGAAGGGATTTTTCTATGATTTGTCCCAAATGCGGAGCTGATATTGCAAACGGAAGTCAGTTCTGCCCGAAGTGCAGTAATTATAACGGCGTAATTCCCGAAAATGAAAGATTTGATATAAGTGCAAGCCTTGATTATTCTGGCTGGAGCTTGCAGCACAGCAGAGTTGCCGATGAACCTATAACATCAACGGCACCTCAGGTTGTTATTACTAAAAAATCCACTCAGAGCAACAATGATATTTCAAATTCAATATCAAGTATAAGTTCTGTCGGCAACAGCAAAAGCGGCAAATCTGTGTCAAGTGTCAGTTCTGTTGCCAAAGGCGGAAACAGACAGTCTTCAAACAGAAAAAATAATAAAGCTAATAAAGGCGGAAAATCATCCAATCGGTGGTTTATTGTTTTGATAATAATACTGTTTATTGCGGCAGTCACTGTTTTGGTGCTCAGATTTATGCCTTCAGGATATTCGGATGATGAATATTATGAACCGGATGAAGTTATAACAGTATCGCACGACGGAAAACAGAATACGGAAAATACTGCAGTTTCTGATGATACCCGTATGTCGAGAGAAGGGACAGGATATCTTGACGCAACAGATGAGGATTTTTATAATCTTACCTGTATGATTTCCAGTTATGACAAGCTGCCAGAATATGACTGCACCGGCAATTTCTCTTGCGGAATATGCCCGTGGGTGACATCGGTATTACTTTCCGATACAACAGCGATACCGGCTTACAGTATGTATTTCGGTTCTTATGAAAGAATATATGATGAGGTTGACCCGGAAGAAATGCTTACTTCGTATGACAGTTACGCTGTTCTTCCGGAAGAAAATGTAAGATGGATTATTGAAAATGTGTTTGATGTACAATATACTAATTCATCATCTGTTCAGTACTACGACGAAGTTACATATAACACTGTTTATGATTACACAGCTTCCGGGAATGTTTCCGACAGATTGTATTTATACGATGGATACTATTACATTGGATTAAATACTTACAAGCCATCTCTGGATTGCGAAAAAACAGGAGATTCCGATGTTAAAGAAAACGGACATTACAGGGTCAGCTATAAAGTCAACAATAACGAAAGCGGAGAAAGCACAAGCTTCACTGTTGAGGCAGGCTTGAGAAATATCGGCGGAAACAGAGTGTGGACAATATATAAAATAATATAAAAACAAAAAGTATGGATTCTCGTAATGAAAATCCATACTTTTTTCTGTGGATGTTAAAGTAAAATTTTGAATACCATTTTACGAACTGTCATTTCCTTATCTGCGCACAGGCAGGGAGCATGAGCATCTTCAGGAGCAAGATACAGGAACGAACCTTTGGTAAGAACAAAATCAAATTTACCCTGGCCTGAATAAAATGCAATATCGCCGCCTTTTGAATATTCTTCACTGATAAGATTATTTTCAATATCTTTAAGGGGAGACCAGCCTATTTTTTCAATTCCGGAGCATATATACTGCAAATCGGCATATTTTTTATGAGCTTCGTATTTAACTTCTTTTTCAAATTGTGTTCTGTATGTGTTTATGTTTACAAAAAGCTTTTTGCCGTCAAGTTCATAACTTCCGTCAGCTTTTTGTTCTTTGCGGTCATCTTCTATAAAGTCATAAATTACTTTAAACTCAGGATGTTCTTCTGAGTATTCTTCATAATTTTCAATTTTATCAATAATCATCACAATCACCTCACAACCATTATATACCAAAAAATTGATTTTACAAGTTATATTTGCGCTTGATTTGAAAAAGATGTATAATTAAATAAATTCATTATGTGAGGTTTGTTATGATAAAGGTTCTTTTGTGGGATATTGACGGAACAATTCTTGATTTTCTCAAGTCAGAAAATTATGCAATTAAAAAATGCTTTTCACAGCTTAATATATGTATTGCGGATGACAGTATGGTTGAAAGGTATTCAAAAATAAATGTAAAGTACTGGAAAATGCTGGAAAGAGGGGAGATTACGAAATCCCGGGTTCAGAAAGGCAGATTTGAAGAATTTTTTAAGCTTGAAGGTATAGAATTTTGCAATATTGATGAATTGAACAGGATTTACCGTACGGCATTGGGAGATAAAATATTTTTTAATGATAATTCTTTTGAGCTGTTAAAGAGCTTTAAGGGCAAAATAAAGCAATATGCGGTAACAAACGGTACTGTTGAAGCACAGGAGAATAAACTCAGCCGTTCAGGACTTAATGAAATATTTGACGGCGTATTTATTTCCGATAAAATAGGAGCGGAAAAACCTTCAAAGGCATTTTTTGATGAGGTTTTTGACCGGATAATATGCTGTAATAAAGATGAGATACTTATAATCGGAGATTCTCTTACAAGCGATATCCTCGGCGGCAACAACTCGGGAATTAAATGCTGCTGGTATAATCCCGACGGAAAAAAGAACGATACAAATTTAAGAATTGATTATGAAATAAAAAATCTTAATGAAATAAAAGATATAATAAATGAAATTAAATAAAAAAATTAACCCCGTCAGCTTGAATTTTTACAGTTGACGGGGATTATGATTATATTTATTTTCTAAATGAATTTTTTATTAAGATAAAAAACCTGTAAAGACTGTTGAGAATATTTCTGAAAAAGCACCATGATTCTTTAGAAGATTTCATGTCAACCCGTTGAGAGTCCGAATTATATGCAGTCATACCGCCTTGACGGCAGAGTCCGACAGTTGTGTTCTTTAATGTTCCTGCATTTTCAATATTCCATTTTTCAAATCCGGCGGCAAAAGCAGGGGAATTATCATTAAGCTCAAAATCATAGTTATGTACATCTTTGAATAACGGGTCTGCAATAACGGGATTATGTATATATCCTTTTCTTTGAGCGGATTCAATGCTCAACCCTTTTTTAATATCTGTATTTTTGCCTACAAGTATATTTTCACCGTTTGAAATGTCCCAGAAAATATTGTTGTGTTCATAATATGAATCCTTATTTTCCATGCAGGAAAATGTTCTGACCATATTGTCTGTCAGAATAATATTGTTGTAAAAGTCCGCTGTTTTTCTTCCTCCGTCATTGGCAACTGACCTTTTTGCACTTGATGTTATACGAATTTGCGATTCGCCGCTCAGGGCAAAAATATTGTTTCTTACAGTATTATATGAACCGTAATGAAGATGATATGAATCACTTCCGCAACAGTAGGAGAGATTTTTTTCAACGATAATGTAAGATGAACCTTCGTCAAGGTAAATACCCCAGCCGCCGTAACCGCCTTCGTCAGGGTCTGCGGCAACATTATGAATAACATTGCCGGATATAACCGTTCCCGGCTGGTTGCCAAGGGTGTAAATTCCGCCCATATCCGAAAGCCATCCCTGACCGATGTTGTAAATAAGATTATCGCATATTTTATTGTTGTATGTTACGGAATATGAGTACCCCCATACCCATCCTACGGATATTGCAGTGTAATATCCGTCATGGATTTCATTATGAGTTATATCAACGCTGTTTGCATGAATAACAAGAATACCGACTGCGTTATAAAAAATCTTTCCGAATCCGGAAATTATATTGTTGGTGATTTTTATATTTTTAGTAGTCATGCTGTCTTCAACAGGAAGATTTTCACCCCTGATATACACAGCCTGCGCACCGATATTTTCAAAAACACAGCTGTCAACACTGCTTTGAGAAACGGCTTTCCCCATAAACACGGCACATGATGAAAGATTTCTGAATTCACAGTTTTTTACTGTAAAGTTTTTTGTGTTTTCGTAAGATAAGCAGGGATTAGCATCATAAGCCGCCTGAGAACAATCCGTGTGGGGATTGGTATTAAATCCGTTGCTTCTGAAAATTATATTTTCAAAAGATATTCCGTCAGCTCCGTTTACATTGATAAGCGTTTCAAGATTCCCTCCGCAGAGAGTCAGACTTTCGGGATTTTGAGTATCGGTTGGTATATAATACAGAAAACCGCTGCTTTTATCGTAATACCATTCTTCAGGTTCGTTTAATGCTTCAAATACATTTTCAAGAAAATATCTGTCTTCTGTTTTGATTACCATAGACGAACCTTTTGTAAATTCCATAAATCCGTTTTCGGGATTATAGCTTTTAACCGGAAGATATTCATCTTTCCAGAAATGAAGTATTCTCACAACAACAGAATCAGGGTTTATAAAATCAGGCAAATCGTTTTTATTAACGGTCATCGCATTGTATGAAAGAAATGTGGTTCCGTTTGTTTTTTCTGTTTCGGGATTGAGGCAGTTTTCATTACTGATTTTTTCAGGATACAGATAACCGCTTTCGGGATATCTTGTGATTTTAAGCATTTTTTCACCGTTAAATAATGACGGAATTTTTTCGCTTTTTCCTACATTCTTTTTAAATGCTCTTACTCCGTTAACGGTACATTCGTCAAACCCTTTATATTCGTTTACTGATGTGAAAATAACTTTTTCGTTATTATATGCTTTATATGTTACATTTGATTTATCATTACCGGTAAAATTAACGGTGCTGTTAAATGTATATGTACCTTCTCTGAAATAAACCGTAACATTTCCGGAAAGCGTCTTAGCTTTTTCTTTTGCCGCCTCTATTGTTGCAAGAGGATTTTCAAAGCTTCCGTCGGAGCTGTTATTGCCGCTATTTGAAACATAAACGGCGTTATCTGCGATTTTTGCCGATGCTGATACTGACAGCATACAAAAAGGAACAAGAATGATTGCCGATAATATAAGAGAAATAATTCTTTTCATTATTACACCTCATCTGCTTTTTTATAATAATACTACATATTGAATATAAAAACAATAAAAAGTCAGAAATAAAAATATGCATTAACCTTGACTGAAATATTATTTGTGTTATACTTGAAATATATGTTTACAGTGGGGTGGATTGCGATGAGACCGATAAAAGAACTTATAAACGAAGAATATTGGAACATTGGCTTTCGCAAATACAGTGAAGATAATTCAGTTGTAAACGCAAAAGAAAAATATAAATTTGAAATGCTTAAAGCTGATATGCGGTATTGGTATGCAGACCCGTTCCTTTTTGAAAAAGACGGCCGCACATATCTTTTTGTCGAAATGTTTGATAATAAAACCGAAGTCGGCATAATCGGCTGCAGTGAATTTATTAACGGTTCTTTTACAAAGCCCGTACCTGTTCTTAAAGAAAGTTTTCACCTTTCATATCCTCTTGTTTTTGAAAAAGACGGCAATATTATTATGATGCCGGAAACTCATGAAGATAAATGTATTCAGTTTTACAGGGCTGTTGATTTTCCCTATAAATGGGAAAAAATGAGCGTTGCGGTTAAAAATACAAATGCAGTTGATACGGTAATAGAAAACGGAATGTATATTGCCGGTATAATTTGTCCGCAGAATGATATGAGTGTTGATTTAGCTTTATACAATTCAGAAGGAAAAGAAACGGAATTCAGCCCTGTTTATAAATCTGCTTTAGATAAAAGAGGAGCGGGGAATACCTTCAGTTATAAAAATATAAGGCTTCGCCCCGCACAGTGCTGTGAAAACGGAACTTACGGCGGAAAAATAATTTTTTATAAAATAAATCAGTGTGATAATAACGGATATGATGAAGAAGTTTATTCTGTTTTATCACCGCAGAATATTATAACAGAATTTCCTCAGACACCTGAGGGTATTCATACTTATGCAAAAACAGATAAAATTGAAATTGTTGATATAAAATATAAACGGTTTAATCTGAAAAGACTTGTATGGATTTTCAGTAAGAAAATAAAAGGTTGATGTATGGTAAAAGAACGGTTAAAGCGGATTGTCAGTCTTTATGTTTGCAGATATAAAAATGACCATGATTTTTTTATTGCAAATAATCGTACTGTTGATTTGTCTGTTTCAGACGGAAGGCAGATGTATGTTGCCTTAAATGAAAGTGAATATAACGGTCTTTGCGCTGAGTTTGATTTTTCTGTTTCTGATGCAGATATAAAAAAGCGTTTTGAAAACAATGATAAGTTTTGTCTTTTGGCGGACTCTCAAGGCTGGGGATGCTGGGGATGGATTGCAGACAGCAAAAGAGAGTTTTATGTGCTTGAAATTGACAGTTATTCCGTAATTCCCGAAAACGCCCAGGTTTTGTATCATTTTTTTACAAATGAAAAAAGAAGACGGCAGGGCTTTTACTGCGATTTATTAAAAATGATTTCATCAAACAGCAATAAAGATTATTCCGTAATTTATGCTTACGGTTTTAATACAGCGAGCACAGGGGCAATAAAAAAGGCGGGATTCACTTTTGCCGGCAGAATGTCGCACAAAACTTTTTGCGGATTTGAAAATATTATAAGAAGTTTTAATGAAAATAAAAGGAGCTGTCATAATGATTGAAATAAAAGTTTTTGGTTATAAAGATTTTGATAAAATCAAAAGTGACTGGGAACTGCTTCAAAAAGGGAAGGATATGACTGTTTTTCAACAGTATATATGGTATTACGGGCTTAATATGCAGTATGAGAAAAAGTGCTTTAAGCTCAGCGAAAAAGCTTATTATTTTGTTGCGTATAAAGACGGAAAGCCCCGAATGATTGCACCGTTACATATCAGAAAAACAGGCATTGAATATAAAGGCATCGGAATTTCGTCAGGTGTGTATTTAATCGGTCAGTGGAGTTTTACCGATTATCTTAATTTTATTTATGATGAATTTGACAGTGAGTGTGCCGATGCAATTATTGGAAAAGTAAAAAAGACTTACCCGGGACTGAAAATTCATTTTAGCTTTGTAAAAGAAAATAATTCTTTTGACGGATATCTGAAAGCTAAATATCCCGACAGTTATATCAGCAACACAATTTGCGTTCAGACCCTGCCTCATGACAGTTTTGATGAGTTTCATAAAACTATGACAAAGTATTCAAGGCAGAATATCAGAAAAGCTTTTAACCGTGAAAATAAAACAGAAATGGAAATTCATATTGAAGAACATAATACCGTTTCACAGCAGGATGCGGATGAATTTTTCAGAATATACCTTAACCGTTCATCAAGCAAAAATGCAATAAGCTTAAAGAAAGACGGATTTAAGAATACGGTATATAAGTATTATAATAAAAAATATAATGATAATCTTAAATCAGGGCTCAACAAATTTAATTATATAACCTATAATATGGTTAATAACAAAGACAGCTATATGATAGGAATTTACAACGGCAGTAAAAAAATCGGATTTATTTACGGCATAATGGAAAATAAAGATATGTGGCGTAATATAATCGTCTGCTTTGACGAAGAATACAGTTACTACACCCCCGGCAGAACTGCTTATTTCAGATATTTCAGGGATATACTGTATAAAGACGGCAAGGGTACTACTGTTGTTACAGATATGTCAAGAGGTACAGAACGCCATAAATATGAGCTTGGCGGAACTGAACACTACCTTAATAATTACATTGTATAAATTTCATTCGGAGGAATAGTTATGGCAGAATTTACAAATTTCGGATTTATTGGATTAGGCGGCAGAGGTCGTGGAATGTTAGGCGAGCTTTTAAGCGTTGAGGGCGTTAAGGTCACTGCCGTTTGTGATTTATATGAAGACAGAGCTATGCAGGGTAAAGAGATAGTTAAAGAAAAATCGGGTAACGATGCTGATGTATATCTCGACTATAAACAGCTTCTTGCAAGGGATGATATTAAAGCGGTGGTTATTTGCACAACATGGATTACCCATGCTGAAATTGCAATAGCATCAATGAAAGCAGGCAAGCATGCAGCTATGGAGGTTGGCGGCGCCGCTTCTCTGGAAGAGTGCTGGCAGCTTGTAAGAACAAGCGAGGAAACAGGAAAAATCTGTATGCTTCTTGAAAATTGCTGTTATGATAAAAATGAAATGACAATTTTCAATATGATGAAACAGGGACTTTTCGGAGAGATAGTTCACCTTGAAGGCGGATACCGTCACGATTTGCGTGATGAAATATGCCTTGGAAAAGAAAACCGTCACGGCAGACTTAAAAACTTCATAAACCGTAACGGTGAACTTTATCCTACACATCAGTTAGGACCTATCTGCAAGCTTATAAATATAAACAGAGGCAACAGACTTCTTACTGTTTCTTCAATTGCAAGCAAATCAAAGGGTCTTAACCAGTGGATTAAAAAAGAAAAAGGCGAGGATTATTATCTTTTCGGTACTGAATTCAATCAGGGCGATGTTACCACAACAATGATAAAGTGCGCTAACGGCGAAACAATAACACTTCATCATGATTGCTCACTTCCACGGCCGTATTCAAGGGATTATGTGGTTCAGGGAACAAAAGCAATTTTCCAGGAAACACCTGAATGTGATTATTTTTACAGTGATGAACTTTCACCTGAAAAACACAAGTTTGAGGATATGGATGTTTACACGGAAAAATATATGCACCCGCTGTGGAAGCAGTATAAAGATTTAGAGGAACACGCAGGCGGTCACGGCGGTATGGACTTCCTTGTTCTCAGTGCTTATGTTGATAGTGTTGTTAATGATGCCGAGCCTCCCATTGATGTGTATGATACGGCAGTATGGATGGCTGTAACCGTTCTTTCTGAACAAAGTGTTTCAATGGGCGGAATGCCGGTTCCTGTACCCGACTTCACAAGCGGAAAATGGATTGACCGTGCGCCTTACCGCAGAGGAAAATATTGTCTTGCAGATATCTGCGATGAATATTTTGAAAAATAAGAATACATAAATATATCCGGGCTGTCGTTGTTGACAACCCGGATTTTTTGCTCGTTACTCTGACGATGATTAAATTGCATTAATCATACTCATAACACTAATCAGATAATCAATGCCTTCATCGTTTGACAAAACAATGTTGCCTAATATTGACATATGAGCACCGTTGTATGTTTCAAGCACATTGTAAATTCCTTTTTCAAATCCGTTTTCTGCAAGCTTAATCGACGGAGAAGAATTCAGATAATTGAATTCGGCGTTGAACGGCCCGATTTCCGAAATCGTATTAACCAGTCCGTCATTCGGATGCCAGCCTTCATCAATTATTATACCGCCGTCTGTGACAGTATTAAGCATGGTAATTATTATTGATGTTAAATAGAATTCAATATCTGTTTTTGCTATATTCGGAATATCGACATTTCCGATTTTTTCAGTGGAACAGCATGGAACCGTAAAATAATATATATCATCAGCTGTTTTTATTGTTTCATTAAGCTTTTGAGCATTGTCGGGTATCATATCATATAATCCGTTGTCACCTGTTTCATTTACTCCGAAGTTAATCAGGTTTTCTATTTTTTCCACTGCAATACAGGCTGAAGTTCCGTTATATGCTCCTGCGATTCCTGTTATTGAATAAATGTAACCGCTTTTTCCGCCTTTGAAAAATTCCGAAACAGTTCCGTCATCGGTATAATCAATTTCTTCCTGAGAACCGTATTCGAGAATTGAAGCGAATAATGAGCATGTCGGACCTCCGAAGGAATGGCAGATAATGTTTATTTTGTTTTCGCTGTCCCATTTTTCAACAAGAGCTTTTTCCGTGTAATCTTTGCCGTACCGTTCATGCCCGTATTTTTCGCTGTGATATTTGCCGTAGTCAACAACAGTACCCGTAAGCTGAGCGTATAATTCACAAGCTCTGTCCCATGCGCTCCCAACAGGGTCAACATCAGCTGCACAGGCAGTGAATCCGATTT
>JAZQPL010000051.1:0-26779 GCA_045628495.1 Acutalibacteraceae bacterium
ATGCGGCTGCCCATAACTCTGTCTTTAACAGAAGGAGACCCGCCACGCTGAACATGACCTAAAACAGTAGCTCTTGACTCAACGCCTGTTTCAGCTTCAATACGCTTTGCAAGCTCCTCAACGCCGCCGATACCCTCAGCAACAACAATAACAAAGTGCATTTTGCCTGTGCGCTGAGTTCTGCGAATTCTTTCAATAACATCACGGTTGAAATCATATTCAACCTCAGGGATAAGTATTGATGTTGCACCGCAGGCAATACCGGCGTTAAGTGCAAGATAACCTGCTCTTCTGCCCATTACTTCAACAACCGAGCAACGATCATGAGAAGCTGTGGTATCTCTTATACGGTCAACCATATCCATAATAGTATTAAGGCAGGTATCGTATCCTATTGTATAATCACAGCAGGCAATATCGTTATCAATAGTGCCGGGAATACCGATGCAGGGTATTCCTCTGAGTGAAAGGTCACGGGCTCCTCTGAAAGAACCGTCGCCGCCTATAACAACAACGCCTTCAATTCCTCTCTTTTTGCAAACCTCTATAGCTTGCTGCATACCTTCTTCAGTAGCAAATTTGGGGCTTCTTGCCGAAAAGAGTTTTGTACCGCCTCTGTTGATAATATCAGAAACATCACGAAGGTCCATAAGTGACATATTATCGTTCATAAGTCCTTCGTATCCTCTTTCAATTCCGTAAACCTCAAGACCGTTTTCACAGCCTGAGCGTACTACTGCACGAAACGCAGCATTCATTCCCGGAGCATCTCCTCCGCTTGTAAGAACACCTATCTTTTTCATTATTATATGTTACCTCCTTGGGTCTGGATAAATATCGACATTAAATGTCATTTTACTACAGATTAGTATTTATGTCAATTATTTTACGGAAATATATTGGATTATTTTGCTATCTGAGAGCAACATTTTCTTCTCCGAGCAATTTTTTCAGCTCATTTATTAACGGTTCATTGTCTGACACAAACTTATTTTTCGATTGCAGAACATACCTTTTTGAATCATTAAAATAATAATATACAGGAATACTGCCCTCGAAAATTGCCATATACTGTTCAGCTTTAAGAATTCTGTTATCTTCTTCGCTGTCAAATCTGAGAAAAATACCTTTTTTTATTTTCGTTTGATAATCAGAAGGCTTTCTGTGTTTTTCCTTATCATTATCTTTCGGTGCAAAGGCAACATCAGGATTTTCTATTAAATCACAGACGATTTTTGAATCCTCATCTTCCCTCGCATTAACTCTGCCTGTAAAAACATACACAACTCCCTCTTTAAGATAATGAGAAAGCTGTTGATAAACCTTCGGAAATAAAATAACTTCTATGCTTCCGGTAGTGTCTTCAACAGTAACATAAGCCATTGTTGTATCATTCTTTGTTATTTTTTTCTTTACAGCCGTAATTATTCCGATTATGCGGATATGAGTGCCGTCACAGTATTTTCCTGTATCGTCAGAAACAATGTTTTCAATGTATGAGCATTTAAGCTCTTTGACTTTTTCATTATATGCAAACACAGGATGTCCTGACAAAAACATTCCCGTAGTTTCTTTTTCCATTGAAAGGAGCTGGCTTTCAGGGAATTCATCAAGAGCAGGAAGTTTCGGTTCCGAATGAGAAACCGACGAATTATCCATATCAAAAAATCCTATCTGACCTGCGATGTTCTGCCTTCTTGAAGTGTCAAGATTTGAAAGAATATCTTCCATACCGAGAAGCATACTTCTTCTGTTGCTTCCCAGTGAATCAAGTGCTCCGCATTTAATAAGGCTTTCAACAGCCCTTCTGTTAAGGTCACTGCCCTGCATTCTTTTGCAGAAATTATAAAACGAATAAAATCTTCCGTTATTTCTTTCATTGATAATTCTCGATATAAGTCCCCTGCCCAGATTTTTGACTGCAAGAAGACCGAATCTGATATTGCCCGAACTGACAGTAAAGTTATTTACGCTTTCATTAACATCGGGCTGTAAAACTTTAATACCGAGTCTGTGACATTCGTTTGTATACCCTGCCACCTTTGAAGCATTATCAAGCACACTGCTGAGAAGTGCCGCCATATATTCGCAGGGATAATGACATTTAAGATACGCCGTTCTGTAAACAACATAAGCATAGGCGGCGGCGTGTGATTTATTAAACGCATAAGAAGCAAATGAAGACATATCGTCAAAAATATCGTTTGCGGAAACTTCGCTTATCCCGTTTTTAATGCACCCTTCAACAAATGCCTCTCTCTCTTTTTCCATTACATCATGTTTTTTCTTTGACATTGCTCTTCGAACAATATCGGCATGACCGAATGAATAGCCTGCAAGAGTTCTGAAAATCTGCATAATCTGTTCCTGATACACCATACATCCGTTGGTTACCTCGAGAATAGGTTTAAGCATTTCTGTTTTATATTTTATTTCTTCCGGATGATGGCGGTTATGAATATATGTATCAATGGAATCCATCGGACCGGGTCTGTATAATGACAAAACAGCAATAATATCTTCAATATTACACGGCTGAAGACTCATAAGAACATTTTTCATACCGGATGATTCAAGCTGAAAAACTCCGTCAGTCTGTCCTGCGGATATCATTCTGAATGTTTCACTGTCATCAATATTTATTTTTTCAATGTCAAAATCCGGATTATTCTTTTTAATCATTTTAACGGCATCATTTATTACCGTAAGAGTACGCAAGCCGAGAAAATCAATTTTCAGAAGGCCAAGCTCTTCAAGAGTGGTCATTGTATATTGAGTAACCGGAACATTATCGTTAAGCGAAAGAGGAACATAAGATGAAACGGCATTTTTAGTGATAACAACGCCTGCCGCATGAGTTGAAGTATGACGGGGCATTCCCTCAACTTTTCTTGCGGTATCAACAAGCTGTTTAATCTCATCTGTTGATTCATAAAGTTCCCTGAAATCAGAGCTTTTTTCAAGCGCCGAATCAATGGTAATATTCAGTTCTTTCGGTATTGCCTTTGAAACAGCATCAGTAACCGCATAAGAAATACCTAAAGCCCTGCCTACATCCTTTATAGCGGCTTTTGCGGCAAGAGTACCGAAGGTTACTATCTGAGCGACTCTGTCTTCACCGTATTTCTCAATAACATACTCAATTACTTCGCCCCTGCGTTCATAGCAGAAATCAACATCAATATCCGGCATACTGACTCTTTCGGGGTTTAGAAAACGCTCAAACATCAGAGAATATCTCATCGGGTCAATACCCGTTATACCCAGACAATAGGCAACAATACTGCCCGCTCCTGAGCCTCTGCCCGGGCCGACAGGTATTTTTTTCATTTTTGCATGGTCTATAAAATCGCTGACAATAAGAAAATAGTCAACATATCCCATACTTTTTATAACACTCAGCTCATATTCAAGCCTGTCAAAATACGATTTATCATAATTTTCACCGTATCGGTTAAAAAATCCGTCAAAGCTTCTTTCTTTAAGATATTCAAAATGGTCTTTGCCGTCAGGTACATTAAAATCAGGAAGTTTTGTTTTACCGAATTCAAAATCCACATTGCACTGTTCGGCAATGATGCAGGTATTATCAACAGCCTGAGGAACATGGGAAAACAAGCTGCGCATTTCTTCTTCGCTTTTAAGATAAAACTCTTCTGTTTCAAAATCAAAGCCTGTATTTTCATTAACGGTTTTATTTGTCTGAATACAAATAAGAACCTTCTGAATTGCAGAATCTTCTTTGTTTACATAATGAGCATCGTTTGTTGCGGCAAGAGGAATCCCCGTTTCTTCCGAAAGTTTAATCAGCATCGGCTCAATTAAAAGCTGTTCTTTCAAACCGTGATTCTGAATTTCAAGGTAATAATTGCCTTCACCGAAAACACCTTTATACCATAAAGCCGTTTCTTTTGCCTTTTCATAATCGTTATTCAGAAGGCACTGAGCAACTTCGCCTGCAAGACACCCCGAAAGTGCAATAATACCTTCAGAATACTGTGAAAGAAGATCTCTGTCAACACGGGGTTTAACATAAAAACCGCTTGTCCATGCTTCAGAAACCATTGCAGTCAGGTTTTTATATCCTGTTTCATTTTTACATAAAAGAATAAGGTGATACCTTTCGCTGTCAAGAGCGTGAACCTTATCAAACCTTGTTCTTGAGGCAACATATACTTCACAGCCGATTATCGGCTTAATACCCTTTGCTTTTGCTTTTTTATAAAAATCAACGGCGCCGTACATAACGCCGTGGTCAGTTATTGCAAGTGAAGTCTGCCCTAATTCTTTTGCTCTGTCAATTACATTATCCAGCCTGCATGCGCCGTCAAGAAGGCTGTACTCAGTATGAAGATGCAAATGGGTAAAGCCTCCCATGAAAATCACCTTATTTCTTTAAATTTTCCGCTATTTCAACAATCTTATCAAGTCTGTGCTTTATTCCGGAACGGGAAAGCGTCGTTGACAGTTCTTCACCAAGCTGTTTAAGAGACATATCGGGATTTTCAAGTCTTATCAACGCAAGCTCTTTATATTCATCAGGCAAAGTGTCAAGTCCCTGCCGTTGAATAATCAGTTCAATGGCCTCGACCTGTTTCAGTCCTGCCTGAATTGACCGTTCGATATTTGCATATTCAAAATTTATTTTTCTGTTTACTCTGTTGCGAACATCTTTTTCGACTTTTATGGACATTATTTCCAACGAAGAAATCTGTGCGCCGATAAAAGTCAGCATATCTTCAATATCTTCACTGTCTTTAATATAAATAATATGACTGCCTTTTCTTACCGCAGTTTTTGCAGAAAGATCCGAATCACAAATCAGTTTATATAAATCCTGACTGAGCTTCATAAAAGGAATATTAAATTCCAGATGATAATTTTTTTTAGGGTCTGCAATAGTTCCGCAGGCAAGGAATACGCCTCTTAAAAAAGCAGAATAACAGCAGTCATTCTGAAGATTAGACCTGTTAATTCTCAGATTCAGCTGATTTATCTCATGGCCGAACAGAGAAAAAACTTTTAGTATTTTATCTTTTTCGGTTATTTCAAACTGAAATTTTGACTTGTTATGCTCAACCTTGCATAATTCTTCACCCAGGCAAAGATTAAGTAAACTGCAAATATGACTTGTAACATATTCGTATTCAGTTGAAAATTTAATACATCTTGATGAAAAAGACTTTCCCGAAATTAACGCACCGTAACACTCAGCAAGTTTACAGCAATCCTGAGAATTTTCATAGACGGAGCAAATTTCTTTTTTCACTTCACCTGTAAAAGACACCAAAACACCTTCTGCTATTTGTTAATATCTCTGTGACTTATACTTACATTATATCCTGCTGATTTCAGATAACTGCCGATATTTTCAGCGAAACATACTGAGCGGTGCCTTCCGCCTGTACATCCGAACGCAACTGTAAGCTGACTTTTACCCTCTTTTAAATACAACGGCAGTAAAAAATCAAACATATCCTTCAGTTTGCACAGCAAAGCTTCAGCTTCTTCAAACTGCATAACATAATCTCTTACAGGTTTTTCAAGACCCGTATGATTTTTAAGTTCGGGAACATAAAACGGATTCGGAAGACATCTTACATCAAACACCAAATCACAATCTATAGGCAAACTGTATTTGAAGCCGAAAGACATACAGTGAATATGCATTGCGGCATCGTAACTTTCAAGCAGAATTTCAGCAACTCTGCGCTTGCAGTCAGCCGGTGCAAGACTTGTAGTATCAAGATAATAATCAGATACACTTAAAATACTGCTTAACTTAAACCTTTCTGCGGCAACACTTTTTGAAAGAGAACCGTTATTCTCATTAAGAAGCGGGTGGGATCTCCTTGTTTCTTTATATCTGCTGATAAGAACAGAATCATTGGCATCAATAAAGAATATCTTATATGTGAACCCTGATTCTTTCAGAGTTTCAAGATATACGGAAATATCATCAAAATGCTTGCCTGAACGGATATCGGTTACAACCGCAACCTTATTGTATGATTCCGATGCTTTATCAAGAAGCAACGCTATAGTGGGCAGAAGCTTTGGCGGTAAATTATCAACACAAAAATATCCTAAATCCTCGAGAGCGTCCACCACCTTGGATTTGCCCGCCCCCGACATACCTGTAACAATTAAAATTTCCATAAACTTCTGCCTCCTCAATTATGACACTATTCTTATCTCAGGTTCAAGCTCAACACCCTTTTCGTTTCTGACTGTTTCCTGAATAAATGAAACAAGGTCAGTAACATCCTTCGCAGTCGCTCCGCCCACATTTATAATGAAGCCTGCGTGTTTTTCGCTCACCTGAGCTCCTCCGATAGTTTTACCCTTTAGTAAACATTCCTCAATTAAAGTTCCTGCAAAATACCCCTCAGGCCGTTTGAACACACTGCCTGCGCTGGGAAATTCAAGCGGTTGTTTTGATTTTCTTCTGTTAAGAAAATCATTCATAGCATTCTTTATATAAGACTGCTCTTTTTTTATAAGCTTAAATGTTGCGTTAAGAATAACACATTTGTTTTTATTAAAAACACTTGTACGGTAACCTAACTGCATATCTTCTTTGCATACAGTAATAATTTCACCTTCGGGAGTGATGCATTCACATTCAGAAATAATATCTTTTATTTCTCCGCCGTATGCACCTGCGTTCATGAAAACGGCTCCTCCCGTACTGCCGGGAATACCGAACGCAAACTCCATACCGGACAATGAATTATCCAGCGCAAATCTACACACCTTCATAAGCGAAGCGCCTGCATCTGCCTTAATTGTGTTTCCATCAATAAGCTTTATTTCCGCATTTTCACGGCACATAAGAATTACAACTGCATCAATGCCTTCATCACTGACAAGCATATTACTGCCGTTGCCGAGAATAAAAAAGCGGACATTTTCTTTTTTGCATTTATCAACAAGCTTAACTAACGCTTCATCACTTTGCGGAATGGCAAAAACAGATGCGTTGCCGCCGATTTTAAAAGAAGTATGCTTACTCATCGGCTCGTTGTAATATACTTCGCAGCCGTTATTTAACGCATAATCATAAATAATACTGTATTTATTCATAGCAATAATTATTCTCCGAGCATTGCTGCACCGATGATACCGGCATCATTGCCCAGCTTCGCTATGCAGATTTCGGTCTGTTTCTTTGCATATTTTGAATATCTTTCAGCTTCGCAGTATTTTCTTATGGGAGCTAAAAGGACCTCACCTTCGTTGCATATTCCTCCGCCTATGCAGAGAACATCCGGCTGAAAAACATTTACAATATTGATTATACCTACTGCAACATAATAAATATATTTATCCACAACCGCCTTAGCTGATTCATCGCCCATTCGCATTGCATCAAATGCCGTTCTTCCGCTGACATTATCAAGGCTGTTTGCGGCGCAGTTCCACATTTTGCTTTCAGGATTTTCTTCCATAGCTTTTTTAGTCTGCTCTATAAGGGCAGTTGCAGAAGCATATCTTTCCCAGCATCCGTTTCTTCCGCAGTTGCACGGTTCGCCGTTAACATTTATAACAGTGTGACCGATTTCTCCGCCGGCTGAGTTAGCTCCTCTGAAAACTTTGCCGTTGATTACTATTCCGCTGCCTACACCGGTACCTAAAGTAACGGCAACAAGGTTCTTACAGCCCTCGCCTGCGCCTGCATAAAGCTCACCTAAAGCCGCACAGCTTGCATCGTTTGCAAAATTGCAGGGCTTGCCTGTTCTTTCCTCAAGCATCTTTTTAGCAGGAACCTTATGAAATTTAAGGTTATTTGAAAAATCAATGTTTCCTGTTTCATCATCAACAGAACCGGGGGTACCTACGCCAACTACGGACACATCGTCCATTGTAATCCCCGCATTTTCAACAGCCAGATCAATGGCTTTTTTTATATCATCGAAAATCTCATCAGCAGGTCTCGGTGAATTTGTTTTAACAGAGCCCTTACCGACAATATTATATTTTTCATCTACAACACCGACGGAAATATTTGTTCCGCCTAAATCAACGCCTATTCTGTACATAAAAATTCCTCCTGTTTATTAAAAATCGTGCCAGATATCAATTTCTGTTTCATCAGGTACAATGTCATCTGTCATACCGAGATTATGTAACAGCTGTCTCGCCGCATTATAGCCCATTTTTCTTTGACGGTTATTCATTGCAGCAGCTTCAACAATAATTGAAAGATTTCTGCCCGGCTGAACGGGAACAACATAAATCGGAACCTGAATACCTAAAATATCTGTGTATTCGCTTTCAAGTCCGAGTCTTTCATAAGTTTTGCCCTCAACCCAGGATTCAAGCTGAATAACCATATCTATTCTTTCTGTAAGCTTAACCGCACCAACGCCGAAAATACGCCTTGCGTTAATAATACCTACTCCTCTTACTTCAATAAAATGTCTGATATTTTCCGGAGCAGAACCTACAAGAGTTCTTGAAGACGGCCGTCTGATTTCAACAGCATC
Organism: Acutalibacteraceae bacterium; assembly: GCA_045628495.1. GTDB lineage: Bacteria > Bacillota > Clostridia > Oscillospirales > Acutalibacteraceae > CAG-488. The sequence continues at coordinate 8,490 of JAZQPL010000051.1, forward strand.
ATCGGCAATAAGCCTGTGACCTCTTTTTATCAGTTCAAGAGCTGTTTCACTTTTACCGACTCCGCTTTCTCCCAGAATCAGAACACCTTCACCGTGAACTTCAACAAAAACGCCGTGTCTTGTTATTCTTGGCGCAAGCTCAACATTAAGGTATGAAATAATTGTGCTCATACAGTTTGATGTTGCGTCAAGTGTTTTAAGAAGCGGAACCTGATATTCCTTTGCATATTTATAAAAGCAGTCAGGATATTCTCTGCCTCTTGTTAATATAACCGCAACAGGCTGTAATGATAAAAACTTTTTTGCCTTTCTGTCAAGTCCTCTTTCAGAAAAAGTTTTAAGGTAGTCCGACTCCTGCGCACCCATAAACTGTAAACGGTGACAGTCAAAATATTTATTAAATCCCGAAAATATAAGCGCAGGCCTGTTTACATCAGGTGAAATAACAGTCCTGTTATCAATATCGTCAGGAGCATAAGCAATTTCAAATCCGTGAGCTTCAATAATTTTTTTCAACGAAACAGAATATTTTGTATCCAATTTAAGAGCTCCTTTCTATATATTCATAAATACTCAATATGTATTATATTACAAAATCAAAAAACTTCCAAGTACTTTTTCAAAAGTTTTCAAATTATTTATAATTGCAGAAAACATCCGGCAATTAAACGGTATATTTGATTATTGACATAAAAACCGGGAGCCGGCAATGCCGTCTCCCGTACAGAAGCATAAATCTTCAATTATTATAATATAGTGGTTTTCTTCTCTTCAAGAGGCATACCCGGTCTGAAATTCGGAACAGGGAGAGTTTTATTGCTGTTTGTAACAGAAAGTTCGGAAAGAAGTCCCACAGCAGTCCACTCGCAGGCTTTGTAAACATCAAGCTCAGGCTGTGTATTTGTTTTTATTGCTTTAATAAAATCATCAACAATAAAGAAATCGCCGCCGTTATGACCTGCTTTTAACTGTTCTTCAGTTGCATTTGCGTATCTTTCGGGAAGGTACATATTATATTCTTCAAGCTTTTTCCATTGCATATTATGAATAGGAGAATCTTCGCCAATGAAAGAAACACGGTCAATATCATCACGGTAAAGCTTAAGCTGAGCAATTCCTTTTGTACCCTGAAGCTGATAATTATCCATATTATGCGGTCTTGGAGACATGCAGTCAACACGGATATTGATAAGTTTGCCCTTTTCGGTTCGGCACATAGTTGTTGTTCCGCTGTCCTGTCTGAGTCCTATATCGTTATATACACCGGGAGAAAATGTTGTGATTTCAGTAACTCGGTCCCCTTCAAACCACTGCATTACAGGGCCGAGGCTGTGAGTAGGATAAAAATTACCTCTCTTACCGCATTGCCAGAATGAACGCCATGATGTTTTACCGTTGGGATAAACGAACAGGTCTCCTATATTATGCAGATACATTCCCTCAGCGTAATACGGTTCGCCGAAAAGGCCTGATTTTACCATCTGCTTTATCTGCTGTATTCTGGGGTCGTAAATATAGTTTTCTGCAAACATATATATTTTATTATATTTTTCAACAGTTTCGCAAAGCCAGAAAAGCTCGTCCATTGTAACCCCTGCGGTTACCTCGCACATAACATGCTTGCCTGCTTCCAGTGCGGCTATTGCCTGGGGAACATGGCACTGCATAGGTGTGGCAATAATTACAGCGTCAATGTCGCTTTCAATCATATCGTCAAATACACGGTATGTTTTTATATTGCTGTCCCCTATTCTTTCAACGGCAGTGTTAAGGTGAGCCTCATCAAGGTCGCACATTGCGGCAATTTCAACATCTTCACGGTTTTTAAGTCCCAAAAGAGTTGAGAGACCTCTTGTGCCTGCTATACCTATCTTTATTTTATTCATAATTAAAAATCTCCTTACATGTGTGATTCTGTTATTTATGATACATTTATTACATAAATTTGTCAATATAACAGTATTAAAATCTGAGCACGGTATTATGATTCATTTTTTCTCTGTAAAACATATTAAAAATCTTGATTTTTGTTCTGTCGTGGTGTATCATAATAACAGTAAAATTTTAATGCTGTATTATAATTATAACAAAGGATTGATAAAAATATGTCAGTTATTAAAAAGATAATCAGTTCTCTTGAAATAGGGAAAAAAGAAAAAATGTCCGGAGTTTTTATGATTGTTGCAATACTCTCCGTAGTTTCCCTTTTAATCAGTAATGTTGTTGCAAACAAAAGCATTGACCTTTTCGGGTGGACTGTTTTCGGTCAGAAATTAAGCATTGCGGCATCATTTGTGGTTTTTCCGTTTACATATATTGCTTCTGATATTTTTTCTGAAGTGTACGGTTATTCATGGAGCAGAAAAATCAGCTGGATAGCATTATTCGCAAATATTTTTATGATTATCTGTTTCAAAATTGTTACTCTTATGCCGGGTATAGATTCATCCACTTCCGAAGCTTTCTCTATTGTATGTGATTCAACCCCGGGCATTGTTTTCGCTTCTCTTACGGCGTTTATGTTCGGCGATTTATTAAACGACCTTGTTTTTGCAAAAATGAAAGCCCGTGACGCCAACGGAAAAGTATCGGCTTTTGCTTTTCGCAGTATACTTTCATCTTTATGCGGTGAAATAGTTGACTGTCTTGTTTTTCTTCCGCTTCTTTATTATTTTATTGACGGTTACGGCACAATCATTACAAGCATATTTCAGCTTCTGACCATCATCTTAATTCAGGCACTGTTAAAAACACTTGTTGAACTGGTTCTTTGTCCCCTGTCGATTTTAATAATAGGAAAGATAAAATCCTATGAAAAAAGTTTAAGCTGATTTTGCGAACAATTCAACCAATTATCGAAGAACTGAAAATCCCGCCTCAGCGGGATTTTTTTATTACTATAATTTGAAACGGCCAATTTTTCAGTACGATATCTTTGCTCTGTAATCCTCGGCGTTTTTTACCATCTTTTCAATATTTTCTTTTGAAGCATATACTTTCATTTCATAAAAATCAGTGGGTGCATAGCCGTCATTGATTAAACTGATAACATTTTTAATTTCCGTAACAACATCAGCATCATTTCCGTGCATCCATACAATACTGCTGTAGCCGTATCCGCAATTATCTTTGCTGAGCTTTATGCTGTTATAATATTTCGGATAAGAAACAACAACTTTTATATCATCTGAATCTGACTGAATATAATCCGAATGATCTTCAGGATAATCAAACGGGAAAAATTTATCTGCACTGTCAATATTCAATGTGTATGTTGAGACATATTCCGTCATTTCAGGTGTAACTTTTTTCAGTGTCATTGCCCCCATAATGCCTGTGCCGATGCCTGCACCCGTAACTGCAAGAGAACAGGCGAAAACTATTGCAAGTATAGATTTTCGAAAGCTGTGATTGAAAATAATTGAATAAATACACAACAGCAATACTGTTGTTACGGTAATTACACCTGACAATGTAATCAACACTCCCGCAAATAAAAGCCCGGACTGAATAATCTTAAACGAAATTACAAGCGCCGTAAATTCACCAATCAGGCAAAGGCATACAAATACACCGGCTATACCTACAATGCATTTGAATATCATGAACAGTATTTTTACCAATCCGGAAATAAATCTGTACTCAGAATGATTCGGGTCTCGGATTATGATTTTTTCCCGCTGAAAAATCCTTTTGCCTATTGTTTTGGTTTTTTCAGCTTTTGTTTCTATTTCAATATTTTCATTTTCCCTGCTTTCGGGATTGCTGACTATTTCGCAATAATTAAGATATCTGATTTTGAAAATCTGGAACATAATAACCGAACCTGTAAACACACAAATTGCAATATACAGATTTTCTAAAAATTCCATAATCTTTCCGTATTCGAAAATACTGTTTAAAAGATTTCCTATAACAGCGCCTATTATTCCGAAAATAGCCACAAGAATCAGTACAAAAATAATCTGTTCAAAAAGACATTTTAACCTTTGAAGATGTGTCATGTTTGAAAAAAGGTCTATTGTCTTATTAACATAATCCAAAAAGCTTTCAATATGCCTTGCAAAGTTTTTCTTTTCTTCTTTTGTTTCGTTGACGGCAGATACATTCTGATTTATCAACTCATCCATTGTTATATCAAATAAGTCGCAAATCTGTATCATCTTTTCCATTTCGGGATAAGCCTGCTCGGATTCCCATTTTGAAACCGATTGTCTTGAAACTCCCAATTTTTCCGCAAGCTGTTCTTGTGAAAGATTATTCTCTTTACGGATTTTTCTTAAATTGTTTGCTAAATTCATTATTTAACAACCTCCTTTTGTGCAAATTTTATCAAATCAACCGGTTGCATTCTACCAATTAAAGGTTGTATTTTGTCAATTTTCGGTTGCAAATATATTATAGCATAAAAGTATATGAGAATGCGATAATCTTTGAGAAATATATATGATTTTTTCGGCAGTTTCTCTTTATATCTGCAAAGGACAAAAGTATTAAACCGTCTGAACTGTAAACCATCACTTATCTGCCTGTTCGGCAGGCAATACCGTTAAATTCCGTTGGTGGCAGTGGTTGATATGGATTCTGCTTCTCGGTTTCCTGTGGTATTGATAACTGAACAAAAATCAAGAGCAAGGAGTAAAATCCCTGCTCTTATTTTTACCGTAAATTAAATTGTATCATTTTATTTTGAAGAATATCTTCCGATTTTCCACATTGGTATCTGCTCAAAATCCGGCAATTCTTCTAAAGCAGGAGAGCCTTCTTTAAGAGTATAATCGCCGTTTTCAGGGTCAGTGAAAATCTTTTTAAGCTTTTGCAGACCGAATATCGCATTATTATCAATAACGCTGAACTTGTTTGCGGCATCGGAAATTACACCGATATCGCAAGTCATTGAAACAATAATATTGCCCGAAACATTACTGTATGCAGGGTTTGGGGCGAAATCCGGATTTTCCCTGTCAGTGTAATCATCACTTAACCTTGCCATCTGCGGAAAAGCTTCCTTCCACACATCCGTCTGCCACGGTGAATTATATAATCTCTGCCACAAATCTCCGCCTTCTCTGGAATGTTCATAAAACCATCCGCCGTCAACGCAGTCAAGCGCTCTTGAATCATAAGAAATACTTTTGAAATTAGTATTGATTATTATATTATTCTTTACGGTTAAATCTCTGCCTCCGCCAAGGTGAATACCGATTTTCGGAACATTAACAAGAACATTGCCGTAGATTGTCTGACCTGAAAGTGCATCGTCCATATAAATCCCGTCAGGCTTGTGACCGTCTGAACCTAAATTATAAACGCAGTTATATCTGATTATATTTCCGTAATGGTTCCAGTATCTACCGGCATATATTCCCCCTGCATCATCTGAAAGCAGGCACACATCATGAATATTATTATATTCAATTATGTGATTATTTCCGAAATATGTAACAGCTTCGTGAGGTGAATTACACATCTCATTGTGAGAACAGATATTGCCTACCCCCCTCAGAGTTACTGCAGGCTGATATGTCTGATAAATTTCCGACCAATCGTGTATAAAGTTATTGTCTGCTTTGTTGTTGCCTGAACGGAGTGTTTTTTCATCACCTCCGTCAAGAATTATTCCTCCCTTTCCTGTGCGGGAAATATCATTTTCCGATACAAGATTATTATATCCTTTTACATAAATTGCATTTCCTGCAATATTTTTCACGGTACAAAGCTTAATTGTGTTATTATTGCCGCTGCAAACAACAGCATCTCCTCTTGTTCCTTTTACGGTCAAGCCTTTTAATGTGATATAATTTGCATTCTTAATATTTATAACAGGTTTTGTCGTAAGAGAAAGGTCAATTTTGGAATTCTGAAAATCCCCATCGGAATAAAGATAAATGATACCGTTTTTTCTGTCAAGGTAAAATTCACCCGGTGAATCAAGCTCCTCAAATACATTGAAGAAATAATACGGGGCATCTTCTTTTGTTCCGAACATACTGACAAATTTTGGGGAAATTTCACATTTATCCGTATCAACATAGCCTATAGGTGTTGAAGCATCCGCCCAGTCATATTTCCAAAAACCGAACATCCATACATCATCCGTTGTTTCCCACCCTGCGATACGCTTTGCAAGCTTTTTGCTGATTTTATAAACATCACTTTCGGGATTTCTTATAGATTCCCAATCGGGAACAGCTGTACCGGAACCGTTTGTCTCTCTTCCCAAACCGGTTTTAACTACTTTTTCCGTATTGAGATAGCCGTCATTGGGATATCTCGCCATTTTCTGTCTGATATCGTTTACAAAAATCTCGCAGTAAAGGTCACCAACATAGTCACCGTCATAATTTCGGGCAGTATTATAAGAGCCGATAGCATAAATCTTGCCGTACTGCTCCGCCGTTACGCCGTAATCCGCAAGGTCAAGACAAACAACATTTTTCTTTGCGTCTTTACTCAGTCTTGAAAGCATTTTATCATCGGTTACTTTCTTAAAATCAGTGCCGTTAATTGATATACCACCGTTAATTACAACTTCACCGTCGCCGTACGCACAGTAAGTTACAGGGCAGTTTTCAGTTCCGCTGTCCTGCGGCTCAAAATCAAGTGATGTAACACGGTAATCCCCTGCCTTAACCGCAACAGTGATTGAATCATACATGGATTTATCAATCTTACGCACTTCATCTCTTGCCCTTTGGATTGTTGCAAAAGGCGCAGAAAAACTGCCGTCATTACCGTCACTGCCGTCAGGCGAAACATAAAACTGTGCATCTTCTTCAAGAGGATATTCCTCTTTAGTATATGTACCGAGATTTGACGGAGCCGTTTCCCTCTGATTATATACATCATGAGCAAATTCTCTCACAGCATCATTCAAAAATTTCATAGGAAATGGTAAATTACCGCTTACAGTAAGTATTATACTTAAAAAAACAGCAAATCCTTTTGCAAAAAAGCTCATAAGCATTCTCCTTTTCTACACATTCTGTACATTGCCATTATAACATAACAGATGGTTTTTGCAACATAAAAAGTTTATTGCAAAATTCAAGCGAATAATATAATTTGATTTACAGCTTTATTCGTGTTAAAATTATGTATAATTCTGTTTATATCATGCGGAGATGATTATATGTACAAAGTATCAGTGCCTATTGTGCGTTTTTATGAAAATTATGAAGATAACATACGGGAAGCACACAGACTCGGAGCAGAACGAGTATTCTTTTGTCCGTGTATGGCAACAGCTGATGAAGATAAAAAAGCTGCTGCGATTAAGGAAATAATTAAAAGCCGTGAAATATATGAGAAGGCAGGCTTTGAAGTCGGAGTCTGGATTTCAACCATGGGACACGGCGGTTCACTAATCGGAGTATCGTCTGATAATAATAAAAAATACACTCACATAACAGGTCTCAGAGGCGTTACAACAGAAAATTCATTCTGTCCGCTTGACTCAGTATTTTCAGATACAGTATGTTCTTATTTAAAACAAATTGCATCAACAGGTGTAAAAATAATAATGCTTGATGACGATTTTCGTTTTTCACACCGTGATGATTGCGGCTGTACCTGCAAATATCACTTAGCAGAGTACGAAAAAAGACTTGGAGAGAAAATCAGCCGTGATGATGTTTTTAAGAGAGCTTTCAGCGGCGGATATAATAAATACCGTCAGGTATATTATGATATGCTTGGGGATACACTCAGAAATTTCGCAAAACAGATGAGACAGGCAATAGATTCGGTAAATCCTGATATCCGTTTTGGATTCTGTGCTGTAACATCTTCGTGGGATTGCGACGGCACAGATGCCATAGAGCTTTCAAAAATTATGGCAGGAAAAACAAAACCGTTTCTTCGTTTTATAGGTGCACCTTATTGGACAAACGGGGGTAATTTAAATAACCATATTCAATATGTTGCCGAACTTGAAAGAATGCAGGCAAGCTGGTGCAAAAATACACATATTGAAATATTCAGCGAAGGAGATACATATCCCAGACCAAGATATGTTACACCTGCTGCAATACTTGAAAGTTTTGATACAATACTGAGAGCCGACGGAAATTTTGACGGAATATTAAAATACGGAATAGATTATATTTCTTCCCCGAATTACGAAACAGGGTACGCTGACAATGCAGAAAGAAACAGGGAATTATACAATAAAATTGATGAGCTTTTTGAAAACAAAAATGCGGTTGGAATAAATGTTACATGCAAAATGAAAAAAATGCTTGGCAGAACTTTTTCCGACCCGGATAAACAGATAACAAGTACATGGGATTCATCTTTTTACCAAACGGAACAGCTTTTGCTTACAAACTGCTCTGTTCCGTCAACTTATGAAAACGCACCTGTAACAATAGCTTTCGGTGAAAACGGTAAATATATATCCAACAGCGGCAACGGTTTTATCATTGATGCAATAGCCGCTGAACATTTAATTGAATCAGGAACAGACACGGGCATTGAATATATTTCTGAAAAAAACAGTTATAATATAACATCTGAAAATTTCATTACGGAAAATGAAATTGTCAGCTCTGATGCTTCGTTGGGAGCTGTTTACATAAAGCCTAAATCAAATGCGGTTGTGCTCAGTGAATTTAATATTACGGATATCAACGGCAAAAAAAGCACCATCCCGGCATGTATTAAATATAAAAACAAAAAAGGTCAGAAATTTCTTATATATGCATATAATTTTGACAAGGTAAGGGAAAATACATTTTTTATGAGAAATTATATGCGTCAGGAACAGCTTATCAGAGAATATGAATGGCTTGCAGAGGAAAAATTGCCTGCAATCTGTAAAAAACACCCCGACCTTTATATTATGACAAAAAAGAACAGTAAGAGCCTGTCTGTAGGATTATGGAATATTTATCCCGATAAAATTTTTAATCCTGTTATTGAGCTTGACAAAAACTACAAAAACATAAAATTCATCAACTGCAGCGGAATGCTGGTTGATAATAAAGTAACTCTTGACAGTATTATACCTTCGTACGGATTTTCAGGATTCGAGGTTACCGAATAAACGATTTGCGGGAATTTATGTTAATACGCAATCAGTCCCCTGTTAAAGCAACATTTAACAGGGGACTTTGTTATAAAGTGATATTATTCTTCCGTTGTTTCTTCTGAAAGTCTACCATCCATAAGGAGTCTGAACTTTTCACCGTCAATTTTTTCATTTGCCACAAGATACGCTGAAAGCTCATGAAGCTTATCAATATGACCGGAAAGAATATCTGATGTTCTTTTATATGCGTTTGTTATTATTGATTTAACCTCGTTATCAATAGCTGTTGCTGTAGTTTCCGAGAAATTCTTTGAATGACCGAAATCTTTCCCCAGGAAAACCTCATCATTTGATGATGCGTAGCAAATAGGTCCGAGATTATCGCTCATACCGAATTTTGTAACCATTTTTCTTGCAATTTCAGAAGCTCTTTCAATATCATTGGAAGCGCCTGTTGAAATATCACCGCAAACAAGCTGTTCAGCAACTCTGCCGCCTAAAAGAGATACAAGGTCGTCAAGCATTTCATTTTTATACTGATAAGGCTTATCTTCAGTGGGTATATACATTGTATAACCGCCTGCCATACCTCTTGGTATAATTGAAATTTCATGAACAGGGTCATGATGCTCAAGATAAAAACTTGCGATTGCATGACCGGCTTCATGATATGCTGTCATTCTCTTTTCTTTATCACTCATCTTGTGAGATTTCTTTTCCGTACCAACAACAACCTTAACGGTAGATTCTTTAATTTCATCCATTGTAATAGCTTTCTTGCCTCTTCTTGCGGCAAGAAGAGCCGATTCATTAAGAAGATTTTCAAGGTCAGCGCCTACAAAACCTGTTGTGGAACCTGCAATAACCTTCAAATCAACATCAGGAGCCAGCGGTTTGCCTTTTGCGTGAACTTTAAGAATTTCTTCTCTTCCCTTTGCATCAGGATAACTTACGGTAACACGCCTGTCAAATCTACCCGGTCTTAATAATGCAGGGTCAAGTATATCAGGTCGGTTAGTAGCGGCAATTATTATTACACCTTCGTTTTTACCGAAACCGTCCATTTCAACAAGAAGCTGATTAAGAGTCTGCTCTCTTTCGTCATGTCCGCCGCCCATACCGGCACCTCTGTGACGGCCTACAGCGTCAATTTCATCAATGAAAATAACAGACGGAGAAGCTTTCTTGGCTTTTTCAAACAAATCTCTTACTCTTGAAGCGCCGACACCGACATACATTTCAACAAAGTCAGAACCGGAAATTGAAAAGAACGGAACATCAGCTTCGCCTGCAACAGCTCTTGCAAGCAGAGTTTTACCTGTACCCGGAGGGCCTACAAGAAGCACGCCTTTGGGTATTCTTGCGCCCAAAGCGTTAAACTTTGACGGGTCTTTTAGAAAATCAACCATTTCAGAAAGTTCTTCTTTTTCTTCGTCTGCACCTGCCACCTGGTCAAATGTGGTTTTTCTGCCGTCATCCTTATTATTTTTAACCTTGACTTTTCCGAAATTCAGAGTTCTGTTCATATCTCCGCCGGCCGAGTCAAGTCTTTTTTTCATCATAAAGTAAAATGCTATACAAAGTCCGAAAATAAGAATATAAGGAACGAGGCTGACAAGCCATACAGATGACGAATTTTCATATTCATATTTTATAAGGTCTTTATCTGTTTTTGCGTTTTTGTTATGTTCACGAACAGTTTCGTTAACATCATTCAAAAATACCTCAACATTGGGAACTTTATACTGTTTGGGCGAATCCTCACCTTTAAGCTTAAATTCAAGAACTCCGGAACCGATATTAAGCTTAAATTCAGTAACCTGTTCCTTATCGAAATACTGAACAACCTCATAATACTTGGATTCAACCTTCTGAGTTGACCTTGAAGCATACATTATTCCCGCAACAAGAATAACAGGCACCAGAATATAAATCAATGCAGTTATTTTCTTTTTATTTTTCGGGGTTTTGTTATTGTTTTTTGGGTTTTCCAAATAATTCACTCCTTGCTTTTAACAGCATCTTTTTAATTATTATATATTTCAGGCTTGAGTACACCGATATACGGAAGATTTCTGTATCTTTCATCGTAATCAAGACCGTAACCTACAATAAATTCATCAGGAACAACCGTACCTGTATAATCAGCGTGAATATCAGCTTCACGCCTGTCCGGTTTATCAAAAAGTGTGCATATACGAATGCTTTCGGGGTTTCTTGTTTTAAGCACTTCTCTGATATAATACATCGTTTTGCCGCTGTCAAGAATATCCTCAACAATTAAAAGGTCATATCCCTCAAGGTTAATATCCAAATCCTTCTGAATTTTAACAACACCTGTTGTTTTTACGCCTGAACCGTAACTTGAAACAGACATAAAATCAATGCGGCACGGTATTGATATTGCTCTCATAAGGTCAGCCATAAACACAACCGAACCTTTAAGGATACTTACAAGCATAAGATTTTTATTTTTATAATCCCGGCTTATCTGCTTCCCGAGACGGGTTACTATATCAGCGATTTCATCTTTTGAAAAATACACTTCTCTGATATCTTCTTCCATTTCCGTCTCCCCTTTAATAAATGATTCTTAAAACACTTTCGGTTTTGTCCGTTATCCTGCAGCGCTCAGCGCAGCCTAAGCCTTCAACCCAGATAACACCTGAATCATCAGAAAGAATACACACGCTGTTTTTATCTGATATTTTTGCTTCTGTTAAAAATTTTTTCACAGTTTTTGTGCAGTTTCTTCCGGCAATACGAATTTCATCTCCTGAAACACGGCTTCTTAAAACAAGCTGCCCCACTGTGCAATCAAAGTCTAACATATTCTTATGAACAAACTGTTTCCTGATTTGTTCAGAATTTTGAATTATTTCAAATATTATTTTTTTTACCGGTGTAAAAACTTCACATTCAGGGAAAACATTCATTTCCCACGGTTGTGTAACTTCTTCTTCACCGAATTTCAGTATTCCGTTTTTTACGGCAACGCAAGTCCCTGACATAATTTGAGTTTTGCCGCCTTCGAGAATACCGCAAACATTTTCAATATGAATTTTTTCGGGAATTTTGTGCAATTCCCTTTCAATAATTTTATATATAACACGCTTTTTTATTGAATTATGTGTGCTGTTAAGCAATACAGCATTATATCCGCCGTCGCAAACTGATTTTTTCAGAATCTCATCCGACGATTTATCAAGGTAATCATTATCTTCCTCAGAAGAAGCAATAAGTCTGCGAACGGCATTTTCAAAAGATGGATTGATTTTTTTCAGTTCAGGGATAACATTCAACCGTATTCTGTTGCGGGCATAACAGTCTTCACTGTTAGTTGAATCAGTGATAAATCGGATATTGTTTTCACTGCAATATTTTTCAATTTCCTCCCGTGTACAGTTGATAAGCGGTCTGATAATATTTCCCCTTACTGCAGGGATTGATTTAAGCCCGTGAACAGTCGTTCCTCTTGTAATATTAAAAATCAATGTTTCACAGCAGTCATTAAGATTATGAGCCGTTGCAATTAAAGCGTTTTTATCAATACTTTCAAAAAAGCCGTAACGGATTTTTCTGCCGTATTCTTCCAGACCCATACCGGCTTTTGCCGCTTCATTCGGAACATCGCAATGAAAAACTCTGCACGGAACGCCGAGCTTTTTGCAAAACTCAACGGTAAATGCTTCGTCTCTGTATGCTTCCGCACCTCTGATACCGTGATTGACATGAGCGGCAATAATATTAAGAGAATATTCTTCTTTCAGGCTCACAAGAGCGTGAAGCAAGGCGCATGAATCTGCTCCGCCGGAAATACCCGCAATAACAGTGCTTCCTTTTTTCAGCATACCGTATTTTTCAACGGTTTCTCTGATTTTACATATCATTTCTGATTTTCTCCATACCCATAAACAGAGTGTGGTCGGCATCCCAGACCATTTTTACCGTTTCCGTAGGACCGTGACGGTTTTTTGCAACAATGATTTCAGCCTGGTCAGCTCTTTCGGGTTCTTCATTATCTGCATTTTCGTCGTCACTGTCTTCACTTTTATAGTAATCTGAACGGTAAAGCATAAGAACAATATCCGCATCCTGTTCGATTGAACCTGATTCACGCAAATCGGCAAGCTGAGGTCGGTGTGATTTTCCTCTGCCCTCAGTTCCTCTGGAAAGCTGTGCGCAGCATACAACCGGCACTTTCAAATCCTTCGCCATCATTTTCAGCTCACGGGTTATTTCCGAAACCTGCTGAACACGGTTATCTGATTTCCCGCCCGGTCTTATAAGTCCGAGATAATCAATGATTATGCACTCAACATCTTTCATTCTGCGAACTTTTGCTTTCATTTCCGCAACTGTTATTGAGCTTGTATCGTCAAAATAAAGCTCACAGTCAGACAGAACTCCCGTTGCCATTCCCAGTCTTTCCCAATCCTCGGCATCAAGCTCCCCTGTTCTCATTTTACTGCTGTTAACCCTTGCTTCTGTTGCAAGAACACGCATAGCAAGCTGTTCTTTTGTCATTTCAAGGGAAAACATTACAACCTTACGCTTGCCTATATAGGAAACATTCCTTGCAAGGTTAAGCGCAAAACTTGTTTTACCCATTGCGGGACGGGCGCCAATCAAAACAAGGTCTGATTTATGAAGACCGGTTATAATTCTGTCAAGGTCCGAAAATCCTGTAGGATAACCCTTATACTTTTCTTTTTCATCACTTGTAAGATGCTGAAGCGTTGTATAAACTTCATTAACAATAATATCACTGAGCTTTGACGGTCCGCTCATTCTTCTGCCCTGACGGATATCATAAATCCTCTGTTCAGCGGCATCAAGCAGAAGGTCAGCCTCAACTTCCTGCTGGGAAGCATCTTCAATAGTTTCTTTAGAAGCGTTAATAAGAGTTCTTATATAATATTTTTCTCTTACAATCTTAGCGTACGACTCAACATTTGCAGTTGACGGAACAATCTCCGCTAACTGAAAAAGATATTTTTTGCCTGACGCACTGTCATAAACATTATCGTTTACAAGGCTGTTAAGCACAACAAGCGGGTCAATTTTACCGCCGGCGGCCTCAATAGAAGCCATGGCGTTAAAAATTGCCTTATGCTGAGGAAGATAAAAATGCTCTGAATTTATAATAACCTGAACCTGAGTCATACACGATGGTTCAACGAGAATACACCCGAGAACCGCCTGTTCAGATTCAAGACTGTAAGGCTGAGATACAGCTGTGTCAAATACATCCATTTTTTTAATCTCCGATTACTCAGTTTTCACTTACCATTACAAAAAAGTCAGCAGTAATTCCCTGATAAAATTTCGCCTGAACAGGATATGTTCCGAAAGCTTTAATATCGTCACATGTGATTTTTCTTTTATCAACATCAACAGAAAACTGCTTTTTAATGTTTTCGGCAATTTCTTTTGCGGTTACTGAACCGAACAATCTGCCGTTTGTGCCTGCTTTTGCAGTGATTTTAATAGTTTTGCCGTTAATTTTTGCGGCAGAATCGCTTGCAGCGGCTTTTTCAACCTCAATTTTATGGTTCTGTGACGCCTCTCTGTTTTTAAGCTCCGTTAATGACTGTGCATTTGCCTCAACAGCAAGCTTTCTCGGGAAAAGAAAGTTTCTTGCGTATCCGTCACTTGTTGAAACCATTTCACCTTTTTTTCCGAGATTTTTTACATCCTGAGTTAAAATTACTTTCATATATATTTACCTCCGTTAATTATCAAAATAACCGTCAATGGCTTTGATAAGTTTTTGTGTTACACTGCTTATTGATTCATCTTTGAACTGGGCGGCAGCCATTGTCTGATGTCCGCCTCCTCCGAGACTTTCCATAATAAGCTGAACATTTACAGCTCCGAACGAACGGGCTGAAATATTAACCTGATTGCCTGAATTGAAAACAACAAATGAAGCATCAATTCCTTTAATATTAAGCAGCTCGTCGGCAGCCTGAGCGGCAACAATTCTTATTTCCTGAATGTTTTCTTCACATACTGAAACAGCACAGTTGTTATACTGTTTTGCATCGGAAATAATTTTACTTCTGCTTTTATATTCGTTAATTGTATCAGAAAACAGTCTTTTAACCCGAACGGTATCTGCACCTGCACCTTTAAGATATGCGGCGGCTTCAAAGGTGCTGACACCTGCACGAAGAACAAAATTTTTAGTATCAAGCATAATCCCCGAAAGAAGTGCATCGGCAATAAGTGAACCTATTTTTATTCTGTGGGGAAGATATTGAATCATTTTTGTAACAAGCTCAGATGCAGATGATGCCGAGGGGTCATGATAGAAAAGAACGGCATTGTCAATAAAATTAACCGCTTTTCTGTGATGGTCAATAACCACCAGATTAGTTGCTTTTTCTGCTATTTCCGGACATTCCATAAATCCTTTAACATGAGTGTCGGTTATAACCACAAGGGTATTTTTATTGATTATTCTCTGAGCTTCATCTTTTGTTATAATATACTCACCGAATCCGTTATCACTCATATATTCAATCAGAGGCTTCGAAAGTGCGGTAGCAACATCCGTAAGAATATGAGCCTGTTTTCCGTATGCTCTTGCAACGGATAAAACCCCGAAGCATGAACCGAGAGCATCAAGGTCGGGGAATTTATGCCCCATAACAATAACATTATCACATCTCTGAAGCAATTCATAAAATGCGTTTGAAACAATTCTTGTTTTAACCTGATTCTGTCTTTCAACGCTTTTGGCAACCCCACCGAAAAATTCATATTCATCTTTTACTTTAACAGCGGCCTGGTCTCCCCCTCTTCCGAATGCCATTTCAAGTGACTGCCTTGCCTGATTTTCACTTTCATTTACACCGCCCTGAGCGCCGACTCCGATTGAAAGCGTAACATTTACGGGCTCATCGTTATATGTGTAAGCACGAACCTCGTCAAGAATATCAAAACGCTTTTCTGCCATTCTTTCAACATCGCCTGTCTGCGTAACAACAGCAAAAGTGTTTTCTCCTCTTTTAGACTTCATGCAGTCGTAAGATGAAAGCCATTCTTCAATCATTTTTTCAATTTCGCTTCTGATTGCAGAACTTTGGGAATCGGTAAAATTACGCTGAATATCATCCATTCCGTCAATAGCAATAAGAATAACGGCAGGACGGGTATTCATAAACCGTTCGGCAATAAGTCTGAGCTTTGTGTTATCTGTAAAATAAAAAACTATTCTGCCTGAATTATCGTTCTGGGAATATACCGTGAACTGTTTATCATCGCATTTAAGGTTAATTCCCACACTTCCCGCCTGAGATAAATCTTCAATTTTTTCTTCAAATATCTTCTGAAAATCAGAAAATCCGTCATATCCCGAAACATTTCCTTCAAAAAGTCCGTTGTGCCAGATAAACTTTCCGTTTTCATCTGTTACAAGCACAGGCATGGGAAAGCTGTCACTTTGTTTTCCTTCTGAAAAATTAAAATCTTCCGTAATCTGCTTGAGCAGATTTTTTCTTTTATTCTTCATCACAGCGTAAAATGCAAATGTAAAAACAATAATTGCAATTATCACCGCAAATTCAGCATAAGCAAGACTTCTGTTTCCCGTAAAAAATGTTGCGCAGGAAAACACAACCGAAATTACCATTGCCGCAAAGAAAACGGGAAATTCGGAAATGATTTTTTTAATTTTCATATCATACCTCCATAATAATTGAAAGTATCATAGGATTACGGCCTGTTTTTTCATACATAAGCCGTGAAACCGCATCCCTCATTTTTGCTTTAACCGTAGTAAAATCTTTATTTGATTTAACCGGTATATTCTCTACAACATCAATAACAGTATTTTTAGCTTCCTCTATCAGTTCTTCATTTTCCTTAACATAAATGAACCCTCTTGAAATAATTTCAGGTCCGCCTACAATAAAGCCTGAGTATCTGTCAAGTGAAACGCAAACAACAACAAGTCCGTTTTCGGAAAGCCGTTTTCTGTCATTTATAACAACATTTCCCACATCTCCGACACCTGAACCGTCAACAAAAATCTGCTCAATAGGAAGCTTGTCAATCTGTTTTATTCCGTCTTGCGATACTTCAATCTGAACCCCGTTATCCGCAACAAAAATATTTTCAGGATTTATTCCCATGCTTTCAGCAAGCATTGCGTGCTTTCTCAGATGCTTCTGTTCACCGTGCACCGGAATAAAAAATCTGGGTTTAATAACGCCTATCATCAGTTTCAGTTCTTCCTGACAAGCGTGACCTGAAACATGGATTCCGTCAGTCTTTTCATAAATAACCTCTGCGCCGAGCTTCATAAGCTCATTTATAACATTACCAACGGTTTTTTCGTTGCCGGGTATCGGCGATGCTGAAATAATAACATAATCATTAGGAACAATATTTACTTTTCTGTGGTCGGAAAATGCCATTCTCGAAAGAGCAGACATAGGTTCCCCCTGGCTGCCGGTTGTAATAATAACCATTTGTTCGGGAGGATATTTGTCAATCATATCAATACTGACAATCTGACCTTCGTCAACGGTAAGGTAACCCATATCTGCGCCGATTGAAATAACATTTTCAAGGCTTCTGCCTGATAACGCCACTTTTCTGCCCATTTTTTTTGCGGCATTTATTATCTGCTGAACTCTGTGAACATTCGAAGCAAATGTTGCGATGATTATTCTTCTTCCGTCTGCCTTACTGAACAGATGTTCAAGAGAATCGCCAACTTTACGCTCACTTTCGGTAAAGCCGGGCCTTTCGGCATTTGTTGAATCGGAAAGCATGCAGAGAACGCCTTTTTTCCCCAGCTCGCCGAATCGGTTAATATCTATAATATTACCGTCAATAGGAGTACTGTCAATCTTAAAATCCCCTGTCTGCACAATAGTTCCCGCTTTTGTTGTTATTGCAAAACCGAGAGAATCGGGAATAGAATGGTTCACATGAATTGCCTCAACAGTAAACTCACCTGCATGAATAATATCGCCCGGTTTAATTACATTGAGCTTTGCGCTTTCGGAAAGATTGTGTTCACGAAGTTTTCCGTCAACAAGTCCCATTGTAAGCCTTGTTCCATAAACGGGAACATTTATTTCACTGAGCATATAAGGTAATGCACCGATATGGTCTTCATGACCGTGGGTAATGAAAACTCCCTTAATTTTTTTTACATTTTCTTTAAGATATGAAAAATCAGGTATAACCAGGTCAATACCCAGCATATCCTGCTCGGGGAAGGCAAGACCGCAGTCAACAA
>JAZQPL010000052.1:0-6431 GCA_045628495.1 Acutalibacteraceae bacterium
TGAACTACCGGGCCACTTGGTGGGAACAACAGGGCTCGAACCTGTGACCCTCTGCTTGTAAGGCAGATGCTCTCCCAGCTGAGCTATGCTCCCACTTATGCCATCTTTCATCGCTGAATCTGTATCGCAGCGACAAGTAAGATTATACTACAAAATCTTTATTTGTCAACACCTTTTTTGAAATTTTATAAAATAATTTATTTTTCAACATATTTGAAGCCGTAAGCTTCCGGCACTGTGTTTTATTCAACGGATTTAAGTGCCGAAAGCGTATCAAATTTCTGCATTTTTCTGAATATGACAGCAAATACAGTTGCGGCGAACACAGAAGTAATCAATGCCGCAGCAATATAGCTCCACCAGAAAATTCGTCTGCCGAACATGGCAATATCAACTTCCGCAAGGTTGATTATATAGCTGTGAATTATCACTCCGCCTACCAATCCCAAAATGATACCTGCAACAGTAAATACAATATTTTCTCTGTAAACATAAATTGCAAGCTCCAAATCGTTAAATCCCAGAACACTGACAGTTGCAATCTCTCTCTGTCTTTCCTGGATACTTATGCTTGTAAGGTTGTAAAGAACTATCAGGGCAAGGAAGCCTGCCGCAACAATAAATATAACAGTTATAGCATCAAGCCTGTCTATCACAGAATTGTATGTGTTTATTCTTATGTCGGATGTGGAAACGCCTGTAACCTGATTATATGCAAACAAATCATCTGCCAGTGTTTGTTCATCTCCGCCTGTTGTGTAGCTCTGAAGCTTTATAAGAATGTTTTTGTATTCAGGTGCTTCGCCGAAAACCTGCTCAAATTTTTCAGGTGAAAAATAAATATAATGGTCAAGATAATTTTCGCAGGTATCACGAACAGGAACGCTGATTTCTTTTCCGGATACGGTTTTCATCTTAACTGTATCACCGGGAGAAATACCAAGCTCCTCCGCCGCTTTTTCGCTTATAATTGCTCCGTCATCACCGGGTATCATTCCGGATTTTGATTTTCTTTGATGAATATCAACATAATTGCTGAATTTTTGAGTATCAGACGGTACAACAACATTAAGAGCAATTGACTTGCCGTTTAAGGATGCGGTAACAGTATTTGAATGAACAAGCATGGTTCTGTCCACACGAACATCCTTGCTGATATCTTTAACAATTTCACTTTCGCCCGGGACCTGAGCCTCATCAAGAGAAAGATTGATATTGTATTTAATCAGACCTTTATCTCCGTATTGAGATGTAATGATACCGTCAATGGAATTATTAAGACCGAAAGCAGTAAGAATCAGCGCTGTACAGCCTGCAACACCGATAACCGTAACAATCATTCGTTTCTTGCTTCTAAACATATTACGAAGTGTAACAACAGAGCCGAAAGATATTGACTCCCACAATGTTGTAAATCTTTCAAGGAAGATTTTTTTGCCTGCAACCGGAGCCTTAGGTCTCATAAGATGAGCGGCTTGAACTTTAAGCTCTCTGCGGCATGCTATGCTTGTAACTACAAGTGAAAGAATAACCGCAACAATAGCTCCGAGTCCGATATAAGTCATATTAAAATCTGTTTTTACCGACGGCATATTGAATATCATGCTGTAAGCCGAATCAATAGCTTCAGGCAGAATAAATGAACCTGCTATACTTCCGATAATTGTACCTGTTATGCCTGCAATAAGCGCATAAGCATAATATTTTTTCACTATTCTTCCCGTGCTGTAACCGAGAGCTTTCAGCGTACCCATCTGCATTCGTTCTTCCTGAACCATTCTCGTCATAGTTGCAAGGAATACAAACGCCGCAATTACAAAGAAAATCACGGGGAAAATTATTGAAAACTCATTGATATTTTTAAGACTTTGCTCATATCCCGTAAACCCGGGTAAATCTGTTTGGTACGATACGCTCCATACAGAACTGTTTAATTCATCAAGAAGGGTATTGATATGGTCAATATCTCCCTGAGCCTGCTTGAGCTGAAGTTTTGTGTCATGTTCAACAGAGGCATATCTTTTTTCCGCTTTTTCAAGTCTTGTCTTTGCCGCTTTCAGCGAAGCTTCTTCCGTTGTGATTTTTTTATTGCCGGTGCTTTCTTCATAATGCAGTTTCAACTGTGACTGAGTAAGAGCTATTTTAGCGGCAATAAGATTTCTTCCGGTTTCGGAAATCGACCTTTTGAAAATTGTGAGAGCTTCCTCACCCTCTTTAAGCCTTCTTACATCATCAGCGTATCCGTTAAGAATTTCCTGATTTCTGCTGTATGTCTGTTCTCTGCTCTCTATTGTTTTCTGCATATCACTGCACTTTTCTTTTGCAGTATCATACTCTGATTTCGCATTGTTTTTTGCGTTCTCGGCAGAGGATGCATTATTTTTGAGGGTATCAAGCTCTTTTGAGATTCTTGTGCATTTAGCGTTGCTTTCACGAACAAGGCGCTGAAGTGTTTCTTTTGAAACTAAAGATTCCTCAGTCCATGCGGCTAATCTGTCTTTATTTTCCTGAAGCTTTTTCTTGGCTTCCGATAATTCTTCTTCCTTTTCCTGAACCTTTCTTACTGCGGAATCATAATCCGAAACAGCCTGCTCATAAGCATCTTTTTTAGCTCCTCTTTCATCTTCAAGTAAAGCTAAATCAGAAATCAAACCGTCAATTTCTTTTCTGTCCGCCTGCTGTTTTTTCAAATAATCATCGTAAATCTTTTTACCCTGTTTATACCCGTTCAGTTCATTACCCTTATCGTTAGCTTCGGACTTATCTTTTTCGTACTCTTTTTTACTTCTGTCGTAAGCTTTTTTTGAAGACGCAAAATTACTTTCTGCAGATTTTACCCTTGCATCAAGATTCTTTTTATCCTTGGCAATATCACTTGCGCCGGTATCAATATAATGCTGAACCTTATTTATATCATCAAGCGCATCTTCCAGCTTTTCTTTTGTCTGTTTTTCAAGTTTTTTATAAGTGTTTTTATATTTATCCAGCTGAGATTTATAATCAGCTTCAACATATTTAATTCTTGAAGAAATGCTGTCTGCTGAAATGGAGTCGATTTTCTCTCCGATTTCTCTGACAAACGACTTGTACTCATCAGAATAAACATCATATTTGTCTTTTCCGTCAACAGTTGCAAAAACAACATCATAATTCTCGGAAACAAAACATTCGTCACTGATATAAAGGAACATACCAAGGGAGCCTGAACCGATGGTAGTAATTCCTCTTTCATAAGAACAGTATTCCGGTGACTCAACGGTTCCGACAATCTTAAAATTGTTTGTATTCAGAATGCCGTTAAGGGATGTTTCATCTCCCTGAAGTGAAATAACGCTGTCAACAGAAAGCTGTGAATACGCCTGTGCCGCAGCAGAATCAACAACACATTCGTTTTTATTTTTCGGATATCTGCCGTCAACAAGTTCTACTCTGTTGATATAGCTTTCATCCGCTTCACCTGAATCCGAATATTTCCCGGCACGGTCAAAATCAAGACTCATAACACGGCATGCCATTGCCGAACCGTTCATTGCATTTGAAATACCGTATTCACCTGAAAAAACAAGAGTATCAACACACTTGACCGCATCTGCCGAATGAACGCCTTCAACAGCAGCTATTTTTTTCACTTCATCAGAAGTAAACCCGATTGAAGAAGTCACCCGAATATCCATAAGATTTCGTTCTATGTAATATTCACAAGCTGTTTTTCTC
The DNA here is from genome assembly GCA_045628495.1 of Acutalibacteraceae bacterium. Classification (GTDB taxonomy): domain Bacteria; phylum Bacillota; class Clostridia; order Oscillospirales; family Acutalibacteraceae; genus CAG-488. Next base: position 3,715 of record JAZQPL010000052.1, read on the forward strand.
ATATCGGGAGAAGCAGATTTCATTCCAACAAAAAAGCTTATTCCCAGTGCAATTATTAAAACAATGCACAAAAATCTTGTAAAGCCTTTTATTATGGAACGGAACAAATCTTTCCTCATGGGTCCGTTCATAAAATTACCACTCTATCCTTTCAATAGGTACGGGGGTTTCGTTTATTTCAATGCGGTTAATCTTTCCGCTTCTCATAGTAATAACTCTGTTTGCCATGGGAGTAATTGCCTGGTTATGGGTAATTATTATTACAGTCATGCCTATTGCACGGCTCGCATCCTGCAATAATTTTAATATCTGAATACCTGTTTCATAATCAAGCGCACCTGTGGGCTCGTCACACAAAAGAACTTTAGGTCTTTTAACAAGTGCACGGGCAATGGAAATCCTCTGCTGTTCTCCGCCGGAAAGCTGTGCCGGGAAATTCTCTGCTCTGTCTTCAAGTCCGACAAGCTCAAGCATTTTTTTGCTGTCAAGAGGATTTTCACTGAGTCTTGCAACAAGCTCTATATTTTCATACGCCGTAAGATTCTGAACAAGATTATAAAACTGAAAAACAAAGCCTATATCTCTGCGGCGGTAGGAAGTAAGTGCTCTCCTGCTTTGGGTTGTAATAACTCTGTCATCAACAGAAACATTACCCTCATCGCAGGTATCCATTCCACCCAGAATATTAAGAACAGTTGTTTTTCCTGCTCCGCTGGGGCCGACTATCGTGCAGATTTCGCCTTTTTCAATCTCAAAGCTGACATTTTTAAGTGCATCGAGATACACTTCGCCCATTTTATATCTTTTTGATACATTATGAAATTCGATATACGCCATTTGTTAAACCTCGTTTCATTTAATGCCTGTTGATATATTAAGAATTACAAGCGCATCGGAAGATGTGACTTTACCGTCGCCGTTAACATCCGCCCGTAATTCCGCATCGGAATCAAGCTTGCTCATTCCTGTGGAACAGCTTAACGCAAGCAGTGCATCAAGTGATGTAACCTTACCGTCTGCATTAACATCGCCTTTTTCATAAACAGGTGTTTCAATAGCTTCAGGCTCTTTAACTTCCGGTTCTTTCTTTGCTTTCCCGTAATCCGGCACCCCGACATAAACAATCTTTGTGGTGCTGTAGTAACTTTGAACTCCGGTACTCCTGTAGTATTTTATTGCATAAACCTGGTGAGATGTATTGCCTTCAATAGTATAAATAAACTGTTCATCAACATCATAAACAAGACCTACATGGTCAGCGTCCGGGTCGGAATCATTGTCAACATAAACAATATCGCCTTTTTCGGGACAGTGTTCGCTGAAAGAATAAACATTTTTCTCCCCGAATCTGCCGCCTTTACCGTCTGCCCACGAATTTGTTTTAATAATACTTTCAGGTATTCCCGCCTGACGGGCGCACCAGCTGATAAATACCGCACACCATGCACAGCTGTATCCGTACCAATTGCAGTACTCACAAAAATCTGCGTACCCTGTTCCGCTTCCGCTTAAATCGTTTTCATCACTGCCCTCATGATAACCTTTCTGAGATAATGCAACATTTATTATATCGGTCACATAATCTCCGGTAAGATTTATATCCGTCAGCTTTTTATAGTATTCCCCTGCTTTATAGGATTCGGATACTGTGTATGAAGGTGTAAGCGCAAAGCACGCCGAAGCAGTGATTACAACTGCAAGAATAAGCGAGACGGCTACGGTAACTGACTTTCTCATGGCACATTCCCCCGATAGTAATTAAAAATACTCGGTTTATTATACCATATAGTAAAAAACAATTCAATAGTAGCCGGCTGATATATGTTACAAAAAAATGAAAAAATAATAAATTTTTATCTTCCATTTTGATTTTTTTATGTTATAATATGTATGTTATGAAAGATTTAATAAATCTTCAATTTACAGGAGGTAAATTATGGACGAGAAATTACAACCTTTATTTACGCCGTGGAAAATCGGCAACTGCGAAATCAAAAACCGTTTTGTACTTACAAGTATGGGCGGCACCGATCTTTTCGGATGGATGGAGAAAAACCATTTTGATAAAGACGGAGCAAAATTCATTCTTGAAGTTGCAAAGAACAACTGCGGACTTGTACTTCCCGGCTGTCAGCCTGTTTACAACCCCATGTTCGGTCAGTGGCTTTATAAAAACAAAAAAATGTATGAAGACCTTAAAAAATGGATGCCTGAATTTCATAAAACAGGCGCAAAGCTCTTTATTCAGCTTACAGCAGGCTTCGGCCGTTCGTTTACTATCAGCAGTATGATGGAAATGCTTTACACAAACCCTGTTCTCAAGGTTGTAAGCAAACCGTTTATGAATCTTGATAAAATTACTGCTTCCGCATCTCCTTCTCCCAACCGCTGGAGTGATAAAGTTCCTTCAAGAGAGCTTACAAAAGCAGAAATTCAGGAATACATCGACGCATTTGCAAAAACATCCAAAATGCTTATGGATGCAGGAGTTGACGGTGTAGAAGTTCATGCCGTTCACGAAGGTTACATGCTTGACCAGTTTACTCTTAAATATGTTAACAAGCGTACAGACGAGTACGGCGGAAGCTTCGAAAACCGCTACCGTTTCGCTGTTGAAATCGTAAAGGCAATCAAAAAGCTCTGCGGCGACGATTTCCCCGTATCTCTGCGTTATTCAGTTCTTTCCAAGACAAAGGGCTTCCGTCAGGGCGCTATCC
>JAZQPL010000053.1:0-17424 GCA_045628495.1 Acutalibacteraceae bacterium
GAACGTCTGTGTGAATGTGATACTTTAATGCCGAACTGAACAGCTTTACCACAAAATTCGCATTTTGCCATTTGAGGCACCTCCTTTTAAGTTGCGAATACTAAACAACAACCGATATTCTAACAGATTTTATAAATAAAATCAATAGCTTTTTACAAGATTTTTAAATATTTTTTTGAAAAAAATTGCATTTTGCTATTGCATTTGGTGAATTACTATTGTATAATACATTCAAGACGAACAAATGTACGGTAACGGAGGTAATAAATATGGCAAAGGTTAAAGAAAAAGAAAAGACTGTAAGCGTACCTATGGATAAAGAAGAAGCTCTTTCAACAGCAATTAAACAGCTTGAAAAGCAGTTCGGCAAGGGTACTGTTATGCGCCTGGGAGAAAACAACGCACTTAATGTTGAATCAATTTCCACAGGTTCGCTTTCACTTGATATTGCAACAGGCATAGGCGGTCTTCCGAAAGGAAGAATTGTTGAAGTATACGGCCCTGAATCTTCAGGTAAAACAACGCTTGCACTTCACTGTGTTGCAGAAGCACAGAAAAAAGGCGGAGAAGCCGCATTTATTGACGCAGAACACGCACTTGACCCTGTTTATGCCGCAAATTTAGGTGTAGATGTTGATTCTCTGCTTGTTTCTCAGCCTGATAACGGCGAACAGGCTCTGGAAATTGCGGAAGCACTTGTTCGTTCCGGTGCAATAGATATTATGGTTGTTGACTCGGTTGCGGCTCTTGTTCCCCGTTCGGAAATTGAAGGTGAAATGGGTGATTCCCATGTAGGCGCTCATGCAAGACTTATGTCACAGGCTCTGAGAAAGCTGGCAGGTGCCTGCGCCAAAACAAACACAATTATAATTTTCATAAATCAGCTTCGTGAAAAAATCGGCGTTGTTTACGGCAATCCCGAAACTACAACAGGCGGCCGTGCTCTGAAATTCTATTCATCAATCCGCATTGATGTTCGCCGTGTTGAACAGATAAAACTCCCCGGTAATGAAATTATCGGTAACAGAACAAAAGCTAAAATTGTTAAAAATAAAGTTGCGCCTCCGTTTAAGGAAGCTGAGTTTGACATTATGTACGGTAAAGGAATTTCAAAATCAGGCGAAATTCTTGACCTTGCAGTTAAAGCGGATATTGTTCAGAAAAGCGGTGCATGGTTCTCTTATGAGGGTGAAAGACTTGGTCAGGGCAGAGATAATGTGAAAAAACTGCTTGAGGAAAATGATGAGCTTGCATCTGATATTGAGACAAAAGTTCTTGAAAATCTGGATCTTCTTTCAAAAGCGGCAATGAAGCCTGTTAAAAATGAAAAGGCTGCAAAAATCCCCGCAGTTCCCGCATCGGGAGTAAAACTTGATATCAGTGTGGATGACGACGAATGATTATCACTGCCAAAAACGGACGATACAACAAAGTTCATATTTACATAGATGAAGAATATCTGATCACTGTTGACAGTGCATACTGGCTTAACTGCGGATATGTTTCAGGTGATGAATTAAATGAAAGAGAGCTTGCTGAATTTAAAGATTCGGCAGGCTCTCGCCGTGCTTTTAATGCAGGTGCGCAACTTATTTCCCGCCGTGAACACAGCTCAACAGAACTGTACAACAAGCTTCTCAGGAATTTTCCGCCGGAATTTGCCGCCGAAGCAGTTTCAAAACTGCAGGATATAGGTATGCTTAACGATGAGAGGTTTGCACAGCTGTACGCCAAAGAGCTTTATGAAAAAAAAGGCATGGGCAAACGACGGATTCTTTTTGAGCTTAATTCAAAAGGAATAGACAAATATCTTGCAGAAACAACTGTTGAAGCTGTATTTGAAGAAAATGAAGACGATAATATTCAAAGAATAGTTGATATTATTGAAAAAAAATATTATAATATTGCAAATGACGAAAAACAACGGCGCAGAGCATCTGCATTTCTTCAACGGCAGGGATATTCCGGCAGTGAAATAAGGCAGGCAATCAACGCCGTGTGTGATGAATATTACGATGAAGAAGGTTGGGATTAAATGTCATATAAAATAGGTCTGATTTCTTTGGGCTGTCCTAAAAATCAGGTAGATGCGGAATGTATGCTTGCGGCACTTGATGAAGCAGGATTTGAAATAGTAGATTATGTTGACGGGTGCGATGCTGTTATTGTAAACACCTGCGGATTTATTGATGATGCGAAAAAAGAGGCTATTGAAAATATTCTTGATATGGCAGACCTTAAAAAGGAAGGTATAATCGGCTCAATTATTGTTACAGGCTGCCTTGCACAAAGGTACAAAGAGGAAATACTTTCTGAAATCCCCGAGGTTGATACAGTTATCGGCATAGGTGCTAACGGCAACATTGTGGATATTGTTACAAAAACAATCGAAAACGAAAAACAAACCCTGTTTCCTCCTCAGAGCTGTCTGCCTCTTGATGCTCAGCGAATACTTACAACTCCCTCTTACTGGGCATATCTTAAAATAGCCGACGGATGTTCAAACTGCTGTACATACTGCACTATTCCTTATATCCGTGGAGCTATGCGCAGCAGAGAAATTGACAGCATTTATGAAGAAGCAAAACAGCTTGCCGAAATCGGTGTGAAAGAGCTTATTATAGTTGCGCAGGATACAACTGCATACGGAATTGATATTTACGGTGAATACAAACTTCCTGAGCTTCTTACAAAGCTTTGCACTGTTGACGGCATTGAATGGATAAGGCTCCTTTACTGTTACCCTGATAAAATAACCGATGAGCTTATAGAAACAATGGCAAAAGAAGAAAAGATAGTTAATTACATTGACCTTCCTCTTCAGCACTGTAACGATAAGATTCTCAAAGCTATGAACCGGAAAGGGTCTAAAGAACAGATTGTTTCGGTTATAAATAAACTTCGTGAAAAAATGCCCGATGTTGTTATCAGAACAACATTTATAACAGGTTTCCCAGGTGAAGGCGAAGAAGAATTTGAAGAACTTGATGTTTTTGTAAACGAAACAGAATTTGACAGAATGGGTTGTTTTTCTTTTTCACCTCAGGAAGACACACCTGCCGCCCAGATGGATAATCAGGTTGAAAACGATGTTAAGGTTCGCCGGGGTGAAATTCTTATGAATGACCAGTACCTTATCATGAGTGAAAAGAACAATCAGAAAATCGGGAATGAATACGATGTTCTTGTTGAAGGCTATGATGCTTATACAGATACATATTTCGGAAGAACATATATGGATGCTCCCGATATTGACGGACTTGTTCATTTCAGCAGTAAAAACGAATATGACGAGGGCGAATTTGTTTCAGTTGAAATACTGGGAGTAAATGATTATGACCTTGTAGGCAGGGCGGTAGAATAATGAACACACCAAATAAAATAACTATTTTCAGAATAATTCTTGTACCTGTATTTCTTGCGGTATTTTTGCTTGATATTCCTTACAGATATCTGATATCTGCGGCAATTTTCGGCTTGGCTTCGGCAACAGATGCCATTGACGGAAAACTTGCAAGGAAAAATAATCTTGTTACGGTTTTCGGTCAGTTTCTTGACCCCATTGCGGATAAAATGCTTGTTACTGCCGGTCTTTTAGGGTTTATGACAGAACATCTCTGTAATATATGGATTGTTCTTGCCGTTCTTGTAAGAGAATTTGTTATTACATCTCTCAGGCTTATAGCTTCCGCTCAGGGTACTGTAATACCCGCAAATATTTTCGGCAAAATAAAAACTGTAATGCAGATGGTGTCATTTATTGTTGTTATGCTTCTTTGCGCAGTAAATGATATTGTCAGTCTTCCTGTGAACATTCCTTTGATTTCAAACATTCTTTTAGGTCTGAGTGCATTGATGGGCATTATTTCCGCAGTAATATATTATAATCAGAGCCGAAGTGTTATTGATTTTTCAAAGTGACGGAGAAAGAATGAAAACTGTTCGTTTAATTGTAAAAATTTTATGTGTAATCATTGCGGCGGCAATTATTTGCACAGCAATATTTTTCAGGAATAACGGCGTAAATGTTGTTTCGGTTAAAGCCGAAAGCAACATTTGCGCTGAAGCTGTTTGTGCAGATATTCCCGAAGAAAGATATAAAAAAATCTGTTCATCAGGTCACATTGAGCTTTATTTTGATGAAATAACAACATCTGTTATGATAAAGGAAACAACAGAAAACAAAAAGTGGTACTCTATGCCTCAAAATTCAAAAAGCTCATCTGTTTCGATTAAAGTCCGGGCAGATGACGGTATTCACTGCCTTAATTCTCAAAACAACAGTGTTGAATTTTCTTCTTTTAAATATAAACAAGAAAAAGACGGTATCACAGTAAACTATACCATGGCTGAAAATAAGGAAACAGCCCTTAAAAAAATATATAACAAATCAGATATCGTTTACGGTGTAAATTTAAGTATTAAGCTTAAAGACGGCAACTTGTATGTAACATCAGAATACAATAATCTTTCCGGCAATCAAAACTGCGGTGTAATTGACATCTGTCCGTTCGAATATTTCGGAGCTTATAAGAACGCCGGAATAGATGATTTTCTCCTTATTCCCGACGGATGCGGCGGCGCAATATACCCATACTATGAAAGCGATACAAAAAATTTCTCCTGTAAAGTATACGGTAATGATTATTCTGTTTCATCTGAAAACAACAATTATGCTCCGGTAGGTTCATTCGGAATGAAAAACGGTGAAAGTGCATTTGCGGCTGTAATTGACAGCGGTGAAGATTTTGCAGAAATAAAAGCTGTCTCTTCAAACGAGAACTTCAATACCGTCAGTGCGCATTTTTCTGCTGATTATGTTAAATCAGAAAACGATAAGCTGTATATTTTTCAGAATGAAAATAATAAATCCGGCATTTGTTATAAATTCCTTTCAAAAGGCAACGCAACATACACAGACATTGCTCTTGCCTGCCGTGAACAGCTTATCAGAAACGGAACACTGTCTGTTACCTCAGCTGAAAGTGACGAAGATATGCCGTTATTTGTTACTCTTACCGGCGCATATAAAACAGGAGCCAGAAAATTAAAATATAACGATTACACCACTTTCTCACAGGCAGAGGACATTATCAAAAGAATAAAATCAAAAGGAATTAACAATATAAACATCAGGTATAATAATGTATTTGAAAACAATTCTGCTGATGTTCTTTCGGTTCTGGGCAATAAAGAAGATTTGCAGAAGCTTAATGAATACGCTCTTTCGCAAAATGTTAAAATCTATTTCAACCTGAATGTACTTACCTACAGTTCTCCTTTAGGCAGAGCAGATTTATTTGCTTCAAGAGGAATGAATAAATTCCCTTTAAATATTGAAAAAAGCATTGATATGTACGGCTTCGGAAAAGCAAATACCAGAGCATATAAAATGAGAACTCTGGATAAAGCCAACGCATTTGTTGACAAAATAGCAGACAAGGCATCCACCCTCAATGTTACGGGTTATTGCTTCGGAGACTCCGGCAAATTTTTATGTTCTGATTTTTCTCCTTCCGGCGTTAAAAGAACCGATTATAAAAATGGAATAATAAATCATATTTCCGCAATTCAGAACACCGGCAAAGTAATGATTGACACGGGGAATATCTATACGGTTAAAAACGCATCTTCTGTAATAAATATTCCAATGACAGTTTCATACCCGGAAACGGATGCATACTGCAAAATACCGTTTATTCAGACAATACTGCACGGTATGACGGTGCTCGCCTCTCCCCCGCTGAATTCAACAGATAATATAAAAACATCAGTTCTTAACTGTATTGAATACGGTGTCTGCCCGGATTTTACCACAGTATATACTCAGCCTGAAGACGCTGAATACAGAATTGAATACAACTCCATTGCAAACGGTATAAATTCCGCATACAATAAAATTGCACCTGCATTGAAATCCCTTGAGGGAGAACGAATATCAGAACACAAAAAAATATCTGACGGGGTTTTCTGCACAACATACGGAAACGGAACAAGAATTTATGTAAACTATAACAGCTTTAAGGTTACCGTAAACGGAGTTACGGTCAGCGGCAGCAATTATCTCCGAATCGACTGAAAAAAGGACAGGCAAAATGCCTGTCCTTAATATTTTTACTGATTACCACTGTGAATTATCGTATTCGGTACCCACATGCTCCCTGTTTTCTGTTATAAACCCGCCGTTTTTCAATCTGAAAACAGCTGTTGATTCAGCGGCAAAACAGATGTTATTTTCACCGAATCGGCGAACAAAATTTTCATATACTTCGGGGAACCTTGTATCCATATTCATTCTGCACTGGGGAAGCAAAACCTTTTGTGATTTTATTTTTTCATATACTGAATATATTTTATTTATTCCGTGATGAGCCGCCTGAAGCAAATCACATTCAAGGGTACATTCGCTGTAATTATCAGTAAGTACCGAACCGTTATCATCACCGCAATCCGCAAGGAACAAAGCTTTAACGCCTTCTGCTTCAACAGTAAAAATCATTGAAGTGTCGTTAGTGCCCGGTAACGGGTCGTCCTCATCAATACAAACAGCATCTTCATTTGAAGACAGAACGGTGATTTTGCTGTTTGCTATATAAAATTCACTGCCTGCATGAAGCTTAATATATTTTACATGGGGATAAATATCGCAAAGTCTTTTTTTCAGTTGACTGATTGACGGAGAATTGCGGGTATTTTCCGGGTGAGGAAAATTAAACGCACATCTTTCAAGAATAACTTCTTCACTGTGATAACGAAAAATTTTCGACATAAAATCACAATGGTCATCGTGAGCGTGAGTACAAATCCAAACAGAAATTTTCAGTTTTTCACCTGCTTGTGTTCCGGTCAGCGAATGAAGGAAACAAAGATAATCATTTACTGCTACATCTGTTGACTGCTCAAATTCACCGCCGTCAATAATTATCAGGCTGTTGTCACGAAGCCGTATTACATAATTCATGCCGCAATCACATGTTTGCCCGTGTATCATTTCGCCGTAATGGAGGGAATACTGTGCAATAACCGTATCATCACATCTGTTTGTGAAATCGCTGTATCCGAATTTATTAACATCAGATGACTTGCATCGGTCAAGAATAAACCTGGCAATTTTACTGCCGCTCATATATGAAATATAATAAAGTCCTTCCTCGGTGAAGAACTGATAAAACAAATTCCCGTCAATATTATTTTCGAAAACTTTTTCAAATCCCGATCTGACAAGTAAAGAAACATATTCCTTTATTTCATCTGCTCCCACATTAAAAAAAGTATGCATAAAGGAATCGTCATCTGCTTCTTCGTCAGGAATACTGCTCAGCCCGAATCCGCATGAACAAAATAACGGATTCATCGTTCCGAAACAAAACTGAGGGATATTCTTAAACTGCCATATTTTACTCTCTGAATTTTGAACATAACCCATAACATTCACCCGATAATTAAAATTATACCATAATTATAGTATATATTTTCTATATGTCAATCATCAGAACCAAACTAATGATAAATATTGACATTTTTCTTAAACTAATATAAAATGACACTGTATAATATTTTTGTTGCGGGTGATTAAATGGAAGCGAATATTATTCTTATGAAATGTCTTCTGACCGGCGGACTCAGCGGAGTCAGAATCCAGAAAATGAATAACGGTGACTGGTACAGAACATGGGCATTCAAGATGAGAGAAAATGAAGCAGCAAACGAAGGATATGACAGAAACTCTGTTGTCGGTTCTCTTACCTGCACAGAAGAATTTCCCGGTTGCCCGTACTGCTCAAGTAAAAAGTTTTCTCAATGCATGACTTGCGGTAAAGTTTCCTGTTACCACGACGAAACAAATTATATTTGTCCCTGGTGCGGAACAAACATCAAAAGCGTTGAAAGTGCTGACAGCTTTGATGTTTCAGGCGGAAAATTTTAATGTGAGGTGATTTTATGATATGTCCTAATTGTAAATTTGAAACAAATGACAACGCATGTCCCGTTTGCGGATTTCAGTTTGTCAACAACTCAAATCAGGTTACGAACAATCCTCAGAATCAGAGATTCAATGACTCAAATCCTCAGGCTAAAGTATACAGTTACGGCCATTTGCCTGTTTCTCCCGTTCAGCAGTTTCCTCCTCAGCAGAAGAAAAAGCCGGGCAAAGGCGTAATAATAGCAATAATAGCAGCTGTAATAGCCGTCATCATTATTGTTGTTGCAGTTTTAGCGGCAATCGGTTCTTCCCATTCAGATTCAGACAGTGAAACAAAAACAAAATCCGGGTCTTCCGGCTCATTCAGTTCACAAATCGAAGCTGACCCTGCCGAGCTTATTGCCGGCAACTGGAAAGGCAGTCTTGACTTTACTGATTATTTTAATAAAGCATTAAAGAACGACGATGAAATGAAAGTCATCTATGATAACGGCTTTTCACTTAAAAACATTACAATAGATGTTGTTTTCTGTTTCAGCAGTGAAGGAAAATTACAGGTAATGTTTTTTGACAGCGCAAAGCAGAAATTTAATCAGACAATGACAGATCAGCTGGTAGACGCATTATATTCAATTTACAGCTCTAAATTAACAAAAGATGAAATCAGAGAAGAATTTGAAGATATTGACTATTTAGAAGACCTTGATGATTACGATGTTTATTACCAAGTAAAAAACAATAACATATATATAAATGAAACAGCAGGAGATTTTGAAAACTGCACAGATTACATAAGTTATAAGTTTAAGAATAACAACAACACTCTTGAATTGAATTATTGCTCTTTTGACTCTGATGAATCAATTTTCGGGTCAATGCCGATTGACCTTATAAGGATGTAATTATTATATATAACAAAACATTGAAACGGAGAACTGAATAATGATATGCCCTAACTGTAAATTTGAAACAAATGATAATTATTGCCCTGTTTGCGGATATCAGCTTAAAAGTATGCCGAACCCTCCTCAGAACGGATATCCTAATTCCGGAGGAACACAGCTTTATAATTACGGAACACCTGTTGCCCCCTCTCCCGTTCAGCAATTTCCTCAGCAAAAAAAGAAAAAGACAGGTAAAGGCATTGCAATCGCAATCGTTGCGGTGATGATAGTCGCAGCCATTGCATTTGTCGGAATTATTGTAGGCATCAGTACTTCTGACGACAGCAAAAAGGTTTTGGGAGAGTGGAGCTGTCAGTTGGACTTCACCGACTATATGAACAAGGGCGTTGCGGAAGACAGTGATATTGCGGAATACTACGGTGAAGATTTCCGACTCAAAGATATGACTATTGATGCAACTATTATTTTTGAACAAAATAAACATTTTAAGTTGAAAATATCTGATGAAGCAAAAGAAAAGCTTGTAAACTCCGTGATTGACCAGTATGTTGATGCATTATATGAGAACTACGGTTCTGAAGAAAATACTAAAGAAGACATAAGAGAAATGTTTGAGAAGGAGTTTAATACAGAAACTATATTCGGTGACTATCAGGATTATGATTTTTATTATAATGTGAGAAACGACAAAATTTATTTAAACGAAGAATCTGCGAATTTTGATATCAGTCCTGATTATTTTGAATATAAATTTGAAGGAAGAAACAAGCTCATTTTAGAATCCTGTTCAAGTGAAAAGGATGATGAACTGTTCGGATCATTTCCCATAACACTTGAAAAAAATTAAATAGCTTCCGTTCGGTCTGTTTCAAAACGAAGCAGACCGTTTTATTTTTGCAGTATTTATGTATTTTTTCCTATTGAAATAAAAAAGCGCTTATGTTATAATTTACAAAAAATCAGGGGTATAAAATATGAGGGGAACTCACGGATTTGTAAAAAGATATTTCTGTCTGCTGTTAGCTTTTATAACCGCTTTTGCATTTCTTGCAGCAGGTTGTTCAGATTATTCACCGTCAATCGGAAATAATATCAACTCATTTGAAAAAAATACTAAAAAAACAGCGAGCAGAACTCTCACTACAGAAAACACAGCAGAAGATACAACATCCAAAACCGCAAAACCTGTCGGTAAAGCAAAAACTGAAGCTGACAATAAGAACAATAATAATTCTGCTAAACCTGTCAATGAAGCTGAAAACGATGAATTTCTTGAAGACCTGACTTTGCCCGAGCTTACAACAGACGATTATACAAAAATTGATGATTATATTGAAAAAGAAAAAGATTCCAGGCTTATCAAGTGGTATATTGACCCGAACGGAAACATCACAACTGAAGGTGACAAAGGAGTTTTAGGGTTCGGATACAGTACAGATGAATATTGCTTTTACGCTACAGGAAACGCATGGCAAAGGAATTTCGGCTATACTGCTGTTTACGACGCAGTATCCGAGCTTATCGCCATCAGCTATGATACAATCAGAATTTACTTTACATACGATAACAAAGAATGGATGATTCAGCTTTGGAAAGGGCAATACGGCTTTGTGCTTGAAGGCGCAGAAATCGGCGTGTATAACCGAAAAAAAGGTGCGGGTATCGGTTCGTTTTATAACTGTGCGTCAAATGAAGACAGATTAGATATATCACTTATTATGAAAGATAAAAACAAACTCAGAATAAATAGAAAGCCTCAGACATCATGGTGGATGACGGGTTTTGTGCCGGGAAGACTGGGCTTAGGCGCCGGAGTAACATCGAAATATACCAAAGACCTGACCGTTACCACAACAATTACCCTTAAAGATGCAACCATGAGAGATGCTTTTGTTGAGGGCATAAATAATGTCAGCTATATAGTCAACAATGTTGATTATGCGTATGATATTTCAAGTGGGAAAAGAAATCCCGGTGAAAGAAGCTACCGTTTCATTCAGGGCAGTCCTGAGGCGGTAACGGTTGAATCGGGAACTTTCAGCACAGATAAAAATTCAGTAACTTTAACTTGGAGATAAGAGGTAATAAATATGAAAAAAATTATATCAATTTCACTGGCTTTATGTATGCTGTTTTGCTTTGCATCATGCAAAAAGAAAAATCCCTATCCTGATATTTCAAAGGAGCAAATCAGTCAGAAAATCGATAAAGGAGAAATGGGCGAATTTACCTGTTATTACAGTGTAAATAATGAAGATAAAACAGATAATGAAATTCTTGTTTCATTCCCTTTGGATGTTTATTCTGATAAAGATATTTTCTGTAAAGAAGGAAAAGATTCCGTTCTTAAATTCTATGACAAACCCGGTAAAATCTTTTATGATATAAAAACAGGCGAAGAAGTTAAAGAAGAAGACCTTAAAATCGGCCAGCAGTTGAAGGTTACTTACGACACAACAATAGAATCAAGTGACCCTGTAACAATAAGACCGATTAAGGTTTGCGTTTACAGATAAAACGGAGGTCATAATATGATATTTGCAAATCATGCTCATGTTTTTCCGAAAGAAATAAAACCTTCCGGAACAGTTGACGAACTGAAAAAGCTTATGGATGAATGCGGGATTGATAAAGCTGTTTGCTTTGCCCCTTTCCAGGACAGATTTGAGGAAGAGGGCTTTCCCGGTACACCTAACGAGTGGCTGGCAAAAGAAATAAAAAATCAGCCTGATTTATACGGCTTCGGCACTGTTGATTTCAATGCGAAAAATATTCGTGACGAGGTAGATAAAATTGCCGAATACGGATTTAAGGGAATAAAAATGCATCCCCCCTATCAGGAATTTGACATTGACGGGGATGACGCATTTAAAGTTTATGAGCGTGCTGAAGAATTAGGACTGTTTATTTCTTTTCACTGCGGTATGCACTGGCACAGATTAAAAGGTGTCAGACCCATTCTTTACGATGAAGTAGGCTGGTTTTTCAAAAATTTAAGATTCAGCCTTGAACATATCGGCGGTTATCATTTCTTTAATGAAGCTCTTGCAGTTCTGTGCAACAATTCAAGAGAAGGTATTCAGCCAAGAGCGTTTGCCGGCTGGACCTCAATCAGTGACCGGGACGGTTTGGGCGGTTGGACTCTTACAAGAGAACAGCTTGAAACTGTTATTAAACAAACAGGTGAAAACAGAAGTATTTTCGGGCTGGATTTTCCCTTTAAAGATTCCGCATATACTAAATATGAAATTGAAAGAATTAAGTCACTTAATATTTCCGACACTGCAAAAGAAAACATCCTGGGCAAAACATTGGCAACAATACTGGATGTATAATCAGACCAATACAGTTACGGCAATATTTTTGCCTGATTTATAAAACAACATAATACAAAGAAAAAGGATTTTGAGCACTGAATCATTTCAGCAACTCAAAATCCTTGTTTTTATATTTTTTAATTATTCAGCTTCATTGCTGTCGTCAAATGACATAGCATCGTCAAAAAGCTTTTCAACATCTTTACCGGGAGCTTTTGTGCAAAGAGTAACAATTACAGCAACAATTATTCCTGCGGCAAATCCGGGAATAATTTCGTAGATGTCGATTTCAGCAAGCTGCGGAATATTAAACCATGCAATATCAACAGCAGCACCTGCAACAATACCTGCAACTGCGCCTGGGAAATTAAAGCGTTTCCAGAAAAGACTGAGCATAATTGCCGGACCGAAGGCGGCACCGAATACGCCCCATGCGTTTGATACAAGGTCCATAATCGAACCTGCGCCTTCACTTGAAGCAATAACATAAGCAAGAGCGGCAATTATAAGAACAACTATTCTGCCCGCCCAAAGCATTTCTTTATCGCTTGCTTTGTTTTTGCGGATAACAGGATTATAAACATCGCTCGAAAAAGCTGATGAAGCTGCAAGGAGCTGGCTGTCCGCCGTACTCATTGAAGCGGCGAGAACTGCAGAAAGAAGAATACCCGAAATAACAGGTCCGATAATCTTAATTCCGCTGAATATTTTACGAACCATTGTAACAAAAACAAGCTCATTATCAACAATATCATCTGTATAACCAAGTGAAAATCTGCCTATTATGCCGATAATTGCTGCGAAAATAACAATAAGTACTGTCCATGAAATACCGATTTTTGAGCTCTTTTTAAGGTCTTTCTGAGATTTAAGTGACATAAATCTGATAATAATATGGGGCATACCGAAATATCCCAATCCCCAGCCAAGACCTGAAGCTATTGATTTCCAGTCAGAAAACGCATCCCAGAAGACTTCTGTTTCAGTACCGATTGCCTGGTAAGATGATACCCATTCAAGACTTGTTGCCGCAAAAATCGGAGCAATAAGCATTGCACCTAAAATAAGCATACCCTGGAAGAAGTCAGTCCAGCAAACAGCTGAAAATCCGCCGAGGAAAGTATAGCCGACAATAATCACTGCCGCAATAATCATTGCAATCTTGGGGTCAATGCCGATAACAGTGTGGAAAAGTGTTCCGCAGGCTTTAACGCTGGAAGCAGCATAAACTGTATACGCAACAAGGAAAACTACTGCGCATATAACCTGAAGAATTTTTGACGATGAAAGGAATCTGTTGGTAAGATACTGAGGAATAGTAATAGAATCGTTGGAAACAATAGAAAACTTTCTGAGTCTGGGAGCCTCTAAAATCCAGCTGATTGTATAGCCTATTGCAAGCCCTACAGGAACCCATACCTGACCTAATCCGAGAGCATAAATTGAAGTGGGAAGTCCCATAAGAACCCATGCACTCATGTCAGATGCGCCTGCTGAAAGAGCTGATACCCACGGGCCCATCTGTCTTCCGCCGAGGAAATATGTTTTTTCTCCGCCATCTTTATCCTTAATAAAGAAGAACACACCGATACCCAGCATAAAAGCAAGGTAAATGATGAAAACTACAACTTCTGATGTTAATTTAAAATCACCCATCTTTTTGCCTCTTTTCTTTTAAAAATAACAATTTATTTTATCATAAAATGAAATATTTGTAAATAATTATTTTTAATATACTCAAAACTTTATTATTTTTGTCGTAAATCAGTCGTTAATCAGTCTGATAATTGCACAAACAACAAACGCACCGGCATCAAGAATTGTTCTGAAAATATATTCAACAAAGTTTTCACTTGATTTTGCCGTTGAATTTTCAACACCGGTTCCGCCGTAACAGCCTATATTTTTCTGCTGAATTTCATTTTTGAAAAAGTCAAATGCGATGTTATCATATTTATCACAGCCTTTTCCAAGAAGCTTTGAATTTTCTGAAAGAGCAAAGCTTTCGGGATTATCCTTGTCATTCCCTGCAAATCCGGGAACGGTATTAAAAGAAGTTAAATCCACAAGCGGAGTCGGGCAGTTATAATAGCAGTTGTTTCTGTAAACATTGCCACGGTATGATATCAGTTCCTTTGCATCACTCTGCACAGAACAACCGAATTTAGGCATAAAGATATTGTTGTAAACCTTTGAATTATAAAGATTCATAAAGCATACATCTCCGCAGTTTACAAGCGTATTGTTATAAAAGCTGAATCCGTATTCACCTGCCGCCATAGAAAACCTGATACGGTTTTTATTATCGTTCACAGAAAGGCAGTGATGAACAGAATTGCCTTTCTGTCCGTCATACATCGCACAGTTATTCATAAATCTTACATTATCGTGAGAGTAAATATACTGATATGTACAGTAATGGGAATATGAATCAAAGTCAACAGCCATTCCGTCGCCTGCGTTTTTCTGACCTGAAATTTCACAATGATCTATTGTGCAGTAAACACTTCCCCAAAACCACATTGAAGCATTGCAGAATTTCACCTGACCGTTTTCATCAACACCCTCATCCTGACAGCAGTTTATTGAACGGCAATTTGTAACAAGGGCATTTTTGCAGATGCCTACAATAATTGACTCCGCAGTCATATCGTGAAAATAAATATTTTCAACCAATGCGTTTTCATTGAAGATAGGGTCTGCCTCTTTTTCAGAATCACACCATGGATCCTGTTCATCATTCCATGAACCCCAAAGACTTATTCCGTTTCCCGTATCATACATTTCACTATCGGTTATTTTAAGGTTATTTACAGGATATCTTGAATTTGCAGGAAGGCCTTTTACCATAATGCAGGCTCTGGCAGTTGCCGCACCTCTTGATAAAGTATCACGGCTGTTCTGATTAACATTCTGCATATCATGCATTTTAAGGTTTGTAAGCGTTATCCCGTCACTTTCTTTTTCAATAGTATCTACCCATATTCCGCCGCCGTTATGAGCCGTAATCTCAAAATCACTTACAGTAACATAAGAGCAGTCAATCAGAACAAGAACTTCTGATTTTTTGTTTGTAAACAGCAGAGGTTTCTTATCTCCCTCGCCGTAAGAAGAAATAACTATCGGCTTGTCTTCGGTCCCGCAGCAGTTAAATGTAAGGGCATCACATTCATACTCTCCTCCACGGCAAAAAAGGACTTTATCCCCCGGATTAAGTGCTGTGCTTTTTATATTTGACACAGTCTTCCACGCCTGTAACGGAGATGTTCCCAAGCTGCCGTCATTACCGTTTGCGCTGTCAACATAATAACAAGTGCCTTCGGCGGCAAATGACGAAAATGGAATCAGCTGAAAACAAATCACCGCAGCAAAAACCACACAAATAATTTTCTTGATTTTACATTTTGAAATATGCATTCATATACCTCCCGATATTTTATATAATTTTATTTTGAAATAAGCCATACGGCCATATCTGTTTCTCCTCTGTTTGCAAATGCAAAATACGGAATAAGTCTGATTTCAGATGAGATGAATTTTCTTTTTGATGAATACAGCCCGTCAAATGTCTCGTCGCTCAGCAACTCACATTCAATAATTAAATCTTCTGTACCGAGCTTTTCATTTTCAACTTTTTTGTATCGGATTTCCTCGGGAATCCTGTATGAATAAAGCTCATTGCTGTTATCTGTTTTCTCTGCGCAATAAACAACAGGGCCGGCAACAACAGCACATTTTCCTGAATTTTCATAAACTCTCGGGTCAGAATAAATCACCTTCGGCGAAACATCAAAATCAAGAACAATTTCAGAACCTGCTTTTACATTCAGAAAAGCGTAACCGTTTACAATCTGATAATCCGCTTTTTCACCGTTAACCGTTATTGAGAAATTTTCTTTTGTATATGACGGTATTCTGACCGCAACATTCTTATGTCCGCTGTAATTTATTACAGTAGTCCCATTATACGGATATCCCGATTTCATCATAATTTCCGAAGAATCAAAAGATGCCTCAGAAGTAATATATTGATGTACATATACATTTTTTTCATCTTCACTGTAAATATAATTACCTATTGAAGCAATAAATCTCGTAATATTCGGAGGACAGCATGAGCAATCAAAAACTTCAAGACGCTGAGTAATCGGGTGTCTCTCCCCGCATTTATTTACAGAAACATTTCTGTTATTTTTTAACAGATTTATTTCCAGGGGATTTTCATAGAAAAATGATTTTCCGTCAAGTGAAACACCTGAAAGTATTCCGTTATAAATAGCCCTTTCTATAACATCGCCATAACGGGAATCAAGCCTCAGCATTTGCATACGGCTTGCAAAATAAACAAACGCTATTGCGGCGCAGGTTTCGGTGTATGCGTTTCCGTTTTGCAAATCATACGGTACAGTAAATGCTTCACCGTGGCAAGACTGACCCAACCCTGCTGTAATATACATTTTTTTATTGTAAATATCAGAAAAAATACTTTCACATGCGAATTGTAAATCTTTATCATTATATTCACGGGCAATATCAGCCATACCTGAATACAGATAGCACGCCCTTACCGAATGACCCTGTGCGGTAAGCTGTTCACGGCATGGTATGTGACTCTGATAATAATTATCCTTCGCCCAGAAATCAGGCTTAACCTCTTTATTACAGCCTCTTTTATCAATAAAATACTTTGCTAAATCAAGGTAGCGTTTTTCATCTGTACAATGATAAAGCTTTACAAGCGCAAGCTCTATTTCTTCATGACCGGGTGTAAAAAAGCCTGCGGTCTTTTCAATCATAAAAACTCTTTCGATTAAATCGACATACCTGCACATACATTTTAACAATTTATCCTTACCTGTTGCGTTGTAATAAGCCACCGCCGCCTCGATTAAATGCCCCGCGCAGTAAAGTTCATGCTTATCCCTGTCTGTAAACCGCTGTCCCGGATTTACAACTGTAAAATAAATATTAAAATATCCGTCATCCTGCTGATTTTTCTCTATTAAATCAATAAGCTCATCTGCCTGCGCTTCAAGCTCTTTGTTTTCACCCTTTTCAAGTACATAGGCTACGCTCTCAATCCACTTGGCAACATCAGAATCCCAGAAATAATGAGGAGGATTTTTCTTTGCTGACTCTTTATCAAACTTAAACGCATCAAATCTTCCCGTATCAATAAACCTGTCACGAACTGAAAAGTCGGTGTAGCCATGTCGTTCTGTGAGCCAAGGAGTTGTCCACCAAATTTGTCTTCCTAAGACCGCTTGGCCTCCGACTT
>JAZQPL010000054.1:0-15402 GCA_045628495.1 Acutalibacteraceae bacterium
CAGGCTTATATTGATAAAGAAGCAAGAAAAAAGCTCTGGAAAGATAATTTTGATGAATACGAAGAAAAGATTGAAAAAGCTGTTGATGCTGTATCCGGGGAGATAATTACATATAATAATCAACCGATTATGGCGGTTTATTTTGATTTGTGTAACGGGATGACGGAAGATGCAGAGGTTGTTTGGGGAAGAAAAATTGAATATCTTGTTCCTGTAATCAGTGACGGCGATAAGCTTTCATCAAACCTTGAGAATGATACCGAGTTTACAGTTGATGATTTTAAGAAATGTCTGTCTGATTATAATATTGATTTTTCAGATGATAAATTCGATTTTAACACAGATAAATCAGACAGCGGAACGGTAAAAGAAATCGAAATAAACGGAAAGAAAATAAAAGGTACTGAATTCAGGACGAAACTTAAACTGAGAAGCTGTGATTTTTCAATAAAATGCGATAACGGAAAAATAAAAATTAAATGTATGGGCAACGGTCATTTTGTTGGAATGAGTCAATACGGAGCAGATTACATGGCAAGGCAGGGGAGCGATTATAAAGAAATTCTGACACATTACTACAAGAATACAAAAATTACTTAAAATATTTTTGCAAAAACTATTGAAAAAAAAATTCAATGTGGTAAAATTGTATTAACCTATCGGAAGGAGGATACAATTATGGCATATAAGATTTCTGATGATTGCATTGCTTGCGGCGCTTGTGAAGCAGAATGCCCCGTTGGTGCTATTTCTGAAGGCGACGGCAAATATGAAATTGATGCAGATGCTTGCCTTTCATGCGGTGCTTGTGAAGGTACTTGCCCTGTTGGAGCTCCTCAGGAAGCATAATCAGGTTGCAATGCAAAGGTATGTGTTACCTTAATAATTTGCAGGGCGGTTTGTCCGCCCTGTTTTTCTTTATAGATATATTTGGAGGGTGAATAATGCAGGATTACAGAATAGAAAATTTAGGTTCGGGCTGTAAAGTGGCTGTGAGCGACGAACACGGGTTCGGAACAGATGCGGTTATTCTTGCAAATTTTGCTTCTCCTAATAAAAAAGACCGTGTTTGCGATTTGGGAACAGGGTGTGGGATAATTCCTCTCATTCTTTTAAGAAACGGATGCGGAAAAACAATTACCGGTATTGAAATTCAGAAAAAAGGATACGAGCAGGCCCTTGAATCGGTAAAGCTCAGCAACGCTTCTGAAAAGGTTACAATAGTAAACGGGGATATTAAGAATATAAAAGAGTTGTTTTCACATGCATCGTTTGATACTGTTATTATGAATCCGCCGTATAAGGCGGCAAACGGAGGAATTGAAAGCAAAGAAAATTATGCCAAAATCGCTCGGCATGAGGTTGCCTGTACTATTGATGATGTTACTGCCGCAGCAAAGCATCTGCTTAATTTCGGCGGAAGACTTTGTCTGTGTAACAGACCTGAAAGACTTACCGATACAATAGTCAGCATGAGAAACGCCGGTATTGAACCTAAAAGACTGCGCTTTGTATCTAAATTTTTCGATACAGAACCGTGGCTTTTCCTCATTGAAGGAAAAAAAGGCGGCAAACCTTTCATAAATGTCGAAGCACCCCTTGCGGTCTATAAATCAAAAGGAATTTATTCAGACGAAATGATGTTTTATTACGGTGAATATAAGGAGAGTAATAATGGGTAAACTTTATGTTGTAGGGACTCCCATAGGCAATCTTGAGGACTTTTCCCCTCGGGCAGTAAGAACGCTTGAAGAATGTGATTTTATTGCCGCTGAGGATACGAGAGTAACCTTGAAATTGCTGAACCGTTTTAATATTAAAAAACCGATGATAAGCTATTATGAGCATAATCTGAGAGAAAGAGGAGAAATCATCGTAAACAGAATACTTTCCGGTGAAAACTGTGCCATTGTAACAGATGCTGGTATGCCTGCTATTTCCGACCCCGGAGAGGATTTGGTAAGACTTTGCCATGAAAGCGGAATACAGGTTGAATCAGTTCCCGGTCCATGCGCTTTTTCAACTGCGCTGGCTTTGTCAGGTATGCCGTCGGGCAGGTTTACATTTGAAGGTTTTTTAAGTGTGAATAAACCCGGAAGAACTGAACATCTTAATTCATTGATAAATGAAACAAGAACCATGATATTTTACGAAGCTCCTCATAAAATTGCCGCAACACTAAAAGATATGTATAAGGTTTTCGGCAACAGGGAAATAGCAATAGTCAGAGAGCTGACAAAAATTCACGAAGAAGTTATCAGAACCAACCTTGAAAATGCAGTTGAAGCCTATGGTGAAGGCGGTCTTAAAGGCGAACTTGTAGTTATTGTTCACGGGAAAGAGGAAAGCACACTTATAGAAGAAATGACTTTTGAAGATGCAGTAAAGCTTGCTGAAAAAAGCATTGAAAAAGGGATGAGCGTCAGTGAAGCCGCTAAAAATGCCGCAAAGCTGACAGGGTTTAAAAAAGGGGATATTTATAAATCTCTTATTTGAGGTGTAAAGAATGAAAGACTTTATAATGTATATTTCAACTCATTGGTATGTAGGCTTGATTATTGCGGTGCTGATAGTTATTACGGTTATTATGTGGATTAAAGCTCTTGCGGCTTCTCAGCGGCACAGAGAAGAAAGAGAAAAAATTATTGCACAGCTTGAAAAAGAAAAGGCACTGAGAAATGAGTTCAGAAATATTTCCGAAAGTACATTTGATATTGAAGACAATGAGAAGCTTTTATACGGAATAGCCGCAAATATTCAGATGTATCTCGAAAAACAGAAAGATATGAATGAAGCTTTTGAAAATCTTCCTGTTGAAAAGAAATATGTTTATGCGCTGAACTATGTTTTTGAAGACAGTAAAGACGGTTTATTATCTGATTTTTTTAAGATGAACGGTCAGCCGCTTACAGGATGCGCCAATCAGGCCGTGAAAGAAGTTATAGGAGATAAGCTTTCATCTATTTTTAACAATGTTTATAATATGACAGATGATGATTCACTTGTATCTTTCGATGAAAATATAATAAACAAATACGACAATGAGTATAAAAATATGATAGATTCTGAAAAAGATAATATTTTCAATAAAGTTTCAAACTATATCAGAAATAATAAAACTATTTTTATCGATTTTTGAGAGGCGATTTTATGAATGACCTTAACTGTGTGAGAAATGAAATTCAGAATATAGATAAAAAAATAGCTGAGCTGTTTGAAAAAAGAATGGAATGTTCGAAAAAAGTTGCTGAATACAAGTCAGCTCACGGACTTTCCGTAAAAGATGAAAAAAGAGAAGCACAGCTTATTGAAGCTAATAAAAAAAATGTTGTGAATAAAGAAATCGAACAGTATTATGTAAGATTTATGAAAGACATAATGAATGTTTCATGCTCGTATCAGGAAAATCTGCTTAGCGGTATGAAGGTTGCATATTGCGGTGTTGAAGGTGCATTTGCGCATATTGCCGCAGGCAAAATGTTCCCCTATGCTCGGCTTGTCCCGTTTTCTTCGTTTAAGGATGCATATATGGCTGTGGAAAACGGTGAATTCGATTCTGCTGTTTTACCGTTGGAAAACAGTTATGCAGGTGAAGTCGGAACGGTTATGGACCTGACTTTCAACGGAAGTCTGAAAATAAATCAGGTTATTGATTTGCCTGTTGAACACAATCTGATTACACTGAAAGACAGCAGTAAAGAACTTGTTAAAAAAGTGCTGAGCCATTCTCTGGCACTTGAGCAGTGTTCTGATTATATCGAAAAAAACGGATTTGAATCCGGAAGTTTTTCCAATACGGCGGCGGCTGCAAAATTCATCAAAGAAACGGGAGATAAATCCCTGGCGGCTATTGCTTCAAAAGAAACAGCAGAAATTTTTGATTTAAAAATAGTTCAGACAAATATAAACGACAGCAGAGATAATGTAACAAAATTTGCTTCGTTCTCATGCTGTGATAATCAGCCGGACTCTTCAAAAAACGGAGAAAATCAGAATTTTATCTTGTTATTTACAGTTAAAAACGAAGCGGGTTCACTGGCGAAAGTTCTTAATATTCTCGGTATGCACGGATATAATATGAAAAATCTCAGAAGCAGACCCATGAAAGAGCTGAAATGGAACTATTATTTTTATATTGAAGCTCAGGGCGATATCAATACGGACAACGGCAGGGATATGCTTAAGGAAATGTCTGCTTTGTGCGACAGGCTGAAACTTGCCGGGTGTTATTTTGAATAATGAAAACGGGGTTTTATTATGATATTATCAGTTAAAGCGGAAAATCAGAATTACGATATAGTTGTTGAAAACGGTTCAATAAAAAATTTGTGCGGAGTTATGGACTTAAACCGTAAGGTTCTTATTGTCAGTGATGACGGCGTTCCGGAGCAATATGCCGTAACCGTTGCCTCCCAGTGTAAAAATCCTGTTAGATTTGTTTTTCCTCACGGAGAAGAAAGCAAAAATATTGACACATTTAAAGATATTCTTTCCGCAATGCTTGAATCCGGATTTACAAGAAAAGACTGTGTTGTTGCCCTCGGGGGAGGAGTTACGGGAGATATCAGCGGATTTGCGGCTTCCTGTTACATGAGAGGAATTGATTTTTATAATATTCCTACTACATTGCTTTCGCAGATAGATTCATCTATCGGCGGAAAAACAGCAATCGATTTTAACGGAATAAAAAACAGCGTAGGTGCGTTTTATATGCCGAAAGCAGTTGTTATTGACCCTGATGTTCTTGCAACGCTTGACAGAAGGCAGCTTTATGCAGGATTGGCTGAGGCAATTAAAATGGCGGCAACCTGCGATGAAGAGTTATTTGAATTTATTGAAAACAGTGAAAATATTACTGAAGATTTACCTGAAATAATTATTCGTTCAATTAAAATAAAAAAGTATGTCGTTGAGCTTGACCCTAAAGAATCATGCTTGAGAAAGGTTCTTAATTTCGGACATACAGTAGGTCATGCGATTGAAAGCTATTATGACGGTAAGTTTCTTCACGGTGAATGTGTGTCGGGCGGTATGCTCTTTTTCTGTTCGGATGAAGTCAGCAGAAGAATTGAAAAAGTTCTTATAAAATATGAGCTGCCGACTTATTTTGATGTTGAACCTGATATGCTTATTTCCGCTGTAATGCACGATAAAAAATGTGAAAATGATACAGTTTCATGTGTTTATGTTAATAAAATCGGGAAGTTTGAATTTCTGAGCCTTACAGGTGATGAAATTCTCGAAAGGATGTTGTCTGTTTATGAAAAATAGTTTTGGCAGCAGCGTCAGTGTCACTCTTTTCGGGGAAAGTCACGGCGAAGCAATCGGTATTGTGATAGACGGCTTAGCTCCCGGGATTGATGTTGATTTTGACAGTATAAATTTTCAGCTTGCAAGACGCCGTCCTGAATCTGAAATTGATACTCCCAGACGGGAAAAAGACAATTTCTCTGTTTTAAGCGGGGTGTTTAACGGCAAAACTACCGGTACGCCGGTTTGTATAACTATTCCCAATGAAAATACAAAAAGCAAGGATTATTTTTACGGTAAAGCAAGACCGTCTCATGCCGATTATTCAGCTTACTGCAAATATCACGGATATGAGGATTACCGTGGCGGCGGGCATTTTTCAGGCAGAGTGACTGCGGCACTTTGTGCGGCCGGGGGAATAATAATACCCGCACTTGAAAAAAAGGGGATAAAAATTGCAACTCATATTCTAAGATGTGCTGATGTTGAAGACAGACAGTTTGATAATATTGATAAGGATATTGAAATGCTTAAAAGCAAAAAGTTCCCTGTACTTGATGATATTGAGAATAAGATTAGAGAAAAAATAATTTTTGCCGGCAGTGATAACAACAGCGTTGGCGGTATTACTCAGACAGTTATTTCAGGTGTTGAACCCGGAACGGGAGAGCCTTGGTTTGATTCTGTTGAAGGAGTTTTGTCACATATTCTGTTTTCGCTTGGAGGAATTAAAGGCGTGGAATTCGGTTCGGGATTTGACGGCGTACAGCGGACAGGCAAAGAATTTAATGATGAACTTGAAATAAAAGACGGAAAGATTATTACTCTTTCCAACAATAACGGAGGCATAAACGGCGGCATAACAAATGGGATGCCGATAGTTTTTCAGTGTGCCGTAAAGCCGACTCCTTCAATAGCTCAAAAGCAGAAAACAGTTGATTTTATTAAAAATGAAAATACCGAAATACAGATTAAGGGCAGACACGACCCTGCGATTATCAGAAGAATTTGCCCTGTTATTGACAGCGTAACGGCAATAGCTTTATGCGATTTGCTTTGTCAGCGGTATGGCACGGATTACCTTACAAAGGAAGTATAATAATGGTTTTCGGATTGATAGGTGAGCACCTTTCTCACAGCTATTCAAAAGAAATTCATAACCTGATAACAGATGATGAATATGAATTAAAGGAAATAGCACCTGATAAGCTTGATGAATTTATGAACAGCAGAAATTTTCAGGGAATAAATGTCACAATTCCGTATAAAGAAAAGGTTATTCCTTACCTTGATTATGTAAGTGACGATGCACTTGAAATCGGAGCGGTAAACACCGTTGTGAACAAAAACGGAAAGTTGTACGGTTATAATACTGATTTTTACGGAATGAAAGCATCTTTTATCCGCTGCGGTTTTGATTTTAATAATAAAAAAATTCTGATAACAGGTACAGGCGGAACATCAAAAACGGCTTATGCTGTTTCAAAATCAATGGGGGCAAAAACTGTTTGTTTTACTTCAAGAAGACCGAGAAATAATGTTCTTTCATACGATGAAATATATAAAAAATGCGTGGATTTTGACTACATTATAAACACAACTCCTGTAGGGATGTACCCTGAAACCGGTTTTTCACCTGTTGACATTACAAAATTCAGCAATGTTGACGGGGTATTTGATGTGATTTATAATCCGTTAAGAACAGTTTTTACCAGATCTGCTTCAGAAATGAATATTCCGCATGGCAACGGACTTTATATGCTGTGTGCTCAGGCGGTGTATGCTTCTGCTTTGTTCCGTGGTGTTGAACCGGATTTTACTTTATGTGACAAAATATATCAGAAGGTTCTTTTTCAAAAACAGAATATTGTGCTTATAGGTATGCCTTCATCCGGAAAATCTACCGTAGGCAGTATTTTATCTGAAAAAATGAACAAGGCTTTTTGCGATACGGATGATTTGATAGTTGATAAAATTAAAATGAATATTTCTGATTTTTTCAGAATGTACGGAGAGGAACGCTTCAGAAAAATTGAGTGTGAAACCGTAAAAGAAGTATCATTATTAAACAGCAGAATTATTGCCACCGGAGGCGGGGTTGTGCTTAACAGGAGGAATATTGATTGTCTGAAACAAAACGGAATTACGGTATTTATAGACAGAAGTCCGGAAAATCTGATTGCAACAAAAAGCAGACCGCTGTCATCTGATAAATCAGCAGTAATGAAGCTTTATGAGCAGAGATATTCACTTTACAAAAAGTTTGCGGATATTACAGTTGACGGTGATAAACAGGCGGAGTCAGTTGCCGAAGATATAATCAGGCGGGTGAGCGAATGAAAGCAATAATAAGTAAAAGTATTATTAAGGGAGCTATCAGTGCTCCGCCGTCAAAAAGTTATGCTCACAGGATGTTGATTTGCGCCGCTCTTTCAAATAAGTTATGCAAAGTTAACGGAATTTCCCAAAGTGAAGATATGAAAGCAACGCTGGATTGTCTGAGCCAAATCGGCTATGATTATACTTTTGAAAATAACAGCTGTGTTTTTCCCGGGAAATGCGAAAAAAATCTCAGTCCCGTTTTTGAATGCAGAGAAAGCGGAAGCACGCTGAGATTTATGATTCCTGTTGCAGCTGCACTTTGCAACGGAGGCGTTTTCAGAGGTTCTGAAAGGCTTATACAGCGTGGTATCGGTGTTTATGAAAATATTTTCAGTGAAAAAAACATAAATGTCTGTTATGAAAACGGTGAAATAATAATTAACGGTAGGCTTTCTCCGGGTGAATATACTTTAAGAGGAGATGTCAGCAGTCAGTATATTACGGGGCTTTTGCTGGCTTTGCCTTTGCTTGACGGAGACAGCAGACTTACTGTTATTCCACCTGTCGAAAGTAAATCTTACATTGATATTACCCTTGATGTGCTGAACAAGTTCGGCATAGAAATCCGCAAAGAAAATGAATTTATATATTTTATAAAAGGAAATCAGAAGTATTCATCAGGTGAGTATAATGTTGAGGGAGACTGGTCAAATGCCGCTTTTTTTCAGGCATATAAGTCTCTCGGCTGTGATTTAAGCATAACAAATCTTAAAAAAGACAGTGTTCAGGGAGATAAAATCTGCACAGAACTTTTTGATAAACTTGATGAAAAAAACTGCGTGACGGATATTTCGGACTGTCCTGATCTTGGTCCCGTTTTATTTGCTGTTGCAGGAGCAAAAAACGGCGGTATTTTTACAGGAACAAAAAGATTGAGAATAAAAGAAAGCGACAGAGCCGCCGCTATGTCAGAGGAGCTTTCAAAGCTTTCGATAAAAACAGAAGTTGAGGAAGACCGGGTGATTGTTTACCCGGGAACGCTTGCTCCGCCGTCTGAAATTATAAACAGCCATAATGACCACAGAATAGTTATGGCAATGACTGTTCTGCTCAGTTTTACAGGCGGCATTATTGACGGAGTACAGGCGGTAAGTAAAAGCTACCCTGACTTTTTTGAAAATATGAAATCAGCAGGTCTGGAGGTGCAGTATGAGCTTTGACACAAATAAAAAAGTTTTAATTGTCGGAATGGGTCTTATAGGCGGAAGCTACGCATGGGCGCTGTCAAGCCGGGGATATGAGGTCGGAGGTATTGACCTTGACCCTTCAAATGTTATATACTGTATGGAACACGGATGGCTGAAGCACGGCAGAGATAGTATTGACCAAGAGTATATAAGTCAGTTTGATATTATTATTTTTGCTCTATATCCCCATACCCTGATTGAGTGGATAAAAAACAATCAGCACTGCATAAAAAAGAACGCTTTGCTGACTGATACAACAGGTGTAAAAGGTTGCTTTATACATCAGTTACAGAGTATTTTAAGACCTGACCTTGAGTTTGTGGGAGCGCATCCTATGGCAGGCCGTGAAAAAAGCGGTGTCAAATATTCGGACAAAGATATTTTCAAGAATGCAAATTATATTGTTACTCCCACCGAAAAGAATACATCAGACGGGGTTAACACCTGTATGGAGCTGGGAAGTGTTCTCGGGTTTAAGACTATTGCAAAGCTTTCACCTGAAAAGCACGATGAAATGATAGGCTTTTTATCACAGCTGACTCACTGCATTGCCGTAACTTTAATGACTTGCAGAGATACTGAAAATCTTGAAGAATACACAGGCGATTCATTCCGTGACCTGACAAGAATAGCTAAAATAAACGATGTGATGTGGTCGGAGCTGTTTTTGCAAAACAAGAAAGAACTGCTGAACCAAATGGAGTTGTTTGAAAAGCAGTTCGGTTTATTGAAAGAATATATCAAAAATGACAATACAGAAAAAATGCGTGAAATGATGAAAGATTCAACAAAGCGCAGGGAAAGATTTGATATAAGAAAGGACAATGATGTAATGAATATTCAGTATAAGCGTGAGCTTCCTACTGCAAGAGTTGTAAGGGAAATGTATCCCATTTCCGAAAAACTGAAAAAGCAGAAGCAGGCAAACGATGAAGAAATAAGAAAAGTTTTCACATCTGAGAGCAACAAATTTATACTTTTAATAGGGCCGTGTTCTGCCGACCGTGAGGATGCTGTTCTTGATTATATAAGCAGACTCGGAGAAATAAGAGAAAAGGTCAAGGATAAAATTCTTATTATTCCGAGGATATACACAAATAAACCGAGAACAACAGGCGACGGATATAAGGGCATGCTTCATCAGCCTGACCCGAACAGCAGCCCCGATATGCTTAAAGGCGTTATTTCAATAAGAAAGCTTCATATGCAGGCACTTGAACAGACGGGATTTTCATGCGCAGATGAAATGCTTTACCCTGAAAATCACAGATATCTTTCTGATTTGCTTTCTTATGTTGCAGTGGGTGCCCGTTCTGTTGAAGATCAGCAGCACAGACTTACCGCCAGCGGACTGGAAATTCCGGTAGGTATGAAAAATCCCACAAGCGGAGATATTTCAGTTATGCTTAACTCAATTACTGCGGCACAGCATCCCCATACTTTTGTTTATTCAAACTGGGAAGTTGAAAGCTCCGGCAATCCTCTTGCCCACGCTATTCTGAGAGGTTCAACAGACAGATACGGTAAAAATGTACCTAACTATCATTATGAAGATATTGTTCATTTAATTGAGGCTTATAACAAAATCGGTCTGCAGAATCCCGGCGTGATTATCGACACAAATCATTCAAATTCAGGAAAGAAATGGGATCATCAGCCGAGAATAGCAAAAGAAATTCTTCACAGTATGAAACAATCTGATGAAATAAAGAAATTTGTTAAAGGCCTTATGATTGAATCATATATTGAAGACGGTGCTCAAAAGCCAAACGGAGATGTTTACGGTCAGTCGATTACAGACCCGTGCCTTGGTTGGGAAAAAACAGAAAAGCTTATTTTAGAGCTTGCTGATTTGTTGTAATTATTTCGGGAGGATTTATTATGGGATTTTCAAAAGAAGATATTATGAAACACATGAATTTTGAAACAGTTGAGCAGGTTATGGAATTTGCGAAAAGCAAAGGAATAAAGCTTGATAAAGATGAGGCAATGAAGTATTTATCGAAGTTTTCAAGTACTGAGTTGGGCGAAAAGCTTCATTTATCCAAATTTTTCGATAAAAAATAAAATCGAGCGGTGCAGATGAAATTCTGTGCCGCTTTTTTAATGTGGCATATAACTGGATTTTTATTAAGAGCTGATTGCCGTACCGATTTGAAAACTGATTTTCAATGACGGCTTGTCTGAACAAATATAATTTTATTTTTCTTAAAATATTGATTATTTTACAAAAAAATGATAAAATGACAAATTGTTAATCTGTATTTTTATGTCTTTTGAAAGGAGGCGGCTTTGTGAACAGAAAAAAATGGCAGATAATGCCTATTGACGGGGATGTAATTCTTTCGACTTCTGAGGAATTGAACATCGACCCTCACGCTGTGCTGCTTGCCTACACAAGAGGGATAAAGGATGTTTTTTCAGCCGCTGAATTTTTCGGAATTGAACCGTTTGACGAGTGTCATCCGCTTGATTTACCGGATATGGAAAAGGCTGTACAGCGTATTTTATCGGCAGTTGATAATAAAGAAAAAATTGCCGTTTACGGGGACTATGATGTTGACGGTGTAACTGCCACGGCAATTCTTTACCTGTATCTTCAGTCAATCGGTGCAGATGTAACACATTATATTCCAGACAGACATTGCGAAGGTTACGGTTTGAGCATCAGCTCGATTGATAAGCTTCATAATGAATCTGTTAATCTGATTGTTACTGTTGATAACGGAATTTCTTCTGTTAAAGAAGCTGAATATATTAAATCGCTTGGTATGGAGCTTATTGTTACAGACCATCATCTTCCGGGAGATGTATTGCCTGATGCGTATGCAGTTGTTGACCCGCACAGGGAAGACTGTATCCTTGAGTTTAAGGATTTTGTAGGTGCAGGTGTTGCGTATAAACTCATTTGCGCCATTGAAGGGGAAACCAATGAGGTAACAGAAAGCTTTATTGACCTTGTTTCACTGGGAACTGTTGCCGATGTTATGCCGCTTATCGGCGAGAACAGAAGCATTGTAAAAAGGGGACTTTACAGAATTTTACATTCTGAAAGACCTGGTATTATCGCTTTAAGAGAGGTGGCAGGTGTTTCTGATAAAGAACCTACATCCTCCGAACTTGCTTTTTCTCTTTCACCCAGAATAAATGCGGCAGGAAGAATGGGAAGTGCCGAAAACGGATTTAAGCTTCTTACAAGTAAAACACTGACCGAAGCGAGAATGTATGCTGAAAATGTTTGTGACGATAATACTTTAAGGCAAAAAACGGAGCAGGAAATAACCGCTCTTGCACTTGAACAGATTAGTTGCAATCCGTCAATGGCGTATGATTCGGTGCTTGTTGTTGACGGAGAAGGCTGGAATGACGGCGTAATCGGTATTGTTGCATCAAAACTTGTTGAACTTTACGGACGACCTGCTGTTGTGATTTCGAGAAACGGAGATTTTGCCAAGGGCTCCGGCAGAAGTGTAGAGGGATTTTCTCTTTATGATGCGCTCAATGAGGTTAAATCAATTCTTAATAATTTCGGCGGTCATAAGCTTGCGGCGGGTATCGGGCTTAAATCCGAGAACATAGATTTGTTCAGAAAAAAAATAAATGAATATGCGTCTGCTTTTGATATGCCGTTTATGATTCAGCGCATTGATTATAAGCTGAAGCTTCATTCAATTAACGAAACATTGCTTGAAATAGCGGAAACAATGGAACCCTGCGGGGCAGGAAATCCTCAGCCTGTTTTCGGTATTTATAACATGAAAATAGAAAGCATTTCAGGTATCGGCTCGGCAAAACAGCATATAAAAATGGAAGTTTCACGGGCGGGGAATATAATTCAGGCAGTGAAATTTTCATGTTCGCCTGATGATTTTCCTTATGAAAAAGGCGATGTTGTAGATTTAGCCGTAAGCGTAAAAAGAAATGTATATATGAACCGGGTAAGCGTAAGTATAATTGTAAAGAATATCAGACCGCATAATACTGACGAAGAAAAATTACTTTCTGATATAAGGCTGTTTGAAAAATTTATGAGAAGCGATTATATTTCTCCCGAGCAGGCTGTTGATATGTTGCCGGACAGAGAACTGAACGCAAATATTTACAGGTTTATCCGTTCAAAAGCCGGCGGAAATTATTCAGCTGAAATAATTTGTTCAAAAATAAATGAAAAAAGATATTCAGCGGCTTTTTGCAGTATTGAAGCAATGAAGCAGCTTGGTCTTCTTGATGAAAAAAACGGGAAGCTTATATTGTGCGAAAGCAACGGAAAAGTCAATTTTGACGATGCGCCGGTAATTAAAAAACTTAAAATGCTGTCGGAGGTGAACTAAGTGGCAATTTATATAGACGAAAAATCACAGGCGGATAAAGATTATCTCAGCCTTAAAAAAACTCTTGAAAAGAATATGAGCCCTGAGGATATTGAGGATATTGACAGGGCATACGAATGGGCACGGGAATCTCACGAAGGTCAGCTGCGCTTTTCAGGGCAGCCTTATATTATTCATCCTATAGCAGTTGCGCAGATTCTTGCGGATTACGGAATGGATAAAGGTTCAATTATTGCTGCTTTACTTCACGATATTGTTGAAGATACCGATGCAACATTTGACGATGTAAAAGGTCGGTTCGGTGATGAAATTGCCTCAATAGTAGACGGACTTACAAAAATGGGCAAAGTTCCTTTAAGCACAAAAGAGGAGCAACAGGCGGAAAATGTCCGAAAAATGCTTCTTGCCATGTCAAAGGATATAAGAGTTATTATCATTAAACTGGCAGACAGAATCCATAATCTCCGAACCCTCAGCTTTATGCGTCCTCAGAAAAGGAGAGATAAGGCTCAGGAAACCCTGGAAATTTATGCTCCAATTGCTCACCGTTTAGGTATCAGGGCGATGAAAGAAGAACTTGAGGATTTGGCAATCAGCTACCTTGACCCGATAGCTTATAACAATATTGAAGCATCTCTTGCAAAACAGCGAAAAGAAAGAGATGCTTACCTTGAAAATATAAAAACTCAGATTAAAGAAAGAGTTTCCAATGTTGTACCGGATTGTTATATTGCAGGCAGAATAAAAAGTGTTCACGGAATTTACCGTAAAATGTATATGCAGAACAAAAGTTTTTCTGAAATATACGATGTTTACGCCGTAAGAATTATAGTTGATAAGCTGATTGACTGTTATAACTGCCTGGGTGTTATACACGATATGTTTCAGCCGCTTCCCGGCAGATTTAAGGATTATATTTCAACTCCCAAGCCGAATATGTATCAATCGCTTCATACTACTGTTATCGGCAAAGAGGGCATACCTTTTGAGGTTCAGATAAGAACATGGGATATGCACAGAACAGCTGAATACGGTGTTGCCGCCCACTGGAAATACAAGCTGGGTATGTCCGGCAAGCAGAAAGCTGACGAACGGCTCACATGGATAAGACAGTTGCTTGAGGAACAGAATGAAACAGATAATCCTGAGGATATTGTCAGAACAATTAAAGATGATTTTACGCCCGATGAAGTTTTTGTTTTCACTCCGAAGGGCGATGTTATAAATCTTCCTACCGGTGCTACAATTATTGACTTTGCTTACGGTATACATTCTGCCGTAGGTCATAAAATGATGGGAGCAAAGGTTGACGGAAGAATTGTGCCCATTGAGCATGAAGTAAAAACCGGTGAAATAATTGAGATTATCACATCAACTCAGCCGGGAAAAGGGCCGAGCAGAGACTGGCTTAATATTGCGAGAACCAGCTCCGCAAGAGCGAAAATCAGAGCATGGTTCAAAAAAGAAAAGCGTGATGAAAATGTTATTGAAGGCAAGCTTTCTGTTGAGCGTGAATTCAGAAGAGCGGGAATACACCTTGACGATGAAGAAAGAGAACATTTCCTTTTACAGCTTGCGATAAAACAGCGTCTTAAAACCGTTGACGATTTCTATGCGGCTGTGGGTTACGGGGGAGTTTCCCTTTCAAAAATGATGCCGCATATTAAGGATGATTATAATAAAATCTTTAAAGCAAAGCAGGCGCTGCAGGAGCCTGAAAAGATTAAAACAGTTCCTGTAAAACCGAAGAGGACGAAAAGTGACGGCGTTGTTATTGAAGGTATAGAAAACTGTCTTGTCAAGTTTTCAAAGTGCTGTAATCCCTTGCCCGGCGATGAAATTATCGGATTTATTACAAGAGGGCACGGCGTTTCCGTGCATAAAAGAGATTGCACGAATGTTCCGGAAAAAATCGAACTTTCACAGGAACCTGAACGCTGGATAAAGGCGTATTGGGACGAAAAGGTCAAAGAAAGCTTCAAGTCCAATCTTATGATTATAGCTATGGACAGAAGGGGTCTTCTTCTTGACATTACATCACAGCTTGATTCCCTTCATGTTGATATTCATTCTGTTAATACGAAAAATTCAAAAGACGGAAGAGCCGTGTTAAATTATGTTATTTCGGTTAACGGTACTGAACATTTGAAGAATGTAATCGGAAAGCTGTCAAAAGTTAAAGGTGTTATTGAAGTTGACAGGTCAAATATTTAGCTGAGGTAGTAATTATGAAAGCAGTTGTTCAAAGAGTT
>JAZQPL010000055.1:0-11028 GCA_045628495.1 Acutalibacteraceae bacterium
CTGCCAAACGGCGGAGTTATTTTGCATATTTGAAGAAACAATTACCGATCAATCAGTCTCTTCAAAAACTCATTAGCCATATCTATTGACACTTGAGGAGAATCGCACTCATTAATAATATCAATAAGCCCTGTGCCTAAAAATTGAGCAACCCCACGGGTATTTCTTCCGGCCCAGTGATGAACAATATTTGTGCATTTTATTAGACGCGGATCAAAGACAGAGCATAATCCGGCGACAATCTTTTTGTTTTCATCAATGCCGAGAAGATATATCATATACACCGCATTTTCAGAAGATAAGAAGTGCAAAAGTTTATCAATGTTCTACATTGAATGTATATTCTTTGCTCATTGTGGCAAACCATATATCTTCCATTCCATTTTTCCAATTTGATAAAACGCCCCGTCCTTTTTCTCTTTGCCAAGTAATTCTATTTTGAATATGGAAATATTTTTTTAATATCATTCCAATAACTATATCGCAAATAATATAACACTTGTTATATTTTCCGTCAATAAAACATTGAGGTTTCACTGCTACTTTCGATTGAATTATCGAGTCTATATACTCTGCCTGCTTATCAATATCAGCAAGATGCTCCCAAAGTGTGCCGTTCAACTATCATATCGAAGAACCTTGTTATGCAAGCAT
This sequence comes from Acutalibacteraceae bacterium, assembly GCA_045628495.1. Taxonomy (GTDB): domain Bacteria; phylum Bacillota; class Clostridia; order Oscillospirales; family Acutalibacteraceae; genus CAG-488. Next base: position 655 of record JAZQPL010000055.1, read on the forward strand.
AATGAAAAATCCGAACCTTTTTCCTTCTTTGGATATAAGGTTCGGATTTTTGAGTTTGGTGCCGGTGACCGGGGTCGAACCGGTACGGTATCGCTACCACTGGATTTTGAGTCCAGCACGTCTGGCAATTCCATCACACCGGCACATAACATATTTATTATAAATGTATTTGCTGCAAAAAACAATAGTTATTTTTAATTTTTTCTAAATTTTTAAAAACAGCATTGGCAATGCTTTCGGCGTATTCGTCTGTTTTCTCATCAAAATTATTATTATCGTTTTCATTTGTAATGAAACCTGCTTCAACAAGGCAACTGGGCATTTTTGTATTTGCGTTAACATAATAATTTTTGCCCGAAGTATTTCTGTATCCGCATTTCACCCCCCTGTTTTTCAATCCCGTACACTCTGCCAGTGAGGAAAGAATACCATCGGCAAGCTCTCTTTCTGTATCTGTCGGGCTGTCCTTTATCCATACTTCTATTCCTGTTCCGTCAGGCGAACTGTTTCTGTGAATTGAAACAAAAAGCTGAGCATCCGAATCATTTGCGATAACACATCTGTTTTTTAATGTAACAGTAGTATCGCTGTTTCTTGTCATTATAACTTCAACATTTTTTTCTTCAAGTTTTTCTTTAACTTTTAATGATAATTTCAAATTATCATCTTTTTCTTTTCTGTTTTTACCGTTTGACAAAGCTCCTGCTTCGGTTCCTCCGTGTCCGGGGTCAATACATACTATGTAATGCTCCTTAAAAATTATTGTTGTTACACTGCTCAAAGCTTTAACAGCTACAATAAAACATAGAAACACAGCAGTTACAGCAATTATTATATGTCTGGTATTGCTCCGATTTATTTTATTCATCCCCCGTTCTACTGTAAAATCTATGCGAAGGGATTCAAAAATATGTTGACAGCAATTTTTATTAAATGTATAATAAATCCAATAAAACTTAGGAGATGTTTTGTATGTGCGACGAAAAATTTACACCTGTTATCAGATTTGCCGTAATGAGCGATATTCACATTAAAGATGAGCATACCGTTGAACGGGAAAGAATGGAAAAAGGCATAATTGACGCCTACAAAATTGCGGAAAGTCACAGTGAATATAAAAAGCTTGACGCACTTGTTGTAAACGGTGACTTTGCTAACAGCGGAACCGAAACTCAGTTTCTTGCAGTAAAAGATATTATAGACAGAAACAAAAAAGATGAAACAAAACTTATTATTTCTGTTGCAAGCCACGAATATAATACAAAAAACGGTGCTATGGAAGCTGCGTGGGAAAAGCTGAAAAGACACTTTAATTCAGACACTGAAAACCATGACATCATTAAAGGGTTCCATTTTATTTCAATTTCCCCGTCAAGAAGCTGTAATTTTGATGATGATAAAATTGCATGGACATATAAAAACCTTAAAATTGCCCGTGACGATGACCCCAAAAAGCCTATATTTATGTTCCAGCACCCTCACATGACAGGTACTGTTCTCGGCAGTATTCTCTGGGGTGAAGACGAGTTATTCCCGGCTTATGTTAATTTTCCTCAGATTATTGATTTTTCAGGTCATTCTCACGCTCCCATAAATGACCCCCGTTCAATCCATCAGGAACATTTCACCTGTGTAGGCTCGGGAACTCTGAGCTACTTTGAGCATGATGAATTTGATAAAGTATGCGGCAGATTTCCTGCAAACAATGATAAGGTTGCACAAATGCTTATCGTTGAAGCAGATGAAAATAACAGAGTACGAATTTACCCGTATGACATACTTACAGGAAACTTTTTCCCGTATGTCTGGAAAATTGATGTACCTTCGGACCCTGACACATTTTTATACACTGATGAAAAAAGAATCAACCAGGCTCTTAAGCCGTATTTTCCCGAAAACAGTATTATTGAAATAAAAAATATTACAGAAAATTCAGCAGAAGTTGAATTTACACAAGCTGTAGAAGATGACCAGCCTTATGTCTGCGCTTATGATATTTTGCTTAAAGACGAAAACGGTAATATTATGGCTTCAAAATCTATATGGTCTGATTACTATTTTTACGATATGCCTGAAAAATGCGGAATCAGATTTGATGAGCTTGAAAGCGGTAAAAAATACAGCATAAAAGTAATTGCAAAAGGATTTTTCAAAAATTCATCGTCAAACAGTCTTACTGCCGAATTTATAACAAAATAACGGAGATTTTATGAATAGATTAAAGAGCTTTCTTAGAAAAAAAGATATAGTATTTTCTACAAAAAGATATTTGATTGATGCTCTCAGTGCAATGGCTCAGGGTTTGTTTGCTTCACTTTTAATCGGAACTATTATTTCAACAATAGGAACCCAGTTTAATATTGAAACACTGACAGAAATCGGAGATTTTGCAAAGCAATGCTCCGGCCCTGCAATGGCTGTTGCTATAGGATATGCTTTGAAAGCCCCTGCCCTTGTGCTGTTTTCACTGGCAGGAGTGGGCTGGGCTGCCAACTCTTTCGGCGGTGCGGGAGGTCCGCTGGCTGTTCTTTTCATTGCAGTCATATCTGCCGAAATAGGCAAAGCTGTCAGCAAGGAAACAAAAATTGATTTAATTATTACTCCCCTGACTGTTATTCTTACAGGCGGCATTTTATCAAAATTTATCGCTCCTTACATCGGTCTTGCCGCAAGCAGTGTAGGCAGCGCAATAATGTGGGCAACAGAACAAAAGCCGTTTATTATGGGCATAATAGTATCGGTAATCGTGGGAATAGCATTAACTCTTCCAATCAGCAGTGCAGCAATCTGCGCAGCATTGGGACTGACAGGCCTCGCTGGAGGAGCTGCTGTTGCAGGATGCTGTGCTCAAATGGTTGGCTTTGCTGTTATCAGCTTCAAAGAAAACAAATGGGGCGGTCTTGTTGCTCAGGGAATAGGCACAAGTATGCTTCAAATGGGTAATATTGTTAAAAATCCGTTAATCTGGATTCCGCCAACTCTCGCCTCTGCGATAACCGGGCCGATTGCCACCTGTATTTTTAAGATGGAAATGAACGGTGCGGCAATTTCTTCAGGTATGGGTACCTGCGGATTTGTAGGTCAAATCGGAATTTATTCCGGTTGGGTAAACGACATTGCCAACGGCACTAAAGAAGCCGTTACTGCTTTTGATATTGCAGGTCTTATATTGATTTGCTTTATTTTACCTGCGGTGTTAAGCTTTGTTTTTGCGCAGATAATGCGTAAGCTGAACTTAATAAAAGAAAATGATTTGAAGCTTGATTTATAAGGAGGAATAATTATGCAGTACAGAATAGTTGGAGAACCGTTAAGCGTTGTAATTTGCGATGTTATGCCAAACGAAACTCTCATTTCGGAAAGCGGTTCTATGAGCTGGATGTCTCCGAACATGAAAATGTCAACAACTACAAACGGCGGTATAAGAAAAGCATTCGGCAGAGCATTTTCAGGTGAAGCTATGTTTCAGAACAGATACACCGCTGAAGGAGGTCAGGGACAGATTGCTTTTGCAAGCAGTTTCCCCGGTTCAATAAGAGCTGTGAATATTACCCCTGATAAACCGATTATTGTTCAGAAAAAAGGGTTCCTTGCGGCAGAGTCATCTGTTGAGCTTTCCGTATTTTTCAGAAAAAATCTGGGTGCAGGCCTTTTCGGCGGTGAAGGCTTTATTATGCAGAAGCTTTCAGGCAACGGAACTGCATTTATTGAAATCGACGGGTATGCCTGCGAATATCAGCTTGAAGAAGGTCAGCAAATTATTGTTGATACGGGTTATCTTGCCGCAATGGACGCAACATGTAAAATGGATATTCAGTCGGTACCCGGAATTAAAAACAAATTTCTGGGCGGAGAAAGTCTTTTCAACACAGTAATTACAGGCCCCGGCAAAGTTATTCTTCAGACAATGCCTGTTGTTTCTGTTGCAAAATCAATTCGTCCGTATATAGCCAAGAGGTAAACTGATATGAATAATGAACTGTTAAAAGGAATTAAAGAAAGAAGAAGCTGCAGAAAATATAAAAGTGAACAGATTAAAGATTCAGAGCTTGAAGCTGTGCTTGATTCCGCCATATATTCTCCTACCGGGATGAACAGGCAATCACCGAAAATTGTTATTGTTCAGGATAAAGAAACAATCGAAATTATGCGAAAAATAAACGCATCGGTAATGGGCAGTCCTGATTCTGACCCGTTTTACGGTGCGCCTACAGTTGCGGTTGTTTTTGCTGATAAAAATATCAGAACATATCTTGAAGACGGTTCTCTTCTTTTAGGTTCGTTAATGCTTTCGGCTCATGCAGTGGGATTAGGTTCATGCTGGATTCACAGAGCTAAAGAAACATTTGAATCTGAGGAAGGCAAGTTGCTGATGAAAAAATGGGGACTGGATGACAGATATGTGGGAATCGGCAACTGCATTATCGGATATATTGACGGTGAACTTCCCCCTGCAAGAGAAAGAAAATCTGATTATGTAATTAAATTTTAAGCATCTTGTAAAGTATATGAAAAAAATAATAACAAGGCATGTAAACTGTGAACAGCTTGCATGCCTTGTTGTCATTATAAAAAAATCATAAATATTTATCCGATTGGAATTTCATAACAATATTCTGACATACATTCCATGGTTAAATAATTTCTTGCTTTAAGTACGGCTTTTTTCGGATAGATTTCTAATGACATACCTAAACCGCCGGTTTTTGTTTTTAAGATGCTGGGCAGACTGATACAGCACAAATTTTCGCAGAAATTAAGGTCGACTGTATTTTCATTAAATTTGCGATGTACATGACCGCTGATGAAAAACACGGGGAACTCATAATCAGGTACATATTTTCTTATGATATTTTCAATTTCAGATGATTTATTGCCTATCCCCCAGTTTTTAGCTTCTTCGGGGTTATATATAACATTATTTGAATTGTACAACGCCTGATGGCAGACAATAAAAATCGGTTTTTTTGTTTTTAACGCTTCAACAAGACTGTTTTCAAACCATGCAACCTGTTCGTCAGAAAGCTCAGGTTCAAAGGTTCTACGGTTTTCTGAACCGAGAATAATAAACGAATAACCTTTAACAGATAAATTAAAATAAGGTTTATCTATTTTAACGCCGCAGAAATCAGCAAAATCATAGAAATTGCCAACAGCCTCAGCATACGAGTCTCTTGCACGCACATCGTGGTTGCCTGTTGCGGGAACAATATACGGGATTTTATTAAAAGAACTCAGCGACCACTCCAGCATACGGTATTCTTTAGGGTCAGAGGCGTTTGAGATATCTCCGGCAATAACAAGCACATCCGGCACAGAATCAGTGCGGGAAATTCCGCAAATAGCTTTTCTTATGGTTTTGCTTGCATCATCAGAATAAGCTGACTGAGAATGAATATCAGAAATCAAAGCCGCATTAAAAACAATGCTTTCACTGTCCTCAACATAATACTTATTTTTTTTAAACCATATTGATGAGGGTATAAAAGAAAAAACTGAAGAAACAGAAAATAAACAGGCAAAAAAGAAGGATGTTATTTTTGAAAAGAACATAATTATACTCCTTTATTCTTTTTTCTAAATTTTACATCTTGTTATATGTATTGTCAATAATAAATTTTTATTGTTTTTCTCAGGCGGATATTGATTTATCTATGTAAATGTAGTAATATGAACTTAACAATATTTGCAGGAGTGATGTTATGATAGAAAAGATTTTTGAATTTCTCGGCTGGACAAACGGTCAGATTTGCAGATTCTGGAGCTGGATTGATTTATTCAGAAACTTCAAGTTTACAGGTTTCAGCATTAAGAGATTTTTCGCAGGACTTTTAGCAACATTTGAACTTTTCAATGCCGCCGCTTTCAAAACAGCCGTTCATCCGTACGGTAAAGAAGTTGACCTTACAGGTTACAAAATGGTTTTCTGCGATGAATTTGATGAAAACGAACTGAACACTGATTTATGGTATACAAGAGGAAACGGCGAAAGAAGATCCGGCTTTAATGCCGCATCTCAGGTCAGACAGGAAAACGGCAACCTGATTATTACAGGTGAATACCGTGAAGACGGAACATACGGCAAAGGCTGGTACGCAGGAGCAATTGCATTAAAGCAGAAATATACAAGAGGCTATTTTGAAATAAAATGTATCTGCAATGACTGCAGTGAATACTGGAGTGCATTCTGGCTTCAGGGTAATCATCCTTATGACGCCGAACTTTCAAACGGCGGTATCGGCAGTGCTGAAATTGATATTTTTGAAGCATTTAACCGTGATGCTGTTATTAAGAGTAAACAGGACACTGTTTCTCAAACAGTATGGTGCAACGGTTTTGACGACGATGATGATGAACTTGATAAATGCTCATTTTCATCAATCGGAAAAAATATTTTCAGTGAATACAATACATACGGCCTTGAATGGACAGAAGATGAATACATCTTCTATATAAACGGTGTGGAAACAGGCAGAACATCATTTGGTAAAGGTGTTTCAACTGATGCAGAAGAAGTAATTGTTTCTCTCGAAATCCCCGAAGCAGGCATATCATTCGATAAATCTAAGAAAACAGAATTTATTATTGACTATGTTAAAATCTGGCAAAAATAATTATTAAATAATAATACTAATTCAGCACAGCTGTTTATATAACGGCTGCGCTGAATTTTTTTGTATTACAGTACAACAAAGCAAAAAAAGCCGGACATCAAATCCGGCACTTTTAATTTTTAATTATCTGTAGATTGAAACGAAATCAATAACAAGTCATTTAATGCTTATTTAAATTGTTTTCGCACTCTATTTCAACTTCAGACCGAAGGAATAAGACATAATATTTTACCTGCCTTAAAAATATTAAAAAATTATTAGCCATTTTATATAAGACATCGTATAAACAGATGTAAGACAAAAACAAAGAAAATTTCGGAGGTAATGAAAAATGAAAAAGGAAAACATCAGAGAGTTAACAGAAAATACACTTGAAAATGTTTCAGGAGGATTTCTCTTGTTTGCGATTGAAGAAATTACAACACCTGAACCCAACAATTATGTGACCGAAAACAGCATGTTCGTTCCTATCTGAAAAATAAACAGGATAATAATCAAAAATGAAAGGATAAAAATTATGTGGTGGTAATAAGATATAATTAAAAATCGTGCCGAGAGCGAAAGCTCCCGGCTTTTCTATTTTCAGTTGAATGATTCCGTTATTTATGACATTTATATGTAAAATACTACTTGAATTCAACGATTGTACTGCGAAATATTTAAATGTGTAATTCCTTTTGATATCAAGGGATTTCAGATAAAAAAACAGGCAGCAGATTTTCTTTCAAAATCTACTGCCTTATTTGGAACTATAATAATATATGGATAGATTTTTCTCCTTGGTTGCAAATTAACTGGGATGGTTTCAAAGTACAAATCCATAAACAGGAAATACGGGTTTTATATATCTGCTGTCAAAAAATATACGCTACTCCTCGAAATATGACTTATTCGTCACCTTCTTCATCAACTACATCTTCGTTTTTTTCATATCCAATTATTTCACAAAATGCGTCGAAGCTGAACGGATAAGCATTGCTGCCACCATATTCAACTTTCCGGCCGTTTGCATATTCAATAATAAGCTCCCATTGTGTACCATCCATAATTATAACACCATAATCACTGGAATCATAGTACCGTCTCCATTCACCAATATGAATATCTTTGAGAGCTTTAAGAAACTCTTCCCTGGTCATCGGATAATCAGGCTCAATATCGAAATTTGTCGGAGTTGGAATGAGCAAGTGCTCGATGCACAGCTGCAAGTAATCTTCTGTCAGCGTAATCGTACGGGTTTCGTATCCGTCGTAAAAGCCACCGATTCTGAAAATAACTCTCGTAATTTTTGGAATGGCAGCGTCGAATGATGCAGCACGCTGTTCAGCTTTGCTGGGCTGGTATATTCCGCCGTTTTCTTCATATGCAGCAATGGCGCGTTCCAGATACAAGCGTGAACACCATAACCGAGTACATTCATCTGGATGAATGATTGGCTCAGCACCATAATCTGGGTTCTCTATTGTTTTTTTCAGATGTCCTATTTCATTTTTCAGCCCACGAATTTTCTTGGCAATTTCCTCTGCGGATTTGCCTTTCAGTTCCATTTCGTAGTAACCTTCTGGGCTAATCATCATATCATTCACCACCTTACTTATTTATCATAACACAAAAATATCCGTTTTTCAATCCAGACTAATACAAACATAACGATTTAATTACACCAACATTTTATTTGAAATCAAGTTCTTTTTGAACTGGTGTAATATAATTTAGATGAGAATGAGTACGAACATTATTATAAAATTGCACATATTCATCAACCAGATTTATTAAACAACGCTTTGATTTCACCTTATATCTGTAAAAATACTCTTTTTTGAAATTTTGAAAGAATGATTCAACAACTGAATTATCATAAGGACATCCAACTTTTGAAAATGATTGGGTTATTCCATTTTGCTCCAAAAGATTTGCAAACGAGCGTGAAGTATAATTTGCGCCTCTATCACTATGAAATACCATGCCGTCCTTAACTTCTCTTGATTTAATAGCTTTTTATAATATTCAGCATAGCTTCAAGTCTGGCAATTTTGTTTTCTTGATCTCTTATAGTCTTTTGAAACCCGACTATCGGAATATCTTTTGAAGCTGCAATCCATTCATATATTGAACTTTCACCGGCACCAATACTTTCAGCTAAATCTTTAACAGACTCGCCCTCTGCGTATCTCATAACAACTTTTCGTTTGAAATCATTTGAATACCTAATCATTTTAATTGTTTCCTTTCCGTAAATGGGTGGTTCGAAACCTGTATAAAATAAAAATTGCGAACCGAAATTTTGAGTTTTACAACAAAATTTCAAATTCGCATTATATACCAAAACGGATAAAAAATAAAACATCGGTGTAATTTCCGGACTAAAGCGGTTCGAAAACTTACACCGATTCATTTGGTTGCGGAGGTAGGATTTGAACCTACGGCCTCCGGGTTATGAGCCCGACGAGCTACCAAGCTGCTCTACTCCGCGATATTGAGCCGTTCTCTCAAACAGCTCAGTCATTATACAATACAATTATATGTTTGTCAAGCGTTTTTATAACTTTTTTTATAAATAAATTATTCGTCATCTTCCCCGTAAGGTTTTTCCCTCGCAGGGGACGCATTGCCAAGTGCATTCATTTCCATCCACTGTTCTCTTGAAATGAGGACTTTTCTCGGCTTACTGCCCTCAAACGGACCAACAATTCCCTTTTCTTCAAGTGAGTCCATAAGTCTTGCCGCTCTTGCATAGCCTAATTTAAGCTTTCTTTGCAGCAATGTTGTTGAAGCCATCTGACTTTCAACCACAACCTCAATAGCTCTGGGCAGCATTTCATCTCCTCCCTCATCAGAATCATCATCTGATTCTCCGCCGAAGATTGCTTTTTTCTTTTCTCCCACTTCTTTTGCGTTTATTTCAATCGCTTCATTAACAGAATCATCGTATGTGACTTCACCGTTTTTCTGCTCTTTTATAAAATTAACAACATTTTCAACTTCAGTATCGGAAACAAAACATCCCTGAACTCGAACAGGTTTTGAAACGCCGATAGGAGCATAAAGCATATCGCCGTTACCTAAAAGTGTTTCTGCACCTGATGCATCAATAATTGTTCTTGAATCCACCTGAGAAGATACGGAAAGTGCCACACGGCTGGGAATATTGCCCTTGATAACGCCTGTAATAACATCAACAGACGGTCTTTGAGTTGCGATAACAAGGTGCATACCCGCCGCACGGGCCATTTGCGCAAGTCTGCAAATTGAATCTTCAACTTCTTTTCGTGCAGCCATCATAAGGTCAGAAAGCTCATCTATAAAGATAACGATATGCGGCATGGGCGTAAGCTCCGGATCGGTTTCCGCAAGTCTGTTATAGCCCTTAATATCTCTTACGGACTTTTCAGAGAACATCTTGTATCTCTGAAGCATCTCCGTAACAGCCCATCCGAGCGCACCCGCAGCCTTTCTCGGGTCGGAAACAACGGGTACAAGAAGATGAGGTATGCCGTTGTAAACCGTAAATTCAACCTGCTTGGGGTCAATCATTACAAGCTTGACCTCGTCGGGGTTAGCGTTGAGGAGAATACTTACGATCATCGCATTAAGACAAACGGATTTACCCGAGCCGGTAGTACCCGCAATAAGCAGATGGGGCATCTTGGCTATATCGGCGCAGATTGTATTGCCTGCAATATCCTTGCCGAGAGCGACATTCAGCTTGCTTTTTGCGTTCTGGAACGTGGGAGTCTCTACAATTTCACGGAGCGAAACC
>JAZQPL010000056.1:0-26243 GCA_045628495.1 Acutalibacteraceae bacterium
ACCCGTGCATTCGCACAGCTTCTCAAAGGTAAGGCGGTATTTCATCGCAAGACTTTCATAAATGCAGCGCATGATTTCACCGACGGATTCGGGAACATACTGACCTGTCTTTTTGCAGAACTCGCGAACTCGCTTCGGAATATTGCCCTGCGGAACAAATTCGGGAGCGTCGGGGTCGATGAAGCACTTGAACGGCTCCTGCTCGAGCGCGAGCTTTTCAAGGTCGGCGTATGAATAGTCATTGCCTTCGCGCTGCCACTGACGGCGGCTCTCCTGAATCAGCCACAGACCGATGATGTTTTTAAGGAAGCCTGTTTTGCCGTCTATGCCGCCCTCGTTTGTGATGTTTATGTTAAGCGAAGTTTCGTTGACAATCGGCTTTTCAAGCTCTGTGCCGAAAAGCGACCATGTTCCGCTGCTTAAAAATGCAAAATTACCGCTTTCACAGGGAACGGCAGTTATTGCAGATTGAGTATCGTGACCGCAGACTGAAATAACAGGAACACTTTCAACACCGCATTCCTCACATATTTCGGGGGATAAATTGCCCAGAACCGTGCCGGGTTGAACAATGGGAGCAAATATATTTTCGCTGATACCGAAGCTGTCAAGTATTTCCTTTGACCAGCTTTTTGTTTTTATATCAATCAGCTGAGATGTTGATGATATTGAATATTCCGAACACATTTTACCTGTAAGGAAATATGCAAACAAATCAGGCATGAAAAGCATTTTGTCAGCTTTATCAAGCAAATCAGGGCGCTGACGGCGCAAAGAAATAAGCTGAAATAATGTATTAAGCTCCATAAACTGAATGCCTGTTATGTCATAGAGTTTTTCTTTCGGAATAGTTTTGAATGATTCTTCAACAAGTCCGGATGTTCTTAAATCACGGTAATGAACGGGATTTTCAAGAAGCCTTCCGTCTTTATCAATAAGACCGAAATCAACGCCCCAGGTGTCAATACCTATTGAATCAAAACCACCGGCAATTTTTGCTTTAACAATACCTTGTTTTATTTCATAAAAAAGCCTTAAAACATCCCAGTAAAGAGTATCTCCCAATTTAACAGGGTCATTGCTGAAACGGTGAACCTCTTTCAGGGTTATTTTACCGTTTTCAAGTGAACCGATAATTGCTCTGCCGCTTGATGCTCCGAAATCAAATGCAAGAACTTTTTTCATAATCAATCACCTTATTCTATTACTACGCCTTTTTGAAGAATAACATTTGCATAAATTGCGGTTTCACCTGTTGCGATGATCGCATAAGCTTTTTTTGCTTCAGTATAAAACTGAAAACGCTCAACAAGTCTGAATTCTTTTTCGCCTTCATTTTTTGCAATGACTTTTGAATATTCATCCCAGATGGGCGGACGGTTTTCACTGTCACCGTTATCCATAAGAGAAACGGGTCTTTCAACATATGTATCAAGAGGCATAAGCTTTAATATAGCATCAAGAATTTCGGGCACACCGTGGCCGTCAAGTCTTACAAGACGCTGAGCATTTGCAGCTGCCGGGAAATTACCGTCACCGATAACAATAGTATCACCGTGACCCATTTCCATGAGAATTTTCAAAAGCTCCGGTGAAAGAATAGAGGGTACATTTTTAAGCATAATAATCTCTCCTTAATTATATTTAATATTTAAACACTGTACATCTTATACATTTTGGCGTAAGCGCCGTTTTTCTGCATAAGTTCAGCATGAGTTCCCTGTTCTTCAATGCCGTTTCTTGTTAAAAGAATAATATTATCGGCATTTTTAATTGTAGTAAGTCTGTGTGCAATAGTAAGTGTAGTTCTTCCTTTTGAAAGCTCTTCAAGTGATTTTTGAATTAACTGTTCGCTTTCATTATCAAGCGCAGATGTTGCTTCATCAAGAATAAGCACAGGCGGATTTTTCAAAAATACCCTTGCAATGGAAATTCTTTGCTTTTGTCCGCCGGAAAGCTTTATTCCTCTTTCTCCCACATAAGAGTCGTATCCATTTTCGAGTTCACATATAAAGTCGTGCGCACCGGCTTTCTTAGCGGCTTCTATTATTTCTTCATCAGAAGCGTCTTGTTTGCCGTATGCGATGTTTTCTTTTATAGTACCTGAGAAAAGATAAACATCCTGCTGGACTACGCCGATATTTTCTCTTAACGAAGCAAGAGTAAATTCATTAACATTCATACCGTCAATGGTAATTTCGCCGTCGGTAATTTTATAAAATCTGGGAATAAGGTTGCATATTGTCGTTTTACCTCCGCCTGAAGGTCCTACAACAGCAACATTTTCGCCTTTGTCTATTTTAAGATTTATTTTGTTAAGAATCTGCCGTCTTCCTTCGGAATAAGAGAAGCACACATCTTTAAATTCTACAATGCCTTCAAGTGATTCCGCTTCTTTAAGTCCGGGTTGTTCATGAATTTCAGGCTCAACATCCATAACTTCAGTAAAGCGTTCAATTCCGGTAATACCGCTTTGAAGCTGTTCGCTGAATTGAACTATCTGTCTGATACTTCCGAGAAGTGTAGATACCATAAGAAGATAGGCGGTGAGGTCGGCAGGCGCAATCTGTTTTTTCATAATAAAAATACCGCCTGCGCACACAACAAGTATGTACATAAGTCCGTCAAAAAGCCGGACAGTTGTGTGAAATCCTGCCATGCTGTAATATGATTCTCTTTTAACTTTGAAAAATCTGTCATTATTGCGTTTGAATTTTTTTCTTTCAACATCTTCGTTGGCAAAAGATTTAACAACTCTTATTCCCAGCAAAGTATCTTCAACCTGAGCGTTGATTTCGCCAAGTTCATGTCTTCTGTTTTTAAATGCCGAACGCATTTTTTTCTTGAATTTTGAGGAAACAACAACAAGCAACGGAACCGGAACAAACATAATAAGAGTGAGATATAAGTTTATGTTTGCCAGGTAAATAAAGCTGCCTATAAATTTAAGAGATGCAATAAAATATTCTTCCGGGCAGTGGTGCGCAAATTCTGCAATATCAAACAGGTCAGATGTAATTCGTGACATAAGCTGACCGATTTTAGTATTGTCGTAATATGTAAAAGACAGGGTCTGAAGATGAGAAAACATATCACGGCGCATATCCGTTTCCATTCTCGTGCCCATTATATGACCGCCGGCTTCCATGTAATAATTGGCACAGCTGTCAATAATTCTGAGCAAAACATAAAAACCCGCTATTTTTCCGATATATGAAAAGGTGAGAAGTTCAGGACGGTTTATTCCGGTGTCTGTAATATTTCTTGCAATTACAGGTAAAGCAAGTTCACATACAACCGTAAAACTTGCACATAGCAAATCAAGTACCAGAAGCCAGATATAATTTTTATAGTAAGGCAAAAATCGCTTGAACAGGGAAATATTTTTCTTTTTATTCTTAAAAAAGCCTTTCAAAACATTTATCCTCCGTAAAGATACACAATTTAATTCTGATTATAACATAAAAAATGGAAAAATAAAAGATTTTACTTGAAAAAACCGTATAAATTTGGTTTAATTTATGTGTAATAGTATATCAGAAGGTGAAACGATGTTTGCAAAAGTCAGCAGTATGGGACTTTTCGGAATGGAAGTATATTCAGTTGAGGTGGAAGTTGATATTTTTCAGGGATTGCCCGGCGTTGATATAGTAGGCTTGCCGGATGCCGCTGTTAAAGAATCAAAGGACAGAGTCCGTTCTGCAATTAAGAATAACGGTTTTAAGTTCCCTGTAGGAAGAATTACAGTAAACCTTGCACCGGCAGATACACGCAAGGAAGGTCCGCTGTATGACCTTGCAATATTTGTTGCCATTCTCAAGGCAACGGGGCAGATAAGAAGACCTACAGATGATTACGCTTTTTTAGGTGAACTTGCGCTAAACGGAGAAATACGAAAAGTAAACGGAGTTTTACCTATGGTAATAAAAGCAAGAGACGATGGAATAAAACAGGTTTTTGTTCCGGAAGAAAATGCTCTTGAAGGTTCTGTTGTAAAAGGGATTGATGTTTTACCTGTTCACCACATACATCAGGTTGTAAATCATATTCAGTCAATAAAAGAGATTGAACCCTGCTCCCCTGAGGCTGACGAAAGCGGCAGAGTCAGATTTGTTCCTGATTTTTCCGATGTTAAAGGACAGTTTGAAGCAAGAAGAGCGCTTGAGGTTGCGGCTGCCGGAGGACATAATGTTATTATGATAGGCTCCCCGGGTTCAGGCAAAAGTATGCTTGCAAAAAGACTTCCCTCAATTTTGCCGTCAATGACATTTGAGGAAAGCCTTGAAACAACCAAAATATATTCAATCGCAGGGGCACTGCCCGATGATATTTCTCTTATAACCGAAAGACCGTTCAGGTCACCGCACCATTCTGTTTCCACAGCAGGTCTTTCGGGCGGAGGAAACGGCAGAACAATAAAGCCCGGAGAAATATCACTTGCTCATAACGGAGTGCTGTTTCTTGATGAACTTCCTGAATTCAGCAGAACGGCGCTTGAGGTTCTGCGCCAGCCGCTGGAGGATGAAAAGATTGTAATTTCAAGAGTTGCGGGAACGGTATCATACCCATGTTCTGTTATGCTTGTGTGCGCAATGAACCCGTGCCCATGCGGATTTTTCGGCAACCCGTTACGGAAATGCACCTGTTCCCCCGGTTCTGCACAAAGGTATCTTTCAAAAGTTTCCGGACCGTTGCTTGACAGAATAGATATTCACATCGAAGTGCCTCCGGTGGACTTTGATAAACTTTCGGAAAATGAAAAAGGTGAAAGCTCCGCTGAAATAAGAAAAAGAGTTGATGCCGCAAGAAAAATACAGCAGAAGCGCCTTGAAGGCACAGGTATATCAAGCAATGCTCACATGAGCGCAGGCATTACAAAAGAATTTTGCCGTCCCACAGATTCAGCTATGAAATTACTTGAGAACGCATTTGACAGGTTGGGACTTTCTGCAAGAGCTTATGATAAAATTCTTCGTGTATCAAGAACAATAGCAGATTTGGATTCAAGTGAAAAAATCGAAGCTCCTCATATTGCAGAGGCAATTCAGTACCGCTCTTTAGACAGAAAATTCTGGAACAGATAAGTTGCAGTTGGCTTTTTATAAAATTTGTGATATAATATTATTGCAGGTCATTAAGAGATTTAAAAGTATATCCCTGTTCACGGGCGTAATCTATTATTTGAGGGAGCGCTTCAGCATTGTCGGATGATACCGAATGAAGCAGAATTATTGCACCCGGATGAAGACGGGATGTTACCATATCAAAAGCATAGTCTCTGCCTTTTTGTGCGTTTGTATCCCAGTCGGAATACGCAAGAGACCAGAAAATACACTTATAACCCAGAGCGTTTACATTTTCAAGTGAGCTTTCGGAATACTCTCCTTTTGGGAATCTGAAAAACGCAGAGGTATATCCGAATTTTTCTCTGAGAAAATCATCACACTGCTTTATTTCTTTTGCCATTTTTTCACGGCTGATTTCAGCAAATGAAGGATGAGTTGTTGAATGATTGCCGACTATATGACCTTCGTTTATCATTTTAGCAATCAATTCAGGCTCATCACGGATATCCGTGTAAGTGCAGAAAAATGCGGCAGGCACTTTCTTTTCTTTCAGTATTTTAAGAATTTTTTCAGTGTAGCCGTTTTCGTACCCGCAGTCAAATGTGAGATAAAGGCTTTTTTTGTTTCTTGTGTCATAGGTTACCGCGTTATATTTTTTTGAATCAAAAAATTCCTGAGATTTAATTGATATTTCGTTTGGTTTTCCGTCTTTGGCAACGCCGAAAGAGTGCTCGATTTTTTCTTCTGAAATACCTTTTGAATTTTCAGGGTCTTTAACATTAAAAGCTTTTTTCGGCAAAGGGGCAAGACCCGTATAGGTGTCGTATTTTTGGTTCGGTTCTGCTTTTGCTTCTGATTTTTCAACAGATTCTTTGCGGATTATTTTCATTTGATTACCGGAACATCCGCAGCATGACAATATAAGAACTATTGCAGAAATAACAGATATTAGTTTTTTCATTTTTATCACCGTTAATATTATTATCTGTAGGAGTGTTATTTATGAAAGTTAAAAAATTCTTTACATTTTTTCTTTGCTTTACACTTGTTTTTACAGCTGTTCCGTTTTATTCAAACGCAACGGATTTATCTGAATATGAACAGGGAGAATATGCAGATGGCAGAGTTTCTTTCCTTTACACTCAGACAGTAGAAAATGAAAGTGATTTCTGTTCTGAAAATAATTTGCCTGAGGAGCTGAAAAAGTGCGGAATAAATTCTGTAAAAGAGCTTCCGGTAAGTAATATTTACGACACAGAAATAAAAACCAATCCTGACGGAACGCTGACAAAGTCATCATATCTCGTCGGGTTTACAGATGAGGATGTTCCTCAATGCTGTGCTGAACTTGACAAGCTTTATTCAACAGATAAAGTAAGCCCGGATTATTTTCTTTATGAAGATACTGTTTCTATTCCCACAGAAATAAGTTCACCGACAAAAAATTTTACATCTTATACAAAATGGTGGTTTGAACAGCTGCATATTACAGAGGCATGGCAGCAGTATGATACAATGGGAGAAGGCACTGTTGTTGCAGTTATTGATTCAGGACTGTATGTTGACAATCCCGAAATAAAAAATAATATCTGGGAAGACAAATACGGTCACAGAGGATTTGATGCGGCAAACCTTACTTATGATGCATCGCCCGCCACTTCTCACGGGGGAAATGTTGCGGGAATAATTGCAAGTGAAGCCGGGCATAATTTGCATTTAATCGGTGTTGCCCCCGAAGCAAAAATTATGCCGATAAAAGTGTCTACAAACGGATATGCAATAATATCAACCGCTGTTGTTACAGGTATAAATTATGCAATAGCAAACGGAGCGGATATTATTACAATGTCACTGTCAGCAAGGGAATCTGAAAGCATAGCATCCCTTGAAGATGCCTGTAATGCCGCATATGATTCGGGAATAATTGTTTTTTCAAGTGCAGGCAACAGCGGAAAAAATACAAGTGAATTTATTTGTTATCCTGCGGCTTACAGCAGTGTTATTTCTGTTATGGCTTACGGTACGAATCACGACAGTGTTCTTTGCAATTTTTCAAATTATGATTCAACTCATAATTATTATAATATTGCGGCACCCGGATATGCTATTTTAGGGTTGCCGATGGATCCAACATCAATAACCATGGGCACGCTCATGGCGGGAACATCTCAGTCTACGCCTATTGTTGCGGGAATTGCGGCACTGTATCTGTCGGTTTATCCCGATCATACTCCGGCTGAATTTAAGAACGCACTTATGAAAGGATGCACTGATACTGTAACATCCAACCCGGTATCTTCACCGTCACAAACATATACCTTCCAGCGCATTGATGCATTAAAACTGTTGGGATATTACAGCGATTCTGTACCTGAAGTAACAAATAATCCCGGAACAACCGTAGTAGTGGATGACGAAAAAGATGTTATTTACGGCTTTAGTGAAGAAATAGAATCAATAAATGATTATATTACGGTGCGTGACGGTGACAGTGAGTTTATACCTACGGAAAACGGCAAAGGAACAGGCAGCCTTTTCAGAGTTTATACTCTTGGAGGCAATCTGTATAAAGAATATCGTATTATAGTTTTCGGTGATTTAGACGGGGATGCAAAATACGACGGTATGGATGCGGTTTATTGCAGTTATTTCCTTGAAAATGATGATATGCCTGATTATCTTAGCTTTGCGTGTGATGTGGATTTCAATAACGCAGTTACTCAGGATGATTATAATATTATTTTCGGTTGCGGAATTTACAGCGACTTTGTAACACAAATAAGATAAAAAGCATATATTGCACTGAATACGGAAAGGGTTGTTGTATTATGAAAGAAATAAATATAAGAGAGATAAAAGAAAATCCGGTGAGCCTTATTTCTGACGGCTGGGGTCTTCTTACCGCAGGAACAGAAGAAAAATGGAATACCATGACTGTTAGTTGGGGAGCAATCGGAGAATTGTGGAACAGAGATGTTGCGATAGTTTTTGTTCGTCCTCAGAGATACACAAAAAAATTTATTGATGAAAACGAGTTTTTTACCCTTTGCTTTTTTGATGATGATTATAAAAAAGCATTGCAGATTTGCGGTACAAAATCCGGCAGAGATATTGATAAAGCAAAAGAAACAGGTCTTGTACCTGTATCCTGTGACGGAACTGTTTATTTTGAGCAGGCCAAGCTTGTTCTGGTTTGCAGAAAAATTGCACAGCAGGAAATGGATTCAAAAGGTTTTATTGATGATACTGTTAACAGCAATTACAAAACGGGAGATTATCACACAACTTATGTAGGTGAGATTGTGAAAGTTCTGGAAAAATAAAAAAACAGTTGACTTTTTTCGATTAAAGTGTTAATATTCTGAAAAGAGCAAAACCTGTGATTAAGAGTAGTAGCCTTGAAGGAAACTTAAAGAGAGCGGCCCACGGTGGAACGGCAGCAGCGGAATTCATGGCGAATGGACTTATGAGGGCGGTCGAAAATGCAAATGAGTAGTAACCGACGGGGCGCACCCGTTACAGTGCGGCTTATATGTCAGTATAAGGCAGAGCGGATGATTTTTCATCAACTTGGGTGGCACCGCAGGATTTTTATCTTGTCCCATATTTTTGTGGGACAGGATTTTTGTTTTTAAGGGTGATTTTATGCGTATACTTTTAACGAAACGATGGCGAAGCTTATATGTTTAACATAATTTATTTTAAGGAGATTTTATTATGAAAAAATTTTTAGCGTTATTTATGGCATTGACTTTTGTTTTTTTATTTTCAGCTTGCGAAAAAAAAGAAAAGGAAGAATTGAAAATAGGAGTTATTCAGTATATGAGTCATCCTTCTCTGGATAATTGCTATGAAGGAATTTCTCAGGCTCTTAAAGATTCGGGACTTAAATATTCTGTTGATTTTCAGATAGGTTCAAGCACTTCTGCCGATTCTGACTGTACAAACTTTGCAAAGAATATGGTGGCGGAAAACTGCGATATAATTATTGCTATTGCAACTCCGGCGGCAAAGGCGGCTTTTGCCGCAACTGACGACACAGAAATTCCCGTAATTTTCTGTGCTGTTTCCGACCCGAAGGCGGCAGGTCTTGTTGAAAGCAATGATAAACCCGGTTACCTTTGCACGGGAACATCCGATGTGCTTGACCTTGATGCACAGATTCAGCTTATTCAGACTTTCCAGCCGGAGGTTAAATCAATCGGCATTCTTTATACTTCATCTGAAGATAATTCAGTTTCAAACCTTAAAACATTTAAAGAAATATGCAAAACCAAAAGTATTGAGGTTGTCGCATCGGCAGTTCAGAATTCATCTGATATTCCTTCGGCGGCGGAAGACCTTGCTTCAAAAGTTGACTGCATAAATAATTTTACAGACAATAATGTTGTAAACAATCTTTCTGTTGTACTTTCAGCTGCCGATAAATATAATATCCCCGTTTACGGTTCTGAAGAAGAACAGGTAAAAAACGGGTGCCTCGCTTCTGTTTCAATCGATTATAAAGCACTGGGCGCTACTACAGGACGAATGGCGGTTGATGCGCTTAACGGAGCAGATGTTTCAACTATGGCGGTAAAAACAATTTCTGATGCAACACCGATTATTAACAACACTACACTTAAAAAGCTTGGTTATAGAGTGCCGAACACATCATCGGATGTTATAACCGTAGACTGATAAAGGAGTTTTAACCTTGGAATTTTTCAGCACCGTAGAAGTATTTATCGAAACGGGTCTTGTGTTTTCGATAATTGCAATGGGTTATTATGTTTCATATCAAATACTGGATTTCCCCGATTTGACTGTTGAAGGAACATTTCTTTCCGGCGCAGTAGTTTTCGGTTTGTTTGTCGGTCACGGATTAAATCCATGGGCAGGACTGATTGCGGCTTTTTTTGTCGGATGTATTTTCGGGGCGTTAACAGGTTTTTTGCATGTGTTTCTTAAAATCAGGCCATTACTTTGCGGTATTCTTGTTTCAACCTCGCTTATTTCACTTAATCTTGTTGCAACAAGTGCAGGGATGGCGGGGGATTATACAGGTCAGAGCGTGTCTTCAATTTCATACGGAAGAACAGTAAAAACTTTGCATGATGCTTTTTTCGGTGATATTATTCCGTCAAGGGTTGAAAATGTTCCCCTGAGAAATCCGTTGATATTTTTGATTGTTGCGATTATTTGCAAGGCTGCGCTTGATTCATATCTTAAAACAAAAAACGGACTTCTTTTAAGAGCATCCGGTAATAACGGACAGTTTGTAAAAATGCTTGGGGTAAATCCGGGCAAAAGTAAAATTATCGGACTTGCCATAGGCAACGGTTATGCCGCTGTCGCAGGTGCGCTTTATACGCATATCAGCGGAAATGTAAATCAAAGCATGGGCATCGGAATGATTGTTATAGGGCTTGCCTCTCTGATAATCGGAACTTCTGTTTTCAAAAAAATAAAGTTCTTAAAGCCCACAACCCAGGTTATTTTAGGTTCGCTGATATATCAGATGTGCCTGACTGTTGCACAGAAAATCGGTGTGCCCAGCGCATATAACAAACTTATTATGGCAGTGATTTTTACCGTTGCTCTTGTTATCAGCGAAAAGAAAAAAAGAGCGGGAGGTTCAAAAAATGTTAGAACTTAAAAATATTTGTACTTCCTTTAATAAAGGCACTGTTGATGAATTTACTCTTTTTGACAATTTTTGTCTGAATGTAAAAAAAGGTGATTTCGTTTCGGTTGTCGGTTCTAACGGAAGCGGAAAAACAACAATGCTTAATCTTATCTGCGGCAATATAATTCCCGATAAAGGTTCAGTTTATTTCAACGGTAAAGATATAACAAACCTGAGTGAATTTAAAAGAGCAAAATTTATCGGCAGAGTTTTTCAGGACCCTAAAATGGGAACCTGTTCAAATCTGACTGTTTTGGAAAATTTTGCTCTTGCAGATAATAAAAACAAATCTTACGGATTAAATAAAGCAGTAAATAAAAAAAGGATTGAACTTTACCGTGAGCTTTTAAGCCATTGCGATATGGGGCTTGAAGACAGAATGAATACGCCTGTCGGATTGCTCAGCGGAGGTCAGAGACAGGCAATCGCTCTTGTTATATCCGGAATGACAGAAGTTGATTTGCTTATTCTTGATGAACACACTGCGGCGCTTGACCCTAAATCCTCAGAAACGATTATGAAAATTACCGACAACCTTGTAAAAGAGAAAAATCTTACTGCGATTATGGTTACTCATAATTTGAGATTTGCAACGGAATACGGTAACAGAATAATTATGATGCACAAAGGTTCTGTTGTTATTGACAAATCCGATGAAGAAAAACTTAATGTTGATATTTCTGATTTGCTTGATACATTTAACACAATAAGCATTGAAAGCGGAAATTAAATTATATATAAACACACAAAAAATGCACCCTGCTGAAAAACAGAGTGCATTTTATCAATTTTTATGCAACTTACTTAGCTTCTTTTGCCTCGTGGTAAATATCCTTAACAACATTTCCGTCTTTATCATATTCAAAGGTTCTGAAATCAATAAGCTTTCCGTCAGCATACTGGTTCATTCTGACTCTCTGACCGGCTGCGTTATATTCATATTCAACATAACCTGTTATACCGTCAGCATCATAGAAAACAGTTTTTGTTGCAACGCCTTTGGAATCATAAAAATATTCGGTCTTTGAAAGGGTTTTTCCGTTTCCGTCAGTTTCAAGGTAAAGAGTAATATTATTATCTGAATTATATTTCTGCTCTTTTTTTGATTTGATTGAATTATCTTTGTTGTATACTATTGAAGCAACTTCATTGCCTTTATCATCACGCTCGTATGTGATGTATTCGCCTGTTTCTTTGCCGTTTTCATATAAATGCTGTTTTGAAATCTGACCGTTTGAATATTCGTCAACACGGTCAACTGTTTTGCCGTCATCTTTATAAAGAATTGATTTTGTTACATTATTTTTTTCGTCTGAATAAATTTCTCTTGTAACAAGCTTCTTTTCCGTGTCGGCATATTCTTTTGAAACAGCGTAAACAAAATTTCCGTTTTTATCATAATATTTTTCTTTGCCGGTTGCTTCGTCAACCTTTACGGTGTATTCAGGTTCTTTCGGCAAATTATTTTTTTTGGTAATTGCATTTATACCTATTGCGATACCTACTGCAACAGCGATAGTAAGAATTATAGGTATAACAACCCTTAAAATGTTTTTCGGAGTAACCGAAGATTTTTCTTTTAAATTACTCATACCATTTCCCCCTTATTACATATAGTCTATTCTACAATTATTCTTGATAAAAGTCAACAACTGTGATATGATTTATTTGAAGAATTATGAAAAGGGTGAGACGGAATGAATACGATTATTTGTCTGATTATCAGTTTTATTATGTCTTTTTTGCCTTTTTTAAATTCATTTATTCCTGAAAAAAGCTTTATGGAAAAAATATCAACAATTACAGAAAAAGTACAGGGCACAAATGTGATTGCTGTTGATGAAAACGGCATGGAAATTGATGAAAATTTATTTGCTCCTGAAAACGCCGACAAAATAAACGCTGTTCTGCCGTTAAAATACGATGCAAGAAACGAAGGGATTATCACTCCTTCAAAGTCGCAGGGAAACACAGGGTGCTGCTGGGCATTTGCCGCTGTTTCGGCGGCGGAAACCAGTATGATAAAAAATAATTATGTGGGAAAAGATGTTGATTTATCCGAGGCTCATCTTGTATGGTTCGGATTGAGAACCGTTGTAAAAACAAAAAGAGATTCTGCAAACGGCGACGGGGTTTTTTCCTCATCTCCTTTTTCAGACGGAGGAAGCTGGAACAGGTCTGTTTTTGCACTTGCAAGGTGGTCGGGCACTGCGTATGAAAAGGATTTTCCTTTTGAGGGACTTCTGTATCCCGAGGGGAATTACCCTGAAAAGGACAGATATAATTCTGTGGGACATTTACAGAATTCAAGGTATATATCACCTGATGACAGCGAAGGAATAAAGCAGGCAATACTTGATTGCGGCAGTATAACCGTTTCATATTATCATACAAATACTTTCCTTAACCTGACAGATGAAAACGGGCCGAATTATTTTCAGCAAAGTGTTACTAACACAAATCACACCGTTACAATTATCGGCTGGGATGATAATTACAGCAAAAATAATTTTAAAATAACCCCTGAAAAAGACGGTGCATGGCTTGTAAAAAATTCATGGGGAAAATCCTGGGGAGATAACGGTTGTTTCTGGATTTCTTATTGCGATACTTCTCTTTCTCATTTTGTGACATTTGAGATGGAAGATTCTCAGAATTATGAAAATATAAACCAGTATGACGGATTCGGCTACAAAGGCTGGGGATATGTAAAAGGATACAATCAGATGTCAATGGCAAATATTTTCAAAACAAAAAATTCAGAAACAATTCGTGCCGTTTCTTTTTATACAGTTCAGCCAGGTGTGAATTATACTGTTGAAATATATAAAAACATTCCTGAAAACGGAAAGCCTACCGACGGAGAATTTGTAACAAGCGAAAGCGGATATATGAAGGACAGAGGGTACAAAACAGTCCGGCTCACCAATCCTGTAAATCTGCCTGAAAAGACCGGGTATTCGGCAGTTGTGACCGTTACCGTAAGTGACGAAACAGATGCCTGCATTCCCTTTGAACATCCCGAAGGGTTTGACGGTGCAAGCAACAGAGTGTATCACAGCGAAAAAGGGCAGAGCTTTCTGACAATCAACAGAGAGTTTGACCAATGGGAGGATACAAGCGAAAAAGGATATAACAATGTTTGCATAAAAACTTTTTCGGATAATAATTCTTTAAGGCTCAGCGATATTTCCGATTACAGAATATCCGCAGGGGCGTTAGGGTATGTTGAAATGAAAACTCCGACGGAGGAAATTCTGAATCAGTTCCGAAACAGAAATGTATATATTGAAAACGGATATGTACTGTTAAAGAATAACAGCGGAGAAATTATTGATAAAGTTCAGATTGCTTATACCGGAGATGTTGACAATGACGGCGATTTGGATTATGATGACCTTGTACTTTTAGGTTCAATAGCTTTTTACGGGGCTGAGCCTGATAAAAGAGAGTGGTATTCATCTGACATTGATAAAAGCAGAAAAGTAAATGCGGATGACTGGGTATTGCTTAGAGATTATTTATATGACGGAGGAATAATATGAATATATGGCACGATATTTCACCAGAAAAAATCACACCCGAGGATTTTTATGCTGTGATAGAAATTACAAAAGGAAGCAAAAACAAATATGAGCTTGACAAAGAAACAGGTCTTATGGTTCTTGACCGTATTCTTTATACATCAACACACTACCCTGCAAATTACGGATTTATTCCGAGAACATACGCAGAAGATGAAGACCCGCTTGATGTTCTTGTGCTGTGCTCAGAACAGATAAATCAGCTCACACTTGTCCGCTGTTATCCGATAGGTGTTATTTCAATGATTGACAGCGGTTCAATGGATTATAAAGTTATTGCTATTCCGTTTAATGACCCGATGTATAATTCATATAATTCGATAGATGAACTGCCCACTCACATTTATGAAGAAATGAAGCATTTCTTTTCTGTTTATAAATCACTTGAAGGCAAAAAGACACTTGTTGATGAATGCCTCGGCAGAGAAGATGCAGTGAGAATTGTAAAAGAATCAATAGATAACTATAAGAAAAATTTATATATGCTGCTTAATAAAGGTTGAACATAAAAAGGATTTTAAGATTGCGCCTTACGGATGAATCTTAAAATCCTTAATTTTTTATTTAATTATTCTTAAAATTTCCAACTGCTTAAAAGATACCCGGGTATAACAACAATTGCAAAAAACGCAAGGCTTACAAGGGTAAATGTTTTTATAAATTTAAGGCCTTTGCCGGGATATTCTCTTACATATATTCTGTAATTTATTACAGATGCAAGTGAACCTATAAGAGTACACAGCCCTGCAGTGTCAACGCCGTAAAGCAAAGCAGAAAGATTTACCGTAAACGGATATAAAACTATTGCTGCCGGAACATTGGATATTACCTGACTTAAAAGAATACCCCACTGGTATTCTCTGCCTGCAACAGCGTTTTTCAGGTATTCGGATATTTCTTTGTTGGATGCGATTGACGAAGAAAACACAAAAAAACAAAAGAATGTTACAAGCAAAACATAGTCTGTTTTCAACAAAGTTTTTCTGTCTGAAATTAACACGCAGGCAAGTACGATTATTGCGGATATCCACCAGAATTTTGTTCTGCTTACAATGGTAAAAATTATCAGAGCAAAAAGCACAAGATAAACTATTCTTTGAGGCTTTCTTTCATTTTTCCATTCTTCTGTAACGGAGTCAGCATTAAAATCTATTTTTTCTTTAAGGTTTTTTCTGTAAAGAAAAAGAATAAAAAAGCAAAGAAGTGTTCCCGAAAACGCACAAAGCGGAAGCATGTGCAGTAAAAATTTTTGAAAGCTTACTCCCGACTGGCCGAATAAAAACAAATTTTGCGGACTTCCGAAGGGGGTCAGCATAGACCCTCTTACTGCGGCGATATTTTCCATTGAAATAACAGGTAAAATATATTTCTCTTTATTCCCCGCCCTGAAAAGCATGATAGTAAGCGGAACAAAAATAATCAGCGAAACATCGTTTGTAACAAACATTGAGGAAAAGAAAACAGAAAAAACAAAGAAAAACGAAAGGCTGACCATAGTGCCGATTTTTTCGGTAAGTTTAATAACCGGTCTGAATATATTTCCTTTTTTAAATCCCTCAAGAACGGTGAGCATCATAAACAGGGTTGCAAGAGTTTTCCAGTCAATATCAAATAAAAGTGATTTTGACGGAGGTGTAATAAAAAGCGCAACTACAGCCGCAAGAACGGAAACGCTCAACATAATATCTTTTTTAAAAATCCCGAAAATTTTATGCATAATTTTTCCTTAGCTTATCTGTGATTTTTAAGATAGTTTTCTCTGCCTGTTTGGTAAAGATTGTTTCCGTAACAATCAATTATAACCGTAAGTGGCATATCTTCAACATATAATTTTCTTAAAGCTTCTGCGCCTAAATCTTCGTATGCAATCAGCTCGCATTTTTTTATACATTTTGAAAGCAGAGCGCCTGCTCCCCCTATGGCGCCGAAGTAGACTCCGCTGTATTTTTTCATAGCTTCAATTACTTCGGGCAGTCTTGCCCCTTTACCTATCATTCCTCTTGCTCCCACACTCATCATAGCAGGAGCGTAAGCATCCATTCTGCCGCTTGTGGTAGGGCCTGCGGAGCCGATTATCTTGCCGGGCTGAGCAGGAGTGGGGCCGACATAATAAATAGTGGCATCGGCGGGGTCAAATGGCAGAGACTCCCCTTTTGCGAGGGCTTCGCACATTCGTTTATGTCCCGCATCACGGGATGTATAAATTGTGCCTGTAAGAAGAACAGCATCGCCGGCACGGAGAGAGTGAGCTTTTTCTTCCGTAAGAGGAAGGGTGATTTTTTTAACCATTTTATATTACCTCCGTTTCGTGGCGTGTTACATGGCAGTTAATATTTATTGCACAAGGCATGCCGGCTATGTGAGTGGGCATGGTTTCTATATTGAGGCCTATTGCTGTTGTTCTTCCACCGAAGCCCTGGGGACCGATACCCAGCTGATTTATTTTTTCCAGCATTTCATCCTCAAGGGCTGAATAAAATTCATCTTCGTTGCGGGAGCCTAACGGGCGGATAAGTGCTTTTTTTGCAAGAAGTGCCGCCTTGTCAAAAGTGCCGCCGATACCTACGCCGACAACCATTGGAGGACACGGGTTCGGGCCTGCGTTTTCAACAGTTTCAATAATAAAGTCTTTAATACCCTGCAACCCGGCAGACGGCTTGAACATACGGATTGCGCTCATGTTTTCACTGCCGAAGCCTTTCGGGGCAACAGTTATTTTTATGTTTTCACCTGGAACTATTTCAGTGTAAAGAACGGCAGGAGTGTTGTCTCCCGTGTTCCCTCTGCGAACGGGGTCTTTCACAACGGATTTGCGGAGAAACCCGTTTATATATCCGTTTCTGACACCTTCATCTACTGCGTCTGAAAGATTTCCGCCTGTAAGGTGAACATCCTGCCCGATTTCAAGAAAAACGCAAGCCATTCCGGTATCCTGGCAAATGGGTACACATTCATTGTCTGCAATTTCAAAATTTTCTATTATATTATCAAGAATTTTACAGGCAATTTCACCGTCCTCTTTTTCACGGCAGTTTTTAATTGCACTGCGAACATCCGAAGGAAGATGACGGTTTGCGCTAATGCAAAGCTTTTCAACGGTTTCACTTATTTTTTTAACATCAATTTCACGCATAATAACACCTCGCTGTCTGATTGAAAAATTATATCACCTGATTGAAGGTTAGTCAACTTTTACGGAATTTTGTACCGTTGTTTTTTTCTGATTTATGTGATATAATCAACTGTGTGAATATATATTGTATTTCAGGGGGAATTTTTTTGAAAATCAAAGAGCTTATTTCTTTTGTGAACGGGGAAATTGTTTACGGTGAAGATTTTATTGAAAACCAGGTTTACAGCGCCTGCGGAAGCGACATGATGAGCGATGTGCTGGCATTTGTTAAAGAACAGGCTGTTATGCTTACCGGTCTTGTTAACCCTCAGGTTGTCCGAACAGCGGAAATGATGGATATGAAATGTATTGTTTTTGTAAGAGGTAAACGACCTGATGCCGGCATGATTGAGCTTGCAGAAGAAAGAAACATCGTTCTTGTATGCACAAATTATGAAATGTTTACAGCTTGCGGCAAGCTTTATGAAAAAGGACTGAGAGGAGCAAGCGGAAAATAATGGACAACATAAAACTTCATTACGAAGTCAGAAATGACGATTTTTCATGTGCCGGTGAAGCATCCGGGAAAATCAAAAAAACATTGAAGGATTTGGGGCTTGACCAGTCAACAATCCGCAATGTTGCCATTGCAGTATATGAAGGTGAAATAAATATGGTTATCCATGCCGAGGGCGGAGTTATTGACGCAGAAATTTCACCGAAAAAAATAACAGTTGTTCTTAAAGATATAGGCCCCGGCATTTCGGATATTGAACTTGCGATGAAAAAAGGATATTCGACTGCACCTGAAAACATAAGAGCGTTAGGCTTCGGTGCAGGCATGGGACTGCCGAATATTCAGAAGTATTCAGATGAAATGAAGATTGATACTCAGCTTGGAATCGGGACTACAATTACACTTGGCTTTAATATATAAACCTGATTTCTCAAAACAGAAGAAAGGAGAAATACAAGTGGATGATTATTATTTTCATTCTGTAAGAATGGATGCAGAAAAATGCGTAGGGTGTATGAATTGCATAAAGGGATGCCCTACCGAGGCTATCAGAGTAAGAAACGGTAAAGCGATTATTATAAAAGAAAAATGTATTGACTGCGGAAAATGTATTGCCGTATGTCCTCATCATGCTAAATATGCAGACAGGGACAGACTGCAGAATATTATAAATTATAAATATAACATAGCTTTGCCTGCACCTGCACTTTACGGTCAGTTCAAAAATCTTGAAGATGTGAATTATGTTCTTGCCGGTCTTTTAAGGCTCGGGTTTGATGATGTTTTTGAGGTTTCACGGGCGGCGGAAATAGTATCCCATGTGACAAGAGAAAAAATCAAGAACAATAAAACCGGCAAGCCGTTGATTTCTTCTGCCTGTCCGGCTGTTTGCCGTTTGATAAGGGTTTGCTATCCTTCGCTTTTGCCTCAGCTGTTAAATCTTAATGCTCCTATGGAAATTGCCGCTCTTATGGCAAGAAGGGATGCAGTTAAAAAAACGGGACTGAAACCGGAGGAAATAGGTATATTCTTCATTACACCGTGCCCTGCAAAAATAACTTCAATAAAAAAATCACTCTCAATAGAAAAACCTGTTATTGACGGAACTATTGCGATAAAAGATATTTATCCGGTGCTTGTTCAGCAAATGGGAATAATTGCACAAACAGGCGAAAGAATCCCTGATTTACAGCGTTCAGGCAAAATCGGTGTAAGCTGGGCAACAAGCGGAGGGGAAAGCGCCGCTCTGCTTTGCGATAATTATCTTGCCGCCGACGGAATTGAAAATGTTAAGGATATACTTAATGAAATAGAGAACGACCAGCTTGACGAAATGGATTTTATTGAGCTTGATGCCTGCAAATGCGGCTGTGCAGGCGGAATACTTAATGCGGAAAATCCTTATATTGCAAAAAGACGCCTGCAGAAGCTCAGGCAGTATCTTCCCGTTTCGGGCGAAAGATACACGGAAGAACAGAAAAAAGAAGATTCGGGATTTCTTTTCTGGCAAAAACAGCCTGAACCTACGAATATAATGCGGCTTGCAGATAATTTTCAGGATGCAATGCGTATTATGAACGAAATAAACGAGCTTGAAGTTAAACTTCCCAAGCTGGATTGCGGCACCTGCGGAGCACCGTCATGCAAGGCGCTGGCTGAGGATATTGTCAGAGGTTTTGCCGATGTTCACGACTGTATGTTCTATACAAGAAATGAGTATGAAAAAGAAAAGACTCCTCAGGCGGATATTCTTCGTGAAATTCTTCCCGCACCTTTCAGAAAACGCAAGGAGAGTAAAAAATGATAACCGTAAAAGATATTTGCGAAAAAGGCAATATGAAAATTCTCTGCAAGGGAGAAAACTTTGAAAAAGCCGTTACAGGCTGTTACTGCGGTGATTTGCTCAGCTGGGTTATGTCAAAAGCGCAAAGCGGAGATGCGTGGCTTACGGTTATGGGCAATGTAAATGCCGTTGGCGTAGCTGCCCTTTCGGATGCGGCGTGCATTATTTTAACAGAGAATGCCGCCTTTGATGAAAATGCTTTTATCCGTGCGGAACAAAACGGGATTACAGTTTTGCAAACAGAAAAAAACACTTTTGAAACAGCGGTTTTAATAAATAATACGGCAGGGTTTTAATTATGTTTTTCAGATACGATTTACACAATCATTCATGCTTATCCCCTTGCGGAGATAATGACATGACACCGTATAATTTTGTGAATATGTCAAAAATCATGGGGCTTGATGTGGTTGCGCTTACCGACCACAATACTTGCCTGAATTGTCCTGCTGCCGTAAAAGCGGGAGAAAAAGCCGGCATAACCGTTATTCCCGGAATGGAACTGTGCACAAGCGAAGAAATTCATGTTGTATGCCTTTTGCCTGATGTTGAATCCGCCCTTGAATTTTCAGAATATATCCGCAGTACCATACCGCCGGTTAAGAACCGTGAGAGCATTTTCGGTGAACAGCTTATTACCGATGATGAAGATAAAATTCTGGGAAAAGAGGAGTTGCTTTTGACAACGGCTTCTTCAGTGGGGCTGTACGAAGTGCCTTCATTGATTGATAAATACGGCGGAGTTGCCTTCCCTGCTCATATAAACAGAAGCTCATACAGTGTTGTTTCAAACCTGGGCGGAATAAGCAGTGATATGGGATTCGGCTGTGCGGAGCTGACACCCGATGCGGATACAGAACTGTATAAACAAAAATATCCTGATTTGAAAAAGATGAAGATATTATATAACGCAGATGCACATTATCTTGAAAATATCAATATGAATCCCAGACATATTGATGTTGAAAAATGCACAGTTGAAAATATAATAAATTATTTAAAAAAATAAAACATCCGTTAAAAAAAACGGTTTAAATGGGAAATAAAAACAAAATATTACAGAAACACCTGTATTTTAATAAAAAAAGACAACTATTTGCTGTTTTCACGGTTGATTTTTTCGTGTTTTTGTGATATTCTTTTTTAGAATGTAATTGTTTATATTTTAACAATTAGTAAAAGGAGGAAAACTTAATGCTCAAAAAAATCAGCAAAATACCTTTCAGAGGTACACCGGAGCAGGAAGCAAAGCTTAAAGCAGTCATTGAAGAATGCAAAGATGACAAAAGCCTTCTTATGCATGTAATGCAGCAGGCACAGGCTATTTACGGTTATCTTCCCATCGAAGTTCAGAAAATGATTGCTGACGGTATGGATGTTCCGATTGAAAAGGTATACGGCGTATCAACATTTTATGCACAGTTTGCACTTTCACCAAAGGGTGAATACAACATTTCGGTTTGCTTGGGTACAGCCTGTTATGTTAAAGGCGCACAGAGCATAATTGATAAGGTAACTGAAATTTTAGGAATCGAAGCAGGTGAATGCAGTGAAGACGGCAAGTTTTCACTTGAAGCATGCCGTTGTATAGGCGCTTGCGGACTTGCTCCGGTTATGTCGGTTAATGATGAGGTTTACGGTAAACTGACTGATGCTCAGGTGGCCGGTATTCTTGAAAAGTACAGCAAATAATTATGCGTGAGTTATCGCTTAATGTTTTGGATGTTGCTCAGAATTCAATATCTGCAGGCGCAGCTCTTGTTGAAATAACCGTTGTTGAAAAAACAGCCGACAGATATCTCGGTATTACTATAAAAGACAATGGATGCGGTATGGATAAAGAAACTCTTGAAAATGTTCAGGATCCGTTTTTCACCACCCGCACAACAAGAAAGGTGGGCATGGGTGTTCCGCTTTTCAAAATGGCGGCAGAGATGACGGGAGGCAGGTTTGAAATAAATTCCCGCATTGGCGAAGGCACCTGCGTTACAGCAGAATTTGTGACAGACAATGTTGATTTTACTCCGCTGGGAGATATTGATTCAACAATAGTAACACTTGTTACAATGAATACAAATATTGATTTCATCTATACATTAAGAGTAGATGAAAATGAATTTATCTTTTCTACATCTCAGATTAAAGAAATTTTAGGCGGTGTTTCGCTGGATACTCCCGAAGTTGTGATGTGGATAAGAGATTATTTAAAAGAACAGACACAAATTATCCGTGGAGGTGTTGTATAAATGAAAACTCTTGAAGAATTGCTTGCTATCAAAGCAAAAGCAGAAAAAGCTATGAATGTCAGAGAAGAAGAAGGAGCCGGTATAAGAATTGTTGTCGGTATGGCAACCTGCGGTATTGCAGCAGGCGCAAGACCCGTTCTCAGCGGCTTTGTAGATGAAATTGCAAAAAGAAATCTCAAGGATGTTTCTGTTAATCAGACAGGCTGCATCGGAATGTGCCAGTATGAGCCTATAGTTGAGGTTTTTGAAGAAGGAAAAGAAAAAGTTACCTATATAAAAATGACTCCCGAAAAGGTTGCACGAGTTGTTGCCGACCACATTGTTAACGGTAATCCCGTCGTTGAATATACGGTAGCATCAATCGACAAATAATAAGGAGGAAAAACAATTATGTATCGTTCCCATGTTCTTGTTTGCGGCGGTACCGGCTGTACATCCTCTAACAGTGCAGCTATTATCGAAGCTCTTGAAAAGGAAATCGAGGCTAAGGGACTTAAAGACGAAGTTAAAGTTATTAAAACAGGCTGCTTTGGTCTTTGCGCTCTCGGTCCTGTAATGGTAGTTTATCCGGAAGGCTGTTTTTACAGCGAAGTTAAGGTTGAAAACATTCCTGAAATCGTTGAAGAACATCTTCTTAAGGGCAGAATTGTTAAGCATCTTCTTTATGAAGAGACTGCCAAAACACCTGATATTAAATCAATCAACGAAACAAACTTCTATAAAAAACAGAAGAGAGTTGCTTTAAGAAACTGCGGTGTTATTGACCCCGAAAATATTGATGAATACATTGCTATGGACGGATATCAGGCACTTGCAAAAGCACTCACTCAGATGACTCCCGAAGATGTTATCAATGTTGTTAAAGATTCCGGTCTTCGAGGCAGAGGCGGCGGCGGATTCCCCACCGGACTTAAATGGAGCTTTACAGCAAAGAACAGCGCAAACCAGAAATATGTTGTTTGTAATGCTGACGAAGGTGATCCCGGTGCATTTATGGACCGTTCGGTTCTTGAAGGTGACCCCCACTGCATTATTGAAGCTATGACAATCTGCGGTTATGCAACCGGCGCAACACAAGGTTATATTTATGTTCGTGCAGAGTATCCTATCGCTGTTCACAGACTTGAGATTGCTATTGAGCAGGCCAAGAAATACGGACTTCTCGGCAAGGATATTTTCGGTTCAGGCTTTGATTTCGACCTTCATATCAGATTGGGCGCAGGCGCATTTGTTTGCGGTGAGGAAACAGCTCTTATGACATCAATTGAAGGTAACAGAGGCGAACCCAGACCCAGACCTCCGTATCCTGCAGTAAAGGGACTTTTTGCAAAACCCACAACAGAAAACAATGTTGAAACATTTGCTAATATTCCCCAGATTATTCTTCACGGTGCGGAATATTTCAATTCAATGGGAACGGAACGCTCAAAGGGCACAAAAGTATTTGCTCTCGGCGGTAAAATCTGCAACACCGGTCTTGTTGAAATCCCCATGGGAACAACATTGCGTGAAATTATAGAAGATATCGGCGGCGGTATTCCCAACGGTAAGAAATTCAAAGCTGCTCAGACAGGCGGCCCCTCAGGCGGATGTATCCCCGCATCTCTTATGGATACAGAGATTGATTATGATAACCTTACCGCTATCGGCTGTATGATGGGTTCCGGCGGACTTATTGTTATGGACGAAGATAACTGTATGGTTGATATCGCTAAATTCTTCCTCGACTTTACAGTTGACGAATCATGCGGTAAATGTACTCCCTGCCGTATCGGAACAAAGAGAATGAGAGAAATTCTTGATAAGATTACAAGCGGTAAAGGTACACTTGAAGATATTGATGAGCTTGAAAGTCTTGCAAAATATATCAAAGACAATTCACTTTGCGGATTAGGTCAGACAGCACCCAACCCCGTACTTGCAACACTTAGATTTTTCCGTGATGAATATATTGCTCATGTTGTTGATAAGAAATGTCCTGCAGGCGCTTGCAAAGCACTTCTCAATATTGTTATTGATCCTGATAAATGTAAAGGATGTACTCTTTGCGCAAGAAACTGCCCGGTAGGAGCAATCAGCGGAACAGTTAAAAATCCTCATGTTATTGATTCAACAAAGTGCATTAAGTGCGGCGTATGTATTGATAACTGTAAATTTAAAGCTATATTAAAGAAATAAAAGGAGCGTGTCATAATTATGGAAATGGTAAATATTAAAATTAACGGCATGCCCTTCAGCGTGCCTAACGGAATTTCTATTCTTGAAGCTGCAAGATATGCGGGTATTACAATCCCCACACTCTGCTACATGAAAGAAATAAACGAAATCGGCGCCTGCCGTATGTGTATGGTTGAAGTTAAAGGCGCAAGAAGCCTTGTTGCGGCGTGCGTTTTCCCTGTAAATGAGGGAATGGAAATTCAGACAAATTCTGACAGAGTAAGAAATGCAAGAAAAACTACTCTTGAGCTTATTCTTTCAACACATAACCGTAAATGTCTTTCCTGCGTAAGAAGCACAAGTTGTGAGCTTCAGGCTCTTTGCAACGAATACGGTGTTGATAATCAGGAGCGCTTTGACGGAGCAGTACCCGAAGCATCATTTGATGATTCTATGCCCCACATGGTAAGAGATAACAGCAAGTGTATTCTCTGCCGTCGCTGCGTTGCTGCCTGCAATAATCAGGCAATCGGCGTTATCGGCGCAAATGCAAGAGGATTTGACACACATATCAGCTCTGCTTTTGAGCTTAATATTGACAATTTCTCATGCGTTGCCTGCGGTCAGTGTATTGTAAACTGCCCCACCGGTGCACTTTATGAGAAAGATGATACTCAGAAAGTTCTTGATGCTATCAACGACCCTGAAAAGTTTGTTGTTGTTCAGACTGCACCTGCTGTTCGTGCGGCTCTCGGTGAAGAGTTCGGCTATGAAATCGGAACAGATGTTGAAGGCAAAATGGCTGCATCACTTCGCCGTCTCGGTTTTGATAAAGTATTTGATACAAATTTTGCTGCTGACCTTACTATTATGGAAGAGTCAACAGAGCTTATTGAAAGAGTTAAGAACGGCGGCGTTCTTCCTATGATTACATCCTGCTCACCCGGATGGATTAAATACTGTGAGCATTATTATCCCGATCAGCTTGACCATCTTTCAACCTGCAAATCACCTCAGCAGATGTTCGGCGCAACAATTAAAACATGGTACGCTAAAAATATGGGCATTGACCCGGCAAAGATTGTCAGCGTAAGTGTTATGCCCTGCACAGCCAAGAAATTTGAAATCGGCAGACCCGACCAGTCAGCTTCAGGCTATGCGGATGTTGATATTTCAATCACAACCCGTGAGCTTGCAAGAATGATTAAAGGCGCAGGCATTAACTTCAAAGCACTTCCTGAGGAGCAGTTTGACAATCCTCTCGGCGAAGGCACAGGCGCAGCTGTTATTTTCGGCGCTACAGGCGGTGTTATGGAAGCTGCACTTCGTACTGCTGTTAAGGCTCTTACCGGTGAAGAACCCGGCGATCCCAACTTTACAGATGTTCGTGGCATGGAAGGCATTAAAGAAGCTGTTTACAATGTCGGCGGCCTTGAAATCAAGGTTTGCGTTGCAAGCGGAACAAAGAATGCAAAAGTTATTATGGAAAAAATTAAAAACGGCGAATGTGATTATACATTTGTTGAAATTATGTGCTGCCCCGGTGGCTGCATTAACGGCGGCGGTCAGCCCGTTGTTCCCGCATCTGTTAAAAACTTTACAGATGTTAAAGCTCTGCGTGCTTCTGCCCTTTATAAAAACGATGAAGCCAAAGATGTTCGTTTTTCACATGAAAACAGTGCTGTTAAGAGAGTGTATGACGAATTCTTCGGCGAGCCCGGCAGTCATGTTGCACATGAAGTTCTTCACACTTCTTATGTTAAGAGAGGACTTTATAACGACTAATCCGAAAAGTTTCAGAGGTATCCTTCTTGATTGAAGGATACCTTTTTGTTATCGTACTGTATTTCTGTAAATTTAAAAGGTTCTTTGTCAATAGTTGGGGTAAAAAACCCTGAAAAGGAAATAGACTAACAACGGTAGCAGCGAAAGTTGCTGCCGTTAATTTATGAAAACATATGTAAAATGCGTTTTCTGAATCTGTTAAAATTGCGATAACCGTAAGCATTTCTTTTAAGAACTTTGATTTTGTTATTGCAGCCTTCAGTAA
>JAZQPL010000057.1:0-24231 GCA_045628495.1 Acutalibacteraceae bacterium
GAATGCGCTTCAACGGAATTATTGTCGAGGGCAATTATAATTTTTACAACACCGTCGGTTTCAGAACATCGTCAGAATACGGCATCTATCCCGTCAGCCGATATCCTATGTCCGAGCCGAGGTGTCAGGTGTGCATGGAAACATACAACGGTTCGCTGAAGAATAAAGGCGGATATGTTGTTTACGATATGTATTACAACGCATAACAAATTGCAGGTGATATAGGAAATGGTTGATTATTACGATATGATTTTTAAAAGAAAATCCTTTCATCTGTTTCGGAACGTCGGTGACGAAAAGATAACTCCTGCCGAGCTTGCCGAAATTGAAAAGGCATATCGGGACTTTGCTCCGCTGTATCCGGAAATCAGAACGGCAATCCGCATTGTTCCCGCGCAGACGGTGAACGTCAAACGTGATGCCGAATACTGTATTCTGATTTACAGCGAGAAGAAAGATAATTATCTGATGAACGTGGGATATATCGGCGAGCAGCTTGACCTGTGGCTTGTAAAGCATAATATCGGCAGTCTGTGGTTTGGAATCGGCAAGCCCGACGAACCGACATTTAACGGTATGGACTATGTCATTATGATTGCAGTACACAAGGTGAGTGATGACACCAAGTTCAGAAAAGATATGTTTAAGTCAAAGCGCAAACCGCTTTCGGAAATATGGTCGGGGGACGGCCTCGGTGTTGCCGATATTACCCGTTTTGCGCCCAGCGCCTGCAATACACAGCCCTGGTATGTGGAAAACATAAACGGTAAACTGACAGTTTACAGATATAAAAAGCCCGGTAAACGAGGAATTATGCCTGCCTCTGCCGTGTCATATTTCAACCGCATTGATATGGGTATTTATCTGTGCATTTTAGAGATATGCCTTTGCAAAAACGGTGTTGAATTTGAACGGGAACTGTTTATTGACAACGGCGTTGATGCTGAGCTTACCAAAGCTGCTGAATATACAGTCATAAGTATTTAGGTGAAAGGAAAATAGGGCTTTGAAACTTTTTTTGCCGGCACTTTGTTAAAATAATCGGGATATAGAAGTATTCCACGCTCTTCACTTGCGATACTATAAAATAAGATGAAATAAAAATATTACCCCTTCGGATTCAGAATAAACTGTTTCCAAAGAGGTAATTTTGTTTATTGAATTCAAATATCAGGTATTTCCAGATTTACTCCATTCTGCTCTGCTGACTGACTTGCAATAATCCCGGGAAGAGACATTTTAATTGCAAAGTCCACATCAAGTACAGGCTTTTTGTTCTGGAGCACACAATCAACAAAATCCGTGAACATACGGGAATCACCGCCGCCGTGTCCGAAAGCGTTGGCGTTGCCATATTCGTCGAGATACGCTGTTGCTACCGGAATTTCAATTTTCTGTGAAAATGTGCCGGGTATACTTGCGAGATTTGCAAAACTGTGAGCTTCGTCAACTATTGTGCGTCTGTCTGTTTCAATAGAACCCTGTGTGCCGCACAAACGGTAATTATGGTCATAGCTTGTATATGCTCCGAAGCTGACAAGCAGTTTTATTATCGCACCTTTTTCTGTTTTAAAAATAGCAATAGCTGTGGAATTTTTTTTAGGGAAATACGGGTTGTACACTATATCTGATGTCATACACGATACATTAACACAGCGGTCGTTCATAATATAAAGAAGAGGACCTAATTCGTGAGTAGAATATTTTATTGCTGAAATATATGTGCGCCAATGCCCCTCGGGGTAATTGTCAGGTGCAAACTCTTCGGGATTTATGCTGTGAAGATATTCCGCTTCGGCAAATACAACATCGCCGAATTCACCTTTTTCACGCATTTTTTTCCATGTTTCAATAAACGCCCAGTAACAACAGTTTTCAGCAGCCATATATATTAAATCGGGATGCTCTGAAACAATTTTTTTGAGCTCGTATGCTTCTTCCACACTTGTAATTGACGGAATTTCGCATAAAACATGTTTACCTGCTTCAAATGCTTTCTTCACTACGGGCACATGATAAACGGCCTCTGTTGCGATTATTACGGCATCAATATCCATTTTAAGCAGTTCGTCATAATCGGTCAGATACTTTACATCAGTAACTTCCATTGACTCAAAATACTCTTTGCAGTGCGCAAGGATTTTCTCGTTCCGGTCGCATGCCGCAACAATTTTGCATTTCGGATTGCCGAATCCGCACGCCGCAACAGCGGCACCCCGTCCGCAGCCGACAACACCGCATCGTAAAACTTTGTTATCCATAATATACTCCTAACTGATATTTTTGACTCTCATCTGAAAACTGTATCCGATAATTCAGCAAAGAAACTGCAGATTTGTTCGGCTTAATAGTTTACAGTTGAGAAAATTTTATTTTCATTTAATAAATGCACAGGCATAAAAATTATTTTGAAAGAATGCTTGTTTTGATAAGATAAGCTATGTTTTTAAATACATTTATGAAATTATTGAACATTGACTTTATAAAATATATCGGAGATGTGCTTAGAAATACACGGTATGTATGATTCAGATTAAGTTTTGATGTGTCAGCCATAAGATTACGGAAAGTACCGCTGCCTATGATTGTACCTTTCAGCATTGTATTATCCGTGTCACCACGCAGTGATACAGAAAAATTTGTGAAAACAGAATCAAAATCTCCGTCAGCCTGAATAACCGTGCATTTTTTGCCTGCATCTGTCCACCACATACAGAAGCAGTTGTCAAAGGTGTTCTTATCCTTAACACGGAAAGCAGTGCAGAACTGGTCGGAATAGCAGTAATTAAGAGTATTGTTTGACCCTTCAACATAAAAGCCTGTGCTTGTTTCAAATTCTGCAAAATTCCCGTAAAACAGAGGGTGGATATTATAAAGAGAATTACCTGCGGATTTGATATGAAAACCCGTGTAAACTCCGCCGATACGCATATTGGTAAATGTGTTGTCGTATCCTTCAACAAGAACTCCCACAGAATTGGGTTTTTCGTTACCTGTTATGTCAACATCTCTGATATCTGAATCAGAAGAGCCGCTGTTCGCACCGTATCCGATGTAAATCCCTGTTGCCGCATTTTTGATTGAGGTGTTCTGAATTTTGGTTTCACGGCCGCTTAATATTGCAACGCCTGTCGCAATGCCCGAACAGTCAATAATACCGCCTGTCAGAGAGTAATTGCTTCCGGGAGTTTTGATATCGTTAAACGGGTCTTTTCCGCCAAGGGCAATGACGGCTATACCTGAAAAATCGGGAGTGGCTTTGATAACTGTATAAGTTGAAAGCTGTAAATCCACACTTTTTGACGGGTTCGCAGGGGTATAAAGCGGAGCTGAAACAAGATATTCTCCGTCAGGAAAATACAGCGTTCTGTTTGGATTT
The DNA here is from genome assembly GCA_045628495.1 of Acutalibacteraceae bacterium. Lineage (GTDB taxonomy): Bacteria > Bacillota > Clostridia > Oscillospirales > Acutalibacteraceae > CAG-488. The sequence continues at coordinate 3,380 of JAZQPL010000057.1, forward strand.
TCGTCAATTATTTTCTGCAAATCCGCTGCCGCATCAAGTCCTGTATCGGGAGAAACATAATCTCCTACATTGAGAGTTGTTTGAGCTGCAAAAGCAAAAATACAACCGCTTATGCAAAAACATAAGCAAAGAACAACCGATATAAGACTTTTAATTATGCGCTTTTTCATCTTGAAACCTCCGTCTTTTTATTCATTGAAATATTATAACAGATAATTTTGCAGGTACTTTTCCATCAAAGCTTTTGCTTTAATATCCATATCAGGGTCTTTGTCCATTGCGTGGCCTGAATTCGGATAAGTCAGCAGATTGGTTGCAATACCGTTTTTTTTCAAAACATCTGAAAAAAGCAAAGTGTGTTCATATGGAACTATTTCATCTTTTTTACCGTGGCAGATACCTGTAGGCACAGTATCGGAAGTAATATAAATCACAGGTGACATACGGGTCAGCTTATCCTGTACATTCTTATTTAGAAATGTATCTTTTGAAACAGGAATTCCGCAGCAGGAAGAAAGTACGGAAAATTTCCAATCCTCAAATTCACCGTCATTTCCGTAAAGAAAATCTTTTTTGTTGCAGATAGTCGGCGGACAGTGGCAAAAAACAGCAACCGGCAAAATCGGCGATTGCACAGCACGGGTGTAGGCAAACATCAACGAAAGGTGAGCGCCCGCAGAACCGCCTGATAATAATAATTTATTCAATATGAATCCGTATTCCGAGCAGACGGATTTAATTTTTTCAAGAGCTGATTCCACATCATCAAGTTCATTATCTATATTGATATGAGTATCCACATAGCGGTAATTCATTGTGGCGCAGATGTAGCCTTTTTCACACCAATACCTTGCATCAGGTGAATGTACTGTTTTGTCTCCGGATGTCCAGCCGCCGCCATGAATAAATAAAATAAGACCTGAACTTGTTATAGGTGATTGGGGAATATATAAATCTGCAACCTGGCGTTCATGACTGCCATATTGAATGTTTTCAAGTACAGTAGTAATATCCATATTTTACGCTCTGCCTGTAAAAACACAGGAGCCTTTCATCAAAGCTTTTTCAGAATAAAAAAGTTTAATAATTTCAGATTTCATTATATTCACCTTTCACTTCAAGCTATTCTTACTATACCATATACTTGTAAAGTTTTCAATAACAAAGTCTTATGCATTCTTACATCTGCACAGACTTTCAAAAACTTAAACATAATGAAAATATATAGTATTTACAAGTAAAACAGCTTATTATAAAAGCTGTATTGATTACATATGAAAATTGTATTATAATATTAAAAAATGAAATGAGGTAAAAAATATGGAAAAAGTTAAAAAGATTTTCAATATTATTTCACTTGTCCTCAATCTGTTTATCGTTGGTTTTACGGCTTATGCCGTTTCGACATTTTACACAGGAACCGGAGACGGAAACATGATGGTTCAGGGCACGGAAAGTTTCCGCTTTTTTACAGTTGACTCGAATATCCTTGCCGCAGTAATTTCTGCGGTAATGCTTGTGTTTAATTTCAAAAAGATGAAGAATATAAATACTGATATTCCCAATGCCGTAAGACTGATAAAATTTATGAGCACCGTTGCCGTTACGCTGACAATGATTACCGCCTGTTTTTTCCTCAGCACGGTTTATACATTTGAGCTGATGATTTCTGGCAGTTGTTTCTTCCTGCACCTGATTACTCCGCTGCTTGCTATTTTCGCCTGCACTGTTTTTGAAGCAGATAAAAAAATGAGCTTCAAAGAAGTCCTTTCAGGTCTTATTCCGACTGTTGTTTACGGTGGGGTGTATGTTGTAATGGTGCTGATTCTCGGCAAAGCAAACGGAGGCTGGGAGGACTTTTACAGCTTCAACAGCGGCATACTTGAAAATAAATGGTATCTTTCGATTTTTATTATGCTTTTTGCAACATTTCTTATAAGTCTTGCACTCAGAGCAATACATAACGGGATTGTAAAGTCGGTTAATAAAAAATGAATTATTTTGACCGAATCTCAGTTTGAGTATAAGAAACAGCACACGGACTTGCAACTGTAAATCTGTGTGCTGTTTTTATCATAATTTTTCATCTGGTTCGTTATTTAACAGGTGGCAAGGATACATTTTCTGCTTTTCTGTAATTTATGATTTTCAGTTCAACATCTGAGGCGTTTCCTTCAATAACAGCTTCATCAAGATAATTCAGATTAACAAATAAACTTCTGCCTGTACCGCTGACAAAACGGTTATTCTTCAGAATAAGCCTTTTATGCACGGGTGTCGCAGAAGATTTATCCATAACCACAGGTTCGTATCTTATTACATCATCACCGTTACCGCATATCATATCTTCAATCACCTGAGTTGACGGGTTGAATGCATTAGTTAGAACACCTTTTCCTTTATACGGTATTTCCCAATACGGTTCACTGTTTTTATTATTATCCCCGCACCAGTACAGCATATTACCGTCCGTTCTGTAGATATACTCGTCATCTATATGTATTTCGGCATACCCGGGAGCACTGTCGGTAACTGTAAATTCACTCATTGTCGGGCGGTAATGTTCAAAGCATATATTTTGCATAACAATGTTACTGCATTCGCAGAAAATGCACGGTGTCATTTTTCCGTGAATCATCACTTTTGCACCGTTTCCGTCAATGGTAATATTACTTTTTCTGTTAAGGTAAACAGCGCAGAATCTTTCCCCGTTAGGATTTTCCTCATGTTTTGCCGTATTACTGAAGAAAAAACCTTTAAGACGGAAGCTGTCTTCGGGCGCAATTTCATATATTTTATTTTCGAGTGTTATACAGTCGCCATCCTGAGCGGCTTTAAAAATTTCAGACAATTCATTCATAATTTTATTGATATCTCCGCTGTTTTTGTTTTATACACCGACATCAAGATTATAATTACTGTCTATAAAGATATAATCTGCACCGTACATTTTACACATAGCAAGTTCGTATTCATTATCCGCAAGAACAGACTCCATTGTACAACATGAATCATCCTGACGGTTCTCAATAATGCTCGCATACTTTTTTATGTCATCAAAATGACTGCGTATATATTTTTCACTCATAATAAGCCGGATGCATTTAATATCAATCAGGTAGTTTGCATCAAAATCCTTATTCCAATCAAACGGAATGTAGCAACCCTCAACGATTAAATTTTGTTTATTTTCAATCGCTGTTTTTATCATCTCACGAACAATAGGCCACAGATACACAGTGAGTTCATTATCATCCTCAGGTGTAAGGAGTGTGTTCCCGCTTCGGATAAGACCCATTTTCAGATGGTCTATGGAAAGATACGGATATTTATATTTTTCAAGCATTTTCTGAGCCAGTAAAGTTTTTCCTGTATGAGATGCACCTGCAATCATTATTATCATTATTGCTTTTCACCTCTGCAAATCAAGTTTGCTTTATTCCGTAATACATACATCATATAATATAAATTTTTAAATATCCTGAGGATATTTAATACCAATCAGCTTGCGGATACAGTCCATTTGTTCTGTTATAAAGAGCGTTTGTTCGGGAGTATTGACCTTACTTTTTGTAAGCCCTTTATCTATACATTCACACATATGACTTATTTGTTCCTCAAATCCGTTACCCCTGTAAGGTGATTTTATAACTTCGTCTTTTCCTTTTTCTGTGTGAATTTCAAACTCCTGCGGTGCATAAAATTGATTCATTTTAATGTAACCCTTCGTTCCGTAAATCGCACCTTCATTGGGTTTTCGAAGAAGAATAGCGCTTGAAATATCTGCGATAGCTCCATTTTTATATTTAATCAGAACACAGGTATGACTGTCCACACCGGCAAAAATTGAAGCTTCGGCACTGATATGCTCAATATCTTTCCCGAGATACCATGAAGCAAAATTAAGTCCGTATACACCGACATCAAGCAGGGAGCCTCCACCGTTACAAGTTTTGAAAACATGGTGATTCATTTCATCCTCATCCATTGAGTAACAGAATGCGCCTTCGACACCGAGAACATCTCCGATAATTCCGTCCTTGACTATCTCCAGAAGTTTAACTGTCCCCGGAACAAGTCTTGCCCACATAGCTTCCATAAGGAAAACATTGTTTTCTTCGGCACAGCGAAACATTTCTTTGGCTTCATCAAGATTTACAGCCATTGGTTTTTCGCACAGCACATGTTTACCGTTATTCATCATAAGACAAGAACAGCTTTTATGACCTGAATGGGGTACAGCGATATACGCTGCATCAATTTCAGAAGAAGCCGCCATTGCTTCGTAACAGGCAAAACGCACAGGAATATCAAACTCGTCAGCAAATTTGTCAGCAGTTTCCTGCTTTCTTGAAGCAACGGCAACAAGCTCTGCCTCCGGAACATTCTTAATAGCCTCGGCAAAACGATGGGCTATGCATCCGGTACCGACAATACCAAAACGCAGTTTTTTCATGTTTAACCCTCCTGATTTTATCTGATAAATGAATCTTTACCGTTTACAACTCAAAGTTGCATTCTTTCATAATTTACTTCCGCAAATTCTGAATTATCCATCCCGACAACCCGGATTTATTAAGGAGTTAATTATTTTTGCCGGATTCTTACATAATCCACAATCATTTGTGTTTTGTAATCCTTATTTGAGGCAATTTCTTCGGGAAGATTATCAGGTCTTTCCGGTGAAACTATTACTTTTTCGGGAATCTGAGAAACTCCGCTTGCAAATGAGATTCTTGCACTCTCAACACCGTTGATATAAAAAATACATTATCTGATTGCGATAATCGCATGAAAGTATTGAGTCAAACATCTTTTGACCAGGATTCCGGCACCGGCTGAATAGTTATATCATCAACCTTTGCCACAATCTGATACTTGTCCTCATAGACAATCTCACCCGGTGAATTGGTATAGACAAGATAGTAGGGAATGTTGTAGCGGTCCAGAAGCCAAAGTACGGGCTTTATCCATTTCAGCATTTCTCCGGCGTTCTCGGTCTTGAAATAGCAGACCACACTCTCCTGCCTTTTGCACTGCTCGGGCCATGGAAGGTTCTCTGCAAACCACGAATCAATTTCCATATACAGGTCTGCATCTTCCTGCTCCATCTTTTGACTGCGAATAAGCTCCATGCACATACCGAATATACCTTTGCCGGTAAGAGTATTAATCACGAGATTCCTGCCCTGAATTCTTACATATTTGTATCTTTCCGTCATTTCTTTCAACCTTTCCTCGGCACAGATTATATAAACTGTTTGCTTAATAACTTCACCGTCTTTATCTACCAATATACCAAAAATCCTTTATCATTTCAATCCTCAACCGGCGGAAAAATCAGAAGATTTTGTGACCGACTCCTGTATTTTTTTCAGCTCTTTCTTAACAGCTTCGAGGTCACTGCTCGTCAGGATGGGAATTAAGCTGTTGATGGTTTCAATATTTTTATCCCACCATTTGAAATTCTCTAAAATCTCAATAAGTTCATCATCAAAGCGCTTCCTTATTTCTCTTGCAGGGTTTCCTGCAACAATCGAATAAGATTCAACATCAGTACCTACAACACTATTGGCACCGATAATGGCACCGTTACCGATATGAACTCCGGGAAGAATCAAAGCATTCTGTCCTATCCAAACATCGTTCCCGATAACAGTATCACCTTTATACGGCATATCTGCTGATGCCGGAGCTTTCATGTCCCAGCCCTCAAGGGTATAGAACGGAAATGTTGATACCGCACTCATCTGATGATTTGCATCATTCATCATAAACTCAACCCCGGAGGCAATCTGACAGAATTTGCCGATAATCAGTTTATCTCTGCTCCACGGATAGAAATTCGTTACATGACTTTCAAATTCTGAATCGGCAATATAGGTGAAATCTCCGACGGTGATATTAGGATTAGAAATTGTCGGTCTGACATAAATTTCTTTTTCATATCCCGGAATAGGGAATTTTTTATTCGGGTCCGGTTTCATATTTTCATCTCCAGAATATCTGATTAACAAATACATTATATCATAATAGCAGTTTTTGTTCAATTATTTATAACTATAAAAAGTACCGTATCCAAAGCGAGTGTTGACGGTAAAATAACATCGGCTTTATGTAAAGAAAATGCACCCGGACTACCTTGCGGAGCAGTACCCGAAGCACATTGAAAAGAACAGATTGAGAAGAATTAAGTCCCGCTCCCGTTCAAAATTTGCACGCAACCCTGCTTTATGCAAACAGTGCTGTCTCAACTCTGCCAACATCATAATTACCGCCTTTTATTGACAATAAATAAGCATAATACCCGACTATTTAAGCGAACCGTTGAATGATACTTTATATTCGTCAATTCCGGATTTCCACCCGATAAAAATTTCTGAATGTGCTAAACGCTCGTACAAACTTTATATGAGCAAATGAGAATATGGTTTTATCAAGTCCAAATATTACTCTGATAATTGTATGTAAAACGGTATCCTAAGGTAAAACAGATAGAATCCCCATAGTGCAGTCTTGAATTTTGTTTTTTCAAGTTTCTGCTCTATGGGGATTATATTATAAAAAAGTGAGTTATATATTTCATATTTCCGTGCTTGCACGACCGTTTTTGCTTTATAAGCCATAAAGTAAAGGAGATTTATATAAATCTGTTTCATCTGATTCGCTTAAAAACTTTCACTTTTTACGGCTTTAAGTGACATTTCAGAGATACTGTCAACAACAGATTTCGATGCATAATTGACTGATTATTTGATATCCGTTTTTTTCGCAAATGATATATCATTTGCAGAATTTCTTGATTTCTTTGCAGGCATCCATAAATATACCGACATCCACTGAATAGCTGAGATATTGAATACCCAAATCTTTCCACATTACAAGATCTTCGGGCGTATCTACAAAGCAACCGATAACTTTTCCGGCGTTTTTTGCTTTATCAACAATTTTTCTCATTGCTTCAACTACCTTAGGATTATTAACCTGTCCCGGCAGACCCAAAGATTGTGATAAATCGTATGGACCGATAAATAAAATATCAACGCCCTTAACATCTAATATTTCATCTATATTTTTAATTGCATCAATGCCTTCCAGCTGAAGAATTATTAAAATATCTTTTGTGCTTTCAAAATATTCATATCTGTCCATAGCTGAGTAATCTGCTGCTCTTACAAAGCGACATACCCCTCTCATACCGAAGGGATAAAACTTTGCATATTTAACAACATCATTCGCTTCCCGGGCAGTTGTAATCTGCGGCACCTGAATTCCGTAAGCACCGATATCAAGCGCTCTGCCAATGGTGTTTTCCGCCTTGTCTTTCAATCGAATAATCGGCACAAGGTTTCGGGCTTCAGCGGCACGAATGTTATTTTGTTGATTTTCAATTTCAACAGGTCCGTGTTCCGTATCAAGAATAACAAAATCAAAACCGGCAAGACCTGCAGCTTCAACAAACATAGGATCTGCTGTTTTCATAAAAGGGCCGTAAACACATCCGTTATCTGAAATGCAATTACGGAATTTCTGCAGTGATTCTTTCATAATTATTTCTCTTTTCTAAAAAAGTGGTTATAAATTGCATCTGCAATCATAAAGTCTTGTTCTTCATCAATATCAATTGATTCAATCTCTCCGACCTCAACTATATAAGGTTTTTGACCTATTCTTCTTTTGAAATCTTTAATTATACTTTTTTCATAAATATAAAATCCACTTGTTTCTTCATAAAGAGGTTCTAAATCTTGAGTTCTGGGAATGTTGTCAAGGGTATAGTTAAACGGAACTCCGTCCTTCCAAAGAAAATCCTGCAGTTTCTTTGCCGCAAATGATGAATCATAATCACCCTCTGTAACAGCAACTAAACCTTTTTGTATACTCTCCTTTGAAATGAAAGGAGCCGTTGTATGAGTCATCACATAAACATCTGCATCAACATCGTTTGCAAACGCCAGCAAAACATCGTTCATTGATGTTTTATCAGTATCAAGAGACTCACTTCTTTTCAGATACTTAACTGTTTGCGGAATATAGTTTTTGATATCTTCATTACTGCAATAAACATATACTTCATCAATTTGAGGAATCTGCTTTAATGTATTCAGAATATAGTAACAAAGAGGTTTTCCGTTTGTAAAACACTTAGTGTTCTTTTGCGGTAATCTCCTGTTGTTCAATTTCATTGGTACTACTGCAACAGTTTTCATAGTAAATCCTCATTTCAATTCAATTCTGTGTATTATATATCGAATAATTATTATTACATAAACTACTATACATAATATATTTTATAATACCTTACTTTTTTTGTCAATAACCGAAAAGTTAAAAAATGTAAACCTACACATTTTCTTTTCTTGTTCAATCAAATATGTGAGAGAAAATATGTTGAAAAAGTGAGTCAATTATTATACAATGGCCACCGAAGTAATAATCAATTACAAATTCTGCTTGATTCAAATTTGTGTTAGATTAGGGTGAATCAAATGAAAGAGATATACAAAATTTCCAAGGCTTTAACCAATGAAAACATTAAAAATATAATGGACGAATTACCTCCGGTGTATTTTGACACCTTGGGTAAAAAAGCCATTGGGAAAACAAAATTTCTTACCGCACGAAAAAGAGCATAGAACAATCGGCGTATGGGATGAAAATCAAAAGTCCGTGCAGATATCCCGGCTGTTCTAACTTGTGTTCATATGAAATATGATACAACAATACCGCCATACCTTCAGGCACGGCGGCTTGTTTTCGGTCATCTTTTTATATATCTCAAAAGTCGGTTACCATCCGACAAATCCGTTTGCAATTACTCTGAATATATGCTTGAAAAATGCAACAACCTTTTGTATAAAATTCTGCTCAACATTCACAGGTTCTGAATCAAATGCAATATAAATCGGTGACGGTGCTGCACTGATACGCTTCACTCCGCCCTGAACATTATCCTCAATTATATTGCCCTGCATATCATAAACAGTAATTTGCGAATCGGGGAGGGTGATTTCCAAATCAAATTCCGACTCTGCCCAAACTGCATATACGGTTTTACCGCTTTGTGAATATGTTGCAACATAGGCGGATTTTTGGTAAAACAGGCCGTATTTTGTTTGTTCCAGGTTCGTGAGCTTTTTCCCTGCCGTTAAGGTGTTAAAAGTTCTTACAGCACCGGCCGCTATCTTGGGAGTAAAGTCGTTCCTGTAAAGCCCAAGAGAATTCTCATATTCTTCACCACCCAGAACATCTGATGTGATACTGCTGTTTTGAAGTTCATAGTTAATGTACTGTCCCTCTATGCCGTAATCAAGCAGAAATTCATCATAGAATACGGCGTTGCGCACGATGTACTGTGCCTGTGTCTGTTCATCAACATTGCTGTTTGCCCAACCTGTTTCTGTAACCCATACGGGCATTTTGTCATAGCCGTATTTTACCAGCACATCTCTGTACTTGTCCAGTCTTTCTCTTGCTCGCTTTTCGGGAGCATTTTTACCTAAGTAGTAGTGTACAGACAGACCGTCCATATAAGACCCTGCGCCGGATTTCATCATGGTGTCAATAAAGTCTGTTTGTAATGCGATTGCACCGCCAAGCACGGTAACATCAGGGTCATTGTGCTTAATGGTTTTGTATGCCGCTTTTAACATCTCGGTATAATCTGCGGCTGTCGCATCCTTAGTATTAAAGCCCTTAATATCAGGCTCATTCCATATTTCATATGCCTCAACCTTGCCGGCTAATGATTTTGATACAAAATCAACATAACGGATATAGGCATCAAAGTATTCGTCATCCGCTGTCGTTTCCGGATTGCCGTCACGCACAGGCATAATGCAGTCACGGAAGCCTCCGGCATCTAATTCGGCTTGTGTTGCCTTACCGAAATCATAAATCGGGTTACCGTAGCTTAATACAACAAGGCATTTAATACCGTTTTTGGTTGCTGAATCAACCCAGCTTGCCCGTTCAGGCAAAGAGAGTCGTCCTTTGACAGGCTCAACAGTCCACCAATGTACTTCATCACGCACGATAGGCAGGTTGACATTAACGGCTGCTTTACAGGTCTGCTCCTGATTGCGGCCCTGAGCCATGTGGGTGCAGGCACCGATTCCTTCGGCTTGTACCGATACAGAAAAAGCAGAAATCATAAAAAGTACCGCAAGGAAAAAAGACAGTATTTTTTGTGTTTTCATAAAATCACCTCAGAACTGTGTTTTAACTTCATTGTTGTCAATAACATTATGTACCCAAGCAACGGCAAAAAATAATATTATATTGAAAAATCCCGACTGCCATTGGGCGAAAGATAAATCCGCTATGCGGTCAATTCAGATTTATCAGCGTGTTTTTCCGAAATTATAAATATTCGGTATAATTTTTATCAAGATCAACTACTGCAAATTTATGCCCACTGTCTCTGTGTTCCTCATCCGGCGGTGTCATATAGTCGCCGTACATCTGAGTTAAGTATTCGTCAAATTCTTCCGGAATCGGGAACTTCAGTCCTTCAAATATTCCTTCAGTCATATTAAGAAAGAATTTTATATTATAATAGTCTTCTATCCCGTATCCCCAAAGATGAGCTCCGCATTCGGTATTATGAAAATCCTTCATACGGAATAAATCCATAAGTCTTATTATTATCCGTCTGATACTAACAGGGGTTCTTTTTAGTATTTTTAATTTCAGTGACAGATTTGCCGTTTTTTCAAAAAACAAATCCTGTACAAAAAGGTTCCTGAATTGTATATATTTATTAAAATTTTTTATCCATTCGGGGTTATCCTTTACTCCGACAAGTGGGAAGATATCTATCCATACTCCCTGATGAAAAGGGATTTTTTTGTAGCATTCCTCTATTGCTGTAGTCCCGTTCATTCTGACTTTTGAATATTCACGATACCATAAATCTGAAAAATTTGATTGCAGAAAAAAATCATTTCCAAGCCATTTCTGACCGTGTTTCAGAAATTTTTTATAATCCTTCCAGGGCATTATTATGTCAACATCATCATCCCACGGTATAAACCCTTTATGTCTCACGGCACCGAGCAGAGTTCCGCTGGAGAGAAAATAGTTTAGGTTCAGCTTCTTGCAGACAAAATCAACCTTTTTCAATATTTCAAGTTCTGCTTTCTGCATTTCTCTGATATTATAATCCATATTATTCCTCCCGCTTTACTCTTGTATTTACTCCGTTGTCTAAATCCTTATCTGTAAAATCATGAATAAAAATTCGATTGTTTTTCTAAATAGTACCACACTTTTACATACTTTTCAACAAAAAAACTAATACCTGCAATGTTGTGAATATATATTAGCTCGACAAAATTTCCGGCGGTATCAGCAACAGCATTGTAAGGAAAGCAATAATACATATTGCCGTGCTCTATTCCGCATCTTTCGACATTTCAGCCTTGATTTCATTCGACTTTGCCGTAACCGGGGCAGTACCTGCCGATATACATTGAACAAAGCCCGCAATTAAGACCGCAGAGGGATATAAATTGATTATTATGTTCAAATCTTTTCGTAGTAATACCTCAGCAAATCATTTTACACCCCGATAAACAGGGAGTTGCGGAGTGCCTCCGCTCCCAGTCCGTGGTAACTGTTATTTGAATTATCATCCCTGTGTCCGAGCAGTCGTTACACAGACAGACAGGGAGTTATCTCTTTGTATGTTTTTCTATTCTTATGGATGAAACGATTGCATAAATCAAAGCACCAACTATTAAAGGTATTTCAAGCAGTTGTATTTTGTCATTCTGCAGAACAATGGATATGCCTATCACAAGAAAAACCGCACTAAGCAAAGCAAATACAATTGCTGATTGCCTGTAATACGGGCTTTTATCCATTTTTTCATGTTTCTCTTTGGGTGACCATATATACGCATTGTTAAACAGAAATCCTTTTTTTGCGAAATGGCGAATACCTAAAAACGCAAGAATTCCCGCTAAAACAAAAAATATTATTGCCACTATCAATTCCACAGTAGTCATATGTTCTCTCCTGCAAATTCTGATTTACCGGAGCTATTATATCATATTTTCTTTTCTTGTTCAATCAATTATGTGCTTTTAAAAATCGCACAGTTAACAAACCTCCCTGAACTTGATTTCAAATTCAGGGAGGCGATATTGATTTATTAAAAATCATCTGTAGATTGAAACGGAATCAATAATAAATTCTGTTTTGTAATCCTTGTCAAAACCAATTTCATCTGGAATGCACAGCGACATGATAAGCTGTTCGGGAGCGTGAGAAACAGCAGTAGATGTTCTCGCAGTTTCAACTCCGTTTATGTAGAAGATATATTCGTCTTCTGTCCACATAAGACCGTATGTGTTGTACTCATCGTAAATATTATCGGCGTAATATGTGCCTATGGCTACCTTGTCAAGCTCGTTGGGGTTATCATCACCGCCGTTATACCAGATTGTCTGAGTAACTGAATTGCGGTTCTTTTTTAGTGTTTTATCGTAACTCATGGCTTCAAATATATCAATTTCAGCTCCGCCGACACCGCCTGCGGAAATGTCGTGGTCGTAGGAATGTGCCGACTGCATCCAGAACGCACTCCAGAAGCCTTTATCCCTGTTGCAAAGGCATTTTATCTCAAAATATCCTCCGTATTCCTGCCATTCGTTAAGAGCGACACTGGCAGAATACCATCCTGGACCAAACTCACCGTTTTCAAGGTATTCCGCAGTAATTATCAGATTGCCGTTTTCAACACGAATCTGTGACGGGGAAACAAAACCGCTTCTCTGCGCGCCTCTGCCTCGGCAGTTCCAGAGGTCAGTGTTAAGTCTGTCGCCGTCAAAATCATCATACACTACTCTTGTATAGCCGCTCAGGTCAAGCGTATCTCCTACGGCAGGCTGAGGAGTTTTGAAAACTGCCGCGCTGAACAGCTCAACTATTGCCAGTAATGAGGCAAAAATTCTCTTAAAATTAAATCCGTCTGCAAAAATGTTTTTTGAGACATTTATAAGACCGTCAAAAGCGTGTTTCTGAAAGAAAGTCCATCCGAAAAGATTATATATTTTTTCAAGCATAACTACCTCTCCTTTAAATTTGATTTATCAAAATCCCGTATCGTTAAAAATTTCTCCCTCACCGTCTTTCTGATAAAGACGAATCCAGTCGATTTTATAAGTTATCGGCCACTCTGTTTTATCGGTTACAGGCGGATTTTTCCAGGAGGAATTTTCGGTGAAAATAAAATTATTGAAAATGATGTAAACAGGGTCGTGGAAGCCTTGCATACCGTCGCCTCTGTCACCGAAATCCTGCGACAAATCGTAGCGGAAATATATTTCTCCGTCAACGGTAAAATATATTGCATCGGGTGTCCAGCCGAATCCGTAAAGATGATACTCATTATTAAGATTCAGGCTTCTTTTGAATTTATAACCCCATTTTCTGCCACCTGCCTGGTAATGTTCTTCTCCTGAATACCATTTATGGATATTCGGTGCAACAATATTGCGGGTATCATATATCTCGAAAATGTCAATTTCTGTCATATACGGTACACTGCGGTGAATGTCCTTTGACTGCATCCAGAACGACGGCCAGCAGCCCTCGACAAAAGGCACATTTGCATACATTTCAAGATAACCGTATTTATAGCTCATCGTACCGTCTGTTGTTACAGATGTGTTGGTGGAATATGTTCCGTCATCTTCTTTCCATGTTCGCAGTATGAGCTGACCGTCTTCAACCGTAACATTGCGCTTGTCTGTGCTGTTTTTTATGTCACCCTGATTCATTTTTGCACGGAAATTCCATTTTGTGCGGTCAATGGACTCGGTATTAAATTCGTCATTCCATACAAGGTGCATTTCACTGCCGTCATCGGGTGCGAAAATTGTTTCCGGAGGTTCGGCAGGAACCTGAATTGGCTTATTGCCGAAAAGCTCTCTGAAAAAAGCTTTGATGCGGTTAAAGAAATCTTTAATTTCATTTATTACTGTTTTGAAAAACGAATCACTGTTTTCCGCTTCGGCAGTAACAACCGATGAATCCGCCGCAAAAACAGGTACGGCAAATGAGAAAAGCATCGTCATAATAAGAACGATGGAAACAATCTTTTTCATATCGTATTCCTCCCTTAATTTACTGGAGCTATTATATCACATTTCCTTTTCTTGTTCAATAAAATATGTGATTTCAAAAATCGCACAATTAACAAACCTCCCCAAATTCGGTACAATTAAATCACCAAAAATCAACAGCATAAAAATTTGCCATAAAAACAGCTGAAACCCTTGAAAATCAAGGGTTTCATTGGTGCCGGCGACCGGACTTGAACCGGTACGATATTGCTACCGAGGGATTTTAAGTTATCTGCGGTATAGTGAAGTTGCAGACATTTTAACGGAAGCTGGAGGAACTTAAAGCACTTGGCAAAACCTTATAAATCAGGCAATTCAGGGCAAAAAGCGGCTGAAAGTCTTGTGTATCAAGCTTTGCAGGGATTTTTCGGATTTTGGAAGTCTCACGGAAAAATGCGGGCATTACGCGGGCAAATTCATTGTCAGAAAACAACAAAAAAATTACATCTGCTGTCGGAATACTAAAACAGAGGTAATTTGCTATGGAAACAAACTACACAAAACCGCAATTAAAGAAACTTTACAAGGATTATCCTGATGTAGTCAATCTCAAACAATTCCGTAAAATGCTCGGAGGTATCGGCGACGGAATGGCACGCAAGCTCATGCAGGGTGACTTTGTCGAACACTTTGTCATTAACGGGGTTTACATGATTCCGAAAAAGTGCGTAATTGATTATGTCATGAGCAGGCATTATAAAGTCCTGCAAATCAAATTAAAGCACCATATTCAAATACCTGATTTATGGGATAAAAGTAAAATAGAATGATGTAAACAATCGCAAAATCTTATATAATTCAGAAAGGACCAACTACCTTATATGATAGCTGGTCGTTTATCTTGATTTGTCGTTATCGGCAAAAATTAAGCGGTACGTCGTTAAAATGTATTGATATTTTGCCGATAATGTGCTATACTATTACCAAATGAAAAGTGAGGGTTACATTATGATATATATTTCTGTCGCGGAAGCGGCTAAAAAATGGGGCGTTTCCGAGCGCAGTGTGCGCGGTTACTGTGCCGAAGGAAAAATTGACGGCGCGTTCCTGACCGGCAAAACATGGAACATTCCCGAAACGGCCGAAAAACCCGACCGCATCAACAAACATTCCGATGCTCCGAAGACGCTTTCTGAGGTGCTGAAAGCTGAAAAAGCGGCGAAGTTGCACGGCGGAATTTATCATAAAATCCAGATTGACCTGACCTATAATTCCAATCACATTGAGGGAAGCCGTCTCACCCACGATCAGACTCGCTACATTTTTGAAACTAACACAATCGGCGTATCTGGCGGAACGGTTAAGGTTGACGATGTGGTTGAGACCGCCAACCATTTCAAGTGCATTGATATGGTTATTGACAACGCAAATCACGCATTAAGCGAGGCTTTTATCAAGCAGCTGCACGCCGTTCTGAAAAACGGAACATCAGATTCCCGCCTTGACTGGTTTGCCGTCGGAGATTACAAAAAATTACCCAATGAGGTTGGCGGCATGGACACTGCTGCACCGGAAAAAGTCGGCGCGGAAATGAAGAAACTTCTTGCCGAATACAACACCATTGGAAACAAAACCTTTGATGACCTGCTGGATTTCCATTACCGCTTTGAGCGTATCCATCCGTTTCAGGATGGCAACGGCAGAGTCGGCAGGCTTCTCCTTTTCAAAGAGTGCCTGCGGAACAATATTGCACCATTCATCATAGAGGACGACATCAAGATGTTTTACTACCGCGGCTTAAAAGAGTGGCAGAACGAGCCCGGATTCCTGCGCGATACCTGTCTGTCTGCCCAAGATAAGTTCAAGAAATATCTGGATTATTTTCGGATACCGTATGAGGAGTAACAAAGCTATATTAAACCATTGAAATGAGGTTTTGAGTTATGATAAAGAGGATTATTTCATCATTTATTGCGCTGATCTTGGCGCTACTGCCCTTCGGCAAAGCTCCCGAGCAGAAATGCGAAGTGAAATTCAACGGCACTTTTATTCAGTCGTGGTACTGCCTGTGGTGGGACGATGACCGCTGGCAGGAAGAAATTGAATACATGAAAGAAGCAGGCATTGAGTATCTTATTGTGCAGGATATTGCATCTTTTACCGACGCTGATAACGCCGAGCTTCATTATCCGTCAGAACTGCCGTGCTTTGAAAACTGCGAAAAATACGGTGATGTTATCGGCGATGCTCTGCGCAACTGTCAGGGCAGCGGAATAAAAGTCTTTATCGGTCTTGCTGATTTTGAGGACTGGTGGGTTACCGCAGGACTTACAGAGCAGTACAGCACAATCTGCGATAAAATGGCACTTATGGTTGACGAAATCTATAATAAATATTATGAGCAGTACAGCGATACATTTTACGGTTGGTACTTCACGCCCGAAATCAACAATGTTCCCACAATGAAGCTGAGTATTCTCAATATCGCAAAGGGACTTAACAAGGTGATTGACAAGGCTGACGCACTCAATCGTGATATGCCCGTTCTTTTAAGTCCGTATTTCACAAACTATATTTCAGTCCCGTCTGTTGTTGCGGCACTTCCCGAATGGCAGATATTCATGCAGGCTGTTCATTTCAGAGACGGCGATATATTCTGCCCGCAGGACGCGGTCGGTGCAGGCTGGATAAAAATGAATGATTTGGAAAAGGTGTGGAAAATGTACTCCGCCGCAGTTTCAAGCTGTGATAAGGATATAAAGCTGTGGGCAAACTGCGAGAATATGACAGTCGCGCGCGACAGACAGATTCTGATGCCGCCCGCAACGCTTGAAAAAGAAAACATGACAGCCACTCTTGACCGCTTTGTTGAGCAGATGGATGTGGCGTCAAAGTATGCGGAAAACATTATCACGTTTTCTTTCAACCATTATTATTGTCCCGCACAGGTAAATCCCGTTTATTATTCAACATACCTTGATTATCTTAAAAACGGCAAACTCGAAACAGAAGCCCCAACCCCACCCCAAAATGTTTTACTTGAAAATGCCGTTCTGATTTGGAACGAATCAACAGATAACATCGGCATAGCTTATTATATCGTTTACGATAACGGTAAAGCCGTCGCAAGAGTTGAGGCAACGGAAAATTTGAGCTTCAACATAATGAACGCAGAACACAGCTACACCGTTGCCGCAGTTGACGGCGCGGGGAATATGTCCACCGCGGTTGAAGCAACTAGTTAATCATAGGAACAGCACACAGACCTGCATATCTGTGTGCTGTTTGTCATTACAATTATGATTTGTTTCAGCGGCCTTTAATCGGAGGATGAACAATATTCTCACGGGTTGATGAAGCACAAATTTCTGTTACTGTAATTCCACGATCTCCCGGAATACCGTTCTTACATTCCGAACATTACAGAAACCGATGTTCGTAAATGTATTGACAGTTTACACATGAGGGTAAAAAAAGATGTCATTACCCAAATGATTATGAGCAGATACAACTATATTAAATTATAACTTCCTCGTATAACGAACAACCTCCCTGAAATTGGATTTCAAATTCAGGGAGGTGATTTTAATTTATATCAATCAATAAAACAGGATTTGCAGCTTTGGTTATTTACTTTTGAAAAAGGACAGTTCTTTCCGAGGCATTGATTATTCTTTGACGAAAACTCGCAGATGATTTCGGTTTTTTCCATTTCTATACCGAAATGTTCTTTTACAAAATCGACAGCAGAAAGAATGGAAAGGTAAGAATCCCGTTTACAGCAACGGGGACCACCCACTGAACCGATAGCGTTAAGAGACTTTGCGGTCATACGGTTTGATAAGCCGAAAGGTTCACCTGAAAGCGGTGTTGAGCCGGAAATGATGGAAAGAAACATTCCCGAACTGATACCAGCACCGCAGGCACCCCAAAATCCGCAGGCACCGCCGGGAACACTTTGCCCACGATTTTTCATTTCCGTCAGTGATTTTTTCAAGTCAATGTTACCGCCTGCGTTCTTATATGCCGTCAGCAAAGCGGCACCGACCATAATATGATGCTCCGGTCCGTGCATATGGCAGAAAGGCAGCTTCATCATTTTATTAAGAATTTCTATGGGATTTTTCGATGTTTCCGCAAGGCATACGCCGAAAATACTGTCAATCCCTTTTGTATGGCATTCATTGCAGACATAGTGACCGTTTACACACCTTGTCTTGCTGTATTCTTTTTTATGACAGATCTCACACTCCATGGGGGTATCTTCATTCAGATATTCGAGCGGAGCTTTGCATATCAGACATTCTTCTTTCATATTTCAAATTTCCTCATAAAATTCTGTCTATCCCGAAAAACCGGGATTTTCACTTTGTATTTATTTCAGCAAAAAATTTTTCACATAAAGAAACGAAATCTTCCGTATTGCTCATCATAGCGGGATGCCCGCCGTGCTCAAAGATATGCGGCTTCGCCATACGGGTTCTGCCGCAGATATCACCGAACAGCTTTTCATAATGACCTTCCGGAAACATTTCGTCTTCCGCACTGCCTGTAAGGAGCAGGTTTACTTTCAGTTCTTCCAACGGTTTGCGGAAGAATGAACCGATAGTCTCAGCGTGAGTAATCACAGCCCCCGTATCCGCATCAACAACACTTTCCCAATCCTCACCGTGCATTGCTTTAAGCACAGAACAGAATTCGGTGTTCTGCTTTGCAAAGTTTCGTCCCATACGAAGCTGCTCGGTTATTTCAGGGTTCGCTTTTAATCCCTCAAAGCTGTCAGCAACAACGCATTCAACAATCTCCGGATTTTCCAATGCTGTATTTATGGCTGCAAGAGCACCGCCGCTGCAGCCAATCAGTTTAACTTTCGGAAGTTTCAATTCGTCGCAAAGAGCTGCAGCCTGTCGGGACCATTCATACCACAGATCTGACGGCCACTCATCAATTCTGTCAGACTGTCCGCATCCCAAAAAATCCAATATAATTACACGATACTTCTCCGTAAACATAGGAAGAACCGGCGCAAATAATTTACCGGATACCGTATTGCCGTGAAGCAATATAACTGTTTCACCGCATCCGTGCTCTTCGTAGTATATTTTCTTTCCGTTATAATTGAAATAACTCATGTGTTTTCCTTCTCTGTAAATTCTGATTTTTCGGCACTATTATAACACACTTTCAGTCCACGTTCAATCAAATATGCGATTTTGAAATTCGCACAATTAACAAACCTCCCGAAATTCGGTACAATTAAGTCACCAAATTCAAGGAGGTTGTTTTCATGGAAAAACATATTGTAGATGAAAAAACAGGCATAAGCTATACGCTTCAGGGTGATTACTACATTCCTGATTTAACTTTACCACCCGAAGACGACACCCGACCTATCGGAATATGGGGAATGCGGCACAGAGATTACCTGAAAAATCATCGCAAAGCAATTTACTCAATTATGCTGATGGATAACACTTTGCATTCATACCTCGCCGATATAAACGAAGAGGCGGATGATTACTTCTTTCGGCTCATTAAACAGCTTGCAGAAAGCGAGGGCATTACCGAGCAACTTAAAGCAGAAAATCAGATGGAGTGGATTGGCAGAATGAATAATATTTATAACCGTGCAACCGAGATTGTAAATAAGGAGCTGATATTTGTATGACAACTCTTGAGAATTTTTATTACGGCAACATCAGCCCACATGAAAGTATTGTAAAGCAGACGGGGCTTTTTGCAAAGGTATTTAATAAACTCAGCAAAACCGAAGACACACTAACCGAAACACTCTCAGATGAACAGAAAGCATTATTCGATAAGTTTAACGAAACGAACGCCAAACTCTGCGACATCAGCGAAAAGGAAGCCTTTATCCGCGGCTTCAAACTTGGTCTGCGGTTTATGTTTGAAGCAATGGACGATTCGAGCGATGAGTTTGAATAATAACAATTTAGTCAAGTACGATTTGGTAAATCATCCTACTTGACTTATTTTTTTATGTTGTGTTTTAAATTCATTCTTACAAATGTCATAATTTTAGTTCTGATATTATGATGTTTGTAACAGTGTCAAAAATATACAAACATTTTTTCGTCTTTTTTTCGCGTTTTTTCGTGTTTTTGCGCATTTCAGGGAAAAATACGAGTATTATTATCAATCAGGTCAATTACTGTTTTACCTCTCTTTTCGGCGAGTTCTTTGAACTGTGCCGCACCTCCCCAAGAGTGATTTACATAAGTTACAACATAATCGGATTGCTCAATCATCCACTTGTTGCGATATGAAATTGCAAATCGCGGCGGTGCGTTTTCTATACCTTCCGGCAGAATGGTATGCTCTGTATTTTCCGTTTCCTTTTTCGGCAGGTAAGCAAGAACAATATAGTATTTTATCGGATATGTTAAGGAAAGCTCCGATAACAATGAGATAACCATATTATCAAAATTGCCGTCATTACCAACGTAAAATGTATCAACACCTTTATTTTCAATCAAATCTTTAAGAATCGATTTCAATATCGGCTCTGTTTCTTTTGGCGTATCCCTATGTCCGAAAAATGTGCAAATCATAATATATCCCCTTATTACCCGAATATGGGTATATTTTAAAGGAAATATATTATCAAAGTCAACCCGTATATGGGTAATTTATATCAAATTTGCATTTATCATTATATTAACCCACAAACGGGTAATATAATAACGAGGTAAATGATATGGATTACTCTGAAATATATGTAAAAAGAATACGCTCCCTTTGCAAGGAGCGCGGCATTGC
>JAZQPL010000058.1:0-5003 GCA_045628495.1 Acutalibacteraceae bacterium
TTTTCAGCTTTGTATGCGGCAAAAGCCCCGTCAATATATTCCTTTGCGGCTGTGACAATTTCATCAATCTCTTCCTTTGTGTCGGCATCTGTGATAGATTGTTTGTAATCCGCAATTTTGCTCTCGTAATCATCGGAAGAAGCTAAATCTGCGGGAACTTTGTCACGAATATAATCTTCGATTTCATTGATTTTTGAAAGTTTGTAATCGGCGTAATACTTATTGACCTCGTCGTCAATATAGCTCTTTGCACCAGCGACAATTTCATCAATCTTTTCCTTTGTTTGGGCATCGTCGATAGAATTTTTGAAATCACCGATTGCGTTCTGAAAATCATAGGAATTGGCTAAATCGGCGGGAACCTTGTCAGTGATGTATCCATTGATTTCATCAATTTTATCATCCTTGTAATTCTCGACATAAATTTCGACAGCCTTGTCAAGATAGTCCTTTGCCTGTCTGACAACATCGCCAATTTCTTCTATTGATTTGGCTTCATTGACAGCACTCATGTGATAATTGATTTCATTCTGGTAATGCTCGGACTCCGTTACATAAACAGGAAGATTTTTTTCTTGGATATAGTCGTTGACATCTGATACAGCCTTTGACTTGTAATAGTCAAGAATTGCATTGTCAATATAGCTCATTGCGGCTGCAACAATTTCATCAACCTTTTCCGTTGTGCCGGCTTCTTCGATAGATTTTTTGTAACCTTCGATTGTGTTCTTGAAATCCTCGTCATTCTTTACAGCATCAGGAGCATTTTGCTCTGTGATGTGATTGTCGATATATCTTATTTTAGCCTGTTCCTTGTAAAATTGAAGTGGAGCTCCGTCAACATAGCGCTTTGCGTCTGCGACAATGCTGTCAATTTCATTTATTGCTTCGGCAGCTTTTTCTTCGGTTGTTTCGACATCATAGATAGCGTATTTGTAATCTTCGATTGCTTTCATGAAAGGGCCGGAACCCAGTATATCAGAAGAAAGTTTTTTCTCCGAGATGTAATCGTCGATAGCTTTTGCAGCCTCTTCCTTGTAAAAAACAAAGGGATCCCGGTCAATAAAGCGTTTTGCTTCTTTGACAATCTCATCAACCTTATCCTTTGTGTCGAGGGTCTGGTCGTTGATAGCACTTTTGTATTTGTCGATTTCATTCTGAAAAGCTTCGGAAAGAAATATAGCCTCAGGAATACCTTTTTCTGTGATGTACGCGTTGATTTCTTTTATAGTCTCATCTTTGTAAACACGAAAAGCGATCTCGTCAACAGCAGTCTTTGCTTCATTGACAATCCCATCAATATCGTCCGTTGGTTGGGTATTTTGGATTCTTTCTTTGAATTCCTCAATCTGGCTCTGAAAATATCCGGGAATCAGATAATCGTCAGGAATATTGTCTGCAATGTAATCGTCAATAGCTTTCTTAGCCTGTTTCTGGTGTTCTTCAAAAATTGCATTGTCAATATAGCTCTTTGTTTCATTGACAATGTTATCAATTTCTTCTTTTGTTTGAGCAATGTTGATAGATTTTTTGTAAGCCGCAATTTGGCTCTTAAAATCATCGGAAGCCGCTAAATCGGCTGGGACATTGTATTTGATGTAGCTTTCTATTTCAGCAATCTTTCCAGCTTGGTAAGCGTCAAGACTCTCATCTGTGCCGCCGATTTGCTGCGTTTCGGCAAACGCCGTTACCATGCCCGTTGGAATCATACAGGTAAGCATGGTGATTGCAAGTACAATACTCAAAATTCGTTTTTTCATAACAACTTCCTTTCTTGTTTTTACAACATAATTGTTATTATGTAATACTTAACCGTGTAAATAATGGGTGTTAAGTCACAGTTCATCCCGTCCTTTTTGTTCTTTCATATCTTTATACGAACGAAAAAGGAAAAAGGTGTACAACTTTTTGAAAAATCTTCAAAAACAGTTAAAATTACCCACCCCATAAATATACAAATACAGTATAGTTTATTTACAGATATTTGTAAAGATAATAATTCCGAAATCGAATGATTTCTCGTATTGTTCGGACAATATGGCAAACAAAGAATCAAATAATCATATCCATTATAACACCTATTTTGAATTCTGCGCTATACTTTTTATTTTCTCTTCCTGTTTTTTCCATAAAAATATGCACCTCCAAAAGCTTCTAACTTTTGGGGTGCATATCAAAAAATAATATCAGTCGAGATTGGCTTTAAGTGTTTCAAGCTCAGATTTAATTTCAGCGGGAAGAGTTTTTCCGAATTTTCCGAAAAATTCTTCAATTCCGTCTGTTTCTTTTTTCCATAAAGCTTTGTCAACATCAAGAATACTCTTAAGAGAGTCAAGTGTAACTTCACCTTCAAGACCTTCAATATTGATGTCTTCAGCTTTGGGAAGATAGCCGATTGCTGTTTCTTCAGCATCAACTTTACCTTCACAGCGGTCAATAATCCAGTCAAGAACACGAAGATTATCGCCGAATCCGGGCCACATAAAGTTGCCATCCTCATCCTTACGGAACCAGTTAACATTGAATATTTTAGGTGCTTTATCAGGGTCAAGTGTTTTGCCTATATCAATCCAATGCTGCCAGTAATCGCCCATGTCATAACCGCAGAAGGGGAGCATTGCCATTGGGTCACGGCGAACAACACCTACAGCGCCTGTTGCAGCAGCTGTTGTTTCAGAAGCCATAATAGCACCTACAAATACACCGTGATTCCAGCTTCTTGACTGATAAACAAGAGGCGTAAGTGCAGCTCTTCTGCCGCCGAATACAAAAGCGGAAATGGGAACACCGTCGGGATTCTCAAATTCACTGCTTATGCAGGGACAGTTTTTAGCAGGGGCTGTAAAACGGCTGTTGGGATGTGCGCCTTTTTCACTGCTTTCCTTACCGTTCCAGGGCTGACCTTTCCACTCGATTGCATTTTCGGGCGGATTCTTGTCAAGACCTTCCCACCATACAGTGTTGTTATCAAGGTTAAGAGCAACATTTGTGAAAATTGTGCCTTTTTTTGTTGATGCAAGAGCATTGGGGTTTGATTTTTCATTTGTTCCGGGTGCTACGCCGAAAAATCCGTTTTCAGGGTTAATGGCGTAAAGTCTGCCGTCTGCTCCTTTTCTTATCCATGCGATATCGTCGCCTACGCACCATACTTTGTAGCCTTTCTTTTTATATCCTTCAGGAGGAACAAGCATTGCAAGGTTAGTTTTACCGCAGGCAGACGGGAATGCAGCGCAGATATATTTAACTTCGCCGTTGGGCTTTTCAACGCCGAGAATAAGCATGTGCTCTGCCTGCCAGCCTTCGTTTTTGCCCTGATATGATGCAATACGCAGAGCGAAGCATTTTTTACCCAAAAGAACATTTCCGCCGTATGCGGAGTTTACTGAAATAATAGTGTTATCCTGAGGAAACTGGCATATATATCTGTTTTCTTCATCAACATTACATTTGCAGTGAAGTCCACGAACCCAGTCATTGTTTTCTGAACCGAATGAATCAAGAACAGCCTTGCCTACTCTTGTCATAATTGACATGTTAAGAACAACATAAATGGAGTCTGTAACTTCAATACCGACTTTTGAAAATTTTGAGCCTACAGGGCCCATTGAGTAGGGGATAACATACATTGTTCTGCCTTTGTAGCTGTCTTTAGCAATGCTGTAGAGCTTTTCATACATAACAGAAGGATCTTCCCAGTTGTTTGTGGGACCTGCTTCTTCTTTTGTCGGTGTGCAGATAAATGTACGGCCTTCAACACGGGCAACATCGTTAGGTTTAGTTCTGTGAAGGTAGCATCCGGGAAGGAGCTCCTCGTTAAGCTTAGTCATTTCGCCTGTTTTGCAAGCTTGCTCACGCAGTGCGTTGAGTTGTTCTTCACTGCCGTCAATCCACATAACATCTGCAGGTTTTACAAGGTCGATTTTTTCATCAACCCAGGCAAGAATTGATTTATTATCTGTAAGTGCCATAATAAAACTCCTTTCGCAGTATTTCTGTATAAAACATAATTGACTGCTTTACAAATTTTAACTAATACATTATAGTATCTTTTTTTAAATATTTCAACTGAAAAAAGAAAAAATTCTGATGATTTTATGATATTTTTTAAATTCTGACTGAAAATATAAGGAATATAACCGGAATATTTTGTCAAGAATAAAGTTCAGGAGGGATAAGTATGAAGGATTTACGAAGCCAATATGAGAAAACAGTTCATAATTTTATTACTGTAACTGTAATTTTATCCTGCTTTATTTTAATTGCAATGGGGTCTTTTGCAGCTAAAAATAACACAGAAGCACTTGACTCAGGCATAAAGCCCGCAATGATTTATGCGTCAAGGGAGGATGAGCAAATCTCTGTTACAATCAACAAAACAGTATTGACTTCGGGCAAATTAAATAAAATTCCTGCGGATACTGTACTCAGTCTTATTCCCGCACCCGCAGGTAATATATATCTGATATATAAAAATGCCCGTGAGTTGTTTCTTTCTTATTTCCCGGGAAATTAAGCTGAAAGCTTTTTCACTGTATCACATAAAGCGCATATTGCGGTTACTGCGGCAAGCGCAGTTGATAATGCTGAAAGAAAGCTGAGAAATTTTGAAATTTTAACAGTTTTCTTCAGCATTTTTGTCCAGTTGCATTTTTTCATGAAGCACACCTCTCAATGACATAATAAAATACCGTGAGCAATTCCGGGGACTGATTCGCCCTGAAGTGATGATGTTTGAGACAGCAAAGCACCGGTTGCCGTAAAAAGAACTTTTCCCAGCTTGCCTGAACACATTTCTTTTAATATTTTTGAGCACAGAACGGTTGCACTGCATCCGCAACCTGAACCGCCTGAATTTACATCCTGACTGTCAAGGCTGTATATCATCAATCCGCAATCCTTGTGAATCTTGCTTATATCAATGCTGTACTCTTTCTCAATCAGCTCACAAAGGAGGCGGGAACCTGTTGCGCCTAAATCACCTGTTAATATTAAGTCATAATCTT
>JAZQPL010000059.1:0-17511 GCA_045628495.1 Acutalibacteraceae bacterium
GTCAGCCGTGAGAGAAAGCCGTTTGAACCGTTTGTCCGCTGTGTCCTGATTCCGCACAACGCAGTTTTACTTTTCAAGGGGAGCAAGAGCCTTGCCGACGGTTGTTTTATCTGTTTTGAGTGCGACGGAAACATCGTCCTGGGAGCAGTTTTCGTGAGAATAGATGTACGAGCAAATCATACATTCCGTGTATGACAGCTCCTGCATACGGATTTTGTCGTGACTGAACTCCTTGTTGCACCGAAACAGCAGATTAAGAGTCTGATAATCCATAGTTTTCCTCCCGGATATTATTGAATGATAGTATAAATAGTAGAAAGTTCTACTATATTAGCATACTATTCCGAATTTTTCAACAGGTGATAATAATTTTTTAAATGCCGAATATTTATCAGACGATAAATTGCATGATTGCGGTTGAATTGTTTCTTTATATGTGATATATTCTTTATGAGGTGATAACAGTGTTTAAATCATTACTTGCTAAGCTTGCAGTTCGTCAGATGTCAGCACTTATGGCAATTCCCGGACAGCTTTCAAAAGCAGTTACTCTCTTTTTTACATTAAAGCTGAAAGCATTTTTTGCAGCTGTTATGGCAGTATTTCAGCTTTTCGGAGTTATCCTTTTTGATACTCCCGGTCCGATTATCGGAGATGAAATCAATTTAAAAGATTATTCACTTGTTTTCAGTGATGAGTTTGACGGCGATTCCCTCAATACTGATGTCTGGCAGGATGTACCTGACCTCGGAACGGGAGAAATTTTCGACAAAAGTATGCTCTCTTTTGACGGTGAAAACCTGATAATGTCAACAGAATATCTTGAAAACGGGCCCAGAGGCGCAGGCTGGTACACAGGAGGGATAGAAAATACTGATGCGTACAGCAACTTTAAACCGGGTTGTTACTTTGAATGCCGCTGCATTGTGCCTTCGGCAAAAGGTATGTGGTCTGCTTTCTGGATGATGACATCGGGTCAGAAGCTTTTCAGAAAAGGCGTTCATTCGGAATACACCGAAATAGATGTTATGGAGTCTTTCTATTACGGTCAGAAGTATCAGAACAGCACCATAAACACAGTGCATAAATATCAGCCCGAAACAGACAATTTCAAGAGCGAGATTGTCGGCAAATATCGCATTAACAAAGATATTTATAAAGAATATGTCACCTACGGAGTTCTGTGGACTGAGGAAGAATTTATTTTCTATATTGACGGCAAGGAATCAGGCAGAAGCTCTAACGGTGCTACAACTGACCCGGCTTTTATGCTTCTTACCTGTCAGGTAAAAACAAACGGTGTCGAGCATCCGGAAATTTATGACAACCCGGAAGATTCATTTCCTGCAAAATTTATTGTTGACTATGTAAGGGTTTATGAAGCAAACTGACATAAATTAAAGTGTTAATACTGATATTATAACAATAATAAAGACAAGTACTTCATTATCGGTA
Organism: Acutalibacteraceae bacterium; assembly: GCA_045628495.1. Taxonomy (GTDB): domain Bacteria; phylum Bacillota; class Clostridia; order Oscillospirales; family Acutalibacteraceae; genus CAG-488. Next base: position 1,456 of record JAZQPL010000059.1, read on the forward strand.
CTTGTCTTTTTATATTTTATTTCGGTATTTTATTAAGAATAAAACGAGCTGTGAGTATATCAAAACATATCATTGATGAGCACAGATGAATTTATGCAAATGTACTTTTTATTAAGTTGAAAAGATTTTTTATAAATGCAGATATTCTTGAAATGAAATCAATTATTATTTTTAAACATGATTGTTCTTCATCAGAGCCTGAGGGAGCATTTTCATCCACAGTCTGTTCGATAATATTCAGATACATGATATAAACAGAATTTGTTTTCAATTCTTCCGGAGATTCGCTCTGGTCTACTCCGGCAAGAAGTATACCTGCCTGCACAAGAATGCTTACATCAGATTTATCTATTACACTGTCGTGATTGCAATCCGCCGCTGTATATGCGGATTTGCCCACAGAGTTCTGATTAAGTAGTCCGTTTGCAAGACAGCTGACAATTATCGCATCCATACCGTCATATCGGCCGTCACCGTTAACATCACCGAATATTACAACCTCAGCGGTATCATATATTTCATTATTGCTGTTTTTCAGAAAAATTTTCGTTCCTGTTCCGATTGTTTCATCAGTTTCAACGAAAAGGTTTTTGTTTGTAAAAGCATTTTTAATGTTCTGCGATGTAAGCGCTGTCAAATCAAGTCCGTATAATATTTTGTTCTGACAGTCAAACTGATATCCGCTTTCGGGGATAAAATCGAAGGTGTTACAGGATTCATCATACTGATTATAGAGTTCGCTGATTTCGGAGCCGCTCAGTGCTCTGCCGTAAACATTTGCCGTTACAATTTTACCTGTAAAGTTAGCTTCCGTTTTACCGTTGTATCCGCTGTCGCCGCCTACGCACAGGAACTGTGCATTTTCATTCTCAGGGAAAGCAACTGTCCCGATTGCTCTTTCGGAATTTGCAAGAATGCCGTTAATATATACTCTGACGAATATACCATCGTATGTTCCGATAATGTGTACGGGTTTGCCGAATTCAATCTCACCGCCCGGGTGAGTATATTTGCCGCCGGTATTAACATAAAAATCAACAGTTCCGTCACTGTTCAGCTCAAGACCGCAGCCTCCGCTTTCCTGATTGCTGAATAAGTCAACATAGCTGTGTCCCTCCTGAAAATCCGTATCGTCAAATACGCCGTAATATTCAAATGTAACGCCGTTATTGCGCATTGTTTCGTATTTATCTTTGAATCCGTCAAAACGGTACGAATTAAGCCCGTTAAATTCCGCACCGCATCTGCCTGTAAGAGTATCAATATACGGAATCGGTTCTCCGTTACCTGAAAGCATTTTCCCGGATACACCGTCATAAGCCGTACCGTTTTCACATTGAATAAACGAAAAAATATCAGGAGTTACAGGGGAATCATAGCAGGTGACATTATCGGGAGAATTACTTGTTCTGAAACGAAGTGTTAACGGTTCTGACTCTTTTTCCCAGCAGTTGACCGCAAAGCATTTTACATAATAATCTGTATCTGCCTGAAGTCCTTTTACAACACAACGCAGAGCTTCGGGAGTGGGAAAATAAAATGTATCTGATAAAGCATATTCAGTTGAAATCAGATTATTGTTTAGATCATACACATCAAATCGGTAATGCTGAACAATGTCTGTTCCCGATGCCTGAGGAATCTGAAATACCGCCGCATCTCTCCGCACGCCTTTGAGTGCGATTGATGCCGATGAATTAAAAGCAGGCGGTGCACTGCTGTTTTTTCGTGATTGTGTATAAATAAAATTATTTGTATTGCCTACAGAGGGAATAGTATATTCGCAGATAAATGTATCAGACAGCAAATCATATCCTTTTACACGGATTGCACTGTTTTTATCTACCTCAACAATAAAATACTGTGCCGCATCTCTGTGGTATGAATCTGTTGCATATCCGCCCTGTTTATCGCAGGGGAAAATGAGACTGTCGGCTACACCCGCAATACCCATTTCATAATATGAAAGGGTTCCGTCATTAAGTGCGGTAAATGTACCCTGCCAGATTGAACGGGGATCGTTTATCGGAAAATGGGAATGACCCGAGAAATCAACAACCTGAGGATAATTCGAAAGCAGGTCGGAAATATCGTCTATTCCCCATCTTTCCGAGCCGTAAACCGTTCCGCTGACAGCATGGTGCTGAAACACAAAAATAGGTTTTGCGCCTGTTTTATCTTCCTTTGCGTCGGCAGCAAGTTTTTTCTTAAGCCACGATTTCTGCGTAGATGTATAGCCTTTGCCTCCGTTCTGAGGACACATCATAATAAAATGATAACCGCCGAGAACAAAATCGGTATCAGCCTCGGAATATCCGCTTGCCGTAAGAAAGCGTGACACGGTTTTTGACGAATCAGTATAAAATTCGTGGTTGCCGAGAACTGCTCTTACGGTTGTTTCTGATTGAGCATTTTCATTTACGATATTAAAAAATTTTTCCATTGATAAAGAGCTTCCGTTATCGGAAATATCGCCTGCGAAGAAAACGCCGTCAATCTTTTTGTAGCTCTGACTTTCGGCGTATGAATATGAAACATCAAAAAGCTTTGCAAGCCTTGATTCTTCCTTAAAAGAGCCCGAATCGGCAATATGAACATCACTTGCAACAACAAAACGAAGCACCGGAGTGAAGTTATCTGCGGCTGACGATGAAACACATAATGAACAAACAATAACAACTATTGCCGTAAACACAGAAAACAATTTTTTTATCATACATGGCACCTCCTACGGGATATTATACATACTGCAACAGAATTATACAAGGTTTTTGTATAAGCTGAAATAATTTTTTATCAGAAATTCGGCTTGAGTTTTGGTTATCATTATTGTATAATCGTGAAAAAGGGGGATTGTTATGAAAAAATTCTTAAAAGTTTTATCAATTATTTTATCATTAATGTTTATTGTTCAGACTTTCTGTGTACCGTCATATTCATTTGACAAAATGCCGCTGACACAGGAGGAATGGCGACAAAGATACAGTTCGTTGAAAGACTCGAACACATTGCCGCTGCTTTGTGTAGGAGCTGACGAAACCCGGCTTAATATAACATGGCATGCAGATAAAAATGCCGCATATCCTGAGGTTAAGCTTTCAAAAAATCCTGATATGTCCGGTGCAGTATTGTTTACGGGCGAAACTGCGCAGGCAGAAAACGATTATCAGCTTGTATGCCGTGTTACAATGACAGGTATAGAAGAAAATACAACATATTTTTATCAGTACCACAGTGAAAACGGTTGGAGCGAAGCGGCAAAGTACGAGTCGAAATCATTTGACGGCTACAAAATGCTTGTTATCGGAGATATTCAGATAGGCGGACGGACTGCGGATAATTACGAAGAACAGTCACGAATCGGCTATGTATGGCAGAGCGTGCTTGACGAAGCACTTACCGAAAACCCTGATATTTCATTTTTGCTCTCTCCCGGTGACAACACTTCAACAGGCAGAAATGCCGATGAATGGCAGACTTTTATGATGCCTTTATATGTGCCGTCACTTCCTATGGCGCTTGCAATCGGCAATCACGATAAAAAAGGATTTACATATAATTACTATACGAATATGCCCAACGAGTATTTCGGGAAAAACTTCCGGGGTCTTGACCGTGATTTCTGGTTCAGATACGGAGATGTGCTTTATCTTGTTTTTGACTCAACATCGGGCAGTGCGTCAGATCACAGAGCTATGGCGGCAGAAGCGGTTGCGGCAAATCCCGATGCCAAATGGCGTATTGCGACAATGCATCAGGCTCTTTACGGGGCGGGATATTCTATGCTGGACCCTGAAACAACTATTCTGCTTAACGGAGTTTTTCAGCCGATTTTTGATATGTATGATATAGACCTTGTTCTTACCGGACACAGCCATCTTCAGGGTCGTTCAAAGTTTATTGATAAAGGCCTTATCGTCGGTGCGGCGGAAAGCGGAAAAACTTATACAAACCCGAAAGGAAGGGTTTATCTGAACTCAAATGCCTGCTGTGACCAGGGAGGAGCAAAGAATACTGTTTTTTCCGCCTATGCATTTGAAGAAGGCAATGTAACAACATACACAACGCTTGAATTTGTCGGTGATTCCATGGCTCTGAAAACTTTCCGTGGAGACAACAGTGAACTCCTTGACAGCCTTACCATTGTTAAAACAAAAGAAAGAAAAGAGTCTGATTTTCTGATTTTTCTTAAGCGTATTCCATACGCACTTGTTGAAATACTCGGACTTGTATATATGAAAATAGATAATGTTGCAGTTGGAATCCGAGGCGGACATTTTTAACAGCAAACAGCAGATAAAAGAAAAGAGCGTTCCTGCCGGAACAGCTCTTTTTCTTATTTGTGTTCAATTTGAAAGAATAACAGCCGGTTATAAAAAGTTACATCATAATCCCTGAATGTTCTGAAAATTCTGTATCTTCACTGCTGATTATATCATCTTTACAGCAGTCAGCCGCCGCATATTCGGCTTTTGTAATGCTGCTTTCTGTCAGCATACCGTTGACAATGCTGTTAATAATAACCGAATCCATGCCGTTGCATATACCGTCACCGTCTACATCACCGAAAACAACAACAGCATAGCTTTCAATTATTTTACCGTCACATATAATATCTACAACGGTATTTGTTCCGCAGAATGATGAGCTTTTTGTTATATTCATGGTATATCCGTCGGCCGGTTTAACAAAACTGTCAATTTCCGTCTGACATTCGCTGATACCGTAAATGAGTCTGTTGTTATAATCGATGTACGCATCCCCTTGGGGAAGAAGAAGGTTTGCCAATTCTTCAGTTTCTATATTATGTTCTTTATCCGCAAGATAAACATATACTTTCTTTTCGCCGTTATGTTCAGTGCGAGGGAATTTAATACCGTCAATATATATCGGCTGACCTGAAGGATTATCAATAATATTAAGTGTTACAACTTCATTTTCTTCGTTAACTGCACGGAAATCGCTGTTTTCGGCATTCATTTTCACAGAAGCAGAAGAATAAAAGGTAACATCGCAGAATATTGATTCACCGGAGTTTGAGTCGTATCCGCCGCAGATTCCGTTTATATCTGAACCGCCTGAATTTGCCGTAATCTCTCCTCCGATTATTTCAACCTTGTCAATGTATCCCATGAGTCCGCCGCCGATTCCGGCACCGTTTTCTCCTCCGAGTGCGGTGATACATCCGCCGTAAATCTTAATATTATTTACTGTCTGATTATTGCCGCCGCCGATTCCTGCGGCATTTTTTCCGCCCTGAACAGTAAGCTTTCCGTTACCGTAAATTTTAAGTATTCCTCCGAATCCCTCTGTTTGAATACCTGCGCAGTTATCACCGGATACAAGGTTGTTTTCAGTTGAGTCTGCAAGAGTAATAATCACATCCTCATAACTGAATGATTCTACCATAACGGCAGGCAATTCATCACGCTGAACAATATTGACGCCTGCAAAAGTGACATCTGCACTGATACCCTGCCTGATGATAATTCTGTTTGTGGTGGGTGTGTCGGGATTTGTATTTTTTACAGTTATCGGAGTACCGTCAATAACCGTAAGCACACCTGAATCATATTCAACTGTGTTGTCAATGTTTTCGCCGCTGACTGTAAAATCACCGTACTGTTTTGTTTCTGCCGAAAAAGCTTTACCGCAGCGTGTGCAGACGGTTTGTCCTGTGCTTTTGTCAAAAACATAATTATGGCCGAGCCTTGGCGTAATGTAACCTTTGTTTCCTGTTTCACCGCAAACTGAGCATACGGTTTTGCCTGTATGTCCGTCTTCTGTGCAAGTGGCTTCAACTATATCGTCGAGCACAAAATTATGGTCATATTTCCATACGGAATAAAGAGTCATAGACGGTGTAACGGTTATCAGATTATTTTTTACGGGAGTACCGTTATAATTCAGTGCCCAACCTGCGAATGTTTTGTGTTCCGGGTATACACTTTCGTTATACGGACACGGGATATTTATACACGGTTCGCCGATTGCCGCCGGAAGGTTTATATCATCAAAACCGCTTTCCTGAGATTTGACTGTAATTGTTGTATCAGCGAAATATCCGCTTTTCCATGTGCCTGCAAGGGAAGTGCTTCCCCATGAAGCAGGGTAGTTTAGGTAGCATCTTCTTTCGGCGGAGCCGACTTTGCTGAATGCATCACTGCTGATAGATTTAGGCGTGCCGTTAAATGTAAGACTGCGGATGCCGGAACCGTTTTTAAACATATCTGCTTTAACGGATGTAACATTTGCGGGGATTGTATATGTGCCGTTGGGGACACTTACGATTGCAGAAACATACTTATGAACAGTTGCAGTTAATTTATGGTCTGAATAGTCACTTTTATGAATGCCAACTCCCAATTTTTCGTCTTTAATCTCAATATTGTCTGCGTTTGCAAAAAAAGCGTATTCATCCATGCTCCATAATAAATGATTTTCTCCGTAAAACGCTCTTGCGGCAACGGTGATATTTTTTGCAACATTGCCTGTGCTGAGATTAAAAACATCGCCTTTAATTCTGTCGTGAATATGAAAATACTGATTTTCTATATCACTTTTGTTGCCTGTGTTTACATTCATTGAGGATACATAACCGAAATAATCACAGTATGGATTGGAAGAAACATTATTCATATATTCCCCGTCAGACAGTGAAAATTCTTCCGGCTGACTGAGAGATGTTATCATATCGGTATTAAAGGATTCATGCCACTGTGTGCTGTCATAACTTCCTTTTACTGCAACATTATTGTCAACAAGATAGTCCGTAAAGCTTCCGGAAAAATTACCGCCTGACAGTTCGCTTTTGTACATACAGAAAATCAGCATTGCCTCGTCTGATGAAATCATGCTGTTTTTAAGCTCACGGGAATACTGTTTCACCTGATTTGAGTATTCTGTTCTGTCGGAACTGTATTGCTTTGACCTGTCAATTATTTCCCAGTCGGTTGAAGAATATGTTTCATAGTAAGTAGTTACCCAGCGCTTCTCAAAGGAAGAAAGCTCGCCGTACTCATTTTCTGCAAGCTGATAGCCTACTTGTGTTGTCATATCCGATTTAAGCTCAACATCTCTGTACTCAATGGTTTTGTTAATCAGATAGCAGTAGTTGCTGCTGCCTGTAATGAAAGAATTAAGGTCATTGTAAACAGCTTTTTGTGACAGCCACCATATATTTTTTGTGTTTTCACGGTCCTGAGCCGTTTTATTCTGCGCAAGTGACATAATCATTGATGCGAAGGTGCCGAAATCAATAGTCTGATTGCAGAAATATGTGTAAAGATATGCGGCATCGTCTTTTATCTGCCCTTCAAATCCGTGGGTTAAAGCAAGCATTTTCAGCTGACCGACGAAGGGAGAAATAAGATTGTCATTCTGACGAATATAATTACAGTACTGGTTAAATTTGCTTTGAACATCAGATGCAAAATTACCGGTATTTGCCGCTTCATAGCTGATTTCAAAAGCAAGTGCGTCAATAAGGTCAGCGGCAATATTTTTCGAAAGTTCTGTTTTCTGACTGTTATTTAAAGTATTCCATTTATCATAAAATCCGCTGTATGCTGTAAGGTCTCCGTTCTCAGCGGCTTCGAAAACACCGTTCTCAATACTGCTTTTAAGTATTTTCATATAATTATCGGCATTGATAAATACAGTGCTGTTTATTCCTTTATGAATATAATTCCCGGGCAGGGTGATTGCATACTCAACAGGTGTTTCATCGTTTGACTGAGTCGGCTGAACAGGCAGGGCTGTTCCGGTTTCTTTTATATTGTTTGAAGAATAGATCTGCGCTCCGTCAGCATTATAAAGTGAACGAAGGCCCATAATATCGTTGGATTGCCACTCCTCGGCATAGTCAATAAACAAACTTGTTACATTGCCGGAATAGCTGTTTTCATATTGCTGCATCGGGTAAACAACATCATTATAAAATGTTGTCCATAAAAGCTGATAGCTTGTAAATTCTTCATTGTTAAATTCAAGCTTCATTTCCGCAAACTGTTTGCTGACCGTAGATTGAAGGTCAACTGTTCTTTTATTGACCTCCTGAACTTTTGATTTAATATTGTCAACAGTTGACTGTATGCTCATAAGAGCTGTTTGTGTAGGGTCTTCAATTAAACCGATAGTTCTCATGAATGTTATTGAACCGTTAATCAGAGTAAAGGTCATGCCGACTCTGCCTATAGCGGTAAATGCGCTGTCAACAACATTTGACCATGTGTTTGCCGATTCAGCAAGCAGCTGAGCTTTTTCAAATTCTTTAAGGTGTTCAAGTACTGTGCAGGCGGAATTTATGCCGTTTTGGGCAACATCTCCCTGATTATCAAGCCTCATGTTAAGAATTACATCAAGAACATCATTGAGCTCTTTCCCGCTTATGGCCTTCGGCTTAAAGCCTATAATGCCCGAACCTGTAATAATGCATACACAAAGAAGGGCAGATATGATTTTTGAAAATATTCTGTCAGCTTTTTTCATTGTTGTATTTCTCCTTTACGGAAACAAATTATAATACGATATTGATTTAACTGTAAGTTTATACGATTTAATATAAATAAAGTACAGTAATATTTTAATACTGTTTATATATTTTTTCAATAGCGAAAAACAAAACAGGCAATAGTTTTATATATTATATTGCCGGCTGTAAATATTTATCAAATAAATATATACTTTGTGTTGATTATGTGATAGAATTATTAAAACTATCTGTTTTACTTTGAGGTGTTTTGATGGTAGATATTAAAGAAAAAATATCCGGCACATTAAACAATGTAAAATCATATTGGAAAGTTCCTCCCAAAGGGAGATATATGTCATTCAGAGAAATAGTTTCTCTTTCCGTAGGCGGAATGGGTATAAAATTTGTTGTTTTCTGCGTTCAGAATATGATTTTAAGCGTGGGTAACACTCTTATCGGCAATACAATAGGAATACCTCCCAAGCCTCTTTATACAATTTATATTATCAGCGTTATTCTGAGCCTGCCTCTTATGACATTGAGAGCGCAGATAATTGACTGCGCCCATCATAAAAAAGGAAAATACAGACCCTATGTTCTTTTAATGGGTCTTCCCTCGGCAATACTTGCAGTTGGCTTTACACTGATGCCATACGACAGAATGACAATGTTCGGCAAATGCGCAACAGTGCTTATCTTTAATGTGGGCTTTCAGTTCTTTTATCAGTTTTACTATGATGTTGACCAGAGCATTATAAATGTACTGTCGCCGAATACTATAGAGCGTTCAGATGTTTATTCAATAAAATCAGTTACGGATTCATTGGCACCTACAATAGGAAATTTTATCGTTCCGTTGCTTGCAAGGCTGATTACAGGTGAAAATACTCTTGTTGATATGAGAATTTACCGTGCTGTTTATCCGCCGATGATTATTGCGGGATTTTTACTGGGGCTGCTGATGTATTTTAATACAGAAGAAAAAATAGTTCAGGCAAAAACCCATACCGTTAAAATAAAATTCACCGACGCTTTAAGAGCTGTAATGAAAAACAAATATTTCTGGATAATTTCTCTTGCAGGCTGGATTGGCTTTCTTGAAGCGGCGGTTCAGAATGTGATGGATTGGCTTTACAGTTATCAGGATGCCTGTTCTGCAATGGAGTATTCAATAATAGTTGCAATAAGAGGAAACGCTTCATTTTGGCCTATGCTTTTCTTGCCTTTCCTTATAAGGTCAATGGGCAAGAAAAAGCTTCTTGTTTTCAGCAACATTATAAATGTTATTTTCATTATAGTTATGCTTCCGATTGTTCAGAAGGGAAATCTGGAAAACATTATATGGCTTCTTCTTTTATGTTTCTTCTTTAACTATATGGGTTCAACTGTAGGGTTGCTCCTTACTCCCAGTGTTAACGGAGATATAAGAGACTATCAGCAGTATATAACAGGGGAAAGAATTGACGGAATGTTTGTAGCCGTAGGAGTTATTGGCAGTGTTATAACTCTTATTACCAATTCGGTTCTTCCCGAAATATATGACAGAGCCGGACTTAACGAAACCGTTGCCAAATCATTGGGATTTGACGGTTCAAATGTTTATGATGTTCTTCACGATGAAATGTATTTCAGAAGTATATGTTCTGTTCTTATTATTGCTTCTGCAATCGGAGCGGCACTTAATGTTATACCGTATTTCTTTTATGACCTTTCAGAGCTGAAGCAGAAAGCAATGGTAACTGTTCTCAAGGTCAGAGCGATGTTTGAGGATTACGGCAATGATGCTCTTTCACCGCAGGCACTTATTGAGGGTGTTGAAATTGTTGAAGAAGCTAAAAAATACTTTAATGAAACACCTGTTGAAATATCAAAATCCAAATTGAAGCAGGCTAAAAAAACACACAATAAAGAGTTAATTAAACAGGCAAAGCAAAAATATCGTCAGGATGTGGAAACCAATGAAAAAATTGCCGTTGCTCAGTATGTTGTTAAAGAAATAAACAAGTTTTCAGCTCCTGCCGCAATTAAAGAGACGGAGCAGGCTCAGATAATAAAGCAGAACGGTATTCAAGCACTGAAGGATTATCAATACAATATTAAAAATGCCAGAAAGCTTCCTGATTCCACCGAAGAAGAAAAGGAAATCCGGACAAAGGCAATAGAAAAAGAAAAAGCTGTTAAGCAATCAATCAAATATATAAATAAATATTATAAAAACGGTATTGAGGAATTTGACGCTGAAATATTCAACACTTTGTTTGCAAAAGAAGATAGAATTTCAGATGAAATTGATTCTCTTTACAAAGAAATTAACAGCGGCAAAAGCGGTGAAGATAAAAATAAAATGAAAGAAAGAATAAGAATCTTAAAATCAGAAAAAAAGGCTGTAAAGAAAAACATAAAAAAAGCAACAAATCAGAATTCAATTTATGCCATAGCGGCCAAGCCCTATCTTGATGCTGAAAAGTTTCTTATTCAAAGGGAAAATTATCTTCACTATGATGAAATAAAATTGAAATATGAAACAGCCGTAAGGAGTAACATCAATGAATAAAATTATTACTGACGGAACAAGACTGATTGATTCAGCCGGCAGAGAAAGAATTTTTAACGGGGTAAATATTTGCGATAAAGGAGTTTTCAACAGCGAAAAAGGTGTCCGTGAATACGGTATGCTTTGGGAAAAAGGTCTTGCACGAAAGCTTAAAGAAAAAGGCTTTAATCTTGTAAGACTCGGAATAACATGGGATGCGGTTGAACCCGAAAAAGGTGTATATAATGAAGAATACATTGAAAAAATAATTTCAATTATCAATGAGTGCGAAAAAAATAAAATATATGTTTATCTTGATATGCATCAGGATTTATACTCGGGTTTCGGTGACGGCTGCGGAGACGGCGCACCCTCCTGGGCAACGATTACGGATAAATATAAATATCACAAAGAAAAGTTTGTCTGGGCTGAAGGGTATTTCTGGGGTAAAGCAGTTCACAGAGCGTTTGATAATTTCTGGAACAACAAAAATGATATTCAGACTGAATATTTTAAGATGTGGAAGCATCTTGCATCAAGAACAGGCAACAGCGATTATATATTGGGATACGATGTAATGAACGAGCCTTTTCCCGGTAAAGACGGGGGAAAGGTGTTTGCCCGAATTGTTGCCGGTGTTGTAAAGGTAACACTGACGGATTGTTCAATTAAAAAAAGAAAAATAATTAAATATTCTTTAAGTAATAAAAACAGACATAAAATTCTCGATTTCTATAACGGTGAAATTCTCAGAAAAATCACATCTTCTGCTGATTCGATTATCAAAAAATTCGATACGGAAAAATATTCTCCGTTTATTAACAGGGCGGCAGATGCTTTGTGCCGTGACAGTGAGAAAATAATTATAATGGAAAATTCGTATTACTCGAATTTGGGAATACCGTATTCATGCCCGGTTCCGGAAATTGACGGGGAAAAAGTTAAAAATGCAGTTTTTGCTCCGCATGCTTATGATTTTATGGTGGATACTCCATCGTACAAGTACGCAAGCAACGAAAGAATAAAAGCTATTTTTGATGAACATAAGCGTTCACAGGAAAGACTCGGGCTGCCTGTTATAGTAGGTGAATGGGGAGGATTTACCGAAGGCAACGAATGGTTCGGTCATATTAAATTTCTGCTTGACCTTTTTGATAAAAATCATTGGAGCAGTACATACTGGTGCTATTTTAAGGGATTCCTTGAAAGCGAGCTTGTAAATACAGTGCTTTGCAGACCTTACCCGATTGCAGTAACAGGCGAAATAAAAGAATATAATTATGACCGACGAAACAATACTTTTACCATTTTGTACAATCAGAAAAAAGAGTATGAGTTTCCAACTGAAATATTCCTTAACAGTCTGCCGAAGGAAATAATTACCGACGGTGATTATACTGTTGAGCCGATAAACGAAAAAGCATCTGTTCTGGTTGTCAAAACTGCTTTGGGAGATAACAGAATTACTGTCGTTTTTTAGGGTGATTATATGGATAAGGAATTTGAAAAGAAGAAACAGCTGTTTTTTTCTCAAAAGCAAACTCTTGATACTTTTTTGAAAAACGGCGCTATTACACAGGCTCAGTATAACAAAAGCTACGGTGACCTTGTTGTGAAAATGGGTATGGAGAAATATGCGAAAAAGATTTAAGATATTATCTGTTTCAGAAAAATATATGATTGATTTTTATGTTTTCACTTGAAATAAATACCGATAAGTGATAGAATCAACATCATATTCGAAAAAGGAAATGATATAATTATGAATATAATTGTTATGGGCTGCGGAAAAATAGGCGAAGAAATTCTTTCACGCCTTGTTGCAGAGGGGCACGATGTTACGGCTATTGATATAAAAGCCGATGTTATCTCAGACATTACCGACAGCTACGATGTAATGAGCGTTTGCGGCAACGGCGCTGATTATGAAATTCTTGAAGAAGCAAATGCAGATAAAACCGATATGTTTATTGCATCCACAAGTTCAGACGAAGTGAATATGCTGAGCTGCTTCATTGCTAAAAAAATGGGAGCAGGCTATACTATCGCAAGAATAAGAAATCCTGAATATAACGATAAAAGCTTAGGCTTTATGATACAGAATTTAGGTATTTCTATGGCAATAAATCCCGAAAGACTTGCCGCCCAGGAGCTTCTCGATATGCTGAAGCTTCCTTCTGCTGCTAAAATTGATACATTTTCAAACAGAAATGTTCAGATGATTGAATTGAAACTAAAACAGGATTCCGTTCTTGACGGAGTTAAACTTTCTGATTTCAGAAGCAAGTGCAAAAGTAATGTTCTTGTTTGTGTTGTAAAAAGAGGGGAGAATGTTTATATACCTGACGGTAATTTTGAACTGAAATCATCTGACAGAATAGGCGTTACCGGAACCAAGTCAGATATTTATATAATGCTTAAAAACTTAGGGCTTGTTCAAAAACAGGCGAGAAGCGTTATGATTATCGGCGCAAGCAAGGTTGCATATTATCTTACGGAAATGCTGACCAGAATAGGTACAGGCGTAAAGGTTATTGATAAAAAAAGACCTGTTTGCCGTGATTTTTGCGAAAAAATTCCGAAAGCGGTTGTTATACACGGTGACGGTGCAAAGCAGGATCTTCTTTTAGAAGAGGGTATCAGCACTACTGACGGATTTGTTGCTCTTACAGGACTTGACGAGCAGAATATTCTTTTGTCAATTTATGCTTCTCTTCATAATGTTCCCAAAGTAATTGCAAAGCTGAACAGAAAAGAAGCTTTAGCTATGGCAGATAAGCTGGGTGTTGACTGTACTGTTTCTCCCAGAAGGATTGTATCTGATAAAATCGTGAGATTTGCCCGTGCGCTTGAAAATACAATGGGAAGCAATGTTGAAACACTTTACAAGCTTATGGACGGAAATGTTGAAGCACTCGAATTTAATGTTAAATCAGATTGCAGGTTTTTGAATGTTCCTCTTAGAGACTTACAACTGAAAAACAATATAATAATTGCAGGTATTTCTCATAACAGAAAAGCTATTGCCCCTACAGGTGACGATGTATTTACCGCAGGTGACAGAGTAATTATTGTTGCTGCATCTGACAGGCGTTTGCGTGATTTTTCAGATATTATTAAGTAAGGTAGTAATTTTATGAACAGAAGAATGGTTATTTCTATGGTTGGCAAAGTTGTTTTAGTTGAAGCTGTTCTGCTCCTTTTTCCGTTGTTTATTTCTATCGGATACAAAAACGACTGTACCGTTGCATTTTTAATAACGATTGCCGTTGCATTGGCAGTCGGTCTGATTTTGTCTTTGTTTTTCAAACCTAAAGAAAAAGTGCTTTTTGCAAAAGACGGATTTGTTATTGTTGCTTGGGCATGGATTGCTCTTTCTGCAATAGGTTCTCTGCCCTTTTATATAAGCGGAGAGATTCCGTCATATATTGATGCTTTTTTTGAAACCGTCAGCGGATTTACAACAACAGGTTCATCAATAGTAACAGATGTTGAAGCTTTGAGCGAAGGTATTATTTTTTGGAGAAGCTTTACTCATTGGATAGGCGGTATGGGAGTTCTTGTATTCGTTATGGCAATAATTCCTTCGGATTCCGAACGCTCCATACATATTCTGAGAGCAGAGGTTCCCGGACCGGTATTCGGTAAGCTTGTTCCCAGAATAAAAGATACTGCCAAAATTCTGTATTTAATATATATTGCATTAACGGTTATTGAAATTATTTTGCTTTCTTTCGGAGATATGAATCTTTTTGAAAGCGCAGTTCACTCTTTCGGAACAGCAGGTACAGGCGGCTTTGCAATGAAAGCAGACGGTATCGGAGGTTACAGCGCATACAGTCAGTGGGTAATCACGGTGTTTATGCTTATTTTCGGCGTGAACTTTAATTTGTACTATCTTATTCTCATCGGCAAAATCAAAAGCTTTTTCAAAAGCGGTGAGTTATGGTTTTATTTATGCCTTGCCGCAACTGCTACTGCCGCAATAACAATAAATATCTATAATCAGTTCTCATCATTTTCTGAAGCAGTACGAACATCTGCATTTACAGTTGCGTCAATAGTTACTACTACGGGATATTCAACCGTGGACTTTAACCTGTGGCCGACATTTTCAAAGTCAATAATATTCGTTCTGCTGTTTGTCGGCGGATGCGCAGGCTCAACTGCGGGAGGATTTAAAATTTCACGAATAATGGTTTTGCTTAAGCTTATAAAAAGAGAATTAAGGCACATGATTCATCCCCGTTCGGTAGGTGTTATTAAAATTGAGGGAAAAAGAATTTCCGACTCAACTCTCAAAAGTGTTAACGCTTATCTTGCTCTTTATGTAGTTTGTCTTGCGGTTGTATTTTTACTTATATGTTTTGAACCCTTTGGAATTGAAACAAATCTTACTGCCGCAATAACATGCTTTAATAATGTCGGACCCGGTTTGGCCCGTGTCGGCCCGGCGGCGAACTTTTCGGAATATACAGGATTTTCTAAGATTGTTTTTTCATTTGCAATGCTTATGGGAAGACTGGAAATTTATCCTATTATTGTTGCGTTCCTGCCTTCTACATGGCAGAAAAAGTTTTAAGATTATCAGTTTGTTCTGATGTTATTGATTACGGTGTCAGTAAGCTTGCCGGAAATATTTAATGTTATTCCGGTAAGCTTATTTTTATGTATAAAAAAGTTAATATAAATTTATTATATAAAGCAGAAAATTTGTAAAAAATGTCAAATATAAAAAAATATAAAAAAAATTGAAAAATATGCTTGACAAAATAAATATAGTGTGATAATATAACGGAGCTGTCTTCGAGAGAGATAGTGAAATGCACCTTGAAAATTAAACAACGATAGAAACAAGGAACCCTGAAATTAAAAGAGTTTTTGCAAAGAAGCAAAGTACTACAGAAAGATTTCGGAAACGAAAGAAAAGAAGTCAGCAATGACGGAAATGAGCGAAAGAAGCGCTCTGAAAATGATGTAAACACGGAAGTGTTTGTATAGAATTTTTAGAGAGTTTGATCCTGGCTCAGGACGAACGCTGGCGGCGTGC
>JAZQPL010000060.1:0-68375 GCA_045628495.1 Acutalibacteraceae bacterium
TTATTTCTATAACTACCAGCGAATTCAGTTGAAAACAAAACTGACTCCGATGGAATACCGAAGTCAGTTTGTTGCTTGATTTTTGATTTTTGCTACCATAGGGTCTTTTTTTGTGCTGTCTGCATAAATTGGGGCAGTTCACATAAGAACCGCACCTTTTCAAAAAGAGAAGGTGCGGTTTTCATAATCTGACCTGAAACAAATTTAAATATATTTACAACAAATATAATATTTGATATAATGCTGTTCATAAGGAGGAATACAGATGAAAATATTACTTGCAATAGTCACATTTTTTATGAGCATAATAGCTCCGTTTAATTCAATAAAATCTTCAGAAACGCAAACCGCTGATTTTGAACCGGTTATTCGCTTTGCCGTTGCCAGCGATTCGCATGTTCAGACTGCTCCCGGTGAAAAAGCGAGCAGAATGCAAAAGGTTATATCTTTGGGATATGATGTTGCAGGCAGGGATAAAAGCTATAATAATCTTGATGCTGTTGCATTTGTCGGCGACCTTACGGATGGAGGAAACAGAGTTCAGTTTATTGATTTCCTCGCCACTGTCAACAGTGTAATAAATAAAGATGAAACAAAGCTTCTTGCAGTTGTTGCCAAAAGTCATGACGGTTCGTCGTTAGGCAAAAAATCCCTTGCATACTACGAAAAGCTTACAGGTATGCCCGCAGATTTTCATTATATAATTAACGGATTTCATTTCATCGGTATTTCCTCATCTAAAACCGAGGGTGATGTTTACAGTGAATATCAGCGTGAATGGGTGAAAACACAGCTTGACCTGGCAGTTAAGGACAATCCGTCCGCACCTGTTTTTGTAATGCATCATGAGCATGTTTCACAAACAGTTTACGGCAGTAAAGAGGAAGACGGATGGGGAATTGATTACTTTAAAGATATTTTTGAAAAATATCCTCAGATTGTTCATTTTTCAGGACATTCACATTATCCGCTTAATGATCCCCGCTCAATCTGGCAGGGAGAATTTACCGCAATAGGAACAGGCGCATTGAAATATGCCGAGCTGACCGTTGACGGAGTAAGCAGAATTCATCCGGAAAATTATAAAAAAATTGCTCAGTTCTGGATAGTTGAGGTTGATAAAGACAACACTTTAAGGCTGAGAGGATATGATGCGTTAAGCGGAACACTTCTTGTTGAATATTACATCAATAACCCTGCTGACCCCCACGCAAGGCAGTACACGGAAGCACAGCAAAAAGGAGCCTCCTCTGCGCCTGAATTTGAAAAAGAAGCGGCACTTAAAGTTAAAAAAATCGGAAGTAAGTATAAAATCACAACTCCCGCCGCAAAAAGCACAGACGGAAAGCCTGTTTTTCTTTACAGATTTTATATATATGATGAAAGCGGTAAAGAAATAAGCAGTTCTTATACAGTAAACAATTACTGGCTTGCAGACACTTATAACGAAATAACTCAAAAAGCAGAAGTCGAAAAAGGATACACCGTAAAAGTAACCGCTGAAAATGCCTACGGTATGAAATCGGAACCGTTGGAATACAAATTTTAAGGGAGCAAGTGAAATGCCGAAAATGCCAAAATCCGAAAAACTGGAAACATTAAAAAAATACAGAATGACGCTCGACAGCAATGAAAGAAGCACATTTATGTCCGTGGTAATCATTGTTGTATCACTTGCAATCCTCGGGTTTATTGCATACATCGGATTAAATATTTATTATACGGATATTTCTCCTAAACAGCCTTATTCGGTTATAGATGAAAAAACGGGGAAAGAATCGTTTTATGACGAAAAAGGGGCACTGACTCATTCAATAACCAGAGAGTATTATGACAAATCCAAATCAGCAATTAAATCTGAACTTTACAGAAATTCAGATAATGCAATGACAAAAGCTATATATTATAAAACTGACGGAAAGTCGCTGGATTATATAGATAAATATTCCGATAACAAAATAATATCCCGTAAGTATTACGAAAACAATGAAGAAACCGGTAAATACGCTGATTTTGCTTACGACTCAAAAGGAAACGAAATCTGCTGTATTGTGTATGACCCTACCGGTAAAATTGAAAGTAAAACGGAAAAATCATACAACTCAAAAGATCTTGTTGATGTACTCAGAGAATCAGACGGAGAAGGCAATCTTATTTTGAGAACCGAGTACACCTATAACAGTATCGGTCAAAAAATCAAAGAAACATATTACGATTCCGAAGGAACTACAGGCTTCACCCTTTTTGAATATGACAAAAACGGAAATGTAATAAAAACAGAAAGAGCAAAATAATTAAACATATTTGCGCATAAAAAATGTGACGGGAACCGAAAAGATTGCCGTCACATTTTGTTATATTATATTATTTTTTAAGTTTCTTTGCCGTTACAGCTGTTGCAACCGCTGCTGCGGTGCCTCCCGCAATCCACGAAGCGGCTTTAATTTTCATAACCTGTCTGTCTGAAAAATTCCTTTGAACAGGTCCTAAGCTTTTGCTTTTAAGTCCGAACTGCTTAAAATGATACATTTCTGTTTTAATGTCTTCAACATTATTTTCATCAAGCGTAATAAGTCTTACACCTGAACGGCATCCGTCAGTATACGGTTTAAAGCCGGCGGTTTTATTCTGAGCTAAAAGAATACCGTCATAATATCCGGCAAAATCATTCATGTGATCATGACCGAAAAATGCGCCCTTAACATCCCCGACTTCTTTCCACGCATCAAACACTCCGCTGTTTACATCCGCACATGCAGGACCTTCACCCAGATAACCTTCAACATTATCTTTAAGAACATAATGTATTTCATCACGGAAATGATGACCTCTGACCGAATCGGGAATTTCATGCAGCTTCGCTTCTCTGAGAAGTTCATATTCTTCCGGAACGGGAATATGCATAAACCACAGTGCCGGTATGGTTTTGCCTCTGTTTTTTCTTTTTATTTCCGCTGCTGTTTCTTTATACCAGTTTATCTGGTCTTCATGAACCCAGTCATAATATGAAAGATTTCTGTTTTCACAAAGATTATTACTATCCATAAACCAAAGATTGAGAATATTTTTTTTGCCTGCGGAATCTTTTACAAGAACATTGCAGTTGCCGCACCCCGTAAGTTCAGGCACAGCATCATATGTATAAAAATTATCATATTCCTGTATGTACAGTTCAAGCTGCCTTTCAAGCGGAAGTTCGCACTCTCTGTCATGATTTCCGAAAACAATGGCAAGCGGAATATTATACTTTGAAGCAGGATAAATCACCCTGCTTATAAGCGGACGCATTTTTTCTTCGTCGTCAGCTTTTCCGATATCACCAAGGTAAATAATAAGGTCAGGCTTTAATTCTTCAACTGCTTTAAGAAGAAGTGCAGTTGAATCTTCTGTTTTTTTCTGATCTTTATCTCCTCTTTGAGTGTAAGATTCATGGATATCCCCTGCAAGCATAATCTTAAATTTACCGTTATTGAATTTAAGCGGAGGGCGTCTTTTCAAAATACTCAATCCTTTCACATTGTTAATACAGCTAAATTATATTCCATAATAATCAAGTTGTCAACATATGAAAAACCGGCGAAAACTCTTTGTTCCGCCGGTAAAATATTTTTTACTGTTCAACACCAAGCTGAACCTCATCGTTTTCTCTGAACAGCATTGAAATGCACCAGATGCCTGCAAGAGCAACAAGTGTAAAGATAATTCTGCTGATTATTGCGCCCTGACCGCCGAATATCCATGAAACCAAATCAAACTGAAAAAGTCCGATACTGCCCCAGTTAAGAGCGCCAATAATAACAAGTATAAGTGAAATCTTATCTATCATATAATTCATCTCCTGTTTTTTATAAGTAGTTTGCCCTTAAACTTTAATAATTATTCATATTTTTATATTGAAAAAAATTAAAATTGAGTTATAATATAGTTTAAAAACCCGATTGTGAGAAGGTATAACATTGGCATACAAAAATATTATGGATCAACATGTTCATACAGACAATTCATTCGACGGCAATCACTCAATAATGTATATGTGTGAAAAAGCGTGTGAAAAAGGAATAAAAGCGCTTGCTTTTACAGATCATGTTGAAGCCGACTGCTATTATGAAGAACATTATGATAAAGTAGCTGTTCAGTCATACTTTGAAATTATGAAAGCAAAGTGTGCTTTTGACGGTAAGCTTATTGTAAACGCAGGCATTGAGCTTGGGGAAGCATGTTTTAACCCCGAAGTTGCAAACAAAATCATTTCCGAAAGAAGCTACGATTTTGTTGTGGCATCAATTCACAACCTGCGTAAAGAACAGGACTTTTGTTTTTTTGATTATTCTCAGTACGATGTTGACGGGATTCTTAATGAATATTTTGACGAGGAATTAAATCTTGTTGAATGGGGCAAATTCGATTCCCTTGCGCATCTTACCTATCCTTTGAGATATATTCAGGGCGAACAGAAAATTCCTGTAGACATGAGCAAATTCAAAAAGAAAACCGATGCAATTCTTTCACTGCTTGCCGAAAAAGATAAAGCTCTTGAAATCAACGCTTCCGGACTGTTTCAAAAACTTAAAAGCACCATGCCCGGCGAAGAAATTGTAAGGCGTTACAAAGAGCTTGGAGGAAAGCTTATCACAATAGGTTCTGATGCTCATTACGCTCAGAGAATAGGCAACGGTGTTCAAACAGCAATGGACCTTGCAGTTCGTTGCGGATTTAACAGCATTGCTCTTTTCAAAAACAGACAGCCGAATGAAGTACCTATTAAATAAACAGAGAGGGCACAAAATGGAAAATTATGATGCTTTTTTTGAAGGTGTTGAACCGGGCGGACTGCGCTCGAGAAATGAAATAAAACTGCTTATATGTTATATTGTCTGCAAAATTGACGGCAATATTTCAAAAAATCAGATTATAGATATTTTATGTAAAAAAAGTCTGGCTAATTACTTTGAAATCAGCCAGGCTGTAAGCGATGTGCTTAAAACGGGAAACATTCGCAGTGAGTTTGCAGACGGTGAAGAGATACTTTATCCAACTGAGCTTGGTAAAAACAATACAGCACAGCTTGAAAACGAACTTCCTTATACTGTAAAAGAAACAGCGCTTAATGCAACACTGGAAATGATGCTTATGCACAAAAGAGAGCAGGAAAACGGTATAAAAATCGAGCCTCACGGCAACGGATTTGATGTAACCGTTTCTGTCCTTGACGGAGAGGACAAGCTTATGAGTGTTACAATTTATGTTGCAGATTCAGAGCAGGCTCAGGCAGTTAAAGATAAATTTCTGCAGGACCCTATCAGGCTGTATTCAACAATCGTCGCACTTTTACTTGCATAAATTTAACAGGATGTGAATATATTGGATAAAGAAAATAAAATGGGTTATATGCCTGTAGGCAAGCTGGTTGTAACAATGTCCATGCCGATGATATTGTCAATGCTTGTTCAGGCTCTGTATAATGTTGTTGACAGCATGTTTGTTTCGAGAGTCAGTGAAAATGCGCTTACCGCCGTATCACTGGCTTTTCCGATTCAAAACCTTATGATAGGCGTTGCAGCAGGAACAGCGGTAGGTGTAAATGCACTGCTTTCAAAAAGCCTCGGCGAAAAAAATTACAAGCGGGCAAATACCGTTGCCGAAAACGGAGTGTTTCTCGCACTGTGCGGATTTATACTTTTTCTTGTTTTCGGCCTCACGGGAACCACCGCATTTTTTCACTCTCAGACTGATGTTAAAGAAATTGTTGATTTCGGTTCTGACTATCTGAAAGTCTGCTGTTGCTTTTCTTTGGGAGTCTTCGGACAGATAATGTTTGAACGGCTTATGCAGGCAACAGGAAGAACTTTTTATACACTTATCACACAGGGTATAGGTGCAATCGTAAATATAATTCTTGACCCGATTTTTATTTTCGGCTACTTCGGTGTTCCCCGTATGGAAGCGAAAGGTGCGGCAGTTGCCACTGTAATCGGGCAGACAGTTGCATTTATAATAGCTGTTATTTTAAACAAACGCAAAAATCCGGATGTAACACTTAATATAAAGAAGTATAAACCGAACCTGAAAATTATCGGCAGCATTTACGCTATTGGCGTGCCTTCAATTATTATGGTTGCAATCGGTTCTGTTATGACATACTCACTTAACAAAATTCTTATAGCATTTACCGAAACGGCTGCCGCTGTTTTCGGGGTATATTTCAAACTGCAAAGCTTTGTTTTCATGCCGGTATTCGGACTCAATAACGGAGTTATCCCGATTATTGCGTTTAATTACGGAGCAAAAAACCGTCAGCGTGTTTTAAAAGCAATAAAAGTTTCTCTGATTTTTGCTTTTTCATTTATGGTTGCCGGGTTCTTAATTATGCAGTTTTTCCCGAAAGAACTGTTATCAATTTTCAATGCATCTGAAGATATGATGAAAATCGGTGTTGTTGCGCTTAAAACCATCAGTTTCAGTTTCCTTGCCGCAGGTTTTTCCATTGTTATGTCATCAACCTTTCAGGCATTCGGGAAAGGTGTTTTTTCAATGCTGATTTCATTTGCAAGGCAGATTGTTGTTCTTATTCCTGCAGCATATTTTCTGTCTAAAACAGGAATTCTGGATAAAGTATGGCTGGCTTTTCCCATTGCGGAAATCATGTCTGTTGCCGTTGCAGCTGTTTTGTTTGCAATCCTTTATAATAAAGTTATAAAAAAGATACCGTTAACGAATGAGAACTGATATTTATATGATTTTCCAAGCACCGCTTCATCTATTTGAAGCGGTGCTTTTTTTGAACAATGCAATGAAATACGGGCATTGCTTTACAAAAATGGAAAATTATGGTAAAATACTCAATCATATTTATTAACGGAGGATTATTTATGAAATGTCCTGAATGCAACAACAGATTTGACGGCAGAAAATGTCCCGAATGCGGCTACAAAATTTCTTCGAAAAAATCAAATTCAGTTGCACTTAAAATAATAATAGCCGTTGCAGTAATTATAGTTCTTGCTGTAAGCTCTTATCTGATAATTGAATTGCTCGGCAAATCCGAAAACACTGCAAGTTCAGATACATCACCTGTGAACCAGCAAAATCAGACTTCAGCTTTGACAAAAGAACAAGAAATGATAAACGATGAATATAACGACAGTCCTGATGACTATCTGTATGTTGATATGAGAATGTACATTTTTCCTGTTGAATCAAGTGAAAATAAAAATGATATTAAAGAAGATGCAACGGAAATGTATAATTATATAAAGGATGAACCGACTTTTGTAGGCTATGCCAAAAAGATAAATTTAGGTGATAAAGAATATGATGCCGATTCAATGACAAAGTTGTTTTCAGCCCGAAAAAAATATATTACGGATAATATCAGCAAAGAGCTTGCCGAGTGGGCATTTTCCGCAAACACCAAAAGCGGAAGCAAAAAAGGATTTGTTATTAAAAAGAATAAAGAAGTTACAGGTTACGGCGTTGCTTTAATGCTTAAAACAAAACACGATGTCAGCTCTGTTAATATTCGGAATATTTTTTTCAGAACCGCTGACGAAAACGGAGAAGAATTATCCGAAAAAGAAGTTGCCGCCGCAGAAAAAAATGCAAATAAAGTTTTTGCGGAATTTAATGCCGGAGATAAATCTGAGAAAAGCTTTTCCGAACTTGCAAAAAAATATACCGAAGATACTGCAACAAAAAAATCGGGAGGATATTTTGAAAATGTTTTGCCCGGTATGATGGTAAGAAATATTGATAACTGGATTTTTGATTCTCAGCGCAAA
The DNA here is from genome assembly GCA_045628495.1 of Acutalibacteraceae bacterium. GTDB lineage: Bacteria > Bacillota > Clostridia > Oscillospirales > Acutalibacteraceae > CAG-488. Next base: position 7,779 of record JAZQPL010000060.1, read on the forward strand.
AACGGTGATGCTGAAATTGTCAGAACAGAATACGGATACTATATTATGTATTTTATAAACAAAAACAGCTCTGCAAAAGATTATGAAATACGGGAAGAATTAAAAGAAAAAGGTTACATTAAGTAAAGCAGGCATTTCACCTGACCGTATAACAAAATGATATAAAAATCCCCATACTGAAAGAGTAAATCAGTATGGGGTATTCGTTTTTTAAGGTGATTTTTACTGCCTTTATTTTTCGTTTCTCTTCTTCAGTTCCGTGAGTATTTCATCATACTTCTTTTCGTCAATAATATATTTTTTCATGGTAACATAATATCCGACAGCCATAAACAACACAGGCAGAACAGCCATAACAATTCTTAAAGCTAAAGTCATTCCGTTTGATGCGCCGGACAATATATCAGCTATATAATTTGCTTTGTATGTATCTGTCCATTTTTCAGGATTTAAAAGTGCGAGATTTTCAGCATCTGATATTTTATTTGTTATATCAGTAAGACCTATTGCAAGATAAACCACCATAATAATTATCTGTTGAAGAGAGCTTGAAAGCTTTGCCATAAACGGACGAACTGAGAATATAAGAGCTTCGTTTCTTTCGCCGGTCATATATTCGTTATACTCAATAGTATTTGAAAGGAATATTGCGGCAACAAGATAAAACAGTGAATATCCGAGTCCGATAAACAATGACTCCGCACAAAGAAGATAGAACGAAACATTTGCATTTTTTATTACCGTTCCCGAAACAAAGAAACATATATAACCTACAATGGTCAGCAAAAATGACATTTTTACTATTTGATTTCTGGTGAATTTTTTTGTAAGCATCGGGTATATAACAAAGCTCAAACCTGACGCTACACCGTAAAAGGCAACAAATATGGTTGTAAATGAACCTTCGTATCCGTATGAAAGATAAATGTAGTTCGTTCCGAACGCAGTAAGAAGAGCACCGCTGAGATTAACAAAGAGCAGAATAACCGCAGTCCAGAGAACCTGCTTATTGTCTGCAATAATCTTTATCATTTTTTTGAAGCCGATTTTTTCCTCTTGTGATTCAAAGGAAATATTTTTTTCTTTTACTCCTGCGCAAACAGAAGCCTGACAGCCGATAAATACAAGACCTATAACAATAGAAACTACCCTGTAACCTGTAACAGCGGAATTTCCTATTGCATGAGACCCGGCAGTAAGAATGGGAACAAGTCCGTTTGCAAGGATTGTACCCAGACCCGCAAAAAGATTTGCCATTGATGTAATAACATCACGCTCCCTGGGTTCGCTTGTAAGTGAAGGCAGCATGCCCCAATAGCCGATATCGTTCATAGTATATGTAATATCCCATATAAGGTAAAGAAAAGCAAACGCAACAACAAATGCATTGCCTTTAAGGGGAAGAGTGTAAATAAGAACAAGCACTATTGCATTTGTAACGGCACCTATAAAAATCCACGGCTTGAATTTGCCGAATTTTGAATGGGTATTTTCTATGATTCCGCCCATAATCGGGTCATTGATTCCGTCCCATATACGGCAAATAACCATAATAATGCTTATAGTGGCAAACTGTGCCGATGTAACCCCTTTTGTGTAAAGAATAAATGTCAGAAGGAAATAAGTATAAAGTGAATACGCAAGATCTCTTCCTATTCCTCCCAATGAGTAAACCCATTTATTTCGGTTGAAATAAGATTTTTCAATTAAATTTTTTGTTTTCATATTGCAGCTCCTTTCCTATAATAAAGCCATTTATATGATAATCTAAAACAGTTTTAATAGCAATAGCTTTAAGAAAAATATTTTATTGACATAATTTCCCATGTACTATATAATAATTAGAAAGAAAGGATGGTTATTATTATGCTGAATGAAATCATTGTGAAAATAGTATCTGTTATTATTTCTGTGCTTATGGGTTTAGGTATACCCGTAACTCCTCCGCAGGATGTTGAATGTTCGGCAGATGCGACAGTTGAATTTTATAATGAAACAGCCGGTTCTGCTGCAGGAACAATAAGCGTTACCGCAAATATTGACGGTAATTATCAGCTTTACTGGGGTGATGATGAAAATCAGAAGCTCACCTTCACATCGGCAGACTGCACAGCCTCATACACTGAATTTGCAGATGTTAATGTAAAAAAAGGTTCCGGCAAAACAGAGCTTAATCAGTTCCTTGCTATTCCGGAAGGAGCAGAAAACATTCTTATTTATAAAAATGATGTTTTTGCCGGCAGCGAAGAAATACCTGATAACAAACAATCCGAAAAAGAAAAAGCTGTTTACTGCTACGGTGCATTGAGTGATATTCATTTTAACCGCTACAACAAATCAGGTGATGATGATGCACTTATTGCTTTCCCCAACGCTCTCGACTTTTTTAAGAGTGCGGGAACATCAATGGTGGCAATTTCCGGTGACCTTTCTAAAAACGGTGAAAGAAATGCTTATGAAAAATTCAACAAAATTGTTTCAGAATATGACTTTCCCGTATTCTCCTGCAAAGGAAATCACGATTGCAGAAAAAAATTCAAACTTGAAGACTGGCAGGAATTTGTCAACACAGGAGTTTACTCTGAAAAGAAGCGTGACGGCGTTCTGAATGTTTCAGACAACGGACTTGATTTTGTTTACAGCGGCAAGGAATGTCACGGTGATATATTCATTTTCTTCAGTCAGACTGACAACCAGTACATCCTGCCCACATCCCGTCTTGTTACAGATGAACAGCTCGACTGGCTTCAGGAACAGCTTGAAACATACAAAGATAAAAGAGTTTATCTCTACTTCCATACATTCCTTACAGCGCCCGGTTGTAATCCTCTCAAGGGAGAAGGCAATGTTCAGAATAATTTAGGCATCGGTTATCCCTTACCTTATGTTACAGGAACAAAAGATGAGAAAAGATTCAGAAATCTTCTTAAAGAATATAAAAATATTGTATTTTTCAACGGTCACTCGCACTGGTCATACGATATGCAAAACGGCAACGATTTGCTTAATATAACGGATTATGACGGTGAATATGCTCCCATGGTTCATATTTCAAGCGTAACCTCTCCGAGGTCTTTTTCAAATATTGATTTTCTCTGGCATTCAAATTCAAATGAAATGTCAGAAGGATATCTTGTTACTGTATATGAAAACAAAATAGTTCTTAATGCAATTGATTTTATAAACGGAAATGTTCTTGCATACGCAACATATACAATTTCAAAATAATAATCAATACAAATATTTCACATTAAAAACAGCCGCTGTTATGCGGCTGTTAATTTTTTTCTGATATTTTATTTTTTTGCTATATTCTTCAGAATCTCAGCTTCCCGTTTAAGCGAATCCGGATTATCATCAGGCATAAATTCAAGACTGCACCAGTGATTTCTACCGTCATTATTTATAACTGAAAGATACTCCTTCCATTGATTTGTTCCAAATGAAAGAGATTTTTTTACTCCCGGTTGCGGCCAGTTGAAAACATGAACATTTGTAAGATACGGCATAACAGTTTTTAATGCGTCTAAATTATACTCGAAGCTTTTTTCCTCATTCGGCTGCCAGAACATACAAAGATTTCCCTTTTCAGTTTCATTCATTAAAGCAACAGTTGATTTTATATCATCCGTCAATGTATTTCTATGGCATTCAAAAGATATTGTAATATTCTTTTCCTCAGCCAGTGCGGAAATTTCCGCACATTCATCAGCTATCAGTTTTCTTTCCGAAGCATCAGTGCAGCTGCTTGATTTGACACCTGCCCATATTCTTATTATCGGTGCTTCAAGAATAATCGCAGTGTCAAGAATTTTGCTGAATTCAACGGCATAATTTTCGCCGTATGTTCCCGCTCTGTAATATGAACCGTAAGCAGTGGTTTTTAAGCCGTTGCGATTCATAAGTTCTGCAATTTTTTCTGCTTTTTCAAAATCCCCCGGCGGAATATGCACATCTCCGCCCCACTCTATTCCGGTAAGGCCGCTCTCTTTTACAAGACTGATTATTTCTTCACAAGAAAGATTTCTGAAGCTGACTGAAACAAGACCGTACTGTATCATAAACATTCCCCTTATGCCATTGTTGAAAGCATATCCATTGTTACTTCATATTTTGTTTCTTCCCCGGCAAGATACCGCAGAAAATCATCGTACATATATTCACCCATCCGCTGAACTTCTTTGCCCGTTGAACCTGCTATATGCGGAGTCAGAAAAACATTTGGCAATAAATAAAGCTCACTGTCTTCTTTCGGCGGTTCAGGGTAAGTTACATCAAGAACCGCAATATAATCCGGGTTGTTTTTCAGTGCAGAAATCATATCATTCTCATTTATCTGCTGACCTCTGCCTGTGTTAATCAACACACCGTTTTTATCTGCTTTTTCAAAACAGGATTTATCAATAATATTTACTGTTTCGGAATTGTTGGCAAGATGATTTGAAACAACATGACACTTTGCAAAAAGATCCGGCAGAGACTCCGTTTTTTCAACGCCGTATTCTTCTGCTGTTTTTTCTGACATAAACGGGTCAAAAACTTTTATGTCAATATCATGTTTTTTCAGCTCGTTTATAACAAGCCTGCCTATTGTTCCGGCTCCGATTATTCCGACACTCGAATCATAATTCCCCGGGTGGCGAAATGCACGGGACTTATTTTCCCAATCAGAAGTTCCGCCGTTATGTAATGAATGGAAAAAGCCTTTGTTTGCCAGTAAAATCTGAGATACGGTAAATTCCGCAACAGGGACGGCATTCGCCATACGGGCAGAAAAAATCTTTACCCCTTTATTCATAAACGGAACGGCAAAATCACGAACCGAACCTGCGGCGTAAAAAACAGCTTTCAGATTCGGAAGGGCCTCAGAAATTTCATTTTCCGAAAGATTAGGCATTCCCCATGTTGAAAACCCATATTCAGCATCCTTGATTTGAGAAAAATCATTATTATTCTCAAAATATTCTTTACCGTAATAAGCATCTTCAATTTGAATATTTTCTTTTATTCTGTTTTGAACTTCACATGAAAATGCATTGCATACAGCCTGTTTATTTCCTAAAAATATTCCCTTTGGTTTTTTCATATAATCCACCTTAACTCAATAATTGCATATTCCTTTATATTTTTTTATTCAACAGCTTTTTTGATTTAGGCGCAGGTAAATCATTATACATTTCCGTCACCAGTCTTTTCAAAAACTGTCTGTCGTCAACATCATCAACCAGAAGCATTTCCTTTGCGCCATTATACGGTAATTCATATTTTGCATCCGGCATACATTTAACAGCCGACTGTACAGGCTTAACAAGAAACCTGTCATCATAAATACCGCCGATGATTTTCCCACAGTAATAGATTATGTATTCACCCATCATCGGTCTGTATGATATATCATCCAAATCCGATAACTGTTCCAGAATATAATCCAGATATTCTTTGCCTGAAGCCATTGCAAATTCCCTTTCGTTAATAACCGTTTTTTCAACACATAAACGCTGAGAACAGTATATCATACAGAAAATAAAAATGATAGTCATTTTATGCTTTATTTATCTGAGCCCGTTTCAGTATAACATACCAATAAAACAAGAACTGCCGTCCCGTGTGGGGAAAGCAGTTCTTTTCTGAGCCTGATTTATTTCATGTTCTTTTCGTAAGACTCAATCATTTTCTTAACCATCTGACCGCCGACAGAACCTGCCTGCTTAGATGTGAGGTCACCGTTGTATCCCTGCTTAAGGTTAACACCTACTTCTGAAGCTGCTTCCATCTTAAATCTGTTAAGAGCTTCTTTTGCTTCCGGAACTACATTCTTATTGCTTGATGCCATTTTGTTTCACTCCTTCGCAATAAATTGCGTTTGCAGTAATATTCTTTACTCAAATTATAAAAATACAAATGAAAAATTTTGTCAATTTATTAGCCCTTATTCCGAAACCTTCGTATAAAGAGATGTAAAACAAAAAAGATACGGAGGAATCAATATGAAAAAGAACAGAATTTTATCGAAAGTAATCGCAATGGCACTGGCATTGATCACAGTATTCTCAGTGGCATCCGTTGGATTTACAGCAAGTGCAACAGATGTAGAAAATGTATCAAAAAAAGCCGCAAAAGCACTTATTACAACAGGTGCCGGAAAAATCCCCGTTGTCGGCGATTTTGCAAAATCAGCACTTGACCCGATTCTTTCTGAGCTGTTCGGAATCAAGAGCGATACTGCAATAATAATAGAAAAGCTTGACGAGATTTCAAAAAAGATTGACTCCCTTGAAGCAACACTTGAAAAAGACACACAGTCTATTCTCAAAAATCTGAACAACGCTCAGTTCAATGAATTCAACTCAAGCCTTACAGCGTTAAGGTCAATGGTTGAAAGTAACTACAAATTTTTAAGAAGTATTGAAAAATCAAATGAATCAGATTATGCAAAAATGGTTCTCACAGCTGAAATGTTTGACTTTGACATTAAAAACAGCAACCAGTTCGAGGTTCTTACCCAAACTCTCAGAAACTATATAGGCGGAACTCAAATCCGATTCGATGACACTCAGGGAATTTATGAATATGTTCTTATGACAAAATGCAACGGTGCAACAATCGGTGGCAATGCGGCAATCAGAGCTTCGGCTTATGTTAATGAAGTTAATGATGTTATCAGCAGCGCATATAAACTTATGATTGTTGTTCTCGGTGAAAAGATTCGCTTCTATAATGAAATAGAAAACGGCAACATCGACAGTGCTGTAGCTGATGATGAGGAACTCAGAAATGCTCTTGCAACAATTACATCAGAGAAGCTCGCCTGCTACAAATCAGCAACATACAATAATTACTGGACTGAACTTCTCGGCGAAAAAAGCAATGAAGGTTACACAGGCGAATATAACGCAATGTTCAATGAAGAAAGCCCGGACAGCACAGTATCAAAGTACAACTCAAAAGTAGGAAGCATCTGGTTCTCATATATCAGAAATTTCAAATACACATCAGACGGCATATATGTTGAATTCGTTCCCCTCAACCGTGAAATCAGCTACACAACAATAGATAAGTCAGGTTTTGACTCTTCTGCAGGCAAATATCAGGTTGAAAGCATGATTAAAAAGACAACATCAAACATCAATGCAAAAGTTACATCAGTTCTCACAAAAGCAGAAGTAAGAAAACTCTACGAAACATTCATCGCAGACGAGATTTTATCAAAAGATGAAAACGGCGAAAAATTATCTCTTCTTGATGCATTCAGAGATTACGGTTTCACCTGCGACGCATGGGAAAATTCAGAAGAAGGCAAAGCTATTCATCAGCTCTATGTTCAGCTTGCAGAATTATTCTCAAAGATGGGAATAAAAATCAATGTAGCCGACAAGTATTATATCACCCCCTTATTCGTACTGGAAGCCAGCTACAATTATATAAATGTAGATAACAGCACACAGTGCTACTGGGATGCAAAGGGATATGTAAAAAGCTTCAACGGATACAACACAAGCGACGCATATGAAATCACTAAGACTGACGGAACAAAAGACTATGATTTCACAGGTACTTCAACACGGTATTTCTCCTTCCATCAGGCTCGTGGCTGCGACTCGGATGTTGAAACTTCATCTGACATTTTCGGCCTTATGTACTTCACAGCCGCTTAAACAAAAATAATCTGATTCGGTAATATTCAAATACAACCAACAGCAACCCCGGCAGTTAATTCTGTCGGGGTTTGGTAAATATAATTAAAAAATTATTTGTTTGTCAGTTGATATATTATTGAAAATCAGAGTGTTATCAAGTATAATCTTTTATAAAAAACGGAGGGACAGATGAATTATGAACATTCAAAAAAACAAAATCAAAATAATGTTTGTCTGCCACGGCAATATATGCCGCAGTCCCATGGCAGAATTTATTTTAAAAGATTTGGTAAACAAAAATAACACAGCGGACAGATTTGAAATTTCATCTTCGGCAACAAGCACGGAAGAAATACTGAACGGTACAGGCAATCCTGTTTATCCTCCTGCCAAAGCCGAGCTTGCGAAACACGGACTTTCCTGTAACGGTAAACGGGCGGTACAAATACAAAAAAGCGATTATGAAAAATACGATTTGTTTATCGGAATGGACAGTGCAAACATCAGAAATATGCTTAGGATTTTCGGTGAAGACCCTTTCGGCAAAGTACATAAACTGCTGGATTTTACAAATGACGGCGGCGATGTTGCCGACCCCTGGTATTCCGGTAACTTTGAAACAGCATACAACGATATTCTGAAAGGCTGTATCGCCTTGTTAAATACCATTATTAAATCAGAGTAATATAATCATAATTCAATCACTTTTAGAAAATGTTAATCTGAAAATCTCAGCCGTTATTTATAAATCAGAATATAAAAAACACTTGCAAAACAAAGCAGTTTGAATTATAATTGATGTGTTATGATAAGAGGTGTTCAGAGTGATTCATACAAAAACAGATAAATCAAATAATAATCAGTCTGTAAATAATAAATTCACAAAAGCAGAAGTGTTAACGGGCATTTCATTTGTTTTATGTGCAGCAGTAATCCTCTCCTCCGTATCCGGATGTTTTGAGGTAATAATTAACACAAATGAAACAATGCTTGACAGCTTAAATACTACGCAGGTCAATTCAACAGGAAGCATACTCGACAATGAAGACATCTTCACTTCAGATGTAAGTGAACAGTTTTTATCCGATAAAGAAAGCGGCAATAATTCTCAGCTTTCAGAGAAGTCATCTGAAAACAATAATAATTCTTCAGTCAGTAAAAAATCCGAATCTTCTTCAGATAAAAACAAATCAAATAATTCGGCTGCTGACAGCGGCAGCAAAAAACCTTCCACAAAAGAAGAAATCATTGCGTATTACAATAAAGTAATCAATCAGGTTAAGCCGAATGCGAAATCAATAAAACAGACTACAGATAAAAGCTATCAGTCATCAGGCATAGTGCTTGGTTCTTTCGGCGCATTTGAAAGCTTGATTGACAAGCTCATTAAGTCAAATATGGGTGAAAATGAAGAAAAAAGCGGTAAAACGGTTACTTCCGTCGCAGATAAGAACAGATTTTTCCCTGTTGAAAATGAATCATGGGCAAGCAAGCTGACCGTTTCTGACATTAAAGAGGCAAAGCTTACGGAAAAAGACGGCATTTATACAATCGGAATAAAAGTTCTTGATGATGAACTCAGTTCAAATGTTTCTCATGGAAGTTGCCATCACGGCAGAGCATTTTCTATAGTTTGCACAGAAGATATTCATAAATCTGCCGGAGCCGCAGATAGCTTGCTTTCCGGTCTGAAAATAGGATATAAAAACGGAACTATTGTTGTTAAGGTTGATAAAAAAACCGGTCATGTTATTTCTGCTGCTTACGATTACACATGGATTCTTCATGTTGATACAATGGGCGGCGTTGATGCTCCTTTCGGCTGTATGCAGGAATTTGAAATTAAATGGTAAATAATTATTCAAAGTGAGGTTATTACAATGAAAAAAGAAGTATTAGTTGAAACATCTGCAAGACATGTTCATGTTACTCAGGCTGACCTTGAAACGCTTTACGGTGCAGGATATGAACTTACACCTAAAAAAGCTCTTTCACAGCCCGGTCAGTTTGCTTGTGAAGAGAGAGTTCAGGTTGTGGGACCGAAAGGCTCTTTCCCCAGAGTTTCAATTTTAGGCCCTGTTCGTCCTGAAACACAGGTTGAACTTTCAGCAAGTGACGCCCGTTCAATAGGAGTTGATGCTCCGTGCCGTGAATCAGGCGATGTAGCAGGCAGCGGTGCTTGCAAAATTATCGGACCTGCAGGTGAGATTGAAATTTCACAGGGCGTTATTGTTGCGAAGCGTCATGTTCACGCAACTCCCGAGGATGCTGAAAAATTCGGACTTAAAGACAAGCAGATCGTTTCTGTTAAGGTTGAAACAGACGGCAGAAGTCTTGTTTTCGGTGATGTTGTTGTAAGAGTAAGCCCGAAATATGCACTTGCAATGCACATTGATACAGACGAATCAAACGCCGCATTTGCCGCACCAGGTCTTATGGGTGAAATTGTTGACTGATTCTTTATAAAACGCTTACTGTCTCATTTTTTGTGCGGCAGTAAGCGTTGCTTTTATTTTCAATTTGTCTGAATTTTGTACGGGAGGCTTTTTTATGGAATATCAAAACGGTTTAATAAGTATAATTCTTCCGGTGTATAATGTTGAAGAATATATTGAAAAATGCCTTGAAAGTATTGTAAACCAAACATACAAAAAACTTGAAATAATCTGCATTGATGACGAATCCCCCGACAACAGCGTTGAAATAATTAAAAAATATAAAGAAAACGATTCCAGAATAAAACTTTTTTCTCAAAAAAACAAGGGGCTTTCAGGTGCAAGGAACTCCGGACTTGAACTTGCAACCGGAGAATATGTTATGTTCGTTGACAGTGATGACTGGATTGACGAAACGACCTGCGAATGCGCAATCAGAGAAATTGAAAAAGAGTCCGCACAGCTTTGTTTGTGGGGATATACAAGAGAGTTTCCGGATAAATCCTCTCCGAAAGATATTTTCGGCATAAACCAACCGGAAATTATCGTTTTTGAAAACGAAAAAATGATTAAACTTCACAAAAGAATTGCAGGTCTGACCGGCAGTGAACTGAGTAATCCGGAAAACGCCGATTCAGCCGCAACTGCGTGGGGAAAGCTGTTCAGAACTGAAATAATTAAAGATAACGGCTGTATTTTTACAGATACAAAAATTATCGGAACAGAAGATGCTTTATTTAATCTTGAAGCATTTTGTTATGTAAAAAAAGCTGTTTTTATAAATAAATATTTTAACCATTACAGAAAAGATAACGAAACTTCACTTACCAAAAAATATAAGCCTGCGCTTTTCGGTCAGTGGCAGGAGCTGTATACAAGAATGGGAAACATTATTAAAGAGAAAAATCTTCCCTTTGACGATGCGCTTAACAACAGAATCGCTTTAAGCATTATCGGAATAGGGCTTAATGAAAATATAAATAATTCTCCGCAAAAAGAAAAAATTAAAAAGCTCAAAGAAATAATAACATCATCAAGGTATAAAGCGGCTTACAATCAGCTTGAAACAAAATATTTTCAGCCGCACTGGAAATTGTTTTTTACAATGTGTAAAAAAGGAAACGCCGCCGGTCTTTACGCCTTAATAAAATGTATAGACAAGCTTATCGGTAAATAACGGAGGTTTACTATGAAAACTTTAACTGTTTTTACGCCTGCTTATAACAGAGCATATTCAATTCACCTTTGCTATGAAAGTCTTTTGCGCCAAACCTGCAAGGACTTTGTATGGCTTGTTGTTGATGACGGTTCAACTGATGAAACTGCATCACTAATAAAAGAATGGCAGAAAAAAGATAACGGATTTGAAATAAAATATGTTTATAAAAAGAACGGCGGAATGCACACCGCTCACAACACCGCTTATGAAAATATTGATACGGAACTGAATGTCTGCATTGACTCGGACGATTATATGACAGATAATGCGGTTGAAAAAATAGTAAATTTGTGGGAAGAAAACAGGAACGAAAAGTATGCCGGTATAATTGCTCTTGATTGCCTTGAAAGCGGAAAAATTATCGGTCTTCCCCTTGAAACAGACCGTAAGGAAACGACTTTGAAAGGTTATTATGCAAGAGGCGGCAAAGGGGATAAAAAACTGATTTACAGAACTGATGTTATGAAAAAATATCCCCCTTATCCTGAATTTGAAGGGGAAAAATATGTTTCAATCGCATATAAATATTACCTTGCAGACGAAGACTATTCCCTTCTTATTATGAATGAGCCTGTTTGTGTTGTTGAATACATGGAAGATGGTTCAAGCACAAATATGTACAAACAATATCTTCGCAATCCGAAAGGATTTGCTTTCATCAGAAAAGTCGACATGGAAAAAGCAGATAATCTTAAAGAGCTTTTTCGCTGCGCAATTCATTATGTTTCAAGCAGCATCATTTCAAAAAACAGACACTTTATTAAAGAATCTCCTAAAAAAGCCGCAACAGTAATTTCAATCCCGGCAGGAGCTATGCTGACATTTTATATTAAAAAGAAATCAAAAGGATTTATGAAAGTAGAAAAGGATTGATAAAATGCATATTCCTTCATCATCAACAGCTGAAATTGATGTTCTTACATTCAGTGACGCTCTTAAAGGTAAAAGTCAAAAAAATTATGACACAGAAAGATGGCTTTATGTGCCTGATTTTTATTCAGAATACCGTTACATATTAGGAACAAAAGGTAAAAATCCGCTGATTTGCATCGGAATAAATCCTTCTACAGCCGAACCTGATAATCTTGATAATACATTAAAATCAGTTGAAAGAATTGCAAACCGCAACGGATTTGACAGTTTTATTATGTTTAATGTTTATGCTCAGAGAGCTACAAGTCCGGATGATATGGAAAAAAGCTTTAATCCCATACTTCACAGCGAAAATATGAAAGCGTTTGAATATGTGCTTTCTGTTTCTGAAAACGAACCGTCTGTTTGGGCGGCTTGGGGTACAATAATAAACAAGCGTGATTATCTTTACGACTGTGTTCTTGATATGGTTAATGCAGGCAAAAAATACGGTGCAAAGTGGTACACCGCAGGTTCCCGTTCAAAAAACGGAGGACATCCGCATCATCCGCTGTATCTGAAAAAAGATTCACTGTTAGAACCGTTTGATGTTTCTTTATATTGCGAAAGTTTAAGAAAGGTTTGATTTTTTGGTTATCGTTATTTCACTGTCTATTATTATTGTAATACTTTTAATTGCATATATTATTTTATCTTTTTATGAGTTTCGTCATAATTTCATGGTAAACAAAAAGAACGATAAAAATTTTTATGAAAATCTGAAAAAAATTCAGCCTGAAAATTATGAAGAAATCATCAGCAGAAGCAATAAATTTTTTGAAGAAAATCATTTTGAATCAGTTGAAGCGTACGCTAATGATGATATATGCCTTTACGGTGAATTATATATACCCGAAGAAAACTGCAAAAATAAATCTGTTATACTCTGCCACGATTACAACAGCTGCGGTAAACATGACTTCGCAGAATCTGTAAATATATATAAAAAACTAAACTATAATATTTTGATTATTGACCAGCGCTGTCACGGCAGAAGCCAGGGGAAATATACAACTCACGGTATTATGGAAAGCTTTGACATTGTGACATGGTGCAAATGGCTGGAAGCGAAATTCGGTTCGCAGTGTGATATTTTTATTCACGGCGTTTCCATGGGTTCGTTTGCGGCAATCGCTGCCTGCGCAAATCCTGAAATTCCCGTAAGTGTGAAAGGTGTAATTGCAGAAAGTATTTATTCAGGAATATACAGAACAATTTCATCCGATATGAGAAAAAAATATTCATTTCTGTCAAAGCCGGTAACAAAGCTGATGAACGGATTTTTCAGAAATAATACCGGTTTTGATATGCGTGATTTTAATCTTTTTTCCGTTGCAAAATCTGTTAAAACTCCTGTGCTTTTCATTCATTCCGAAAAAGACCGGGTTTTCAAACTTTCCTCTGTAAAAAAACTTTCAGAAAAAATAAATGCTCAGACTGAAATTTTATCTGTGAAAAATTCATTGCATTTATTCTGCTTTATTAAAGATGAAAAAAACTGTGTTGAAAAAATAAAAAATTTTGTCGGAGAAATGTAATGGAAAAAATAAACTTTCAAAAAATTATGGAAGAACAGATTCGTTCCTCTGACGGAACGCCTTCACTTCTTTTGCACAGTTGCTGCGGACCGTGCAGTTCTTATGTGCTTGATGTGTTGTCAGAATTTTTCAATGTATCCGTAATTTACTATAATCCTAATATTTTCCCTGAAAGTGAATATCAAAAGCGTCTTTCGGAGCAGATAAAGCTCATTGAAAAAATGGAATTCAAAAATCCCGTAAATTTTGTTTCATGTAACTACGATGAAAACGAATTTCTTCAAGCTGTAAACGGATATGAAAAAGAGCATGAAGGCGGAGCAAGATGTGAAAAATGTTTTCGACTTCGTCTTGAAAAAACCGCACAAATTGCAAAAGAAAACCGCTACGATTTTTTTACAACAACATTATCGGTAAGCCCTCATAAAAATGCTGTTTTATTGAATGAAATCGGTAAAGAGCTTTCGGAAAAGTATCAAATAAATTATCTTTTCGCCGACTTCAAGAAAAAAGAAGGATATAAAAAATCCATCATACTTTCGAAAAAATATGATTTATACAGACAGAATTACTGCGGCTGCAGATTTTCCTTAAGGGAGGAACAGGAATGAAACTCGCAACACAGACAAGCTGTTGCAGCTCATACTTCGGAAACAAAAAAGCTATCTCAATAATACAGGAAGCAGGATTTGATTCGGTAGATTTTTCAATGTTCTGTATGTCTTCTGAAGACTCCGTGCTCAATACCGACGAATATAAAAACTTCGCAAAAGACTTAAAAAAATATGCTGATGAAATAGGAATTATATTCACTCAGGCTCATGCGCCGTTCAGCTTTACAATCTCCAAAGGTGAAGATTATTTTTTGAACATGGCAAAGCAAAAAATAATCCGTGCATTTGAAATTGCTTCAATACTGGAAATTCCCGTTATGGTTGTCCATCCATTGCAGTTCAGACCGTATTACAAAAAGAAAAACAGAAAATATTTCAATGAATTAAATGTTAAATATTATGAAGATTATTTATATTATTGTGAAAAATACGGTGTAAAAATTGCCTGTGAAAACATATGGCAAACAAAAGGTAAAGGGAAAAGAGAACATATTATTTCAGGTGCCTGTTCGGACCCGCTTGAATTCAACAAGCTTATTGATACAGTTAACAGCAAATATTTTGTAGGCTGTCTTGATATAGGTCATTGCGGTCTGACAGGGAGGAATGCCGCTGATTGCATACGCACAATCGGACATGACAGGTTGAAAGCTCTTCATGTGCACGACAATGATAATATATCTGATTTGCATTATCCCCCCGGGTACGGAAAAACAGACTGGGATGAAGTTGCCAAAGCACTTGCTGAAATAGACTATGACGGAAACATAACATTTGAAGCAGATGAATTTCTTATTCCGTTTGAAAATGACCCTGAAAATGCACTTCAGGCAACAAAGGTTATGGAAAAAATCGGTAGGAATCTCATTAACAAAATTGAAGAATACAAAAAATAATATACAGAAAGGCTGCAATCCGGCAAAAGCTGAATTGCAGCCTTTTTTAATGACCCCTCATTTAAATTCTTTTACTTTTTAATATTAAATCACTACGCCTCGCACAGTCTTTTTATATAAATTATTAACTGTGAATAATTGTAATTATATGAATATATTTTTCAATATAAATATGGTATTCGACTTGATTTGCGTGGTAAAAAATGTTTTTATAAAGCCGGAAACTATATATTTATCGGTTTATTGCCCATTGATAATGTAATTATAAAGTGGTATAATCTTTTTGTAATTTTTCAGTAAAGGGTGATTATATGTCTTCAAATTATCCCACACCGCATATAAATTCAAAGCCTGAAGACTTTGCAAAAACTGTACTTATGCCGGGCGACCCTTTAAGGTCAGAGTTTATTGCAAAAAATTTTTTATCCGAAGCAAAGCTTGTGAATAATGTCAGGGGTATTCAGGGATATACAGGTTATTATAACGGAACCCGTGTTTCTGTTATGGCAAGCGGTATGGGTATGCCGTCAATAGGAATTTACTCCTATGAGCTGTATAATTTTTTCGGTGTTGAAAATATAATGCGAATAGGCTCAGCAGGAGCAATAAACACAAATATTCATGTGCGGGATATTGTTATGGGAATGGGAGCGTGCACAAATTCAAACTACGGCAATCAGTTTAACCTTCCCGGAACTTTTGCGCCTGTTTGCAGTTATAAAATGCTGAGTGCCTGCACCAAAACAGCTGATGAAGAAGGGATTAAATACCATGTTGGCAACCTTCTTTCATCAGACAATTTTTATTCTGACGAAGACGGACTGCCTGAAAAATTAAAATCCGCTCCGTGTTGGAGCAAAATGGGCGTTATGGCTATAGAGATGGAAGCAGCCGCACTTTACATGAACGCCGCAAGATGCGGGAAAAACGCCCTTGCAATCTGCACAATTTCCGACCACATTATTACAGGCGAATCCACAAACTCTGATGAAAGACAAACTTCCTTTACCGAAATGATGGAGCTTGCATTAAAAACCGCCGTAAAGCTTTCGAGGTGAAAAAATGAAAAGAGTTTTTCTTATTGTTCTTGATTCATGCGGTATAGGAGAAATGCCCGATGCGGAAAATTTCGGTGATAAAGACTGCAACACATTAAAAAGAATTTCACAGTCAGAATTTTTTTCTGCTGAAAATTCAATAAAAATGGGTTTATCTTTAATTGACGGTGTAAACTATCTGCCTGAGAATAACAAGCCTATCGGTGCTTTCGGAAGAATAGCCGAAAAATCAATGGGAAAAGATACAACAATCGGTCATTGGGAAATTGCGGGAATAGTATCTGAAATTCCCCTTCCCGTTTATCCTGACGGATTTCCCCGGGAAGTGATTGACGAATTTTCAAAAAGAACCGGCAGAAAAATAATCTGCAACAAACCTTATTCAGGCACAGAAGTTATTAAAGATTACGGCAAAGAACATATTGAAACCGGAAGTTTAATTGTATATACATCCGCTGACAGTGTATTTCAGATTGCGGCTCATGAAAAAACGGTACCCGTTGAAACTCTTTACGAGTATTGCGAAACAGCAAGAAAAATACTTTGCGGGATTCATTCCGTCGGCCGTGTTATTGCAAGACCGTTCAGCGGCGAATACCCCAACTTTTACCGTACTGCCAATCGCCGTGATTTTTCGTTGACTCCTCCGAGAAATACGGTTCTTGACGCATTGAAAAATACTGAAAAATCAGTTGTTGCAGTAGGTAAAATTTCCGATATATTTGCTTCAAGAGGAGTTACAGAAAAAATCATCACTCATTCAAATGCAGAAGGAATGGATGCGTTGCAGAAAATTCTCAAGCAGGATTTTGAAGGACTTTGCTTTGTTAATCTTGTTGATTTTGATATGCTTTACGGTCATAGACAGGATGTTGACGGTTATGCCAAAGCATTCAGCGAATTTGACCGCAGAATACCGTCATTTATTGACAATATGAAAGATGATGATATAATGATGATAACTGCCGACCACGGTTGTGACCCGGGAGACAGTCATACAGATCACTCAAGGGAATATGTACCCTTGCTGATCTGCGGTAAAAAAATAAAGCCCGTAAACCTGAAAACACGAAAAACCTTTTCTGATATAGGTGCTTCAATCGCAGACTATTTCGGTATTCCGTTTGAATGTGACGGTACGAGCTTCATTGATATTATACTTAAAGGAGAATAAACTATGTTCTTAAAAATTCAAAGTCTGATTGTTTCTATCGTAACTGCATTTCTCTACATCTCAGGCAGCTTTGTAGGGGTAAATCACAACGACACAAAAAAGCTGTACATTAAAGCGGCTGATTCCGTTGCAATTTATGACAACACAATAGAAACCGCTGTTCCTCAAACAGAAATTTACAATATCATTACAAATCACTTTAACTCTGCTCTTCCTGAAGGAAAGCTTAAAAAGAAAGCCATTGTTATAGGATATGACGGATGCAGACTTGACGCACTTTCACTTATGAAAGACAACGAAACAAGTGCTATAACAAGCCTTATGAATGAAGGCGGACAGGCTGTTGTTTCATATTGCGGCGGCAAAAATTTCCCGGCAATAAACACACAGTCAACTTCCACTGCTCCCGGATGGTGTTCAATGCTTACCGGTCAGTGGGCAGATGTTCACGGTATTACCGGTAACGGTATCCCGAAATCAAACGAGCACCTTACACTTTTAACAACTCTTGTTGAAAGCGGCGAAATTGACAGTTCTGCATTTTATGTATCGTGGAGCGGTCATTTTAACAGTGAAAGAGCAACATACTGGAATGAAAAGAATTACATAAAAGATAACGGTATAAACTCTCAGTTCGTTTGTGCGGAAAATGATGACGGAACATACGGCAATGTTGCTGCCGACCTTGCAAAACAGGATTGCTCTGATTTTATTTTCTCAATTTTTGAATACTGTGACCATGAAGGTCATTCCTCCGGCTTCTGCATTCGCAATCCCAAGTATGCGGAAAATTTCAAAAATGCGGAAATAACCGGTCAGAATATTATTGATGACATTAAAGCCCGACCCACTTACTCTCAGGAAGACTGGCTCATAATTATCACATCTGACCACGGCGGATATGATTTAGCTCACGGCAGCATGACCATTCAGGAAAGAATGACATTTATTATTACCAATAAAAAATATGACTATAAATTCACAGCAGACAGCGGTTCTGAACCGTTTTGCTGATTTGTCAGGAGGAAGATTTTTTGAAAAAACTATTTTCTGTTTTTCTTTCTCTGATTGTAACGCTGGTACCGCTGTTATCAGTCAGCGCAGAAAGCAGCATAAAAGATGACTGCCCCGTAATTTATATTCACGGATTTATGGCGTCTGATTTATATTCAGACAAAAACGACCCCGAATCGGAAAAGATTTGGCCAATACCGTCTGAAAGCATTGTTTCTGCGGTTAAAAATGCTTCTCCGTACATTGCTGAATTTGCGTTTAATAAAGACTGGGACAGCTTTGCGGAAAAAACATTTTCTGTTGTCAGTGACTTATTCGCTCCGTTATGCTGTGACATAAACGGAAACATTACCGATAATTCGGGAGCATACTTTGTATATCCCGATAAAGCTCAGGTAACAAAAAACGGAAGATATTCTTTCACATACGACTGGAGACTTGACCCGCTTATTCTTGCACAGCAGCTGAACGACTTTATCGATTATATTCTTGAGTGTTCGGGGGCATCAAAGGTCAGCCTTTTCTGCCACAGCTTCGGCGGAGTCATAACCGTTTCTTACCTTTCTCTTTACGGCAATGAAAAAATTGACGGCGTTTGTTTCTATTCTTCCGCTCCTTACGGCGAAACATATAACGGTGAGCTTATGAGCGGTCATATTTCTGTTAACAGCGGAAGCTTTACTCAATATATGAGCGGTCTTCTTTCAGACAGTGATTATCCGTATCTTTTTGATACGCTTTTTGAAATTCTTGATTTGTCCGGTGCTCTTGACCCTGTTTGTGACTGCGTAAACTATACAGTTGATAAAGTTCTTACTATCGCCGCTAAAAAAGCAATACTCCCGATTTTTGCAGGCTGGCTTCCTATATGGTCAATGATTCCCGATGAATACTTTGAAAGCTCTTATAACTATGTTTTCAATACTATCTATAAAGATGACGGCATTGACAGAAGTGAGATAATTTCAAAAATCAACGAATATAACACAAAAGTAAAAGTCAACCGTGAAAAAACACTCCGTGACCTTAATGAAAAAGCCAACCTGATTGTTATCAGCGGGTATAACTTCGCATCCGTTCCCCTTGTTGAAAGCTGGGAATACATGAGTGATAATACTATTGATACAAAAAATACTTCTTTCGGTGCAACAACCGCATCATATTACGGCGTATTAAATGAAGAATACCTCAGCAAAGTTGACCCAAAATATATTAATCCCGAAAAAAATATTGACGCATCTACCTGTATGTTTCCTGAACAGACATGGTTTATTAAAAATCTGAAGCATACCGCCTCGAGCGGATGCCTTGATGAAATGGTATACACTCTGCTTCTTTCAAAAGAGCAGCCGACTGTAAACACTTATCCCCAATATCCAAGGTTTACAATTTATTCTCCTCAGAATGATACGGTTACACCGTATGAATATGCTGAAAAGCTGTCGTTGCTTGATAAAATTATTCTTGCAATTAAGGACTTGTATAAACTTATTGTAAACCTGATAAATAATAAATAAACAGCCAAAAAATCAGCACAGAGCATAAACGGTTTTGTTTATCTCTGTGCTGTATTTTTATTCAATTTTCCATTTAACAGAAAGAATTTCAGCAGGTTTATCGCTTGCAGGATGAGCATAAAACACAGTCATAAGACTTCCGTCGTTCAACTCAACAGTTGCAGGATACCCGATATCATCACTGACAGTCTGTTCATACAGAATAAAATCTTTTTTCCATGTTTTGCAGTTATCCGTGCTTATCATTGCTCTGATTCCATAAGGCTTTTCACGGTATCCGTAAACAGAAATAACTGCGCCCGAGGAATGTCTTATAATATGAGCAGGTGCCCCGCCTTTAACCGGAAGAACAGGAACAGGTTCTGTCCATGTTTTTCCTTCATCATAAGAAAAAGCCTGGTATACAGTAAAGCATTTATCCGATTCTTCTGCTCTGATGTGGCATACAAGCGTTCCGTCGTCAAGCTGTTCAAGATACGGCTCGCACATATAAACCCCCGGAATATCTTTTTTAATTTCACCGATATATTTATTGCTTCCGTCTTTATAAATCTCATACAATTCAACAGGATAATGATTCCTGTCCGGTAAAAAATTATTTCCAACCCAGAGTATTCTTCCGTTTTTCAATTCAACGGGACCGTGAGGAGATGTAACAGGTGACTTAAAAATCTGTCCGAAAGATTTTCCGTTGTCAAGGCTTATGCGAAATTCAGAACCGAGAGCTTTCTTTTCTTCCTCAGCAGACACGGTATCAAGATATGCCAGACACTGGCTTCGTTTTTCTTCACAGCAGTTATTCCTTTGAAATTCAACGCTGTTGTTAAAGGATGTTACTATCAGGCCGCTTTCACCAAAAGCACACAAACCGGCATCACGGTCATCAAGAACGGTATCAATTATCACTTCAGGTTCAGTAAAGGTTTCGCCTTCATCATCGCTGAAAGAAACAACAGCTTTTCCGAAAGGACAAATATGCTCAAGCCTGAACCCTGAACACGAAACAGCAATTTTTCCGTTTTTAAGTCTTTCAACAGTAGGCCATGCAAAATAATTTTGTTCTTTATTCTCGGCCTGCATAATAACCTCAGGCACTTTAATTATTTTTATTTTCATAATGATTCTTCCTTAAAATCCCACTTGATTATTTTCGGCTTCTCATTACTGTTTTTAATACAGTAAGAAAGACAGTAGTCCTTAATTCCCCTGTACTCGCCGAAATTAAAGCATCCGTCTGATTCATCGCAAATAACAGAAATATTATTTTCGCTGAATTTCATGCAAAAACTGTTCAGCGGCAGCTTCATTCCCTTTCCCGTCGCCTTCATATAACTTTCTTTAAGGGTCCATATACGGTAAAAATCTACATCTCTTTCTTTTGAATTAAGCAAAAAATCATACTCATCTTTGCAAAAAAACCTTTTTGCAATTTTCAGATTGCAATTACTGATTTTTTCAATATCACATCCTGAGTCTGTGTCTGATAAAATAACAGCAACAGCTTTATCAGAATGGGAAATATTAAAAAACAAATCCTTATAATCTGAAAAAACGGGTTTTTTATTTTCAACAAAAGAATATGACATATCCTTTTCACGCAAGTTAAAGCTTTTTAATCCTCTGTCAAGAAGAACAGCTGCGGCGAGACTTAAATTTTTATCTTTTCTGAACCTTAAAGAATCAATTTTTTTTTGCCGAAAATCAGATGCTTCTTTATAATACTTTTCGAATTCAGTGTCGTTTTCGAAAAAAGATGCATCTGCATAAAAAAGCTGAATCATTTTTTCACCGCCGAAAATTTTAAAAAGCTTCCGCCGATAAAATCATAACGGAAGCTTTAATTATTATTCTATTGTAAGAATATCACAGAAGCCTGTAATTTCAAAAACATCATTGATATCATCGCAGACATTTTTTATTACCATCTCACCCTGCTTATTCATGATTTTCTGTGATGCAAGAAGAACACGAAGACCTGCTGATGAAATGTATTCGAGCTTTTCAAAATCAAAAACAAGTTTTGCTATTCCGTCAAGCTGTGATGTTACCTCACTCTCCAATTCCGGAGAAGTACTGGTATCAAGTCTTCCGATAAGATTTACCTCAAGTGAATCGCCATTCTGATTTTTAATGATTTGCATTTTTATTCCTCCTTAAAATGTAAGCGTATCAACTTCATCAAGTAAATTGATAAGATTGTTTATGTAATATTCTATTTCGGCTCTACTTTGTTCGTTTTCCAATCCGTTTCTTCTTATAAGCCTGCGGATAAGTCTTGTATAGCCTACAATCATAGATTTCTTTTTAACTTCTTCAATTTTTTCTTTATCTTCATTATTAAAATAAAGAGCTAATGTTTTTTCCCAGATATCATGGCATATATCATAAGGAATACCTAAAAATCTGCCTGTAACGCCGTAATCCAGCTCGCCAAAACCAATATATGCATTAAAGATACTTGCGAACTCAAAAATCGGATGTCCGTAGCAAATAGTATCCATATCAATTAAAAGGACTTCGCCGTTCTGCATCATAACATTTTTAAGATGATAGTCACCGTGCATCATATGATAATCAACAGGAACATCCTCTACCAGTTTAACAAGCTTTTTACCTTTTCCTTCGGGTAAATATTCTTTTACGAATTTTGCCCAGTTAACAGCTGTTTCCCTCATGTCAGGCATATCTTCCGGTTTAACCTGAGTTGAGTGAATTTTTTTCAGCAAATCAACATACAACCCAACATATTTGTCAATGTTTTCTGTATCTGCCATTACAAGCTTTGCTAATGATTTAGCGTTAAGAAGTTCAAACACCGAACCGTATCCGCTGCCGACCTTAACAACATCGTAAGGAATTGCGGTGGGTATTCCCAAAATAAAGGCTTTTCTTGCAAGCTCTCTTTCTCTTTGAATATCCGGAAGAGAATCAGGATTGATGTAAACCTTAACTATTGTGTCAGCATCTATCCTGTAAACCTCGCCGTTTGCGCCTTTGCCTATCACTTCACAACCGTCAACAGATATTTCCCTGTATGCCTTCGACACGGGAATCATTTCCGTAAATCCGGTCATTTCAAAAATATCATAAACTTCCGACGAGGCGTGTATTATTTTTAATTCAGGCTCATTTTTCCTCAGCCTTAAAATAATACGAAGACCTGCACTTGAAATATATTCAAGATTTAATGCATCAATTACAAGAAATTCGTGATTATTTTCTGTAACAACAGCACTTATTTCCTGTTCAACCTCAGGTGCGTTAGAAGAATCAATTTTACCTGAAAGCAAAGCAGTCAATGTGCCGCCTTCATTCTTAAAATCCAAAACACTCATTCTGATTCCCCTATCATAAATTTTTCATAACGGTCAAAACATTCTGTCCGTCTTCATATTTATATATAACATTATCCATGGTTTTCTTAACCATGTAAATGCCTAATCCGCCGATATTTCTTTCCTCAGCGGAAAGAGTAACATCCGGATCTTCTTTAGTAAGGGGGTTATACGGAATACCTTCATCAATGAAGCTGAGGCATACTGTATTGGAATCAACTTTGTGAATCAACTTTACTGTAACAGGGCCGGGCTCTTTATCGTAACCGTACCGTACAATGTTGCTGTAAATCTCATCAATAACTACGCTGAATTGAATTACAGTCTTCATAGGACAGTCTATTTTTTCAAGCTCTTTTTCAACAAATTCCGTAACGGCGGGAATATCCGCAAAGCTCGCTTTGTCAAAATGAACTGAAGGTACAGTCGGCTGACCTTTATATTCAAATGCAAGCATTGTAATATCGTCAAACTGAGGAGCATCTTTTACAAACATATCAACATCTTCTTTAATATAATCCGTAAGTTCTTTCATACTTGAAAACTCTTTTGAATTGATTGTTTCAAGAAGTCTTTCCTCGCTGTAAAGCTCATTATCAGAATTTGTAGCTTCTGTTACACCGTCAGTATAAAGGAAAATCGTATCTCCGGGCATAAGCTGAATTTCCTGCGGTTTATACTTAACACAATCCATTCCGGCAAGAACAAACCCGGGGCGTGATTTAAGATATTCAAACTTTCCGCCGCTTCTGCGCAGCAACGGGGGATTATGACCTGCATTAACATAACTGAATACGCCGTTCTCAAGGTCAATCCTTCCCTGCCATGCGGTAACAAACATTCCTGCATCATTGCCTTCGCAAAGTGCCTGATTGCCGATAGTGAATACCTGGTCAAGAGAATGCTTGGATTCAGTGAGGCTTTTAAGCTCTGTTTTCGCACGCATCATAAACATAGCCGCAGGTATTCCTTTGCCTGAAACATCGGCAATAAGGAAATTCAAAATCTGAGAATCGGTAAAATAGAAATCATAGAAATCTCCGCCGACTTCTTTTGCGGTATACATTGAAGCGTAAATATCAAAATCTTTTCTATCAGAAAAAGCGGAAGTAACTGCAGGCAGCGCAGATTTCTGAATATTTTGAGCAAACTCAAGCTCACTGTCGATTCTTGCGGAAGCTTCATTGATATATTCTTTCAGTGTTTCAACTGTAGAATTTATATCATCTGAAAGAGAAACAAATTCTTCGCTGGACCGGACATCAACTTTTTCGTTGAGATTACCGCCTGTGATTCTTGCCAGAGAATCATTTATATTTTTAATTCTGTCAACAACAACCTTTTTAATCAGCAGGTAAATAAGCCCGAACATTACCGCAAACACAAGCACTTCCAAAAATGCATTAATACAAATAGCAATGTTTCTCATCTGCAAAGCTTCTTCTTCGGGTAAAAGAGAAACTATGTAATAACCTTCTGCTTTCTGATACTCACAATAATATTTACTGTTACCTATAATAGTCGTAAATGTCTTATTCTGTTCACGCATATTATAAATAAGGGTTGCACGGTCAACTGCTTCCATTGTGAAGCCTTCGGGAGCGCTGACAACATTCATTATTTTATCGAAAATAATAATCGAGCCGGTTTTTCCCACATGACGGTTTTTCGTTATTCCCTTAACCTGTTCGCTTAAATATTTCTGGAAACCTGTCGCATCATAACCAACCTGAATAAAACCGTCTTCGTATGCTACCCCTGCATATTTTCTCATGATTGTCGGGTCCGATGTAATCTGACCGTAACTCTGAACAAATTCTTTCTTACCGTTGAGCAAGCATAAAAATTCACTTGCCTGCTTTCCGGAAGACATATCAAATCCTACAAAAACCGGGTCTGTACTTTCAACAATAATTCCCTTGCTGTCAATAATACTGATTTCATCTACATCTAATTCTTCCGCAATGTCGTCAATTTGCTTTGATTTAACTTCTTCTGCTACCTTGTATGTCTGTTCCAGAAGGTGCTTATCAGATGCATCGTTGATATCTGCTGAAGTTTCGTCAATAGCCAATGAAAGAAGCGATTCGGTCTGAGCATTAGCTATTTCATCCTGAAGCTTAAATACAAAACCTGATGTAACAATAAAGGCCAGCAAAACGGTAATCAGCATCCAACGCTGAATTGTCTGTGAAATACGAACAGTATTTTTTCCTTTTTCCTTTACTGTGTCTTTCGCAATCAATGTAATAAGCATTGCCGAAATCAATACGGATACACCGTTAGCAATAATCATTGGTGCAGCACAAGCCTTGACAACATCCATAGCTTTTACAGGGTCTGACATATTTGTAATAAACACCATTGTCAAATGGAATACTTCCATTACAACGCCTATTGCAAAAGATATAAGGAATCCCGGCTTTTTGTTTTCAAACATAAACTTACGCAACGCCGCAGAATAAATTCCCGCAATCGCCGTAGAAACCGAGCAGGCAACTCTTGTATATGCACCGACGCCCCACGCAACTGCAATCCAGCGTTCAATACCGCCTATAAGACCGGCAATAATACCTGCCGGTGCGCCGAACATAAGACCTGCGGCAAGAACTGCACCGTCACGGCAATTAACCATAGCACCGTTAATGGGTATACCGAATTCCGTGCCAAGTACTGCAAGTCCGCCGAAAATAATTCCGATAACAATTTGACTGATAATATATCGGACTTTACCTTTCTTTCGCCTTTTTTCAAACAAATATATAAAAACGCTTGCAACAGCCGGTAATAATGCCACTATTCCAAGCTTTATGTATGCAAAATCCAACGCATTCACTCCTTATCTTAAATATTATATATATAATACACCAAAACGATATACAATTTCAAGCATATAATGCTAAAAAACAATATTTATCTGTTATCCCAGCTCAGGTTCAGCTGTAAATTCAATAATATTGTCTTTTATAAAGTCTGATTCAAACACAATAATCTCATTTCTGCCTTTTTTAAGCATCGGAGCAGGGCAGTACAGAGTCTTTTGCGGACCTGCACAATTAAAATACCTGCCCAGGTTAAATCCGTTAACAAAAACTACGCCCTTGTTCAATCCGTCAAGTCTGATAAATGTATCGGCAGGTTCTTCCTTTATATCAAGATACCCTCTTAAAAAAGATGCTGTATTCGTTTTTTTCGCTCCTTGTGTAAACGGAAGCTTTGACAAATCATCAAGAGGAAGGGGATACATATCCCACCCGAAATGATACTCAGAATCAAACCTTACCCCTCGAATACCTTTTCTGTCAACTAATCCGGGGCCGAAATTCACTCTGCCCATATTTTCACAAAGAATATCCAGCTTTGCCGTTTCACCTTTTTCAAGACCTATCTCAATATCATCGCTGTGCTGTGAGCGTTCAAAATACCCTTTATATTCTCCGTTAAGGTAAATAATCGCCCTGTCATGAACAACATCAAATTTCAACAGTCTTTTATCAATAGGCCCTTTTAAAACAGTTGAATAGAATGTGTAACCGTATGACTGACCTATGTCCTCAATAAATTTCGGTGCTGCACTGTGAACAGGTGACGATATTTTTTTAACCGCATCAAAAACAGAACAGCATTCATTCAGCTTTATTTTTCCGTAAGCCGCTTTTTTCGAGTTTTTAACTGTAACTGCAGGAAGCTTTTTACCGTAAAAATCCTCAATAATCCTGCGCACCTCAAAATAAGCAGGTGTAAGGTCGCCTGCTTCCGAAAGCAGTGCATTATAATCGTAGCTTGTTATTGTAGGCTCATAAGCATCGGAACAATTTGCCCCGTTCATAAATCCGAAGTTGGTTCCTCCGTGGAACATATAAAAGTTCAACGAAGCTCCTTGGTTAATCATATCACGGAATAACCCTGCAATTTCCCCGGCATCTCTTGTGTGATGACAGTCATACCAATGGTCAAACCATCCGCACCAGAATTCGCCGCACATTTTCGGTTGATCAGGTCTGAACTGTTCAAGAATGTCAAAATTCTGTTTCGGCTTTGAACCGAAATTTGCAACGCACGGATATTGCGGAAGAGTACCCCCTGAAAGCATTGAAAAACCTGCACCGTCAGATGTGTAAAGCTGGCAGTCAACTCCGTTTTCAATATAAATATCTGCGATTTTCTGCATATATTCGCTGTCGTTTCCGTAGCTTCCGTATTCATTTTCAATCTGCATCATAATGATATTTCCGCCATTAGTGCAAAGTCTCGGTACAATACGGGAAAGTAATTCCTTAAAATAACGCTCAACTTTTGAAATGAAAACTTCATCATTACAGCGAATGTCCATATTTTTATAAGTCAGAAGCCATGCGGGAAGCCCGCCGAACTCCCATTCAGCGCAAATATAAGGGCCCGGGCGAACAATCACATTAAGCCCAAGCTCTGCGGCAATATCAATGTATGCTTCAATATCAAGCATACCGGAAAAGTTAAACTCTCCCTCACGAGGCTCGTGAAGATTCCAGCAGGTGTATGTTTCAACCGTATTGAATCCGCACTCTTTCAGCTTCATAAGTCTGTCATGCCAATATTCTCTCGGTATTCTGAAATAGTGCATTGCCCCTGAAATTACCGTATATTTTTCTCCGTTGAGAATAAAATCACCGTTTTTATATGTAAACTCAGCCATTGTATTTTCTCCGCTCAGTTGCACGGAATCTGACAGGCTTCTACTGTCAGATCCTGATTCACGGTAAACTCTATCATTATTTCTCTGACTGCGCCTTCTTCCCAATGTCTTTCATAAGTAAATTTCACCCTTGCAGTCCCCGGCGCAACAGCATCAAAAGTAAAAATTCTTGTTCCCGAAGCACCCAAACGGCCTTCATCTGACGGCGAATAATATATTTCACTGTCGGAAAGCTTGATAACTTTTTCATTATAGTTGTCTGTTTCCCATATATATCCTGTTGAAGGATTCTCACTGAACTCAACATAAACAGATTTACCGTTTTTACTGTAACTTATCATCTCACCCGCAGGGATTTTTTTATCAGCACCGATTCCCAAAAAAGAACTGAAAAAAGCAATGATACTCATAATAATACTTATAATTTTTGAAATCACAGCAACCGCCTCCGTTAATTATTATTTTGATTATATCTTATTTAATTAAATAAATCAAGAAGCATTTTCATTGACTTTATATGTCATTTTTGGTATCATTATGTATGGAAAAGAGGGATTTTTCATGAATGAAACAATTCAAAATATTCTTAAAAGACAAACCATTCGTTCATATGTTCAAAAACAGATTACAGATGATGAACTTAACATTCTGACAGATGTCGCAAAAGCCGCCCCCAGCGGCAGAAACTGTCAGCCGTGTCATTTAAGATTTATTCAGAATAAAGAATATCTTGATTCAATGAATACGGACTTTAAAGAAATTGTGGGTTATGACACACCTGCATACACACGCTGGGATGTCAACCCGGTTTATCAGACTGCACCCACTCTTGCGCTGATTTTTGCGGAAAATGACAGCTATATGGATGCCGGAATTATGTGTGAAAATATAGTTATCGCCGCCGAATCCATGGGTCTGGGCACTTGCATTATCGGCAGTATAGGAGCTTTGTTTGAAGACGAAAGAAGCAAAAAATGGAAAAGTCTCTTTGACATTCCCGAAAACTATAAATTTATGATAGCTATTGCTATAGGGTACCCTGATGAAAAACCGGAGCGTAAGCCCAGATTTGATGACAGAATTAAAATCGTGAGGTGATTATTATGAAGAAAGCTGTTCTTATCCCCGATTCATTCAAAGGAACTGTTTCATCAAAAAGAATTTGTGAAATACTTGAAAGAAAAATATACAAATATTTTCCCGACTGTCAGGTAATATCAATCCCCGTTGCAGACGGTGGTGAAGGCAGTGTTGACTGTTTTCTTGAAGCAATAGGAGGAGATAAAGTTACCGCAGAGGTAACAGGCCCCTTGGGCGAAAAAATGACCGCATTTTACGGACTTTTGGGTGACAGAAATACTGCGGTTATTGAAATGGCTGTATGCGCAGGCCTGCCGCTGGTTGAAGGCAGAGAAGACCCGTCAGTTACCACTACATACGGAGTAGGCCAGCTTATTATTGATGCGGCAAAAAGAGGATGCAAAAAGATTATTATGTGCCTCGGCGGTTCATGTACAAATGATTTGGGCTGCGGTGCCGCAGCAGCTGCAGGCATTAAATTTTATGATAAAGAGGACAAAGAGTTTATCCCTGCCGGAGCAACGCTTAAAAATATTGACAAAATAGATTTAAGCGGCAAAAACAAAATCCTTGATGAGATAGAATTTATCACAATGTGTGATATTGACAATCCCCTTTACGGTGAAAACGGTGCCGCTTATGTTTTTGCTCCACAGAAGGGTGCTGATAAAAACTGCGTTAAAATGCTTGATGACGGGCTTAAACACGCCTCAGGAATTATAAACAACGCAACAGGTAAAGATATTTCTCAACTTCCCGGAGGGGGAGCCGCCGGAGGAATGGGCGCAGGTATGTCCGCATTCTTTAATTCCGAGCTTCAGATGGGGATTGAAACAATACTTGATACAGTTGATTTCAATAACATAATAACTGATGCCGATATAATATTTACAGGTGAAGGAAGATTTGATTCACAGTCACTGAGAGGTAAAGTTGTTATAGGCGTTTCAAAGCGTGCAAAAGAAAAAAACATCCCTGTTGTAGTTATCGCAGGAGATTATGATAAGAAACTTGAGCCTGCATACAAAAACGGAATCAGCGCTGTTTTCAGCACTAACAGAGTTGCTAAGGACTTCTCAGTAATTAAAGGAGAAAGCGTTAAGAATCTTGAACTTGCAGCAGAAAATATATTAAGACTCATAAGCATATTTGACAAATAAAATTTTTCATAAAAATTAAGCGATACTCTGCGCAGCATATAAGCTGTCAGGAGTATCGCTTTTAATTATATAAATGAAAAATTCTTATGCCGTTTTCGTAAATTAACATTATTTTGCATAACAATCGGGAAAATATCAGTAATTTTTTCTCCCGGCTCAATATAAGCTGCTGTTATCATCCGGCAATCAGAATATTCGCTGTTATATATGCCTTTCACTGCACAGATTTTATAGTAATATGTTTTGCCGCAGATAATATCAAAATCAAAAAATTCCAGGCACGATTTAACTGTACCTATTGATTTATAACCTGTTTCCTGCTTTTCGGAACGGTATATTGAATACTTGTTTACTCCTCTTGTTTTTTTCCAGGAAAGTCTGAAAAATATACCATTCTGTTCAACAGAAAATGAAGCAGGTGGTGCAGGAACGGTTCGTATTCCCACTGCATCGCTCATTTCACTGTTTAAATCTTCAAAAGCATTTATGCTTCGGATTTTATAATAATAATATTCTCCGAGTTCAGCATTATTATCTGTAAATTTGCATTTATCATAACCGGCTTCACCGATTTTTTCATACTCTCCGTCATATTCACTGCAACGGTAAATTTCAAAACCAAACACATCCGGATTCTGCTCTTTTTTCCACGAAATTTCAATTTTGTCATTTGCAATGTTTTTGGCATCAATTTCACTAACCGGAGCAAGTGCAACTTCAACATTGCACGAAGCTGAAACATTCCCGTAATCGCACTTTGCAGTAACCGTTGCATAACCTGCACTGATTCCGGTAAGCATTCCGTCTTTTACTGTAACAGCCCTTGTGTTGTCACTTGTCCATTTCACCTTTGCGCCCTGGGCTTCAGCAGGAAGAACAGCTGAAAGTATTTCATAAGTTTCCCCTATCTGAATTTTTGCCGTTTCGTCGCTGAGAACAATCGCTTTCGGAACATCATCAACGGTAGTCAGACTGTAAACAGGGCCTTTATATGTTCTTCCGTTTATTGTAACGAATGAGCAATAATAATATTTTGTTGCGGGCTTCAGCTTGCCGTATCTTTTTGAAATCTGCATTTTCAAAGAAAGCTTTTTCTGAAATGTTCCGTAATAATCTCCATACCGTTCAAGATTATTTTTATCTTTTCCGAAGTAAAAGCCTGCGTAGCCTATGCTGTATGAAGAAGAATTATCAATCCTTCCTATAAGAGTGGCATCATTGCCTTTAATCTCTTCTGCCGAACCTGTTATTACCGCAAGCTGTGATGTTTTAGTATATCCTCCGCTTCCTGAGGAGCTTCCTTTGCCGTTGTAGTTTCTGTATTTCATTGCCGCATATTCCGAAAAAGAATATGAACCTACATAAGTTAAAGCATCATTATAAGCGGGTCTTGCGTAACCTACAATATATTTTGCGCCTTTTGTTCTTGTTTTCGCCTCACAGCGGTAACCCATTGAGCTTCCGGTATTGCCTTCAACAGTGTAAATATTATTGCCGGAAACACCTGTTACAATACCTATATGCTCTGCAATTTTTCCGCCTGCCCAATTATAAAAAATCAAATCTCCCGTTCTTGGAGTAACCTGTGAAGCATAAAAATACCTGCCGACATTCTTATACCAGTTTGTCATAACCTCACAGTTACCTATTCTGGGAATAACAGATGAACTGATTCCCGCCTGATTTGAACACCACGAAACAAAAAAAGCACACCACGCAACAGTGGGTGCGCCAAACCACGCACCGTATTTTGTGTATCCTCCGTTCTGTGACTTTGAAAGAGGCTTACCTGTTGATGTGCTTAACTCGGTATACCCTATCTGAGTTTTTGTTACAGCAATAAAATCCTGCAGATTTTTGCCTGTATTTCTGTGAGTGTTGGGAAAATCGTCTCTGTAATAAACAGCCGAAGAAGGCAGAACAAATATCCCGGCACACAGTGTTATCGCCAAAATTAAAGCGATGATTTTTTTCATAAACAACGCCTTTTCCGAACAAAAATTTGTTTTATTCTATCACATTTTAATGTATTATGTCAATTTATAAAAATCAGGGCAACACTGCACAATTAAATTGCGCCGTATTGTCCTGAAACTTTAATTAACCGTTTTTCTTCTTTCTCTTATAATACACAATACACACATTGCAGTTCCGGCAGCTGAAATAATCAGCCATGAAGTTATTGTTCCGCCCCAACCGAAAATATCTGAAAAAAGCGCAAAACAATATGTTGAAACAGCACTGCCGACATAAGTTGTAAAATTCAGTGTTCCGGAAAGTGTAGACATATTATTTTCATCTGCATAAATTGCAGGAAGCATACACACAAGAATTAAATTTATACCGTGCATACAACCAACACAGATAGCGCAGGCAAGCACAGTCAAAACAATCGAAAGGTTATGAAACGCAGCTAAAAATCCTGTGCTTATAACAGCAACGGCAAACATAAGTCCCGCTGTTTTATACGGCTGTTTGCCTGACTTTCTGCCCATTCTGCTGTAAATAATTGATGCGAGCTGAATACAGATAAGAGAAAACACCGGCACAATAACTCCGCTTAAAATTGATTTTTCACTGCCGAGATTAAACACTTCGGAAACATATGTGGGAACCCATGTGGTAATTCCGTCACGAAGCATACCCTGGAAGAAAATCGCAAGCATTGTAATAATCAGAAGCGGCAGACTCATAGAAGCAGTAAGCTTTGTTTTGTTTCTGCTTTTTTCCTTTTTTCCCATTGTTACAGGATAAGTAAGACCAGTTGCTTTTTCAATTTTTGTAATAAGAAACAGCCAGATAAAAGACATTATCATAGCTATTAAAGAATTAACAAAAAACACGCCTTTCCAGCTTGTCAGTGATATTATAAGAGGAGAAACAAGATATATTATTATTGTAGCTCCGGTGCTTCCCCAGCTGACTGCAACACAGCCACGGTCGTATCCGTCAGCAGTCATTGCTGTTTTCATAATTTTAACCATCGGAGGCCACATCAGAGACTGAGCAAATCCGTTTATTCCCCAGACAATGCACATCATTACGCCACTGTTACAAAAAGGAATGGAACAATTCATTAAAGCCGTAATAATAAAGCCTGCAAACATCAGCTTTTTCGGGTTAATAATATCCCCTAACTTACCGCTGATAAGCTGACCTGCTCCATAAGTAATAAAGCCTACGGTTGTAACAGCCCCCGCAGTTGCTTTATCTGCATCCCCTGCGGCAATAATTGCAGCAATAACTGCCGCAAAGTTTACTCTTGTGAGGTAGCTTACAAAGTATGCCGCAGAGCACAAAGCAGTTAATTTATTTGAATACTTTTTGTTTAATTTCAATTTTATAATCCCCTTTTATTTTCAAAGCCGGATTATTTTATCACATAATAGGCTAAAAGTCCATATTATTTATTGATTATCTTCCGCAGCCGTGGTAAAATAATAAAAAAGACAGGGGGATTTTATATGGCACTCAAGGGAAACAAATATATTTGGAATGACAGAAAAAGGATTTTGGGATTGCCTGCAAGCTTTACAAGATATGCTCTTTCAGATGACAGGCTTTTTCTTGAAACAGGCGCATTGAATATAAAAGATGAAGAAACTTTGCTTTACAGAATCAGAGATATCAGCATGAGCCGCTCATTATGGCAAAGATTATTCAAAGTCGGAACAATCAAAATAGCCTCAACCGACAAATCAAACCCTGATATTATTCTTAAAAATATTAAAAATCCCGAAGATGTTAAAGAGATGATTCACGAAAGCGTTGAAAAGGTCAAAATCAACCGCCGTGTCAGCATCGGAGAATTTTCAACAATAGATGTTGACGATATTATAGAATAATTTTAAAAAAATATTAAAATTTTTTCAAAAAAGTATTGACAATGTTATATTTGTGTGATATTATTACCAAGTACTTTACGGAACGGACAGCCGTTCCGAGTAGTTGGTGTTTATGACAATGAGGGTCCACCCGTTCCCATCCCGAACACGGTAGTTAAGCTCATTAGTGCCGAAGATACTTGGCGGGCAGCCGCCCGGGAAAATAGGAAGACGCCAACATTTTCTGAATTCAGTTGTCCAAAAGGGCGGCTGTTTTCTTTTTTAAATCCCATGCAGTATCTGATTCAACTGCATGGGATTTTTTTCACTTAAAAAAGGATTTTGAAGCAATCCTCATCGGTTTAATGCTCCAAAATCCTTATCTGTATCAATATTCTTAATTATTCAAAGAAACCTCTCGGTCCTACAAACTTATAAACAAGATAGCTTGCAAGTTTTGCCACAAAAACACCTGCTGTTTCAGCAACTGTGGGGCCGTAGTCGCCGCCTTCTATACCCATATCTGCAAGTGAGTTTTCAAGCTCTCTGACAATCTCATTATCGTTCTTGCTGTCGATAACGGTTCTGTTCATCATAGCTTTTGTTGATTCAACTGCAGCATCAACTCTTGCCAGCTGTTCGGGAGTATAAAGACTTCTGTCAAGCTCGTTATATTCGGGAATATAACTTCTGTTAACCCATTTTGTATTTCTTGTTCCGTTAAACTGAGGATACTTTTCGGGCATTGAATTAACATCTTTAATATCATTGTAGCAAAGAATTTCAGATGCAAGACCCAACGCAACATCATTACCGCCTATTTCATGATGCTGATTTTCAAAGAACCATACATCATCCGGGAATGCGCAGGTAGAAGCATCAATGGATTTATTCGGAGCAACATATTTCGTGTCTGCCAATCCGCTGATATATTCTTCTGAAAGCTGTGAGCCTGCGGGAACAAATGTTGCGCCCAGTGAAGTTGACTCTATCTGGATAATTCCGTCACTGTTTACCTTGTCAAAACTTGCAACAAGTGAGAAGAATGAATACTGTTCATCACCGAATTTAAGACCGTATCCGCAAATGAATGAAATCTGACCGCCTTTAGCTTTGAAATCTTTAATGTTATCTACAAGATTAAGCTGTGCATTATAAAACTCTTCTGTGCTCTTGCGAAGCTGTTCATGCTCTGCATCGGCAAGATATCTTTCAGAAAGTTCCGGATAATAGCTGCTGGGAATCATTGCCCAAACCTGTGATGTGTTCACAAGAATATTATAAAGAATTGATTCATAGAATGATGTGATAATTCCGCCCAAAACATCCTTGGGAAGAATACGGATTGCAATGTTGATAAGATAACCGAGTGCTTCACTGTCGGCTTCTATACCCATAATATAGGGGAAAGCATCGCTGTAAACGCTCTTGTCACCTAAGTTCCAGTCACGCTTTAAGAAGTCACCGATAATTTTTGTTCCGTCAAGAACGGTAACAACATTCACTATTTTGTTAAGGTCGCCTTTATCTCCGTATTTATCCATATATGCAGTAAATACAGTTCCGCCCAGGCTGACATTAAGAAGATTAACCTTATCCGAACCTGTTTCTTTCTTAACAAACTGAATAAATTCATCAAGACCCTTTGCAGAATCCATTACATTACCAACAAGATTGAATGTATAAAGATATACATTATCTTCGCTTCTTTTCTCAGTATACTTCTGAATGGGAAGCTGACGGTAGAACCATGTTTTATCATACTTTCCGTCAAAAGAATTTTCATCAAACTTTGAAAGCGGGAAATGGAAATCTTTAAGCTGAAGATTATATTCATGTGAACCGTCTGCATAAGTTTTCTGATATGAGAAAACTTCATCTGCAACTTTTCTGATACCCTTGCAAAGAGCTATATCTCTCTGGAAAATGAGGGAGAAAATAAGCGGAAATGCAACATATTTAAGTATGCAGGGTACAAGATTATCTGTTTTTGCAATAAGAAGTGTTTCGCTGATAGGATTGCCGCTTTCGTCAAGAATATAATTGCCTTCATCGTCGCAAACATAAACCGGTGAATGGTTGATGCCCGGGCAAATTACAAGCGGACAATCGTCTGTTTCTCTTGACAGAGTCAATGCGGCTTCTTCAACTGAATCAGCTTCAATGTATTTGCTTTCTGACTTCTGTGCAAATGCAACTGTACATAAAGAAAAAATAAGACAGATGCAAAGAACAACCGAAATAATCTTTTTCATAAAAAATCCTCCTTGAATTTTTATTATTCCGTCATGAAACATAATACCATAAATGTTTTTAAAAAGCAAACAAATTATTTCAAAGTCGAATTGTACAGTTTACACAATATTTAAAAAATATAAAATCGCAATCCTTAAAGAACTGCGATTTTATAAAATAATTATCTGTAAATAATTTCTTCTCTCTTAGGTCCGTTGGAAACCATTGTAATCGGTGTGCCTATTTCTTTTTCTATAAAGAGAACATAATCCTGTGCTTCCTTGGGGAGCTTATCAAATTCCTTGATTCCTCTGATATTCTGCTTAAATCCCGGTAAGGTAACAAGAACAGGTTTAGCCTTTTTGAGAAGATGTGTATTCGGGAAATCTTTTGTAACTTTTCCGTCAATTTCATAACCCACACAAACTTTAATTTCATCAAGATAATCAAGACAGTCAAGTGCTGTAAGAACCACCTGTGTAGCGCCCTGACACTCAACGCCGTATCTTGTTGCAACACAGTCAAACCAGCCCATTCTTCTCGGTCTGCCTGTTGTAGCACCGTATTCACCTGCGTCACCGCCGTGATTCCTCATTTTATCTGCTTCTTCACCGAAAATTTCGCTTACAAATTCGCCTGCACCTACAGCAGAAGAATAAGCTTTTGTAACGGCAATAATTTCTTTTATTGCGCCTGCGGGAATGCCTGCACCTACTGTGCCGTAACCTGCAAGAGTAGAAGACGATGTAACCATGGGATAAATTCCGTGATCGGGGTCTTTAAGAGAACCTAACTGACCTTCAAGAAGAATTTCTTTTCCTTCTTTTACTGCTTTGTGAATAAAAGCATTTGTATCAGCAACATAAGGAGCAATCATTTCCTTATACTCCATCAAAGTATCAAAAAGTTCATCAACATTGATAAGAGGTTTATGATAAATGTGTTCTAAAAGAAGATTTTTAACTTCGCAAACACTTTCAAGCTTTTCTCTTAATTCTTCAGGATAAAAAAGGTCGCAAACCTGAAATCCGATTTTTGCATATTTGTCTGAATAAAACGGAGCAATACCTGATTTTGTTGAACCGAACTGCTTATCTGCAAGGCGTTCTTCTTCATAAGTGTCAAGAAGAACATGATAAGGCATCATAATCTGCGCTCTGTCAGAAACCATGATTTTAGGTGCCGGAACACCTTTTTCAGTAACAGATTCAATTTCTTTTACAAGCTTGGGAATATCAAGAGCAACACCGTTGCCGATAATATTAACAGCTTCAGGATGACATACGCCTGAAGGAAGCAAATGTAAAGCAAACTTACCGTAATTGTTGATTATAGTATGGCCTGCATTTGCACCGCCCTGAAATCTGATAACTATATCTGCCTTGTCTGCAAACATATCGGTAATTTTACCTTTTCCCTCGTCGCCCCAGTTAGCGCCGACAATAGCTTTAACCATAATAGCTGCACCTCCAAAAATGTGATATGTTTACATTAAACATACCCGAACATACCTTGTAATTATATCGCACTCAATCATATATTGTCAATAAAAAATCAATATTATTTTATTATTGTTCACAATTAGTATATATGTTGAACTTTAATTAAAACGGTGATATAATTATATCCGGTGTAACATTAAAGACAAATGAAAGGTAAAGATTCTATGAAAAAAATATTAATTGTCAGCACAGAGTTTTACCCTGAGGATAATGCAAATACAAATTGTCTGTATAAAATTGTTGATGAGCTTATTAAAAGACAGTACAGCGTTTTTGCTGTATCAATGACCTGCAACGAAAAATTAAAAGAAGATGAATATTACAGAGGATGTAATATTAAAAGAGTCATTGTTCATGAGCAGACTGCCGCCGACAGAATAGTATCCGCACTTTCAAAAAACAAACTTCTGATTTTACTTAAAATTTTTGTTGCTTTTTTTCTTTCAATATATGTTAAGCACGCAAAAAAGCATAAAGCGAAAAAGCTTATTAAAGAATTATCGGATAAACATGATTTTGAATATGTTATTTCCGTTCTTAAACCTGACGACAATCACAAGCTTGCATACAAATATGCAAATAAAAAATATAAATGGATTCTCCTGAATTTTGACCCGTTTGTTTTTAACTTTTACGGTGATTCAGACAGTAAGGCAAAACGAATATACAAAAAATGGCTTAAAAGAGCTTCCGGAGTAATTGACCTTGAAGGAATAAACGAAGATTACAAGAAGCACGGCTATTATCCTTATAAAAACATTCCGCATATTTCTGTCCCGCTTCCGAATCTTTTTATAAACAACAACCCGAATAAACCTGCCGGCGGTGACCGTTTTACTATCAGATACACCGGCCGTTTTTATAAAAAAATCCGCAATCCGGAACCGTTGTTAAAACTTCTGGATAAAATTGACAAAAACAGATTTACGGCAGAGTTTTACGGTCTGTGCTGTGATTATCTCAGGACTGAATACGAAAAGCTTCCCGAATGTGCAGAGCTTAAAGGAATCGTAAGTGCGGAAAAATGCAAAGAATTAACAGACAGCGCAGATATATTAGTCAATGTGGGCAATACAGTTACGAATCAGGTTCCCAGTAAGGTTTTTGAATGCATCGGTTCAGGTAAGCCTATAATAAACATTTACTATAACGATGATGATATCGGTCTTAAATTCTTCGAGAAATATCCCAAGGTTTTAAATATCCGTGCTGACGATGAACCTGATATGCAAAAGCTGGATGCTTTCTTAAATGATATCGAGCCTGTGCCGGCATCAAAACTCAGGGAAATTTACAGTGAATATTTATCTGAAAACATTTTAACAAATATAGTAAACTTCATAGAA
This sequence comes from Acutalibacteraceae bacterium, assembly GCA_045628495.1. Classification (GTDB taxonomy): domain Bacteria; phylum Bacillota; class Clostridia; order Oscillospirales; family Acutalibacteraceae; genus CAG-488. The sequence goes on from JAZQPL010000060.1 coordinate 46,950, forward strand.
AACTGCTGATATACTGCATATATGCAAAAAATCCCGGGAGAAATCATACTCCCGGGATTCTCTTGTTTAAGTTTATTTTTTATTGTGCGTAAGAACCAACAAGCATCATATACTCACCAATCTGTGCGCCGAATTCGGGAGCACCGTCCATAATGAGTTTACCTGCTTTTGTAGATTCAAGCATATCTGCAGTCGACATGAGAATACCCAATGCACTGTCAAGTGAATCAAAACGCATAGTAAAGAAAGGCATTGCTCTCTTATATACGCCTCTGCCGGCACGGGATTTACCTGCTTTTATTCTGAGATATGCGGAAATATCTTCATATCCGTCAACAGCCCATGCATAAACACGGTCAGGGCTCTTAAGAGTCCAGTCATGAACAGCGGGATGACCCTGTTTGTTAAGCTGACTGATACCTGATGAAAGAAGATAGAAATAGCACTTAACCATAAGTTTCTTATCTTCCTCAGCGGCAGGAGCTTCTTTTGCTGTCAGAACACTGGACATTTTAAGGAGCGTTGCCATAAGAGCTGCGAAAACCTTGGGATATTTAAGCGCACCCTTCATCTTAGGAAGAGTTGAGGGAGCGATTTTGCCCTTGAGGAAAGCATTCATTGCATCAATGCTCTTGAATTCAAGGTCAACATAAGCGTTTGTGGCAACTTTATCTGCGCAAACAACCCATTCACCGTTATTTACGGTAAAATGAGTGCCGACTTTTCCGCCGGGGCTATCAGGGTCAAGGGCACTAAGCTGAAAAACAGCGTGCATATGTTCAAACTTTTTAGCAAGTGACGGAACATCTGTACCGATAACCTTTATAAGAGGCAAAGCTGCGCAAAGAAATATTTTATTGGTCAATACGGCTTCGCTTGCCATAGTAAATCATTCCTTTCCGTGGATTCAGAAGCTTAATTAAACTTCATCGTCCCAGTTGTCGTCCTCTTCAAAGTCTTTATTCATTGCTTCACGAACAGCAGCAATAATGCCGTTGCAATCAATACCGAGCATTGACATAATATCTTCATGAAGTCCGATAGGTGCAAACTTATCCTGAAGACCGAGGCGTGTAAATGCACAGCCCTTACCTGCTTCAGCCATAACCTCTGCTACTGCAGAGCCGAGTCCGCCGAGAACTGTATGGTCCTCAACAGTGATAATACGGCGTGTATCGGTAATTGCCTTAAGAATAGCTTCTTTGTCAATAGGCTTAATTGTGTGCATATCAAGAACACGAACCTTAAGTCCATCAGCATTTTCAAGGAATTTAGCTGCCTGATAAGCCTGGAATACGCAAGAACCGCAGGCAATAACAGTAATATCTGTACCGGGATTAACCTCAAAAGCCTTGCCAACTTCAAATTTGTATTCAAGAGGGAAGTCCTTATTGTAAAGAACTCTGTCAAAACCACGGTTAATTCTGATGTAATAGGGGCCGAAGTTCTCATAAGCCGCCTTAACAGCTTCTGCTGTTTCAACACCGTCAGCCGGGCAGATAAGAGTCATATTGGGCATTGAACGCATAACAGCCATATCACAGATAGCATGGTGAGTAGAACCTGCCTGGCCGAATGATGTGCCTGAATGAGTTGCAATAGTTTTAACATTGATGTTCTGATAGCAGATATCAGTATGAATCTGGTCAGCAGAACGAAGCGATGCAAATGTTGAGAATGTGGAAACAAAGGGTACAAGACCCGCTTTTGCCATACCTGCGGCAATACCGAACATATTCTGTTCAGCAATACCTACATTAAAGAAACGATCAGGAAATTCTTTACCGAATACACCGATTTTTGTTGAACCTGCAAGGTCTGCAGAAAGTCCGACAATTTCCTTATGCTCACGGCCGAGGTCAACAAGAGTCTGGCCGTAAATTTCAGCAGTAGAGAGTTCAGTTGACTCAAGAGCTGTATATACAAGTCCGCCTGCCATAATTATTTGCCCTCCTTTTCTGCACGAGCAACGCGCTTCTCATAATATTTCTGAAGGCTTTCTTTTGCCTGATTGTATTTTTCTTCATCAATAGCACCGTAATGCCAGTGATAATCATCTTCCATAAAGTCAATACCTGCGCCCTTGATTGTATTTGCAATAATCATAACAGGAGCATCAGGCTCGCCGAGGGCATAATCAATAGCTTCTGAAAGCTCGTTAAGGTTATGACCGTCAATATCGAAAACATGGAATCCGAATGAACGCCATTTATCTGCGAAGGGCTCAAGAGGCATAACATCCTCTGTTCTGCCGTCTATCATGCATTTGTTGCGGTCAACAAAAGAAATAACATTTGTAGCATTAAATGCATTGATTGACATAGCTGCTTCCCAGTTTGAACCTTCATCGCATTCACCGTCGCCGAGAATGCAGTATGTTTTATAATCCTTTCCGAGAACTCTTGCGGCAAGTCCTGTGCCGAGAGCAATAGAAAGTCCGTGACCAAGTGAACCTGTTGAAGCGTCAACACCTACAACCTTGTTTGAGTCAAGATGAATACCCATCTTTGAATTTGTAAGGTTAAATGTTTTAAGCTGTTCAGGGTCATTATAGCCTAAATCGCAAAGAACAGGAGCATAAGCAATTCCTGAATGACCTTTACTTAAAATAAAGCGGTCTCTGTCTTCCCAGTTGGGATCGTCAGCCTTAATATTAAGATATTTGTGATAAAGAATGGTAAGCATATCCATTACGCTCATACCGCCGCCAATATGACCGCTGCCTGCCCAGAATGTGGTATCAAGGCAAAGATTACGCAGCTCATGAGCTTTTTTTTCAAGAGCCAACCATTCAGCCTTTGATAATGCCATGGTAATTCCTCCCTGTAATAATTATCGTTTTCTATTTTTTAAAATCAAAGCAAAATTTAATATTGCTCTGTATTTCAAAAGCACTGTTAAATCAGAATGCTTCAGGATGCATTTTCTTAACAACTTTAAATGCCTCATCAGCTACATCACAAGTGAATTTAATATCTTCATCTGTAAGCGATGCGTTCATGAAATGATTATGATGTGAAGCAAGGAAAATGCCTCTCTTAACCATTTCGGCAATCCAGTCCTGATGAATAAGCATACTGTCATCATTAGCTATTCTGAGATAGAAAAGTGCAGGTTCACCTGAAACAACAAGGTCAACACCGTTGTTTGCAGCCGCACTCTTAAGACCGTCAAGAAGCTTAACCGACTTCTCTCTGAGAAGAGCGGGACAGTCGATAGCCTTCATCTTGTTGATATTTGCAATCGCTGCTGCAAAAGGAACTGCGCTCATCCAGTAAGAACCTGTGTATGAAAGTCCGCTCACTGCGTCTTTAAGCCATTCTTTACCGCAAAGAGCAGAAATATTCCAGCCGTTTGCAATAGCTTTACAGAAACAGATAAGGTCAGCTTCAATACCGTAGAAATGGTCAGAACCTGCTATATCAAGACGGAAACCGGCACGAACATCGTCCATAATAAGAACAATACCTTCTCTTGTGCAGATTTCACGAACCTTTTTCCAATATCCCTCTGCGGGGAGTATATTATCAAAATAATTGCCGTGAAGATAAGGTGTGGAAATAAACGCTGCGATTTCGCCCTTGTTTTCAGCAACTATCTTTTCAAGGCCTTCAACATCATTCCAGTCAACATAAAGGTTATTGGCAACATCCTCGGGGAGTATGCCGGGATAGTCGATTTTCTGAGTCCATGCGGAAACCCCGTGATAAAAACCGTTAACAAAAATTATTTTTTTGCGATGTGTTGCATTACGGGCAGTAAGAACTGCACATGAAGTAACATCGTTGCCGTTTTTAGCAAAGAATGCCCAGTCAGCAGTATTAACAGTATCAACCATAAGCTCTGCAAGCTCAACCATCTTATATGAAGGTGAAGTTGTGCAGTTGCCGATTTTTGCCTGCTCTATAGCAGCGGCATCAACATCAGGGTCATTATATCCTAAAATATTAGGGCCGTATGCGCACATATAGTCAATAAATCTGTTGCCGTCAACATCCCAGAAATATGAGCCCTGAGCCTTCTCAGAATAGAAAGGCCACGCACTTACAGGAATCCAGTTGCCTTCTGCAGGGCCAAGATGACCGTAAATACCTGACGGAATTACTTTTGTAGCACGGGCAAACAGCTCGTGGCTTTTTGTATAATCGTTAATTTTAAAGCTCATTTTGTTTTCCTCCTTTTGCAAGATAAAGTGCAACTCTGTCAAGTATGCGGTTAACATTATCTATCATGTTTATCATACCCTTCATAATGATGTTGCCTTCACCAATCTGTGCAACAGCATTTACCTTACCGTCGAAAAGGTCATGAGCAAGTTTCAAACTGCCGAATTCCATAACCGAACGATACTTTTCGGGAGCTTTCTTAATTGTAACAAGACGATGGTCTTTTACCTCAATACCGGCTGAAGGACCGTTTGTAATTGACATTCTGATAACACCGTCGGGAATATGCTTCGCACTGAATTTGCCGATTTCGTCGTTGTTTCCTATCTGAGAAATGGCAACAGTGATAGTATAGAAAAGAAGTTTTGTGCTTATCTCAAAAAACTCTTCATCTTTAAGGTCTTCCTCGGACGGGCGCATATACTTTGCAAGAAGGTCTGTAAGAGGGGTAAACTGCTTGAGAAGAAAACTGATTTTTGTAAATCCTTTTGAGGGAATAGGTGTAACCGTTCCGTCAATAAGTCCGTTGAATTTTTCGCAAGAGCTGAAAGGAAGCTTAACATCACAAGCTCCTATGCCCTGTTCCATACGACATCTTCCGTTTTTGAATGTAAGTGTAGCCTTAGGTCCGCCCTTAACATCAAACCCGATTGAAACAGGTTTCTTTGTTTCTACAAGAGCACGAGCCTCTGCACTTAATTCACAAAGATTTTCAAGTGTTCCGAGAACTGCATACATATTTATGTATGCCATTGTTTTTGCATCTGTTAAATTTGCATTGCTCAAAATTTATTCCTCCTTAGAATAAATATATCCTCCACATAATTTTACCAAATAAAACCCTGATTGTCAAACTTAAAACTGCATAAAATATTTTACAATTTATGTACACTATTGCTTGATTTGAATGAAAATCAGCTGTGTTTTCTGTAATTATCATCAAAAGTCAAGTCCGATACTGTTTCTTATTTTATGCATAATGTCGCAAACCTTTGCTGTTATGCCGTTGCAATATCTGTAATAACCGTCATTTATGCCCGACTTTATAAATCTGACAAAATCATCTGCTTCATAAAACATAAGAATATGCTTTTCTTTATCTTCGGAAACGGCATTTACTGTTCCGTCATTATCAATAAAACTCATATTTACAAGCTTTGATACACTGGGCATAACAAGGGTGCCTTCATCGCCGCAAATCATTGAACCGCATCTGTCCTGCCCCAGTTTGGAATATGTAAGAGTAATCTGCATATCCGGGTAATCAAAAATCGCAGTTCCGTAACCGTCTGCCCCTGTTGATAAAAAGCCCGACGATGCGGTTATTTTTTCCGGCTCTCCGAAAATATCAACTGCGGGATAAATGCAGTAAATGCCTAAATCCATCAGACACCCTGTTGCAAATTCAGGGTTGAAAATATTAGGAAGACCGCCTGATTTAAGCTGTTTATATTTTGAAGAAAGCTGTGAAAAATCAAAGTGCGCCGAAGTGATTTTTCCGAGATTTTTTATCTGCCGCCTGAGGATATCTCTTTCCGGAAGATGAAGATACATTATCGCTTCCGTATATATAAGATTTTTTTCGTCAGCCAGTTTCTGAAGCTCAAAAAATTCACCCGGTGTAACAGTTATCGGTTTTTCACACAAAACATGTTTTCCGTTTTCAAGCATAAGCCTGCTTTGAGGATAATGCAAAGAATTCGGGCTTGCAATATAAACGGCATCAATATCGCTTGATGCGAATTCATTTATATCGGTGTAAACTTTTGCTCCTCCGAATTTTTCCGAAAACTCCGTACCTTTTTCAACTGTTCTTGAATAAACAGCCGAAAATTCCAATTCAGGCTCAAGCTCTGTGCCCTTTACAAATTCCTCGGCAATCCATCCTGTTCCTATAACACCGTATTTTATCATAATATTCTCCCTTTTATAAATAAACAAGTCCGCCGAAACGAACTTGTTCAACTCAGTAACAATAATTGTATGCCGCACCGCTGTGATAAAGTTCAAAAATACTTATTCCACAACGGTTACACTGCATAAAAATCCCTCCTGTTTATTACTGTACATATTTTATCATCTGAATTTTTTTCTGTCAATAAATGTTTCCGCAAAAATACACTGTTTTTTGATATACAGAACCTTGACAATAAAATCCCGTTGTGATAGAATGTAAGAAAATTAAAAAAGGCTATGAAGAGAAGTAGTAACAATTATGATTTCTTTCAGAGAATTGCCGGTTGATGCGAGGCATAAGAATAGTTTTTGTGAATTCATCTCGGAGCTGCGTACTGAATTAAGTAGGATACGACGGCAGCGCCCCGTAACAGGCGCGGGAGTATAAATGTACTCCGTAAGGCCGGCTGTGTGAGCAGTCGGTGAATAAAGGTGGTAACACGGGTTTCCCGTCCTTTAGTTAAGGACGGGGATTTTTTATTTCCCGTTCAGATTAAATCAGGGCATACACCTTTTGCGGTATCGCCTGAAAATAAGGAGTGTTTTGTTTGGAAGAAAAAATCAAAGAACTGCGTTCTCAGATTGACACTGCCGTGAATCAGCTTGCCAATCTTGACGAACTTAAAGAAGTCAGATTCAAATATCTGAGCAAAAGCGGAACTATTCCGTCACTTATGAAACAACTCGGTTCACTTTCCAAAGAAGAAAGACCTGTTGTAGGAAAACTGATAAACGAATTCAAGGTATGGGCAACTGACCTTTTTGATGCTCAGGAAAGCAAGCTTGCGGAAAAAGCTCTTGAAATGAGATATAAAAGAGAAGCTGTAGATGTTACTATGCCGTCAAAGAAAGCAAAATCAGGTCATCTTCACCCTGTAACCCTTGTGCGCAACGAACTTATTGATGCGTTTACAGGCATGGGATTCACTGTTTTTGAAGGTCCTGAAATTGAAGATGATTTTCATAATTTCACAGCCCTTAATGTATCTGCCGACCACCCTGCAAGAGATAAGCAGGATACCTTTTACATCAACGATGATATGCTTTTAAGAACTCATACTTCACCCGGTCAGGTCAGAGCTATGGAAACAATGAAGCCCCCCTTCAAAATTGTTTCACCCGGCCGTGTTTTCCGATGTGATGACGACGGAACCCATGCACCGATGTTCCATCAGATGGAAGGACTTGTTATTGATAAAAACCTTTCTCTGTGCGACCTTCAGGGTCTTCTTGATACTCTTGCCAAAACCGTTTTTGATAAAGACACCAAAACCCGTTTTCGTCCTTCATTTTTCCCGTTTACCGAACCCAGTGTTGAAGTTGATGTTACCTGCTGTGAATGTCACGGAGCAGGATGTTCACTTTGCAAAGGCACAGGCTGGATTGAAATACTCGGCGGCGGTGTGGTAAACCGTAATGTTATCAAAAACTGCGGGCTTAACCCGGATGAATGGACAGGTCTTGCATTCGGTACCGGTCTTGACAGAATAGCAATGCTTAAATACGGTGTAAACAACATTCACCTTCTTTACGACGGTGATGTAAGAATACTGAGTCAATTCAGAAAGTGAGAGAGGTGATTTTTTATGTATTTACCTATAAGCTGGTTAAAAGATATGGTTGACCTTGAAGGCGTTTCTTCACAGGTTATAGAAGACAGTTTGTTTTCATGCGGTCTTGAAGTTGAGGAAAAAGCTCCGATTGCCCCGGATATTGAAGGAATCTATGCAGGTGTTATTAAAGAAATCACTCCTCATCCGGATTCCGACCACATGGTTATTTGCAAAGTTGACTGCGGAAAATTCGGAAACGATATTCAGATTGTAACCGGTGCTTCCAATGTTCATGTAGGCGACTGTGTCCCTGCCGCACTCCCGGGTGCTAAGGTTTACGGCCGTAAAAAAGGCGACCCCAATGCGCCTGCCGAAATTGTCACAATTAAAAACGGTAAGCTTCGAGGCGTGGAATCAGACGGTATGCTTTGTTCAGGCGAAGAACTGGGAATTGATGATAACTGGTATGAAGGCGCAGAAGTATACGGCATAATGATGCTTGGAAAAGACGCCGTTCCCGGTGACGATGTAAAAGAATACCTCGGATTAAACGACGAAGTATGGGATATTTCCGTTACCGCAAATCTTCCTCACTGTCAGTATGTTTACGGTATTGCAAGAGAACTTGCCGCCCTTCTTGACAGAAAAATTTCCCCTCCCGCCCTTGACTATAACCCGGTGAAAGAAGCAAATAACGATAATATATCAGTTAATGTTCTTGCCCCTGACCTTTGCCCGAAATATGTAGCTCATTTTGTTAAAGATGTTAAAATTGAAAAATCACCGTTATGGATGCGCCGCCGACTTAAAATGTGCGGAATAAATGCAATAAACACTTTTGTTGATATTACGAATTATGTGCTTGTTGAAATGGGTCAACCCATGCATGCGTTTGACATGGCAAATGTTGAGGGTTCATCAATAACAGTGCGCCGTGCGGAAAACGGTGAAAAAATCACTACGCTTGATGAAAAAGAATTTACTCTTACAAATGAAAATCTTGTAATCTGTGACGGCAAAAAGCCTGTTGCGCTTGCGGGAATTATGGGCGGACTTAATTCGGAAATTAAAGATACAACAACAGATGTTCTTTTTGAATCAGCCAAATTTGAAAGAGGAAATATCCGCCGTTCGTCCAGAAGTCTCGGTCAGAGCAGTGATTCATCTCACCGTTTTGAAAAAGGTGTTGATGAATACACAACAGGTATGGCAATGCAGAGAGCGCTTCATCTCGTTGAAGAATTAGGATGCGGTACTGTTTCCGAAACTCATATTGATGTTGATGCAAATCCTCAAAGAGAAAATCAGAAGGTTGTTACAACATTTTCAAAAATAAACAGTGTTCTCGGTATAAACATTCCCAAAGAAACTGTTATAGATATTCTCCGCCGTCAGAATTATGAAATATCTTCAGACGGTGATAACATCACTGCTGTTGCACCTGCTTACAGAACAGATATTGAAGGCTACGCAAATGATTTGGCAGAAGATGTTATTAAAGTTTACGGTTACCACAACATAGTTCCCAAATTTATGACAGGTGCGTCAATCACCAGCGGCGGTCTTAATAAAAAACAGCGTTCAATAAATAAATTCAAAGACTGTCTTGTAAACCAGGGCTTCTGTGAAATAATCAATTATTCATTTTATTCAACTAATGAAATTGAACTGCTGAAATTGCCGGAAGATGCTCCTGAAAGGAACTATGTTAAAATCGAAAATCCGTTAAGCGAAAATTACGGAATAATGCGCTCAATTATTACACCGTCAATTATCAGAATTCTTTCTCACAATATGAAAAGAGGCAATGATTCTGCGAGAATTTATGAGCTTGCGAACGCATTTATTCCCAAAGAAATCCCCATTGCTTCACTGCCAGATGAAAAAGAAAAATTCGCATTCGGCGTTTACGGGGATGATGAAGATTTCTTCACGGCAAAGGGCGTTCTTGACAGTGTTGCCGAAGAATTCGGAACAGAATTCACATATAAAAAGGATGAGTATTCTTTCCTGCATCCCGGTATCAGCACTTCCGTTTATTGCAAAGACCAGAAAATCGGATTTATCGGTCAGCTTTCCTATGAAATTGCAGACGAAGCCGAAATTACCAAAAACAGTTTTATCGGTGAAATTGATTTTCAGATGCTTCTGGAATATTCGGCTGAAAGCTGTAAATATTCTGCTGTTTCACCGTTCAGAAGTGTTAAGCGTGACCTTGCGCTTGTAGCTGATGAAAATATTCAGTGCGGTGAAATAGAAAATGCAATTTACGATGCCTGCAAAATCGTTACCGATGTTAATCTTTTTGATATTTACAGAAGTGAAGCTATCGGCAAAAATAAAAAGAGTATGGCATTTAATCTTACTCTTGCTTCAGGAGAAAAAGAGCTTTTGCCCGATGAAGCAGATAAGCACATCACAAAAATCCTTAAAGCTCTGGAATACAAACTGGGGATTAAATTAAGATAAACAGTACAAAGCAATGCGGCCGGGAAGAATAATCCCGACCGCTGATTTTTTAATATTAAATAATTATTTATCTGTTGAACTTACTGCATCGATTTTTATTTTTTCATAGTTTTTTATTTTTTTGAAATCGTCTGAAACAACATCAAAATCTGAAATTATTTCTTTAATCTGGTTTTTAACTATCTCTACGCTCTTTTCAAACTGTTCCAGTGATTCAACAGAAAGCTTTAATGTGCCCTTCGATTTTTCAACATTTATTATTGTTGAATCAGAAACTTCTGTAGCCATCTGAACAGCCTGAGAAAAATAATGATTTGCAATATTAAGTGATTCTGCCGCAATTTTTGAATTTTCCGCAGCAGGAACCTCCGGCTTTTCTGAAACTTCTTTTTCAAGACCGGCAATCTTTGCATTAAGGAGTTTAACCTGACCTTTGTAATTTTCAGCCTGAGCTTTCATTTCTTCAAGCTGTTTTCTGTAACTTTCAGCCTGATTTTTATATTCTTCAACTGTTCCGTTAAGTTTTTCCACAGCTGAATTCAGCTCTGCAATCTTTTTTGCAGATGTGCCGTCATCTTTGTTAATGATTCTCTTTTTCAACTGATTATTTTCAGCTTTAATCTCAGTAATATACTCAGCAACTGATTCCGGATCAAGTCCGCCGATCATTCTCTTTTTTATATTGAATTCATCAGACATAATAATACCTCCAAATCAAAATTTTAACCTATAATAATTATATATACTATATCGTAAAATGTCAAGAAAATAATGCTTTTGTCTTACTGACAGCTCAGAGGGTATAAAACATACTCTCTGTAGCACCAGATTGTGCCCATAATAATTATAAAAACTTCTGCCGGCAAAATGCATGAACGCCAGCCTTTTTTGAGTTTTGCAGAACCGTTTTTAGTTTCAATTTTACCGGTAAGTGCAAAAAATCCGCACCCGATTGCCGTGCCGAATGTGTTATTGATAATATCGTCAACTTCCGAATACCCCACCGCCAGCGCATATTGCAGAATTTCAATTATCAGGCTGATTGCCAGGCCGGTTAACACAACGAAAAAATAGCTCTTTTTGCTGTGAGACACATTGCACATAACAGGCAACAGCATACCTAAAGGAATAAATATAAGAATATTATCTGCTATCTGAGTAAAAACATCCACAGAATTATACAAACTTGTTACCACCATATATGAATTAAACGGATAATAACAAATCCCCTGTTCCGACATATTATTGCGGTTAAACAGTGTAATCCACAGCAATACCGCCGCAAAAAGTATCAGTAATGCCGAACAGATAAATCTGAATACTTTTTTTGAAAAGTCTTTTTTTATTGATGAACAGGAAAAAATATAAATATATGTAAAAACTATAACAAAAAAAACTTCGGGAAAAACAGACCAGCTCATATTGTTCCTCTCCTCTCTGAAGATTGATTTAAGGCATCACCGCCCGATTCCGGTTGCTGTTATGCCATAATTATATCACGCAAGTGAAAATCAAATTTCCGTTTTAGAAAATAAAGCAAATTCTGTACCTGTTGACATAGATTGCAAATTGGAATATAATCAAGCTATATTCAGGAGGTGCTTAATATGAAAATTTCCGAATTTTCACCGTTAGATTTTGAAAAATTAGAATCTTCGTGGAAAGAACTTGAAAAAGGCGTTGAAATGACATGGTTCCAGACATATAACTGGTACAAAATCATTAACAGACATTTCATTGCCGAAAAAAAGAAAGCTCCGTTCAGAACCGGAACTTATGTTTTACTTTCTGACGATAACGGCAACCCTCTTATGATTGCTCCGATTCAGATTGTCAAAAAGGGTTTTTGCTTCAAGGGTATAGGACTGATGAAGGGCTTCTATTTTATAGGTCGTCAGGGCTTTTCAGATTACCTTAATTTCATCTATGATAAATTTGATAACGAGTATCTCAAAACAGTGTTCAAATATCTTTCTGAAAAATACGGTATGAATTATTTCAGATTTGAGAATATTTCTTCAAACACATCAAGCTATAAAGCTTTGTGTGATGAAAGCTACGGCGCTGATAAGGTTGATTCTTTGTGCATGACTCTGCCTTTGAAAGACAGCTATGAGGAATATAAAAAGACTCTTTCCAAAAGCATGAGGCAGAATATAAGAACAGCATATAACCGTTCTGCAAGGGACGGATACAGCTTCAGCTACCGTATTGAAAACAGCATAACTCCTGAAATGGCGGACAGGCTTATGTCAATCCGTGCGCAAAGGCTCGGCAAAAAACAGGACGATATCAGAAATTCATCATCATTACAGGCAAAGATTTATACAAAAGGAAGAGATGCTGTTGTTTCATTCACCGCAGACCCTATTGATGTAATGAAAGAAATTGAAAATTGCTGGTGTTTTCTCGCAGAATGTAACGGTGAAACGGCTGCTTTCTTTTACTCTGTTTACAAGCCTGAAAACAAAACAGTGTATCTTCTGCTTGCGGGAGTTGATAAAAAATACGAATGGTATTCTCCGGGAATTACTCAGCTCACCTCTTTTATGGAAGATGAAATCAGCAAAGGAAAACCTGATGTAAATATTTTAGACATGACCAGAGGAAATGAAAAATACAAATACGACCTTAAATGCGATGAATTGATTACTTCTCAGTTTGTTTTCTATCTTTAATTTCGGTGATAAAAATGAAATCAGATAAAAAATCCATCTTATTCTTTGTTGAATCTCTTGACGGCGGCGGAGCAGAAGGTGCGCTTGCCGCAAATGTTGCAAATCTGAACCATGACAAATGGGAAATAACCGTTGTTTCGGAAACCGACGGTGAAATGAGAATTCCGTTTATAAAACAATACAGTAAATACCATCCGTTTATTCATAAAAACATTAACGGTAATCCTGTAAGAGAGCTTATTAACAGAATAATTCTTACAGGTTCTGTGAAACTGTCCCCGAGCACTGTAAGAAAATTTTATCTTCGTGGCAGATATGATGTTGAAGTTGCCGGCTGTGAAGGATATGCAACAAAAATTATCGCATCGTCAAGATGCAGAAAAAGCGTTAAAATTGCTTATATTCATACTGACTTTTCAAACAATCATTGGAGCGTTTGTGCATACGACAGTGAAGAACAGGAACGGGAATGTTATGAAAAGCTTGATTATATAGTCTGCGTTTCCGAAAGTATTCGTGAAGCTTTTGTTAAAACATACGGTATGCGTGAAAAAACAGTTGTACTGTATAATATTGTTGACGATGCAAAAATCAAACTTCTCGGGAATGAAGAACCTTCTATCCCAGTTGAAACTATGAAAAAGCCTTTCTTCGTTCTTGCGGGAAGCTTCCTGAAAGTTAAGGGATACGACAGATTTGTCAGATGCGCCGCAAAGCTTAAAAATGAAGGATACGAATTTTCCGCCGCAATTATGGGAATAGGATATGAGCGTGCCGGAATCGAAAAGCTTATAAGTGAAAATCAGCTTGAAAGCTATATTAAGCTGTATGAATATCAACAGAATCCTTTTGCGATTTTCAAGCGTGCCGATGCGTATATCTGTTCTTCCCGTGCGGAGGGATACAGCACCGTTGCAACCGAATCAATCATTCTGGGAACGCCGGTTATTACAACTGATGTTTCGGGTATGGCAGAAATATTCGGTGATTATGAATGCGGAATAATCTGCAGCAATGATGAGGATGCTTTATATGAAGCAATTAAAAAAGTTCTTGACAACCCAACACTTTTAGAGCAATTCAGAAAGAATGCCTGTGAACGCTCCGGATTTTTCAATGCAGAGAAAAAATCAGAAGCAGTCAACAGCTTTTTTGAAAACTGCATAAAAAAATAAAAATCAGGATGTGTACTCCTAAACAGAGACGCACATCCTGATTTACTGTTTATTATCTGAACTTCAGGCAAAATGTAATATTTTATGAAAGCGGAATAACGCTGAAGCTTGTAACATTGTCGTTTGATTTGAAAAATTCAATTATGTTTTCGGTCTTAACATTATAAGGCACTCTTACCGTAACATTGTAAGATGTGCTTTCGGGATTAAGTACATTGATTTTTATTTCATCAATCTGAGCTTTCCATTCATCGGCTTTTGAAAAAAAGCTTGCTCTGAAATTTGCGTCACCGCTTGTTTCAAACTGAAGCTTAATAGTTGTAAGCGCATCGGTACCGATTTTGAATTTATGCATAACAAACTGAAGCACCGCAATAACAGCCGTTGCGAAAAGACCTATCTGATACATTCCCGCACCTATTGCAAGGCCGATACCTGCCGTTGCCCAGATACCTGCGGCTGTAGTAAGTCCCTTGATAGTGCTTCCGTTTTTGAAAATAACTCCTGCACCCAAAAAGCTTATACCGCTGATAACCTGCGCTGCAATTCGTGCCGGATCTGCTCCTCTTACGCCACCGTAAAATTCACCTGCTGCCGTTACCAAATCAACAAACGCATATTTTGAAACAATCATCATAACAGCTGACGCACAGCACACAATAATATGAGTTCTTATGCCGGCTTCTTTGAGTCTGCGGCTTCTTTCAAGACCTATGCACGCACCGCAGACACAAGCAACCAAAATTCTGATAAAAAAGTCCAGGCTCTGCATTAAAGACATCTGATCTAAAAACCGTTCTACTAACATCGTTGCTCTCATCCTCCGAAAAATTATTCCCGCCAAAGTTGTTTTAATGCTGTCAATATGCTGTTTCAGAAAATAAAACAGCATATTGATTTATTTAATAGATAGTATTATAATACAAATCAATGATAATGTAAAATTATATTTTATGTTATGCATATAAGAATTTGTTATATTGGTGTGAGCGACATGATAGATAATAAATTATATTCCCTCTTAAAAGTGTATGAAACAAAAAGTTTTGTTGCCGCCGCAAAAGAGCTTTCAATAACTCAGCCAGCTGTAAGCCAGCACATAAAAGCTCTTGAACAGGAGCTGAATATTAAAATTTTCGAAAGATGCAACGGTAAGCTTGTTGTTACCAGACAAGGGGAAAAAGCAATAAAATGCGCAAAAAAACTGGCAGGTATTTATAATGTTCTTCTGCAGGACCTCAGTGACAGTAAAAATATGATAAGTCACCTTACAGTAGGCGTTACTCACACTGCAGAAAGCAACCCCATTGCGGAAGCGCTCGCAAAATACTGCGCTCAGGATGAATATGCAAGCATAAAAATAATCACAGATATTATAAGTAATCTTTATAAAATGCTTAAATCTTATGAGATTGATATTGCAATAGTTGAAGGAAGAGTTTCCGACCCGGCCATACGGTATCTTCTTCTTGATACAGATTACCTGGTTCTTGCGGTTTCGCCTAATCACCCTTTCGCTCAGAAAAGCATGGTTACCCTTGATGAATTAAAAAAAGAGCGTCTTATTCTGCGTCTTCCCAATTCAGGAACGAGAAATCTTTTTGCCGCTCATCTTGAAAGCAACAATATGAGCATAAATGATTTTGATATTGTTCTTGAAGTTGATAATATTGCTACTATAAAAGACCTTATCCGCCGTGATTTCGGCGTATCCATTCTTTCAAAAAGTGTTTGCCTTGATGAACTTAAAAAAGGCAAAATCGCAGTTCTTCCTGTTGAAAACCTGAGTATGATAAGAGAAATAAACATTGCATACCGTGCAGATTTTACTCAGTTTGATGTATTGCACAACATTGTTAAATATTACAACGAAGTGCTTAACATATATAAATAATCAACAAGGCAAATTCCGCATCTTAGCTGCGAAATGTTGCCCCGAATAATCAGAGGTGTAAAAAATGGCTGTTCCGGAAAAAATTCTTGAATTATATCTTGTTCGTCACGGTGAATCCATGGCAAATATCGGCAAAGAAAATCAGTATGATGATGACAGAAAATATGACGCCCCGCTTACAGAAAAGGGCTTGCATCAAGCACAGCTTTTAGGCGAATATTTTTCATCATTTCCCCTTGACTGCATTTTTTCAAGCGGACTCAGGCGTTCTGCCAACACCGCCAGTGCGGTTGCTGTTCGCCAGCCTGAAAACGGCGCAAGAGAAGTTGAAGCTCATAAACTTTTCACTGAATGCAACACCGGTGAAGAAACTGCAGGCAGAACAATCTCAGAATTAAAAAAAGATTTCCCCGTTCTCAAATCTGCTTCAGGTACAGATGAAAACGAGAAAATTATTTTTTACGGTAAAGATGACAGTGATGAACAGCTTCTTTTAAGAGCTAAAGAAGGTCTGGATTACATATTAAACCGTTTTCACAACGGTGAAAAAGTTATGGTTGCCGCTCATGCGGCAATTAACACTTTTATTTTGTTCTCGGCTCTCGGGCTTAAAGCCGGTCAACGGTTCGACCCTTCATTTTTTAATACAGGAATAACTAAAATCATATTTTATAAAGAAGGAACAGGCAGCTTTGCCGATGTTCACCTTGTTTATCACAATATTGTTCCCCATTTGTATAAAGAATTTCCCGAGCTAAGCTTTTAATCTGCAATTATCGTTTTTAATAACATTCATGATTTTTTCACAAACATTATCCCATGTGAATTTTCCCGATTTTATAATTGCGCTTTCAGAATAAGAGTGATACAGCTGTTCATCCGAACAGATTTTATAAATCAAATCGGCTAATTTATCAGGATTATCATCAACAATAAGCTCACCGTTAACTCCCTCGTCAATTATTTCAGGCATAGCACAAATTTTTCTTCCCACACAGGGAAGTCCGTATGCCATTGCTTCAACAAAAGCTATACCGAAGCAATCAAATCTTGACGGAAGAACAAACATATCGCATAAATTCAACAATTCGGAAAGCTTTGATTTATCAACAAATCCGTGGTTGATAATCTGACTGTTTTGCGGAATATAGTCCTTTATTCCGCAAATATGCAGTCTGAATTTTTCGCTGTGTTTTTCATTGAGAATTTCAACAGCTTTAATTGCAATATCAACGCCTTTTCCGTTAAAATCCACACCGGTAAGCAAAAGCTCAAAAGAATTTTTTCCTTTTATTGATTTTGCTGTTTTTGCGATTGATTTTTCACCGTGCCAGTTTGCTCCCGCATAAACGGTATGAACTTTATTCTCATCAACTCCTGTAATATTTACCATAATATCGGCAAGGTATCTGCTCATGCAGAATACTCCCGCCGCATTCTGATATATAGGTCTTACAAACTCAGATGCGCTTCGCATTTCTTCAAGAGAATAGCAATTATTAAACGGAAGTGTTCCGAATTTATTATAATAATCAAGCGCCATATCATGAGAAGAATCGGTGTAAATATAATAAGGCGGTAAATTTTTTCCGGGAAGAAATCCTCCGAATTCTATAAGAACATCATAATCACTGTTTTTACATATTTTATTTATAATTTTACTGTTAAGAGGATTCATAACGGCAGGCCCCAGTTTTGAAACCGGATTTTTTTCTTTAATACTTCTCTTAACATCCAGATGCTGAAAGATATTTTTTCTGATTAACTGTTCTGTATGATAATCAGAAAGATTTACCGTATCAATTTCATTTCCGTCATATCCGCATAATCCTTCATAAACGCTCCACGGTGTACCTGACCAGGAGCTTTTATTTTTTATGTCATAAGAAGCCGCCATCAGAATTTTCATCATTTTCACCTCTTGTAAAATTATTTATTTTTATGTTTTTATTTGTCAATAATACAAAGAGCAAGTATGCCTGCCAAAGACAGTGCAACTGCCGCAATCTCTTTTTTCTTTGGTTTGTCAGGCGTAAAGTAACATATAATTGTTGAAACTATCATAATTCCTCCTGTAACAAACGGATATTGTGCGGAAGCAGGCAGCCCTCTGCTTAATCCCAAAAGCAAAAAATAACTTCCGACATTGCTCATTATACCGTAACCTGCAATGCACCCGTATGATTTAAGGTTAAGCTTTATATTTGCATCTTTGTTAAAAATCAGCAGAATAACACACAATACTATCACAAACAAAGCAATCAAAATAGAATATCCCGAATCGCTTGACTTATGAAACCCTGATTTTGAATGAAGTGTAGATAAAACCCCGGACATTCCGTTAAAAATAAACACTCCGATATAATACAGCGTTCCTCTTGTTTTTTTATCTTTTTCAACTGTCATAACAAGTGCCGCAACGACCAAAATAAAGCATATAATTTTTCCCGTGGTAACCTTTTCGCCGTAAAAAAATATACCCACCGCAAAAGGAATAACCATTCCGCCTAAAGAACAAAAAACCGAATACAGTGAGAGATTGCTTGTGCTGAATGATTTTAATGAACAGAATAAATACAAAATCATATTTACCGCAGCGCAAAACGCAACAGCGGCTGAAAACCATGTGAAATCATATTTGAACTTATTGATAACAGAAAGAATAATAAAACCTGTAATAAATGAGCCGAGTGTAAACTTAAAAACAGCCCTTGTATTGTTATTGCCCTGTTTTTCGTAAAAGCTGTTCAAATAAATCTGAATACAAAACATCACAACAGCCGTGCTGACCAATGAATAACCTAAAGCCATATTTATCTCCGTTTACTTTTTTCTTGAAATTACGGCCTTCTTTATTTGTTCTGCAACCATACTTTTACCGAATATCAGCCATAACACAACAAATTCAATAGGAATCATAACAATTATCTGCGTTAAAAATCTTGACACAATAAGAGGCTTAAAAGGAATTGAATACAAAATTGAAATCCACATAGTATTCAACAGCAAGCTGCCTATAAGCTCATTTATCAAAACGCAGACTATTATTTTTACTGCTCCGTAAATCATATTTTTTGTTTCGGTTTTCTGATATAAAAACAGTCCGAAGCATATACCCGTTAAAACAGCAGTAAGAGTAAACCCGGGAAAATACGGCCCCACAGGGAATACTATTGCACTGACAATATCACCGGCTCCGCCCACAAGAGCAGCCGCAACCGGTCCGAAAAAATAAGCGGCAAATGCCACAGGCAAAAAAGAAAGGCTTATCTTTATTGTTTCGGTGTGTGTTGAAACCATGCTCACGGCAATATTTGCGGCAATAAGCAACGCAACAACGGCAATATTTCTCGGTTTTGACAGTTCTTTGAATTTCATCATAAAAAAATACCTCCTTCGCTGAACAATAAAGAGGCATTCTTGTCATCAATATTATTTACAGCGGGATGCGAAACGCAGAAACGATTTCTCTGCATTGTACGGCAACTCCCCGTCCGCACAGTGCCTTCTGCGAATCTACTCTGTTTATTTTTATAAATTCTACCACAAAAAAAATAAAATGTAAACTGTTTTATTTAATATTATTGAATAATATACCGAAGTAGTTTATAATAAAATCAGCTTTTGAAAAGGAGATTTGAAATGAAAAGCAAATATTTAAAAATGTTTTTATCAATGCTGACCCTTCCTTTTTCCGCCGCTTGCGGAATGCCTGTCAATTATAAAAGGAACTGTCAGAAACAGCCTCAGCTGAAATTTAATGATGACGGAAAATTCCGTATTTTACATCTGACCGACATTCACGAGGTTGACCCTGAAATGGATGATGACCCGATACATCAGATTCCTGTTGACAAATCCCGTGAAACAATGAATGTAATTGAAGAATGTATTAAACAGGCCAATCCTGACCTGGTGGTTTTCGGCGGTGACAATCTCAGCGGATACTGGGAAGAATTTACATATAATTATGTTTTTGAAACTATTGAAAAAATTACCGAACCAATCAGAAAAAGGAACATACCGTTTACTATTGTTTTCGGAAATCACGATTCGGAAATTGACACATTTTTCAGAGAATTTCAAATGCTCTGCTATCTGAAATATGAAAATTTTATCGGTACAATAAATGCGGAAGAAATGTACGGATGCGGTAATAATAATATTGTAATAAAAAATTCAAAATCAGATAAAAACTCATTCAATATATGGCTTATTGATTCCAACGATTACCCTCACGATGAAAACGGCAATCAGCTCGAAGGATATGACTGTGTTCATAAAGACCAGCTTGAATGGTATTGCAGAACGGCAGAAAAACTTAAAAAAGAAAACGGAGATAAACCACTGCCGTCTATTCTTTTTCAACACATTCCTGTTACTCAGGAATATGATGCCTTGATTTCTGTTCCGTCAGGAACGCCGGGGGCATTAGAAAGAAAGGGGAAATGGTATGCAGTAAATTCCGCATATCATGTATCCGGTTCAATGGGAGAGATTCCATGCCCTCCTGCAAACGGTGACAGAACTCAGTTTGACTTATGGAAAAAGCAGGGCGATGTTGTTGCCGCATTTTTCGGTCATGACCATAAAAATGATTTTATATTTGATGTTGAAGGTATAAAACTTATTCAGACACTTGCCGCAGGATATCACACATACGGAAACGAACGAGGCGGAAGGCTTATTATTCTTGATGAAAATTCTCCCCGTGAAATTAAAACAGAAAGTATTGTTATTGAAAGAATAACAGATACAGACCTTAAATAATATATACCGGTGCTTAATCTTGACAAATTTTGTCAAGGTGATATAATACAACAGATAAAATAAATAGGAGTGATTATAATGCCACTTGTAACAACTAAAAAAATGTTTGAAGACGCTTACAAAGGCGGTTACGCAGTAGGCGCATTTAATGTTAACAACATGGAGATTATTCAGGGTATCACAGAAGCTGCAAAAAAGCTTAACGCCCCCCTTATTCTTCAGGTTTCAAAAGGCGCAAGAGCATACGCAAACCACACATATCTTGTTAAGCTTGTTGAAGCAGCTGTTGAAGTAACAGGTCTTCCGATTGCTCTTCATCTTGACCACGGCCCTGATTTTGAAACCTGCAAAAGCTGTATTGACGGCGGTTTCACATCAGTTATGATTGACGGTTCAGCTCTTCCCTACGAAGAAAATGTTGCAGTTACCAAAAAAGTTGTTGACTATGCACATGCTCACGGCGTAGTAGTAGAAGGTGAGCTCGGCACACTTGCCGGTGTAGAAGATGATGTTGTTGTTGAATCAGGCAACGAAAGCTACACAAATCCCGATCAGGTTGAAGATTTTGTTAAGAGAACAGGCGTTGACTCTCTTGCAATAGCAATCGGTTCAAGCCACGGTACATATAAATTCAAGCCCGGTCAGAAGCCTCAGCTTCGTTTTGATATTCTTGAAGAAGTTTCAAAGCGTCTTCCCGGTTTCCCCATCGTTCTTCACGGTGCATCATCAGTTATCCCCGAGTTTGTTGAGATCATCAACCAGTAC
>JAZQPL010000061.1:0-68840 GCA_045628495.1 Acutalibacteraceae bacterium
TTATTTCTATAACTACCAGCGAATTCAGTTGAAAACAAAACTGACTCCGATGGAATACCGAAGTCAGTTTGTTGCTTGATTTTTGATTTTTGCTACCATAGGGTCTTTTTTTGTGCTGTCTGCATAAATTGGGGCAGTTCAGCAATCGGCAGTCTTTATTTTTATTTACTGTTTTTTTCAATATATTCAATTAAATCGCCTACTGTTTTTATTGACTCATAAAGTTTTTCAGGCAATTCAAGATTAAACTCTTTCTCAACTTCAGAAGCCACCATAACAAGGTCAAGTGAACTGAGCCCCAAATCACCCAGTAATTTTGAATTTTCATTTATCTCATCAGGATTTATATCTACAAAATTGCATATCAATTCTCTTAATTTATCAAGCATATATAAACTGTCCTTTCACAAAATTATATTTTATCCATAATTTCGCCTAATGTTATATCAGGATTTTCTATTCCGAGCTTAAGCGCCTTTTCCGTTCCATCAAACAAAGATTCAATATCTTCAACACTGACGAATTTAGTTCTGTGCATACAGGAAAGCTTAAGGCAGCCGCTGTGAACATCTTTCATTGCAAATGAATACAGGACCATAACATATCTTCCTAAAGAATAACCCGTAAACTCATAGTCCCAGTTATTCATTGTGTTCTTTTCCAACGGAAACCATGAAAACATCATTGTTGATGCGCCTGCCGCCGCAGGATAATTATACATTTTCTGCTGAAGATTTCTGTATTCAAGGTAAGGATAATCCATGTGTTTAAATGCCCAGAACTGAACCTCACGCAGCTTATTAAGAGCCTGCATAAATGTTGTTTCCTCAGGCAAAACAATTCTCCACGGCAAAGGAGAAGCCATTGTGCCGCCTGCTCTTTTTTCTTTAAGATTATGTCTTCTGGGGCAAAGAACTATAAAGTATGTGTCGTTATATCTGTTATTGATTTTTGAAATATGAAGTCTCATTGCAAGCTGAACAAGACATTCTCCGCTGATACCGTTATCATCCATAAACCTGAAAATTTTCTGACTGTCATCATAAGGTATATTTCTTTTTGTAAGCTCCGCCTTATCATGCACAGGGTCAAAAAGTGAAGGTGCCATAATTGAAGGGTCTTTTTTCTTTTTTCTTTCAGCTTCGAGAAATTTAGGACCCTCAACCCCAAGATACATTGGGTCACCGTCTTTTTCAAAAAACTCTTTATACGCCTGTTCTTCTCTCTTAAAGTTTTCCGGGTCAGCGGCGTATTCAAGCTCTTTGATAATCATATCTTCATATTTTCCCAACGGTTTCGGCATAGGAGAACCATCATGAAGACTATCGTAAACTGCAAATAAATCCGCAAAAAAAGTAAACACCGCCGCATTATCCATAACCAGATGGTGAACATTTATATAAACACCGTATCTGTTGTCACAGGTGCGGAAAAACATTATTCTGAAAGTTTCATCTTTAAGCATCTTTACCGGTTTCTCGGCATCTGCATTAAAAAAATCTATCTGCTCTGATTCTGAATTGAAATTATAAACAGGGATATTTTCAACTTTATATTCATTCAGAAAATACTGCTTGATTTTTCCTTTCTTTTTCAAGAATCTTAAACGAAGGCAATCATTTCTTTCAATTTCTATATTAAAAGCTTTTTCCATTAACTTAAAATCAATTTCTTTTGTAACGGTTATTGATTCCGGAATTTGTGTTACCTGCTTATGAAAAAAGCTGTATTTCAACATAAACTGAATCATTTCCTGCGGAGGAATAAGGTC
The DNA here is from genome assembly GCA_045628495.1 of Acutalibacteraceae bacterium. Classification (GTDB taxonomy): domain Bacteria; phylum Bacillota; class Clostridia; order Oscillospirales; family Acutalibacteraceae; genus CAG-488. Next base: position 1,772 of record JAZQPL010000061.1, read on the forward strand.
ATACACAGGATACTCAGCATTATACATACGCAACACCTCTTAAATGACAGTCTGATTTCTTTTGATTTTACCTGAACCTGTTTTTTCAAACGGAATATTTCTTATTTTTATTTTAGAGATTATATGTGATGATTTGGCAACAATGTTCAGTTTATCTACAATTTCCTGAATTTCCGCCTCAACATCATCTATTCCGTTTACTTTGGCAAATTTATAATCAGGGAAAAACTCTGCAACAATTCTGTCGTTCTCTCCGTAAACCAGCACTTCATCAACAATTTTATAATCAGAAAATTTATTTTCGATTGCCTCGGGTGAAACATTTTCCCCTCCCGAAAGAATTATAAGATTTTTAACTCTGCCTGTAATGAAAAGCTGATTATCTTCTGTAACATAGCCTATATCCCCTGTTTTAAGCCATCCGTCAGCAGTGAACATTTTTTCAGTTTCTTCCGGCATTTTATAATAGCCCATCATCATAGTGGGGGTATTAACCTGAATTTCCCCGTTTTCCACTCGAACACGGCAAAATTCTATCACTCTGCCCACAGACGCAATATCAACATTTTCATCAGGGACAGAAATTCTGCACCCTGCTTCCGTCATACCGTAACCCTGCCTTAATAATATACCGAGCTTCTGGTATTCTCCTGCAAGCTCCGGGCTAAGATATGCGCCGCCTGAAATAAGCCATTTTATATTTTTACCGTAAATTTTTTCAGTTGCTTCACGAGGTGAAAGCTGTGGATTTTTATAAAGCATAAACTTTATTTTCTGAAGAAGGGACTGAGCTATCATCGGAACAACTCTTATAACCTTAGGCTGAAAAGTCTGAAGATTATTTATTATGTCTTTCATATTTTTATTAAGACAAACCTGCAAACCGTCTTTCAGATTTTTAATATAATCCCCCGAAAAGCAGTAGCAATGATACATCGGCAAAACAGAAAGAGAAACATCGTTTTCATTAAAAATATCAGTGCAGTAATCATGGTACATTATGTTGCCCACAAGAGCCTTACCTGAAAGCATTACACCTTTCTTTACCCCGGTGGTTCCGGAAGTATAAATAATCACTGCGCACTCATTTTCATCAACAACATAATCGGAAAGCTCTGCATACTCTGAACCGTCTGAAAATTCATCATACAAAGCGTTTACAACCTGTTCATTATCAATATTCATCATAAACTTGATAAAGGGACAGGATTCTTTCAGTTCTTTTGCCGCATTTTCAAATGAATCGTCATAAAAAAGAACCTCAACATCTGCTCTGAAAAACAAATCAGCCGCTTCATTTGAAGAAATTTCAGGTGAAAAAGGAACTCCCGTGTTGCCGCTGATAATAACACCGGTAAAAAATGAAAGGTATTCATATGAGGTTTTACCCACCATAGCAATATTCTTTTTTTCGGAAAACTTATTTCTTAAAAAACGGCAAACAGCCTTACTGTCTTTCTGAAGCTGAATAAAGCTTTTTTCTTCTATCTGATGATTCTCTATATATTTAATAAAAGGAGCATTTCCGAATTTTTCTGCTCCGGTATCAATCAGCTCTCTTAAAGACGGAGTAACAGAGTAACTCATAAGCATCCCTTTCCTTATACATTCATACACATACCATTTTATATAAATCATTTCAATAAGTCAATATCAAATCAAAACAAATTTAGCAGAATTTGTAACAATTTGTAATATTTGTAAAAAAAGAGCCGCCATTCGGCAGCCCTTAAACTGATTATTTGATAAAAATTGATACGATTAAGACTAAAATTTTCTTGAAAAAGCTGATAATTTTTTTCAGAATACTTTCTGCCGGAGAGTTAATTTTAACTGTTTTTTCACCTGTGAAAAAGTTTCTTCCGGAAACAGTGACCCGACTTTCTGAAACCTCAGCTGAATAATTCACACCCTCATACAGTGTTTTTCCGTCATAAGAAACGGTAACAATCACTTCGCCGTTATTATTTCTGACTGCATCTATATCGCACTCGCTGATATTTATTTCAGGAACATATACCACAGCGGATGTTAAATTATGGAGCCATGTGTAACCGTTACCCCTGCGAACGGACATAGGATTTATCGCAACAGAATAAACTGTTTTAACCTTAATATCCCCTGTTGACTCAACAACTGTTCCTAAATCGCTGATAACATAATTCATTCCGTCTTCAGTGCCGATATACATCATTGTATGTCCGTCAAAATAAAGAGCCGTTCCGATAGGTAAAGTTTCAATAAGCTGTTCCCTCTGAACATCATCCATGTCTTTCATATCTATAAGAGTTCCCGGAACAAGCTGCTGCCATGTTGTATTTCTGGGAATTTCAAATCCGAAACAGCGGTAAATATTTCTTATATAAAGCGAACAATCCATTGAATTAAGGCATCCTGCCCAGCCATAACGGTTGCCTAAGCAGCTGAAAGCAACATCAAGCAGATTTTTCTGAGTAAAAGGCAAAAATCCTATGCTGACAGTATGATGCTGTGAAATAAGCGCAGGTTTTTTTACATACTTTCCCTGTGAATCTCTTGTGGGAAGATACACGGCATAATTATTCCATGTGCCTCTTTCACCGATTATATCCGGAATTTCATCCGCAGGTATCAGCTTTAATATCGTTCCGAGGTTAAGCGTTACTTCAGATGAATACGGTGCCAGAATCGAAGGTTCTGTAATAATTCTGTCTTTTGTAACAACAAGAAAATCCTTTCCGTCAAGGTCAACCTTGCATGCATCATACCATTCGTTTCTGTTTTTGCAGATTGCAAGGGACTCTGCATTTATCCATCCTGTGCAGTTATATCCGTATCCCCAATAAAAAACCTTGCCGTTGATTTCACATTTCTGCCTTATTGCAAAGGGTTCGTTTACACAAAGAGAAACGCTCTCGTTTTCATCGTCAGGGTCATTTTCACTGTAACCTAAAAACTTATCTTCAGGGTACGCTTTCATATCCCCTGTTGATACGCACACTGCGAACTGCGTTTTTTGCTGTCCGTCATAACCGGTAGCTTTTATTGCATCAGATATATTCTTAATAAATGCGGTTTTATCAATTTTCAATCCGTCAATAAACAAATCACTTTTCGGAACGGAAATATTTGAAAGGCTGTCTTTAAGAGAAGTTGCGTCATAATCCTCTTTAATATTCATAAGATCAATAACATTTGTTCCTTTTCCGTCAACAGCAGCCTTATTCGCAGCTTTAATTTCATCAAAGCTCATAAGAACCTTATCAGAATCCGCCAAGCCTTTATCGTACCAATATGATGCACTGCACATTTCCGTTGTTATACCCTGGGCATAAGAGGGGTTATCCAGCGCAAATGAATACAATCCCGAAACGGATGTAATTAAAATACATATTATTGCAAATACAGATATAATCTTTTTCATAATAACAATCCTTTCATTATATACGGAAAATCAAGCACCTATGCCGAAATATAACTTATTCATTGCAGTGATGTAATCCCCTTCAGCCTTGTTAATCTTATCACTGTCAAAAACAAGAGCGTAATCATTCTTTATCATGCTGTCATATTCCGACTTGTAATCCTCTGTTGCCTTTTTATTTCTTATTGCATAATTGCGGTAATCACCGTAATTTTTCATATAATAAATTATCGAATATCCCAAATCTGTTTCAAACAGTTCTGTATCACCTGTTTTTCTCGAACCGTCAACAGCCCATTTTTTTATTTTTTCATCTAAATCGTTTGCAGGTGTGTACTCAACAAGTCCTCCGCCTGAAGCACTTTGCCCTTCTGACTGAGAGAGTGCATAATAAATAAATGAATTTTCATCCATTGAACCTGCTTTCCAGTCGTTCAATATTTTTTCGGCCTTATTTTTTGCAGCTGTCAGCTTTTCACCTGTAAGAGCATTGCCGTTTTCATCATTTTTGCTGACAAAAATTTCACGGTATCTTATACAGTTTTCATTGGTATATAACGGGGTCTGTAAAACAGCAACCACATACCCGTTTACCGACTTAAATACACCTACATCGTTTGCTTTTCTTTCTCTGCTGTATGCCCACTTTCCCAAATCTTCAGAATATGTTTCATCAACATACCGCTTCGGAACAATAGGCATTGTTCTTACAGAAGCGCCTGTGCCCGCAACATCCTGAACAGCTTTATTAAAGTTTGCGGTGTTACTGGTTTTTGAAGCGATTTTTTTTGCGATTGACTCCGAATCCTTTCCGGCAACTTCGTAGACACACAAATCAATATAGTCATAATCCATATAATTTGCTTCATACTCTTTTTTGATAATATCGTCTGAATATCCTTCAAACTTACCGGTTACTGCGGCAACATCATATTTTTTGGAAATATATTCTCTTATAAGCTCATTTTTGAAAAATTCTTCATCACAGCCTGAACCGAATAATATATTGAGGTACTGTGTAAGGTTTTTATATCCGCCGCCCGCAATAGCTTCACGCAAGCCTTCAATATGAGTATAAACCTGATACCTAACATCGTCAGTAAGTGTAATTCCGTTTTTCTGAGCAAGGTCGAATTTAACCCGGTATGTCGTCAAAGTCTTAATAGCATCTTTTCTGATATATTCCTGCCATGAAATTTCCTTGCCGTCTTCATCAAGTGCTTTTGTAGTCTGGCTGTTAATCGGCTTTGAAAAATCAAATACATTTTTCTTTTCTTTTAAATACTCGTCAAAATATTTGCTGTAATAATCAGACTGTTCGTCAAAGCCTTCGCCCTCTTTTTTGGAGGCATATTCCTTAAACTCAAGCTGAGACTGATTCTGAACGGTTGAGTAACTCTGAAGAAAATAAAACTCATACTCATTATACCCGATGTTTATATTTCCCAACGAAAAAACAGCATCTTCCTTGGTAACTTCTTTGAATGTATACTCAATATCCTCGGCACCGGAGGGCATCTCAGCTTCAGTGTGATTAAGTTCGCCGCTGTTATTGCCGCCTATCAATTCAATAATGCTTATTTTTTCAACAAAAGGTATTTTCGTTTTTATTTTTATGCTTCCGAAATGATACAGCAAACACATCAAAGCATATAAAACGGCAATAATCGCTATTACCGCTATAATCTTTTTACCTGTTTTGCTCTTATTTTTGCCTGATTGCTTTTTGACTTCGGCTTCTTTTTTCAGATTTTTTTCACTGAGCTTCTGAGCCTTTTTATCAGCCTTTTCCTTTTCTTTTTTCAGATATTCCTGATTTTCCGTGTTATTCTTTACTTCTTTGAATACCCTGCCGCATCTGTTACATTTTAATGCACTGTCAGGCAACGCCTTTCCGCATTCGGGACATTTCATATATCTCGGCTCCTTTACTTGGTTTTATACCCGATTATTCTACCATTAAAGGGTCAATATTGCAAGATAATAACGGTTATTTTGTATCAATTAACAAAAAATTAATATTATTTTTGAAAAAGACGGCTTTTTCTTCTTGACAAACCCTTGCACTCTATGATAAAATACGGTGTAAATAAACTATACCCCTTGCAAAATGCGGAGGGAGGGAACAAACAATGAGTCAGGTAAAAGTTAAAGAAGGCGAATCCTTAGACAACGCTCTCAGAAGATTTAAAAGACAGACTTCAAGAGACGGTGTTATTCAGGAAGTTCGTAAAAGAGAGCACTATGAAAAGCCCTCTGTAAAGCGTAAGAAAAAATCTGAGGCTGCACGCAAGCGTAAGTATAAGTAATTTTCTTGTACATAACAGGGTACTTTTACGGTACCCTGTTTATTTTTTCAAAAAGTTTTAACTGATATAAAATGCACACATGGAGTGATATATTTGTTAACCGGTCGTTCAACAATATCCGTATTACCTGCAGTTGCCCTTCGTGGACTTGTGGTTTTTCCGGGTATGAATATAAATTTTGATGTAGGTCGTGAAAAATCCATAACGGCACTCAAAACCGCAATGTCGGATAATCAGGAAATTTTTCTTGTTACTCAGAAAGATATGAGAGATAATGACCCTGATTATGACGCTCTTTATAAGGTCGGAACCATTGCAAAAATCGGTCATATTCTCAGAGTTCCCAACAGTGACATTTTCCGTGTTTCCGTTGAAGGAATCCGCAGGGCAAGACTTATATCTGTTATTCAGGATAAGGAGCAGCTGATATGCGAAATTCAGCCGAAAAATGACACTGCAATCAAAGCTGAAGAACATGACTACGCTCTTGCTCTTGTAAGAAAATCCAAGGATCTTCTTGAAGAATATGCGGAATATGCGCCTCAGCTTCCGCCGGATATTCTATTGAATGTTTTTGAATGTCACAGCCCCGGCAAAATTTCAGACTGTATTGCAGGCAACATTATGCTTGAATATCAGGACAGGCAAAAAATTCTCAATGAATTCAACCCTGTTATCAGACTGGAAAAGATATGCAGCCGTCTTGCAAAAGAAAGCGAGCTTCTCAGACTTGAAAGTGAAATAAACGATAAAGTACAGGAGCAGATTGATAAAGGTCAGCGTGAATATTATCTGCATGAACAGATGAAGGTTATATCAGCAGAGCTGAACGACGGTTCTTCCCCCGAAGAAGAATGTGAAAAATTCAGAAATCAGATTGAAGAATTAAACCTTTCCGAAGAAAGTGAAGAAAAACTGCTTAAAGAATGTTCCCGCCTTGAAAAAATGCAGTTCCAGTCTCCTGAGGCTTCGGTTCTGAGAATATATCTTGAAACCTGCATTTCTTTGCCGTGGAATAAACATACAAAAGATAACTTGAACCTTTCAAACGCCCGGAAAATTCTTGACAGAGACCACACCGGTCTTGAAAAAGTCAAAGACCGTATTATCGAAACACTTGCCGTTAAAAATCTTACGGATAATCCGTCTGCCCAGATTCTTTGCCTTGTAGGACCTCCGGGTGTAGGCAAAACATCAATCGCCAGGTCAGTAGCCGAAGCTACAGGAAGAAATTTTGCAAGAATTTCTCTCGGCGGAGTTAAAGATGAAGCTGAGATAAGAGGTCACCGCAAAACATATATAGGCTCTATGCCCGGCAGAATAATTTCTGCAATTCAGCAAACAAAAACGAACAATCCTCTTATTCTTCTTGACGAAATTGATAAACTGGGGTCCGATTATAAAGGTGACCCGTCCTCTGCCCTGCTTGAGGTTCTTGACCCGGAACAAAACAAAACATTCTGCGACCACTATATAGAACTGCCGTTTGATTTAAGTAAAGTTCTTTTTATTACAACAGCTAATGACCGTTCAACCATACCCGCCCCGTTGCTTGACAGAATGGATATTATTGAAATTTCCAGCTACACAAGAGAAGAAAAATTTAATATTGCAAAAAACCATCTTGTTGCTAAGCAAAGAAAACTTCACGGGCTTAACGGAAACACTTTCAGAATAAGTGACGGCGCTATATATGCAGTTATTGACGGATACACCAGGGAAGCAGGTGTCAGAAAGCTTGAACAGAAAATTGCGGCATTATGCAGAAAAGCTGCTGTTCTCATTGTAAACCGTGAGAAAAGAACCGTCAGCATTAAAGAGAATAATCTTGAAGAAATGCTGGGTTCACCCGATTATCTTCCGGATTCACTTGAAGAAGCCCCCGCAGTTGGAGTAGTAAACGGACTTGCCTGGACTGCGGCAGGGGGAGAAATGCTTCAGGTTGAAGCCGCTGTTATGGACGGCACAGGTAAAATCGAGCTTACAGGCTCACTTGGTGATGTTATGAAAGAATCGGCTATGGCAGCTGTAAGCTATGTAAGAGCAAATGCAGATAAGTTTTCAGTAAACCCTTCATTTTATAAAGACAAAGACATTCACATCCATGTTCCCGAAGGTGCTGTACCTAAAGACGGGCCTTCCGCCGGTGTTACAATGGCAACCGCTCTTGTTTCAGCTCTTTCAGGTATACCGGTAAGTCAAAAAATTGCCATGACAGGTGAGATTTCTTTAAGAGGCAGAGTTCTTCCTATCGGCGGACTTCGTGAAAAATCCATGGCGGCATATAAAAACGGCATTAGAAAAATCATTATTCCCTGCAAAAATCTGCCTGATATGAAAGAGATTGACCCGATTGTTAAAACTGCTACAGAATTTATTCCCGTTTCGGCTTTACAGCAGGTTTTTGACCAAGTACTTGTTAAAAACGATGTTGCTCCGTCTGCCCGGGAAGTAAATATTAAAAACAGCACATCATACACAGCTGTCAGAGCAGGTGAAAGAAATGAACTATAATAATGTTAAATTTGAAACATCATACGGTGTTTCTGCTCAGTTGCCCGAATCGGCAAATATTGAAATCGCATTCGCAGGCAGGTCAAATGTAGGTAAGTCTTCACTTATCAATAAGATATTCAACAGAAAAAATCTTGCGAGAGTCAGCTCTGTGCCGGGTAAAACCGTTACAATAAATTTTTTTGACTGTGACGGAATAAAAATGGTTGACCTTCCCGGGTACGGATATGCAAAAGTTTCACATGATGAAAAAATCCGTTGGGCAGAGCTTATGGAAAGCTACTTTCAGTCAGGCAGAAATATACGCCTTGTAATTCAGCTTGTGGATATGCGTCACAGTGTAACACAACAGGATATTGAAATGATGAATTTTATGAAATCAAGTAAAATTCCTTTTATTGTTGTGATGACAAAATGTGATAAGCTTAATAAAAGTGAAATTGCCGATCGGCTTGAAAACATTAAAACAGAGCTTCGGGATTTCGGAAACATAAAAACCATTTCTTTTTCCGCCACAAAGGGAATCGGTGTTAATGAAGTAAAACAGGAAATTGAAAATGTAATTAAACAGGGTGAAAAAAATGGGTAAAAGCGACCAGAAACTGAGACTGCTTTATTTGCAGGATATTTTTTTGAGGCGCTCTGATGAAAACAATGTTTTCAGTTCGGAGGAGATATGTAATATTCTGTCAGACGATTACAATATTTCAGTTGAAAGAAAAGCAATTTACAAAGACATTGAAGCTCTTTGCGATTACGGGATGGATATTGTAAATGTTCGTTCTCCCAAAAGAGGTTATTATCTTAAATCCAGAACTTTTGAACCTGCCGAGGCAAGACTTCTGACAGATGCTGTGCTTGCGGCAAAATTCATTTCTCCTAAGAAAACCAAATCACTTGTTTATAAAATCGGTTCACTTCTCAGCGAAGGACAGGAAGAGAAAATCCGAAGTCAGATATATGTAAACAGCTCAGTTAAATGCTCCAATGAAGAGCTTTACAGTATCATAAGTTCTTTAAGCCTGGCTATTGAAAAACGGCTTCAGGTTCAATTTGATTATTCAAAAAGAAAAATTCAAAAAAGATTTATCAGAAGATTCGGTGAAAGAACATTCACTGTTAATCCCTATGCTCTTATCTGGTCAAATGACCATTATTATCTTGTATGCAACAACCCAAAATACGATAACCTTATGCATGTAAGACTAGACTGAATGTCAAACATCAACATTCTGAAAACTCCGTACAGACATTTTTCCGAGGTTTCGTCATACAAAGATTATTTTGATTCTGCTGATTATTCAAATAAGCTTTTCAATATGTTCAGCGGAGAAAGCGGAGAAATCCGGCTTTGCTGCAGTAATATGCTTGTTGACGATATTCTTGAACGATTCGGCGAAGATGTTCCCATAAAATCAGACGGTGAAGACAGGTTTATCGTACGCACAAATGTTGAATTGAGTGACGGTCTTGTATCATGGATTATGCAGTACGGAACAGATATGAAGGTTCTTGAACCTGCCGAGCTGAAAAATGCGGTAAAAAATAAAGCAGTTGCAATTTCAAAATATTATGAATAAAAAGCAAAAATTTCCTCCATACTTGAAATATAGTATGGAGGAATTTTTTATGAATATTTATAAAAAAATAAGATTATCTGTTATTTTCGCTTTAATTGTTTCTGTTCTTTTCAGCAATATCACCTTTGCCGCAGGCTGTGAAAAAGTCAGAGATAATGTTTTAAGGCTTCATATTCTTGCACAGTCTGACAGTGAAGACGACCAGCGGCTTAAACTGAAAGTCAGGGACAGACTTTTGCAGGAAAGCGGCAACATATTCGACGGGAGCGTTACCATTGAAAATGCAGTAAAAAAAATAACACCTGAAATTCCCAGGCTTAAAGCTGAAGCGGAAAAAGTAATTGCAGAAAACGGATATGATTATAATGTAAACATAACTCTTGAAAAAGAGTTTTTCAAAACAAGAACTTACGAGAAGACCACACTTCCCGCAGGGAAATATCTTGCATTAAAAGTAATTATCGGCAGTGGAAAAGGTCATAACTGGTGGTGCGTAATGTTCCCCGCACTGTGTCTGCCTGCGGCGGCTGCAAACAATGATGTTGAAGCCATTTTAGGAAAAAACGGTAAACGGCTTGTCTCTAAAAATCCGAAATATGAACCAAGATTTAAGATTGTTGAGATTATTGAAAAATACCGAAATAAAAGCTGAATTAAAGAACATCCTTCTTCGCTTTGCCAACACGAAAGCATAAAAAAGGGACTGCATTGCAGTCCCTGAAAAAATCAATTATTTGAAAAGATTTTTAATTATTCTTACAAGAAGTCCGCCGTATCTGTCAATTTCAGCAAAAAGGAAATCAAACATACCGTAATTCTTATATGTAAACTCCTGAACCTCTTTTTCTGCCGCATTTATTGTAAATGCCTGAGTATAAACTATTCCGCCCTCGCCGAAAACTTCTGCTCTGACATAATCGCCGAGAACATCTGAATAATCGTCAAGGTCAATAGTGCCGTCACTTGATTTTGTGGTTTCTATTACCTGACCGTTTGAAATCCAGCGAACAACAAGAGCATTTTCAGAATCTATGCTGATTGTGTTTTCATCGTCGTCAACCTGAATTTCATTTATCATTGTGCGTGACGGTCTGTTGAAATATCCGTCATCATCAATAGCCTCATATTTAACGCTTACATTGCTGTCAGATGAGGAGTTGAGTTTTTCAAGTCTTGCCTGCTCATATCTTGCAACAATATCGGTAAGTTCTTTATAAAGAGGAGTTTCACCGTAAAACTTTTTGATTGAATCAGCAATCTGCTTCATTTCATCGTGATTGCACAAGCAGGTACTTGAAGCAAAGAACTCTCCGTTAAGAAGTGCAGAACGCACTGCTTCACTTGTTTTATTCTCTGCAAGGATATATGTAAATCCCGTATCAATCTTATTTGTCTGGTGAGCATCACTTGAAGCTATCGCATAAACAGTTTTGCCTGATTTTCCTGCTTCTGCAAGCATCAAATCCCAAAGCTTTCTGTCATAACGGGTACGGTCATCGCCCTTACTGTTAATATCAATACCGATGCAAGAATCGTAATCGTTAATCATGCCGTAGAATTTATTGAAGAAATATCTGTACGAGGGATTGCTGAGATTATACGCATCCTCCTGGAATAACTCATATCTTGCATTTGTATATTCGCCGGGATGATTTATAACGCTGACTCCGCCCTTTTTCTCAACCCCGGTAATTGCCTGGTAATAGTCACAGGGCAGATTGTTACGAAAATCAGCAAACCAGCTGTTAACATGAGCGTTAACCGAAACAGCGTTATTTTCAATGCCGTAAGGTATTCTCATCATCTCTCTGCCGTCTGCCGTAACAAGATAATCATCACCGTTTCTTGTTTCAATCTTATAGGTCATACCTTTGGCAAACGAGCCTTCTGTTCCCAAATAATCAAGATTAAAATCAGTTCTGCCGAAAAGCTTAAGAGCCTTGCCGATGAAAGAAGGTCCCTTAAATTCGCTCCAGCTGTAGTTTACCGTACCGTGGTCAGTTGTTGCGACAATATCAAAACCGGATTCATAATGACGCTCTAATGATTCTCTGAGTGTAATATCACCGTCAGAAGCATTGGTATGAGTATGAAGAGCGGTTTTATATTGATTTACATTTTCCCAATCAATGTTTGAATACGGATTTGTAATAGAAATACTGTCCCCGCTTTCCGCAAATACAGGAATACTTGAAGAAAGCATAAGAACGCTCAACGCAACACATCCGGTTTTCATCAAAATTCTTCTAAAATTCACCGTTATAACCTCTTTTCTTTTTGACTGCACTGTGCTGTACAACCGGAACAGTTGCACCCGCAGCCGCCTTTTTTTCTGTTTTTGTGATTATACCATAAAGCAAAAATTATAGCAACAATAATAATGGCTAATATTACAAAATCAGCAAATTTCACAAAATCACCCCGATATTATACACAACAAATCCCATAATCCATGCGATTATACACTGCATAACTATTACACCTGCCGTCTGAACTGTTGAGTTAAGCTCTTTTTTAATTGTGGTAACAGCGGCAACACAGGGGGTGTACAATAATGTAAACACGAGAAAACTCAGTGCGGAAGCAGGCTCAAACATTGAGCTCAATACTGTACCCAGCTCAGATGTTCTGACACCTGCAAGAACGCTCATTGTACTTACAACAGCCTCTTTTGCCGTAAAGCCTGAAATAAGTGATGTTGCAACTTTCCAGTCGCCGAATCCCAAGGGGCTGAACACAGGCGCAATCTTCTGACCGATAAATGCAAGGATGCTTTTCGCTCCGTCATCTACGGGATTCAGCTTCAAATCAAAGCTTCTGAAAAACCATATTATTACAGTCGCAACAAAAATAACCGTAAATGCTTTCTTCAAAAAGTCCACCGCTTTTTCCCACATAAGAAGTATAACGCTCTTAACAGAAGGTAAGCGGTAATTCGGAAGCTCCATAACAAACGGTACAGGCTTACCCCTGAAAACCGATGATTTGAAAATCAACGCAGTCAGAATTGCCATAAGTATTCCGAATACATATAATCCCATCATAACAAGTGCTCTGTATTTCCCGAAAAATGCGGCACAGAACACTGCGTAAACAGGTATTTTAGCCGAACAGCTCATAAACGGAGTCAACAAAACCGTCATTTTCCTGTCTCTTTCAGATGAAAGCGTTCTTGAAGCCATAACCGCAGGTACGGTACATCCGAAGCCGATAAGCATGGGTACAAAGCTTTTACCTGACAATCCTAATTTTCTCAAAGGCTTGTCCATAACAAATGCTATTCTTGCCATGTAGCCGGTATCTTCCAGAACAGAAAGGAAGAAAAACAAGACAACAATTATAGGAAGAAAGCTCAGAACGGAACCTACACCTGCGAAAATACCGTCAATCACCAATGAATGAACAACATGATTTATTCCGTAATCAGTAAGCGCTTTATCCGTAATATCGGTAACAAAATCAATACCGCTTGAAAGTAAATCAGATAAAAATCCCCCGACAACATCAAATGAAAGCCAGAAAACAACCAGCATTATGCAAATAAAAATGGGAATAGCTAAAAATCTGTGGGTCAGAATATTATCTATTTTAACACTTCGCTTATGTTCCTTACTTTCACTTGCCCTGATAACTGACTGAGAACAGACTTCTTCAATAAAATTATATCTCATATCAGCCATTGCGGCATTACGGTCAAGTCCCGTTTCGGTTTCCATTTCAATAACGCTGTGTTCAAGAAGTTCTTTTTCGTTCTGATTTATTTCAAGGCGCTTCATCATTTCTTCATCGTTTTCAATAAGCTTTGTTGCGCAAAATCTTGAAGAAACGCCTATTGCCGCCGCATGGTCTTCAATAAGATGTGAAACAGCATGAATACATCTGTGAACAGGTCCTGAAGGGCAAAAATCCTTCACCTTGGGAAGCTCACGCTTTTTGGCAACTTCAATAATGCGTTTTGCAACTTCGGACACGCCTTCATTTTTTACGGCACTTATGGGTACAACCGGCACACCCAGTCGCTCTGAAAGCAAACTGATATTTACTGAACCGCCGTTGTTTCTGATTTCGTCCATCATATTAACGGCTACAACAGTGGGTATTCTTAATTCAAGCAGTTGCAATGTAAGATACAGATTTCTTTCAATATTGTTTGCATCAATTATGTTTATAATACCGTCGGGTTTTTCATTAAGAATAAAGTCTCTTGTAACAATTTCCTCCTGAGTATAAGGTCTGAGAGAATATATTCCGGGCAAATCAACCACCGAACATTTCGGTGCTGATTTTATTTCACCGACTTTACTGTCAACTGTAACACCGGGGAAATTCCCAACATGCTGATTTGAACCCGTAAGCGCATTAAAAAGGGTTGTTTTCCCGCAGTTCTGATTACCCGCAAGAGCAAAAATCATTATATTCACGCCCTTTCCACATCAATAACACAGGCATCTTCTTTTCTTATTGTAAGGTCGTAACCTCTTATCAATATCTGTATAGGGTCACCTAAAGGTGCTACCTTCTGAACTTTTACTTTTGTTTTCGGAATAAGACCCATATCAAGCAATCTGAGTCTTAAAGCACCTTCACCGCCTACTGCGGTAATTACTCCGCTTTCACCGATTTTTAACTTATCAAGTGTCATAATTGCCTCCGGAATGTAAAATCGGTTAGTGTTAACTAACTGAGTTATTCATAACTAACTAATATAAACATTATCACACAATGAACTTAAAGTCAATGATACTGATTAAAAAACCGTAAAAAAATAAATTTGTCAATTTAATTTAAAACAAACCTATTGACCTGTGTGATATAATATCAACAGAAAAAAACAGGCGGTGAAAACAATGAAAATAGGAATTTCTTCCTCCTGCTTTTATCCGTCACTGACGGAAAAAGCCTTTGAAAAAGCAATACTTAACGGAGCTGAAACTGTAGAAATTTTTTTCAACTGCGCTCAGGAAATACAACATCCCCTGCTTGACAAATTCATAGAATTAAAAAATGAATATTCCGTTACAGTAAACACCATTCATCCGTACACATCGTTTGCAGAACCGTTTGTGCTTTTCGGTGGGTATTCCCGACGGCTCAGTGAAGGTATTGATTTTTATAAAAAGTACTTTGAAGCCGCTCAGGCGCTTAACTCAAAGGCTGTTGTTATTCACGGCGGTAAACCTCCCGAAAAAGAAAAAGAAGATGAATATCTTGAAGCTTACTTTAATCTTTGCTGTGCTGCTAAGCCGTACGGGGTTTACCCTGCTGTGGAAAATGTTAACAACAGGATGGGGCAAAGTATCGCATTCCTTGAAAAACTGAAAGAAGCATCCGGTGAAATGTTCAGAACCGTGCTTGATATTAAACAATGCAGGCGTTCAGGCACAGATGAATTTGAAATTATCCGAAAATTCGGTAAAGACATTATTCAGGTACACATAAGCGATTTTAACAGCCACCTTGATTGTATTCCTCCCGGGGAAGGATATTATAATTTTGATAAACTTTTCCGTGAACTGATATCAGCAGGCTATAATGAAAGTGCTTTAATAGAATTATACAACTGGAGTTTTAAAAATGAAAACCAGATAAAAAACTCACTTGATTATATGAAAAAAATGGCAAAAAATATTGAAAAACAAGCAAAAAGTATGGTATAATAAATTGATAATTCTCAATATTTTTAAGGATGTGATTTGATGAGATGCCCATTCTGCGGATTTGAAGAAAGTAAGGTTATTGACTCAAGACCGACTGACGAAGGCGAAAGAATTCGCCGTCGCAGAGAATGTACTCAATGTGCCAAGCGTTTTACAACATACGAAATCATCGAAAATGTTCCGATAATCGTCGTTAAAAAAGACAAATCAAGAGAAGAATTTGACAGAGAAAAGCTTTTCAGAGGCATTCTTCGCTCCTGCGAAAAACGCCCTGTTTCCATTGACACAGTCGACAGTCTTGTTAACGATATTGAAGCTACACTTCAAAACTCACTTGACAGAGAGGTTACATCCGTTAAAATCGGAGAAATGGTTATGGATAAGCTCAAAGCCATTGATGAAGTTGCTTATGTACGGTTTGCTTCGGTTTACCGCCAGTTTAAGGATATAAATACTTTTATGGATGAGCTTGCAAAGCTTCTGAGAGAAAAATAAATCTTAAAGGAGAGTCAGTATGATTCGAAATACTCTTAAAATCACACTCGCTGTTGTTTCTGTTCTTGCTGCCGTTTTCGGCGGTGCGGCAATCTTTGCGTGCGATTATGCAATTAAAAGACCGAAAGAAAAAAAGCCTGAAACAAAAGAAGTTTACATAAAAAGAGCAGAAATAAGAAAGAAAAACAATCAGCGGCTTTATGACCTTAATCCCCAGGATTTAAGAATAAAAAGCGTTGATGACCTTAATATGATGGCATGGTATCTTCCTGCCGAAAAAGAAACAAATAAGTTTGTTATCTGTGTTCACGGTCACAAGTGCAACGGACCGGACGAATTCAGCCATATGATGCCGTTCTACCATTATGATATGGGCTTTAATTATCTTTTGCCCGACCTTACCGCACACGGCAGAAGCGACGGTAAATATATGGGATTCGGCTCATTTGATTCTAAAAATATTCTTTTGTGGGTTGATTATCTTATTGACCGATTCGGAGAAGATATTGAAATTGTGCTTCACGGTATTTCAATGGGTGCGGCAACCGTTATGCTTTGCAATGAAATGAACCCGCCTGAACAGGTTAAACTCATTATAGAAGACTGCGGATACACAAGCACTTGCGAAGAACTCAATTACAACATCAAAGACATGATAGGCTTTAAGTTTATGCCTGTTGTTAAAGCTGCAAGTCTTGTGTGCAAGTTGAAAGCAGGTTATTTTTTCGGTGAGGCAGACCCGCTTAAAAATATGAACAAAGCTAAGAACCCGGTTCTTTTTATTCACGGAGAAGCGGACAAAACCGTTCCCTTTGAATTCGGCAAACAGCTTTATGATGCCTGCCCGACTGAAAAGGACTGTATGTGGGTTCCTGATACAATCCATGCGTTCAGCTATTACAATGCAAAAGAACAGTACGAAGAAAAAGTGAAAAACTTTATTTCAAAATATATAAATATTGAAGAGCCTGCTGTTCAATAATAAATTCAGAAATATTTCTGTTAGTTTTCGGAGGAAACAAAATGTCAGAATATAAAAACTTAAGTATTGATAATCTTAAAGAATTAAAATCCGTACTTGAAAAAGAATATGAAGAAATAAAAAAACAGAATCTCAAGCTCGATATGTCAAGAGGCAAGCCAAACAAGGCACAGCTTGATTTGAGCAACGATTTAAACGATGTTCTTGTTTCAGACAGCGATTACAATGCTGAAAACGGATTTGACACAAGAAATTACGGCATACTTGACGGTATACCCGAATGTAAGCGTCTTTTTGCCCAGCTGCTTGATGTTGAAGAAAAGAATGTTATTGTATGCGGTGCATCAAGCCTTAACATCATGTATGACTATATTGCTCAGTGCATGATTTTCGGCGCAGGAGATACACCATGGGCAAAGCAGGATGATGTAACCTTCCTCTGCCCTGCTCCCGGATATGACAGACACTTCGGTATTCTTGAACATATGGGAATAAAAATGATTACAATCCCCATGAAAAACGACGGACCCGATATGGATAAAATCGAAGAACTTGTAAAAAGCAGTAATGTAAAAGGTATCTTCTGTGTTCCCAAATACACAAATCCCGAAGGAATAACATTCTCTGATGATGTTGTTCGCCGTTTTGCCGCACTTAAACCTGCCGCAAAGGATTTCAGAATTATCTGGGATAACGCTTATATTGTTCACGATTTTAACGACACACCTGACAAGCTTCTTAATATATTTGATGCGGCAAAAGAGTACGGCTCGGAAGACCTGTTTATTGAAGTTGCTTCAACTTCAAAAATCACTTTCCCCGGTGCGGGTATTTCCGTTATAGCCGCAAGTGATAATAATATTGCTTTAATCAAAAACCGAATGAAAGTTCAGATTATCGGACATGATAAAATAAACCAGCTTCGCCATGCGAGATATTTCAAAAATCTTGACGGAATCAAGGCCCATATGAAAAAGCACGCCGAAATTATCCGCCCCAAATTTGAAGCGGTTCTGAACGCATTCAACACAGAACTTGACGGGCTGGGCATTGCACGCTGGACCACTCCCAACGGCGGATATTTTATCAGCCTTTATGTTATGAACGGCACAGCTAAAGCTGTAGGTCAGCTTTGTAAAGACGCAGGCGTTACCCTTACAACAGTTGGCGCAACATATCCTTACGGAACAGACCCCGATGACAGCAATATCAGAATTGCTCCTACATACCCTGATGTTGACGAGCTTGAAGCCGCAGTTAAAGTACTTTGTCTGTGCGTTAAGCTTGCAGCTGTCAACAAGCTCCTCGGCGAATAAAATTCTACGGAGATTTTATGTATTATTCTGTTAAAGAAACTGAAAATTTCACACAGATATTAAATAATTGCGCAGCTGATTTCGGCGATGCCCCTGCCTTTATTCAGAATAAAGGCGGAGTAACCGTTGAAATCGGCTACAATGCTTTTATAAATAGAATTC
The DNA here is from genome assembly GCA_045628495.1 of Acutalibacteraceae bacterium. Taxonomy (GTDB): domain Bacteria; phylum Bacillota; class Clostridia; order Oscillospirales; family Acutalibacteraceae; genus CAG-488. The sequence continues at coordinate 20,190 of JAZQPL010000061.1, forward strand.
GTTCTGCCGGCACATTTTTTACAGAAAATAATCTTGGCAGCAGTAACATTGTCATCTGCGGTAAAAACAGCATTGAATGGTGCACAGCATACCTTGCCGCATCAATTTACTGTAAAAACGCAGCTCCGGCAGATAAAGAGCTTCCCTGTGATGATATAATTGATATAATCAGGCGGGCAAATGCCGATGCCATCGTTTGCGACATTGATATTTACAATAAAATATCTGTCAGGCTTCCAGAAAGCTTAATCATTTTCGGTACTGATTTTGAAAATGACAAAGTTATTTCATTTCAATCAATATGTAAAAATCAGAATCCGTTACCGTTAAAAGAAAAAAATCCCGATGAGAAAAGTATTATGCTGTTCACATCAGGCACAACAGGCAAATCCAAGGCCGTTGCTCTTACTCAGAAAAATATATGCAGTGACATAAGTGCAATAACAAAAATTGTTTATATCGGAAAAGGCGAGAGAACCCTTTCCCTGCTTCCCCTGCATCACACTTATGAATGCTCTATCACTTTTCTGTGCTGTCTTTCAAGAGGTGTGACAATATGTTACGGAGGAAAGCTTGCAAGAATTTATAAAGATGTTGCTGAGTATTCGCCTGACATTCTTATTATTGTTCCGTTAATGCTTGAAGCATTTCATAAAAAAATCAAACCTTTCATAGAAACCGATAAAGAAAAGGCAAAATCACTTTTAGGCGGTAAGCTGAGGCTTCTTGTTTGCGGTGCCGCTATGACAGACGGCAAAATTCTTGATGACTTTGCCTCAATCGGAATAAAAGCTATACAGGGATACGGACTGACAGAGTGCTCGCCGATTGTAATCTGCAACAGTGATAAGGATTTTATTCCCGATTCCGTAGGAAAACCCATTCCGTCAGCTCAAGTGAAAATAATAAATAAAGATGAAAACAACATTGGTGAAATATGCGTTAAAGGCCCTATGGTAACACCGGGGTACTATGATGATAACGGCAATATTACAAGCCCCGCAGATGAAGACGGATGGTTCCGTACAGGCGATTTAGGATTTTGCGATAAAGAAGGATATTACTATATTACCGGCAGGCTGAAAAATGTCATCGTTACCCCGAACGGTAAAAATATTTACCCTGAAGAAATTGAAGCAAAGCTTTCCGCTTACCCTGAAATTAAAGAGGTTCTGGTTTATGAAGGCAGGGATATCCGTAATTCAAATGCTGTTTGTGCCGATATTGTTTCAGATGAAAGCGAAGAAATAATCGGCGAAATAATCAAACAGGTTAATGAAGGCAATGCACCGTATAAAGCGATAAAATCATTTAACATTGTTACGGAACTCGCAAAAAATTCATCTCACAAAATTATCCGTAATAAATAAACTGTCCCCCTAATATATAAATATTAAGGGGGAATTTTTATGTCCGTTAAAAGGAAAAAGAAAATTAAACAGGAAGATAAAAACATTGCTTTTATTATCAGAAAATTAATTTTTTCAACAGTTTTTTCCGTAATACTCTTTTTTATTCTTTGTGCTGTAACTTCGTTTATATTCTTAAAAGCTGATACAAAACCCGACCTTTTTCCGTGGGCAATGATTATTATTTTCGGACTGTGCGGATTCGTGTGCGGATTAACCGCTGTGCTTCCCATTAAAAAAAACGGTCTGGTTTTAGGAATGATAAGTTCTGTTCCCATGTTTTTTATTATATTTGTTGCGCTGTGTATAGTTAATAAATCGGGAATAGGCACAACAGGGTGGATTTCATTTGCGGCAACGGTTGTTTGTGCAGGTTTAGGCGGAATATCAGGCAATAAAAAATAACTGTTGCTTTAATATAATAAAAATGATAGAATAAGTGTATTAAGTTTCGCAGAGGTTTATTATGAAAAAATCGGATGTAATAAAAAAAGCCAATTCAATCGTGCCGTCAAAGGCTCAAAAAGAATTTTGTGATTTAGAGTTTATCGCACTCATACATTACGGAATGAATACATACACAAACAGTGAGCAGGGCACCGGCAGAGAACCCGAAAAATATTTCAATCCGCCGGAACTCAATGCCGCCCAATGGGTTGACACTGTAAAAAAGGCGGGTATGAAAGGCCTTGTGCTTACCTGCAAATATTCAGAAGGATTTTGCCTTTGGCCCAGTAAATATACAACATACTCTGTTAAAAATTCACCGTGGATGGACGGAAACGGAGATGTTGTTAAACTTGTTTCTGATGAATGTAAAAAACAGGGAATAAAATTCGGCGTATACATTTCACCTTATGATATGCATGAAAAAACATTCGGAACAGAAAAATACAATGATTTTTTCAACAATCAGCTTAAAGAGTTGCTGACAGAATACGGAGATATTTTCTGCGTATGGCTTCCACGGGATAAAAACAGTAATTTCCATTATAACTGGGCATCGTATTATCAGACTATACGAAAGTATCAGCCGAATGCGGTTATATGCGGCTGCGGACCTGATGTGCGCTGGGTGGGCAACAGCGGCGCAATAACAAGAAGTGAGGAATGGAATGTTGTTCCGTACAATCTTCTTAATAACGCCCCTGTAAATCGACTGGTTCAGCCTGATTTGGGAAGTATAAAAGTTTTGAAAAAAGCAAAAGAGCTGGTATGGTATCCGTCAATTACATACGCATCAATCAGGAAAAGCTGGTTCTTTCATAAGGAAGAAGACACTGATTTGAAAATGCTTTCAAACATACTTGATTATTATTTCCGTTCAACAGGCAATAACGGAATGTTTGCTTTAAGTATTCCGCCGTCGCACTTAGGCGTTATTGATAAGAAAGATGTTGATTCCCTTGTTACCCTGGGCGCACAGATGAAGCTTGAATTTAAGGAGAACTTCGCTCAGAACGGTGAGTTCACTTCAAGCAGCCGGAGTGACGATTTGCACAGTGCGAAAATGGTGAACAATCCCCACAGCTACTGGAGAAGCGGAAGCAACGATAAAAAAATCACTTTGACTCTTGATATGGGGCAGAAAACTTTTATAAATAAAGTAGTTTTGGGTGAAAATTCCGAAACGGGTCAGCAGATAGAAAAATTTAATCTCTATTATTATTTTGACGGCAAATGGAAAAAGATTTATTCCGGTAAAACCGTGGGAAGAAAAAAAATATGTAATCTTCCCCCGATGAATGCAAGAAGAATAAAACTTGAAATTAAAAAGACAAGAGAATTTGCCACCATAAAACGATTTGAAGTTTATTAAGCCATATTTTAATCCAAAAAATCAACCCGCACATCCAAGTGCGGGTTTTCTGTTGTTATAAGCTGTATTACATTGCAGATTATTTCGAATCAACACCGATTATTTTTTTTGCGGATTTTTATCAGAACCTGCTTTTTCTTTTTTCTTATTTATAAGAATCACGGTAACAACAGCAGTTCCCGAAACAACACAGGCCGCAAACACACATAAGCAGACAATTGCGGCAGTTGAAAGCTTTTTGGTTTTTTTATCATCTGTTTCCTCAGATAATACGGATTTTTCGGTTTTTGCAAAAGAAGGTGCAGAAGTTGTTTCAGCTTCTTTAACCTCTTTCTTTGTCTGCGTTACCTTTTCTGTGTAAAGTCCGGGCATGAATGAGCAAAAACCATTATCAGCAGCACATTTGGCATAAGACCTGTATATATAAACCCATTCAGAAGAATCTATCCAGACATACTTTCCGTTATATTTTGTAAAAATACAATCACCAAGATCGTATACGGCGGGTAATTTTGTGCCTTTGGGTATAGTGCCGATTGAAGATGATTTTTTATTCGGCTCAGAGTAATACTTTACATCTTTTTCTGCCTTTGCTTCAAAGCTGTTTGTAAAGATATAACCCTCTCTTTCTTCATCTTCTCCCGTAGACTCATCAATACAAGCCCAGCCTGAGCCTTTTTCCGTAGTCAAATAATACCATGCATAACCGCTTGATTCCGGCACCTCTTCATAGCAGGATTTGGTAATATAATAGAATTTATTCGCTTCTATAGGACAAACATCTTTAATGTTTTTCTGATTAAAACCGGGCTTTTCATAAAGCACCAATCCTGATATATTTATATATGCTCCGGCATCGCAATAACGAATAATTGTTATCCCTTCGGTCCCGCTATAGCAATTAAGCCAGCCTTTTGTTCCTTTGTATTCAACATATACACTGCCCTGAAAATCATATCTGAAAGAAAGGACGGTGCCGGGAGCGATTTTTTCACCGATTTTTTTTCCATCATCATACGGAGAATCTGAAAGTCTGAGTGAATCGGCAAAAACTTCAATTTTATTTGCTTTCGGATTTTTTTCGATTGTTGCACATCTTACAATTTCAGCCCATCCGCTGTAATTACCGTATGAAACAAATATCCAGTTGAAATTTTCAAAATCATCGCCGTAATTTGATTTTATTTCTGTTCCGTAGGGTATAGTCGTAATTTCTTTGTAAGAAACAGACGGACCTTCTCTGAGCACTAATCCTTTTTTATCAATAACCGCACACTCAAAAGTACTTATTAACTTTACGGCTTTGTCCATGCCGACTTTTGAATTTATTTTTGATAAATCAGATGAATATACACCGTAATGCCTTCCGTTGTAATCAAATGATGAAACAATTTTGCCTTCATCATTTAAGTATTCATATGTAACCGTAACTTTTGTCTGATAAGGAATCGGTTCCAAATCTTCATATATATCTTCGGCACCGGATTTATTGGAAACAATCGCTTCGTATTCCATAAAAGCAGGAGGCGCACCGTCAGCAAAACACGGAATCGCAACTGAAACTGCAATCAAAGCTGCCAAAAATAAACTTAGTATTTTCTTCATAAACATTCTCCTCAATATAAAATTTTATTTATCAATTCACCTGCAAAATACGATGCGGCATTTAATGCAAGTGAAATAATAAACGGGTTTATTTTCTTGAAATCAAGTATTTTTTTGAATAAAAGCCCTTCTGCAAAAAGGACGACGATTTCAATTATGTATTTATATATCAGTGACATCTGACCGCCGTAAAAATAATTTATAAATATTACAGTTGATGAAACAACAGGATTAGTGATAATATTCACAAGCCCGATGTTAATAAAATCTTTCGGTGTTCGTATCCCTATTACAGCGGCGGCAGCACATTCAATCAGAATTGTCTGTATCAGACATCTTATTATTGTCAGGGCAAGATACTTTGTTATGACCTTTCACCTCTTTTTTCAGACATATAAATGAACTGATTACCGAGAATAAAAAAACGGAAACCGTCATTGCCGAAGCAACAATTATTGCAGGCGTAACATCTTCAAGAATAATATCATTCAGCAGGTATTCAAATCCGTTCATCTGTTTCACCGTCTTTCCTGATAGCCGCACCCAGCGCCGCAACCGACACAAGTGTCAACAATAATATTACAATACAACTTGTTCTGAATGTTGTGATTTTTACAAAAAATATCGGTACAGTCCCGATAAACAACCCTAATGTTGTCCATCCGAATGCTATGCCCGGATTTTTCTTTAACACAGAAACAAGCAATGCAAGAGTTATGGACATTGTCATGCTGAAAAACATAATGCCGATAAGAGAAAGTACCATTATTTTATCACCTGCGAGCAAAAAAGGAACCGCCGCAAGCGCACTGAAAATTGCTGTTTTCCTGACTCCGAAGCAATCTGCCGATATTCCGCCGAGAAGCTTACCGATTCCCATAGAAAAATACAGCATTACCGTCTGTAAAACCGTCTTTTTCCACGAGGTTGGTATTCCGTAACCCATATAACCCCTGACAATTACAACAAAAAATGCAATTAGAATAATCAGTGCCGGATGCAATTTCGGGTTTGCGTAATTGAATTTTTCGCACGGAATATCTTTTTTATCATAATTATTTAAGTACAGCTCTGCAAGTAAGGTAAATGGAATTGCACTCAGACATAATAAAATCACAAAAATATACGGTACGCCGTTCCACGCAAGCACTCTGCCTGTAATCAGTCCGAAAGCTCCGCCGGAAACAAAAATTGCACTGTGTGAAAGCTTTCCTTCCGAACAAACAAGTGTAACTTTTGCTCCGTTTACATGAACAAACATATTGCCGATACACAAAACGGCTAAAGAAATATACGGTGATATTCCCCCTGCGAACCTGAACATCAAAGCTGATATGCTCATTAGAATAACACCTGCAGTACCAAGCTTTAATCCGGAATACTTGTCACTCAATGCACCGATAACCGACTGAGGAACAAATGCAATGCAATCATACAAAAACGGAAAAGCCCAGTTAAAAGCACTGTATCCCGTCTGCCGTGTGAGGCAGTAAAAGCAAATAACCTCTGTTACAAAATGAACATAAAAATAAAGCCATCCTGCGCCCATATTCTTTTGCTTAAAAATTTTTAACATCCTCATTTCTTCCTTTCTATATGAAAGATATTAAAATTATTCATCAAGAATATAATATAACAGGGTTATGTTGTTCCTGTAATTTTTATTTTATCATACTTTTTAGTATTTTCAACAATATTTTCATATTTGGTTGAATTAGAAAACAATTAGTATTATAATGAAGTATAAATTTTTAGTAGGTGCAAATATGAAAACAGCTTTCTATACTCTCGGGTGTAAAGTCAATCAGTATGAATCCAACTGGATGGCTGAAATGATGAAAAATAAAGGATACGATATTGTTCCTCACAGTGAAAAAGCAGATATTTATGTTATAAATTCTTGCACTGTCACCGCTGAAAGCGACCGCAAAACCCGTCAGACTGTAAGAAGATTTAAAAGAAACCACCCTGAAAGCATCGTTGTGCTTACAGGATGTATGCCCCAGGCTTTTCCGAAAGATGCAGAAAAACTTGAACAGGCAGACATTATTATGGGGAACCGGAATAATCATCAGCTGCCTGATTTAATAGAAAACTATCTTGAAACAAAAGAAAGAATAATCTGTATTGTTCCTCATGAAAGTAAAGATAAATTTGTTCCGTGCTCAATAACAGACTTTGAAGGCAGAACAAGAGCAAATGTGAAAATTGAAGACGGATGCAACAGATTCTGTTCTTACTGTGCTATCCCTTACGCAAGAGGAAGAGTTCGTTCAAAAAATATTGATGATTTAAGCGCAGAGCTTGATTCTCTTAAAGAAAAAGGATTTTGCGAAATTGTTCTTGTGGGGATAAATCTTTCTGCTTACGGTCAGGATATCGGAAAGAACATCTGTGATGCTGTTGAGCTTGCCTGTTCAAAAGGATTTGAAAGAGTCCGTTTAGGTTCTCTTGAACCTGACCATATTACAGATGAAGTTATTTCAAGGCTTTCAGTGCTTTCAAATTTCTGTCCCCAATTTCATATTTCACTTCAAAGCGGATGTACGAAAACCCTTAAAAATATGAATCGGCACTATACTGCCGAGGAATATTACGATTTATGCTTGAAACTCCGCAACAGCTTTAATGATGCTTCAATTACTACAGACATTATGGTTGGTTTTTCTTTTGAAACAGATGAAGATTTTGAACAATCTGTTTCATTTGCAGAAAAAGTCGCATTTGAAAAAGTTCATGTTTTCCCATATTCTCCGAGAGAAGGAACAAAAGCCGCAGATTATCCGCAGATTTCCCATGATATAAAAGAAAACCGAACCCGTGAAATGATTGAACGGACGGAAAAAATCCGAAAAAACTACCTGAAAAAACAAATCGGCAAAACCGTAAGCGTTCTTTTTGAAACAAGAAACTGCAACGGTTTTACCGAAGGCTATACTATGAATTATACACCTGTTAAAGTTCACGGTGAAATACCGTGCGGAAAAATATATGATGTTGAAATAATCGGGATTGACGGTGATTTCTGTGTAGGTTCACTAAAATAATTTTTCAATAATCTCTGCTGTGATTTTTCTTTCATCACAGCAGATTTTTTTATTTCCTACTGTCTGATATTTTTCATGACCTTTTCCGCACAGCAAAACAGTGTCACCCGGTTGAGCATATTCAACAGCAAAATATATTGCTTTTTTTCTGTTTTCAATTACAGCAAACGGAGCACTAAATCCGTTAAACCCTTTAAGAATATCATTTATAATATTATATGGGTTTTCATATCTGGGATTATCGGAAGTTATAACGGTAAAATCTGCATATTCTGCTGATATTCTGCCCATCATCTGCCGTTTTGATTTATCTCTGTTGCCCCCGCAGCCGAAAAGGCAAATAACTCTGCCTGTTGTAAACTGTTTAACAGAATTTATTATGTTCTTTAACCCGTCAGGCGTATGCGCATAATCTATAACAACATTAAACGGTGCGGCTGATTTTATCATCTCTCCCCTGCCTGCAACTCCGTTAAATGATTTTAAAGCCTCAATACATTTTTTAACAGGTATTTTCTGCAGCAGACAGCATCCTATCGAACACATAGAATTATAAACATTAAAAACACCTGTAACAGGAACGGAAATTTCATATATGCCGTTATTGAATTTAAGACTGTATTTTATCCCCTGTGCAGACTGCATGATATTGTAAGCAAATAAATCAGCATCGTGTGATACAGTGGAAAATGTCAGTACATTTTCGGAATTATTCTTCATAGTATGAAAATATTCATCATCATAATTCAGCACTGCAATTTTGCTTTTGGAAAACAGCTTTGCTTTTGCATCAGCATAATTCTTCATTGTTTTATGATAATCAAGATGTTCCGATGTTAAATTAGTAAAAACTGATGTACAGAAATCAAGCAGTACACATCTGCCCTGAGAAAGTGCCTGTGACGACACTTCCATAACACAGTAATCGGTTTTGCATTGAGCCATACTGCCTAAAATTTTATAAAGCTCTTTCGGCTCCGGAGTTGTCAGCCCGGAATAATCAAGCTGAACATCCGAGCAGTAATTCCCCAATGTTCCCATAATTCCCGTTTTATAACCGCTGAATTCAAGAATATGCTTAATCATATATGAAACTGTTGTTTTGCCGTTTGTCCCCGTTACACCTATAAGCTTTATTCTTTTTTCAGGCTCACCGTAAAATGCGGAACAACATTGACTCAATGCAAATTCTATATTGTCAACAACAACATTACGGGGTAAATCAAGTTCATTTTCGCATACTATTGCGCAGCCCTTTTCAGCCGCTTCTTTTGCATGATATTCAGAATTATGTTTTTCCCCTTTCAGGCAGAAAAAAACCGAGTTGCTCATTGCATTCTTTGAATTTACGCAGATATCATTTACTTCCATATCAAAATTCATTTTTACAACATTCGCATTTTTAAGAAGCTGTGACAACAGCATTTTACAGAATTATGCAGATAAGTCCGCTGCACCCCTCGTTAATAACTTTTTCCAGCGTTTCCTGCAATTTCATTCTTGCATTAACAGGCATTCTGTACAGTTTATTGTGAAGCCCTTCATTTACAAGCTCGTGAAGACTTTTGCCGAAAATATTTGAATCCCAGATTTTTGCGGGATTTTCTTCAAACTCTTTAAGCAAATACATAACAAGCTCTTCTGATTGTGATTCGGAGCCGACTATAGGTGCAACTTCCGTATTTATATTGGCTTTCATTATGTGGATAGACGGTGCGCTTGCTTTTAATCTTACTCCGTATCTTCCGCCCTGTCTCATTATTTCAGGTTCTTCAAGGCTCAGCTCATCAATAGTTGGCATTACTATTCCGTACCCTGTTGCCTCAACTTCGTCTATTGCGCTTTTGATTCTTGCGTAGCTTTTTCGTTCAGAAGCAAGCATACAGATATTTTGAAGAAGCTGTTCATCATTTTTTATTTCAAGCCCTGTTTCTTCACAAAGAACAGAATAAAAAATCTCTCTTTCTATTGACGCATCAAGCACAGCAGAACCGTCAGAAAGATTTATTTCATCAGTATCCACTGATTTTATGATATCACAGCCTTTTATCAAATCAGAAAACTCCGCGACATCACGGACTTTTTTTAATTTTGCTGCATTTTCTTTAATGCAATCTCTTATTTTGCATCTTATTTTATTATCTTCAGGCAAATTCATCAGCCATTCGGGAAGTTGAATTTTAACCTCTTTAACAGGGAACTCGTATAAAATCCCAGAAATAATATCCTTAACGCCGTCACTGTCAAGATTCATACAGTTAACTGTTTTTACAGGCACACCGTATTTCTGAGATAATTCATTGCTCAACTGTTTTGCCTTATCATCTTCAGGCTTCGCTGAATTAAGCAATACAACAAACGGCTTATTTATTTCTTTAAGCTCATTTATTACCCGTTGTTCTGCTTCTTCATATTCGTCTCTTGAAATATCACTGATTGTTCCGTCAGTTGTAACAACAAGACCTATTGTGGAATGTTCGCTGATAACCTTTTGCGTTCCCACTTCAGCAGCCATGTTAAACGGAATTTCTTTTTCATACCATGGTGTTTTAACCATTCTCGGCTTATCATCCTCAATATATCCCAATGCCCCCGGAACAATATAGCCTACACAGTCAATCATTCTCACCTTGAAGCATACACTGTCCGGCAGAGTTATTTCCACAGCATCCTCGGGAATAAACTTGGGCTCCGTTGTCATAATTGTTTTGCCTGAAGCCGACTGAGGCAATTCATCGGTTGCCCGTTCTCTTTTGGAACTGTCAGAAATATTAGGGATAACAAGTGTGTCCATAAACTGTTTGATAAATGTTGATTTTCCTGTTCTCACAGGGCCGACAACTCCGATATAAATATCGCCGTTAGTTCGTGTTGCAATATCGCTGTAAATATTTGAACCTGTCATAAACAATCCTCCGTGTTTACATTTTGTAATAAATTATATGTTTGTACAACTATGTTTATGACAAAAAAGGAGCTGTACTGAAAGTAAGCTTAACTTAAAGTACAACTCCGAAAAATTATTCATTTGTTTCAAGCTGTTGGCGTTCAACAAGATTTGTAAAAAAGCCTTTTTGTGCAATCAGTTCATCGTATGTTCCGTCCTCAATAATCTTTCCTTTATCCAGGACTATAATTCTGTCGCAATTCTTGATTGTTGAAAGCCTGTGAGCAATAACAATCCTGGTGCATTTAAGTGAGTCCAATGAGTCTGAAACAATTTTCTGGGTTATATTATCCAGTGCTGATGTTGCTTCGTCAAACATAAGAATTTTTGGCTTAGGTGCAATAGCTCTTGCAATCATAAGCCTCTGACGCTGACCGCCGGAAATTCCGCCTGTTCTTTCGGAAATATAAGTGTGCATTCCCATTGGCATATTTCTTATATCATCAGCAACGCCTGCCATTTCGGCTGCTTTCCATGCATCATCCAAAGAAAGCCACGGTGCCGAAATAACAATATTGGAATATATATCCCCTGCAAACAGGCTTCCGTTTTGCATAACGGTTCCTATATTTCTTCTTACAGATTTAAGTTCAAGCTTATCAAGGTCCTTACCGTCATAATAAACAGCGCCCTTTTGAGGTGTTTCAAATCCAAGCATAAGCCTCATAAGTGTGGATTTACCGCATCCTGTTGTGCCGACAATGGCAACATACTGACCTGACCTGATTTTCAGGCTCAGATTATCAATTACAAGCGGCATATCATCTTTGTATCTGAATGAAATATTATTAAGCTCAATAGCACCGGAAAGTCTTGTAACAACCTTTTTATTTTCAGATATTTCAGGTACTTCTTTAAGAATAGGCTCAACACTTACAAACATCGCTTTAATCTGTGTAATATTCAGAACCGCTCCGGCTATTCCCAAAAGAGCTCCGCTTACCATTCCGTACGAAACATTAAATGTCATATACTCCGCTACGGAAACGCCTGATTTAACAGAAGTATAGTACAGCACAACCGTACCTAAAGAAATAATAAGTGTTACGATTGCATTCTGAATTTTTGCAAAAACAGGAGGATTATATGTAAGCTTCGCAATTTTTGAATAAAGCTCCGCCCATTTTGAAAAAGCTCTTTTTTCCGCACCTGTCAGTTTGATTTTCTGAATACCCGTAATATATGAATAAACAAGTCCGCTTTCCTTTGAGGAATACTCTATTCTCCGCTGAAAAAGCTTTGATTGAAGTACTGATGTAATTGAGAAAAACACCACGGTAATCAAAAGAACCGATAACGCCGGTATTGTAAGAGAAGGTGCATAATGAAAAATCTGAATAAAATAAATCAGAGAAAAGACTGTTGAGAGTCCTGTTGTAAAAACAACAGAAATAATTAATGTGCAAATTGAGCCGAACCTCGTTACCCTGCTTGCCAGATCACCTGAACTGTAATTTTTGAAAAAATCGGCAGGCAGCGAAAGAACTCTCGCCATTGCGGCAGATTGAACGGCTACATTTGTTTTGGTATTTATTCTTGAAACAACAAGCCCTTTTGCAACATTTATCAGAAGCCCCGAAATAGTAATTCCCGTTAAAAGAACAACTGCGGAATAAAACAATTTCATTTGTCCCACTACAACAACTTTGCTGAAAATTATATTATTTGCAAATGCCGTAAGAGTTCCCATTAAAGTGGATATAAGGGTTACCAAAGCAACCATTATGTAATCTGAAACTGAAAGAGCATTTTTTAAATAAATAAGTACATCTTTTATTCCTAATGAATGAAGAGGAAAAGGCTTGTAAAAAGACACTGCTTCAAGTTCAAAATTTTCAGCCCGTTTTTTATTAACCTTAACTCTTTTACCTGTTTTATAATCCAGATATGTATATCCGTTAATGCCTGATGGAATAAGCGCAACAACGGTTTTATCCTTCAACTGAGCAAGGAGAGGACCGATGCCGTCAGAATACCACTTATCCTTCAGTTCAACGGTTCTGCGCATTATACCTGACGGTCTGAGTAAAAATTCAAGCAGTTCGTTTATATCTTTAATACTGTCAGGAGGATTTTTTGATGACACACGGTAGTAATGTAAAATCTCATCAACCGCATCCATTGTCTGCTTGCGCTTATCAGCCATAGAATATGACATAAAGCCCTTGCCGATAACAGCACCGGCCATATCCGCAAATGCCTGGGAAAAACAATCATCGTCATTTTCAATACGCTGTTTTATCTGTTCGTCAAACCAACCCATTGCCGCACCTCCTTATTCATTAGTAACAAGTTGTGAATACATTCCGCCTTTTGAATAAAGCTCGTCATGAGTTCCTCTTTCCACAACCTTGCCTTTATCAAGAACAATTATTTCATCACAATCACGGATTGTTGAAAGTCTGTGAGCAACAACAATGCAGGTGATTCCTCTTTGCTTTATAGACTTGACAACTTCATATTCCGTCTGAGCATCAAGGGCTGATGTAGCTTCGTCCATAATAATAATTGTCGGGTCCTGAGCAAGAACACGGGCAATTTCAAGCCTTTGACGCTGACCGCCTGAAAAGTCCTTGCCGCTTTCAAGAATTTTGTACTGATATCCGCCTTCACGCTGCATAATATCATCATGAATCTGAGCATCACGGGCAGCCATAATCATTTCAAAATCCTCTATTGTATTATCCCACATTTTTATGTTGTTAGAAATAGTATCCTCAAAAAGAATAATATCCTGGTCAACAACAACAAGAGATCCTGTAAAGCAGGTTCTGTCAATCTGAGAAATCGGCTTGCCGTCAAAAAGTATTTCGCCGCTCCATGGACTGTAAAGACCTGATACAAGCTTTGCTATTGTTGATTTTCCGCAGCCCGAAGCACCGACAAGCGCAACCCTGCTGCCCGGCTTAAGAGAAAGATTAAAGTCAGTTATCAAAGGCTCAGCAAGTTTTGAATAACCGAATGTAACATTTTTAAGCTCAACATTACCTGTCAGCTTGCTGTATGACTCACTGTCATTAATATCTTCCGATGTTTCAATATCAACATCGGGAGCGTAATTCATAATATCTTCAACACGCTCCATATTGGTTCGCATTTCCTGAATATGCTGCCCAGTTTCCAGAATATTCTGAGCAGGCTGACGGAAAGAAGCTAAGTAACCCTGAAATGCCATAATCATACCAACTGTAAACTTCCCGTTTATAATAAGAAAAACGCCAGTCATAAGAACTATAATATCTGCAATAGATGATACAAGCTGAGGTATTGCACCTATGTACTGATTTATTTTAGAATACTTTTCATTCTGAGTATTAACACTTGCCTGATATCCCGACCATTTTTCAAAATATCCGTTTTCTGCTCCGGATGATTTAATTGTTTCAATCATTTCAATGCCGTTTACAGTACTGCCCGCCAGCTTGCCGCTGTCACGCATCTGAACTCTTGTAATATTTATTCTTTTTTTTGAAACAATTTTTGCAACAATAATATTTATCAGCATCGATGCAACGCCGACAAGTGAAAGAAGAACATTATATTTTATCATAATTATCAGATAAAATATCATCATCGCTGTGTCGAGAAAAACAGGAGCAAGAGTATTTATCAAATCTTTGGCAATGCCTTCATTTTTTGTCTGTCGGTCTGCAATATCACCTGCCATACGCTGAGAGAAAAACTCCATCGGCATTCTCAGAACATGCCAGAGATATTTTGAGTTTGCAACTACTGCCAGCTTACCTTCTGTTTTAAGCATATAAAGGCTTTTTACGCATCCAACAATAAACTCAACAGCTGTTACCCCAAGCAATAAAGCTGTAAAAGCGGAAAGCCATTGAGTATTCTGACCGGTAAGCAGTCTGTCTGCAAAGACCTGTGAAAAAGCAGGTTTCAATATTCCCGTAACAGATATAACAACAGTTGTTATTATAACAAATATAAATGCTGCCGCTGTGCCCTTCAAACGCTTCATTGCAAATGAAAAAATAGACTTCTGCTTTCCTCCCGGTTCAAAATTCTCTCCCGGTGAAAACTCAAGACAAACACCTGTAAAGCTTTTTTTAAATTCTTCAATAGGAATTTTAACAGAACCTCTACCCGGGTCATTTATAAGAGCATACTTGCCCTTAAAGCCTTTAAGAACAACAAAATGGTTAAAATTCCAGTGAATAATACACGGATATGTTCCAGAATTAAAAAGTGCATCAATCTCATAAAACATAGCTTTGGTATTCAAACCGTAATTTTTTGCGGCTCGAAGAATATTTTTAGCATTTGAACCGTCACGGGAAACACCGCAGTCGCTCCTTACCTGTTCAAGAGGAATCCATTTTCTGTAATAAGCAAGCACCATTGCAAGTGATGCTGCACCGCACTCCAGCGCTTCCATCTGCATAACAACCGGAACATCTGCACAGCCTTTTTTTACCGGTGACGGAACGGATTTATTGTTGAAATTCATAATTCTACTCCCTTATTCGTTTGCTTATTTTGCCTTGCCGATAAAAGAAATCGGTCTGACACTTTCAACAATCGCACTCACGGTAACGACACCGTCATTACATCCTTCTGCTTTAACAACAACTTTATAATTCCACTCAGATAAATTGAGAGAATAAGAAGTATACTCGTCATATTCAGAAGAGATTTCATTTTTAGACTGAGGAGTTTCGGAAACGGAAACAATCTTACCCTTGGAACCGTCAGAAAGCTTAATTTCCATGCCCGATTTAAGAGATGAAGCATTGTCAGTATAACAGGTTACTGTTCCGTTTTCGGAAACGCCGATCATATTTACAATCGTTGTTGCATTACCGAAAAATGCCCATACGCCAAAACCTACAACAAGCAAAATAACAGCAACAATTACAGCCCAGATTCCTATTGAGGATACTCTGATATAATCATTCAACTGTTCCGGAGATTTAATTTTATCAAGACTTTCTTTCCTGAAAAAGTTTGAATCCATTTGTGAATCAATCCTTCCTGTATGTTTCATATTCGTTTTCATTATATATTAGACGCCTTTTTTTGTCAAATTTACATATTCATTTTAACAAGAAAAAAGCAGTTCTGATGAACCGCCTGTAATTCTTATATTTTCAGCACATCTTTAATATCTTCCACCGTAAAGTCTGCATCAGTTTCAACACTTTCTTTAGAGAAAAGGCAGCCGTATGTCCCTGCGTTTTTGCCTGACATAACATCAATTTCCCTGTCTCCAATCATAACAGTTTCAGATTTATCAAGTTTATTCTTGGAAACAATATGTGCAACTGCGTCAGGCGCAGGCTTAGGCGGGAATCCGTCTTCACCTGTAACATAATCGTCAAACAAATCATAAACACCGTATTTTTTAAGATAATAATAAACGCTTTCGCCTCTGTGAGTGTAAAGAAAATTTCTGCCGCCTTTTTCTTTAATCTTTTTAAGTGTGGAAACAGTGTTTTCAAAAGGTACTGCAACAGGTTCAAACAAAAAATCATGTTCATAACTGCGGAAAACTTTTTTCTGCTCCTCAGTAGTTCCGAATTTATCAAAAACAGTGCCGAAGCTAATCTCAAAAAGCTTTTTTGTTGAAGCATAATCAGCCTGCATTCCGTAATCATTCATCATTTTCAAAAAAGCAGTTGTTATGTGCGGATAGCTGTCAAAAAGCATACCGTCAAAATCCCAGATATAATTTTTCAAAATATTTACCTCACTAAATCAAACAGCCCCGCATCAAGCGAGGCTGAATTTCTTATAAAATTATGCGTGGTACTTGAACATGAAGAATACTGTAATTCCGAGAGTTAAAACAAAGAAAACAACTGCAAGGATTTTTGTAATCTTTTCAAGCTTCTTTTCCATGCTCTTGCCTTTACCTTTGCCGAAGAATGTATCTGCACCGCCTGCAATAGCACCTGAAAGACCTGCTGAGCGGCTTTCCTGCATAAGAACAACTGCAACAATAATAACACAAACGATTATAAGAACAAAAGCAAGAATATACTGAAGTGTGGTCATTTATAATTCCTCCGATAGTTTTTTTACTGACATATAGTATCATAATTATAAATAAAATGCAAGAGTTTTTTGAAATTTATTTATAATTTTTGAGAAAACGGGTATGATACTATTACGGAAATGATTTCAGGCGTTTGCAGACTTTCCGTAACCGTTTAGACGGAGCAACCGTTTAAGCGGTTTTATTTTCGTCATTACAGCAATGACATCTGTTCACCTGAATCCTCCGCACTGAGCAGTGCGCCTGTTGAGGGAAGATTTTTTGTTTTATACCTGTACGGCTTTGCGAACTCACCCGGTACATAATCCCTTACAACCGTTAATGTATGTCCTTTTTTCATTGTGAATACCGCAACACCCTGAGTATCTTTAGTTGTTTTGGGTAAAACAGCCCCTGTATTCAGAAGAAGGAATCTGCCTGCCGAGGACTGCATAACAAGCTCACAATCCTCTGTAATATGTCTTATTGACATCAAAGGATATTTATCGCAGTAAGCTTTTATAAGCTTTTTACGGTTTGTTTTTGTACTGTAGGCGGAAAGGTCAACCTTAGCCACTTTACCGTTTTCAAAGAAAAACATTACATATCCGGAATAATCTTTTGTTACAATCATTCCTATGGTGTTTTCCCCTTCGTCCATTTCCAGTTTTGACGGAACATAATCGCCGAGAACGCTCGCCTTACCTAAATCAAAATCATTTGCTTTTGATTTATAAACCTGACATTTATCCGTAAAGAACAGCAAATCAGAATTATTTGAGGCTTCAATTTCAAGGATAATGCTGTCCCCTTCCTTAACCTTCTGTTCCCCGCTTGTACGCAATGCCTGTGGAGTAATCTTTTTGAAATATCCTTCTTTTGTAAAGAAAAGATTAACAGGATAATCGGGAATTTCTTCCTCTTCTTCCTCCTGAGCCGCAACATCGCAGGCGTGAACAATTTCTGTTTTTCTGTCCTGTCCGTGCTTTTTGGAAACTTCCTCAAGCTCTTTAACAATAATCTTTTTTATTTTTGCTTTATGAGCAAGGATATCTTCCATTTCGGCAATATCTTTTATAAGCTGTTCAACATCCCTGGTTCTTTTCAGAATATACTCACGGTTAAGATGACGCAATTTAATTTCCGCAACATATTCCGCCTGCACTTCATCAATACCGAAGCCTATCATCAGGTTCGGAACAACTTCGCTTTCTTCTGCTGTTTCACGGATAATTTTAATTGCTTTATCAATGTCAAGCAGTATTTTCTGCAAGCCCTCAAGAAGATGAAGTTTTTCTTTTGCTTTACTCAAATCAAAGAATATTCTTCTTCTGACGCACTCCGTTCTGTAAGCAATCCACTCATTAAGAATATCCTTTACACCGAGCACTCTTGGTACACCCGCAATAAGAACATTGAAGTTGCATGAAAATGTATCTTCAAGTGTTGTTGACTTGTAAAGCTTCATCATGAGTTTATCCGGGTCTGTTCCTTTTTTCAGGTCAATAGTAATTTTAAGACCGGATTTATCTGTTTCATCTCTGATATCACTTATTTCACGAACAGAACCGGCTTTGTATTTTTCAATTATTTTATCAATAATTGCTTCAGCTGTTGTTGTCGGCGGAATCTCAGTTATTTCAATGCATTTATTATCTTTGTCATAACGGTACTTTGCCCTTACCTTAAAGCCGCCTCTGCCGGTATCATAAATTGAAGCCATTGCGTCACGGTCATAAAGAAGGCATCCTCCGCCGGGAAAATCCGGAGCTTTCAGAGTATCCGACACTTCAGCATCGGGATTTTTTATAAGTGCTATCGCAGTATCGCAAATTTCCCTGAGATTAAAAGAGCAGATAGAGCTTGCCATACCAACAGCAATACCTGTTGTGGGATTTGTAAGCAAAGTGGGAAATTTCACCGGAAGTAATGAAGGCTCTTTAGTTGTATTATCGTAATTATCAACAAAATCAACTGTATCCTTATCAATATCGGCAAAAAGCTCGGCACATATAGGTGCAAGCTTTGCCTCTGTATATCTGGGTGCAGCCCACTGCATATCCCTTGAATACGCTTTACCGAAGTTACCCTTAGAATCAACAAACGGATGCAGCAATGCCTCATAACCTCTTGAAAGTCTGACCATTGTATCATAAATAGCAGCATCTCCGTGAGGATTAAGCTTCATTGTCTGACCTACGATATTAGCGGATTTTGTCCTTGCGCCTGTGAGAAGTCCCATTTTATACATAGTATAAAGCAGTTTTCTGTGAGATGGCTTAAATCCGTCAATTTCAGGAATAGCTCTTGAAAGTATAACGCTCATTGCGTAAGGCATATAATTTGTTTCAAGTGTCTGTGTAATATTCTGCCTTAAAACCGTACCTGCGCCTAAAATATGGGTGTTTGGGTTTATATCTTCACTGTCAACAGCAGTATTTTTTTTCTTTTTCGCCATAATCTCACCTCACTTAACTTAAATCAAGCATATCAATATACATATATCCGTTATCTGCGATATGCTCCTTGCGCTGTGCAAGATTATCACCTAAAAGCATATCAAATATTTCAGCAGTACGCTGTGCATCCTCGGGAAGAATTTCAACCAGCCTTCTTGTTTTGGGATTCATAGTTGTCATCCACATCATATCAGCTTCGTTTTCACCTAATCCTTTTGAACGCTGAACAGTATATTTCTTATTACCTATTTCTTCAATAGCCTGAGTTTTTTCTTTTTCAGTGTATGCAAACCACACCTGGTCTTTAGTGTTTATTTCATATAAAGGAGTTTCGGCAATAAACACCTTGCCTTCTTCAATCAAAGTGGGCATCAGTCTGTAAATCATGGTAAGAATAAGTGTTCTTATCTGAAATCCGTCAACATCGGCATCTGTACATATTATTATTTTGCTGTATCTGAGCATATCAATGTTGAACTCGGCAAGTCCCTTCATCGCCTTTGACTTTACTTCAACTCCGCAGCCGAGAACCTTAATAAGGTCAGTAATTATTTCACTTTTAAATATTCTGTCATATTCGCATTTAAGGCAGTTAAGAATTTTACCTCTGACCGGCATAAGTGCCTGGAATTCTGAATTTCTTGCCTGCTTACAGGCTCCGAGTGCGGAATCGCCCTCCACAATAAACAGTTCACGCTGTGAAGCGTCTTTAGTTCTGCAATCAACAAACTTCTGAACCCTGTTTGACAAATCATTTGAAGCGGTAAGGGACTTTTTAATAGCTTGTCTTGTATTCTCCGCTTTAGTACGGCTTCTCATATTTATAAGAACCTGATTTGCGATTTTATCTGCTTCTGCTCTGTTCTCAATGAAATAAATCTCAAGCTGATGCTTAAAGAAATCAGTCATTGCCTCCTGAATAAATCTGTTGGTAATGGATTTCTTTGTCTGATTTTCGTATGATGTTTTTGTTGAAAAAGAAGACACTACAAGAATAAGACAGTCTTCAATATCTTCAAATTTGATTTTTGAATCAGTTTTTACATACTTGCCTGATGTTTTCAGGTATGAATCAATCTGATTTACAAAAGCGAGCCTTACCGCCTTGTCAGGTGCTCCGCCGTGTTCAAGCCAGCTTGAATTGTGATAATATTCTTTAAGCTGTTTTTTATTTGAAAAGCATAAGGATGCGTTAATTTTAACCTTGTAATCCTTCTGGTCTTCTCTGTCTCTGCCGACACGCTCTGTATTCCATGTCTGCACAGAAGTGAGGGCGTCATCTCCCGCAGTCTGAGTTACATAGTCGGTTATGCCGTTATCGTATTTGTACTCAAATGTTTCAAAGGTTCTGCCAACCTGATTTTTAAGAACAAAAGTTATACCTGCATTGACTATTGACTGACGCATCATAACACTCTTAAAGTATTCAAGAGATATATCAATATCGGTAAAAACTTTCAAATCAGGACGCCACTTAATTCTCGAACCTGTATCACGGTGATGATATTCCTCTTTTTCAAGCTTGCCTGACGGTTTGCCTTTTTTGAAATTAAGAGTATATTTATATCCGTCACGGTGAATTTCAGCTTCCATATATTCCGAAGCGTACTGCGTTGAACATAAACCGAGGCCGTTAAGACCTAATGAATATTCGTAGCTTCCTCCGTCGTTAGTGTCATACTTGCCGCCTGCGTACAATTCACAGAAAACAAGCTCCCAGTTGTATTTTTTTTCTTTTTCATTATAGTCAACAGGTATTCCTCTGCCGAAATCCTGAACCTCTATTGATTTATCGGCAAATCTGGTAACAACGATTTTATTACCGTAGCCTTCTCTTGCTTCGTCAATTGAATTGGAAAGAATTTCAAATACAGAATGCTGACAACCCTCAATATCATCTGAGCCGAAAATTACAGCAGGGCGTTTTCTCACCCTGTCTGCACCCTTTAATGAGGTTATTGTATCATTGCCGTAATCAGCTTTTTTTGGCATTAAATTTTCCTCCGTCAAAGAAATTTTTACATTTAAATATACAATATATATGTATTTTTGTCAAGCACAGCCATATATACACCTATGTGCGTTTCAAAGCTCATTACATAAAATATCAATATTACGCTGTAATTTTCGATAACGGCGCACACTTTTTATTTATAAATATCTCTCACTTTTTCAGCAATAAAGCTTTCGCCGTTCCAACTGCTCAGATATATTTCATCAAGCTTATTTTTCATATTTTCTATCAACTGTAAAGACTTTGAAGCCTGCTGTTCCAGCTCATAAAAAGCTTTTTTGTAAAATACTATTCTGTTTTTGCTGATTTGTGAGTAATCATCTGAAACAAACCTTGTGTTTCTTATCCTCTTTCCGCAGATTTTATCAGTCGATTGTCTTTCGGAAAACACAGCGTACTGAAGCTCAGGTATTATTATATGCCTTATTTTTGACATATTGAGATAATCTGCGCAGCTTATAACATCATACCCGCACCCTAAAGCGTAAAGCCTTATTTTTTCAACAATAATTTCAGAAACCAGGAAAGAAAAGTCGTTCACAACAGTTATGTTTTTACAAACTGAATTAAACTCATCAAAAGCTATTTTTTCACCGTGAGGAGTAATATAATCTGAAAACACTATTGTTTCTTTCCCCACTCGGCCATTGGGAGGAGTTCCGTATTTTTTCCAGAGTTTTGAAGCAAAACGGTTTATTTTATTTATATTCATACAGCTTTTTTCTGTTCTTTTCATATCTTCAGCTATTCCGCACATTGTTTCAAGGTAAGAAACACATTTTTTCTCGCATTTTCCGATACTGTTTATTAAAGAAACAATTCTATCACTGTTTTTTCTTAAGCTGTTTTTATTTTCATATTGCCCCAAATATACCAAATCATCTGCCGCTCCGAATGTAACAGGCTCAGCCGACGAGGGAAGCATACCGTCTGTTATGTATATATTTTTATTTTCACAGTACAGTGCAACCGGATTTCCGTTATAATCATAAAAAACATTACATTCACTTAATTTTTCCGCTTCCCTTATAAACTTTCTTATAAGTGAACAAGGGTAGCCTTTTATTACGATATTATAAGTATCATTTTTAATTTGCGGCTTAATGTACTTCAGCCCCTGAGAAGTATATGCACAATTACAAAACCGGTTCAATTTCAATCCCCCCATACATATGATACCTTATATTATTCAGGGAACTGATTAAATGTTACAACATTCCAAACACATATGTGCGTATGTGTTAAAAATCTTTTTTTTGACAAAATCCTGTTGATTTTTTAAAGCTTATGTGATAGTATTTCTTTGGGTGAGTGTTGTTCACCCCGGCATTTTTGCCGAATTTTTTGAAAGGAGCGAAAAAGTAATGGATCAGATTTTAGACATCGTTTCTCAGATTCTCGGTATGTTCGGCGAATTTGATGCAGCACAGATCGTTGATTTATTCAAAAACTTTGATTTCTCAATCATTCTTGATTTCATCAACAGCATCCTTGCTCTGTTTGGAATTACTCTCTAATACTTAAAAAATAGGCTGTCACTTTTCTGAAAAGAATGTGACAGCCCTATTTTTTTGCAAAAAAGGCTGTCGGCAAAACCGACAGCCAATATTTTTGATATATTATAACTTATCAGAAACAACCCTGCTGAAGCATAGCTTCCGCAACTTTCATAAAGCCTGCAATATTTGCACCGGCAACAAGGTCATAACCGAGTCCGTATTCTTCTGAAGCTTCAGCTGAAACCTTATGGATATTTGTCATCATTGCACGAAGGTGCTCGTCAACTTCTTCAGCTGTCCATACAAGACGCTCTGAGTTCTGTGCCATTTCAAGGGCAGAAACACCAACGCCGCCTGCGTTAACTGCTTTTGAAGGTCCGACAACAATGTTTTTCTGTTCACGAAGGAAATTAAGTCCTTCATTTGTTGTAGGCATATTTGCAACTTCAAGGTAATATTTTACTCCTGATTCTGCAATTTTCTTTGCACTTTCAAGGTTAACATCATTCTGAGTTGCAGCGGGCATACAAATATCAACATCAGGTGCGCCCCAGGGTTTTTCAGCGGGTACAAATGTGCAGCCGAATTTTTCTGCATAAGACTGGCAGTGCATCGGGTCAGTTGCACGCATCTCAAGAATATAGTTAAGCTTTTCGTCTGTTGTAACTCCTTCCGGGTCATAAATATAACCGTCAGGACCTGAGAAATAAGTAACCTTTGCGCCAAGCTGAGCAGCTTTCTTCATAATTCCCCATGCAACATTACCGTAACCTGAAACAGCAATCTTCTTGCCTTCAATAGTATCGTTTTCATGTTTAAGAACTTCACAAAGATAATATACAGCACCGTATCCTGTTGCTTCAGGACGAATAAGAGAACCGCCGTATGATAATCCCTTACCTGTGAGAACGCCGTTTTCCCATTTGCCTTTAAGTCTTCTGTACTGACCGAAAAGGTAACCGATTTCTCTGCCGCCGACACCCATATCACCTGCAGGAACATCCACATCCGGTCCGATATAACGGTAAAGTGCAGTCATAAATGCCTGGCAGAATCTCATAACTTCAGCATCTGATTTGCCTGCAGGGTCAAAGTCAGAACCGCCTTTTGCACCGCCGATGGGAAGACCTGTAAGGCTGTTTTTAAATGTTTGTTCAAATCCGAGGAATTTAATGATACTTGTGCGAACATTGCTCTGGAAACGAAGGCCGCCCTTATAAGGTCCGATAGCTCCGTTAAACTGGCAGCGCCAGCCTTTGTTTGTGTGCCAATTCCCGTTATCATCCATCCATGTTACACGGAAGGTAAACATTCTTTCAGGTTCAACCATGCGATTAAGCAAATCGACCTTCTCATACTCCGGATGCTTGTCAATTACGGGTTCCAATGAAGAAAATACTTCTTCTACTGTCTGAACAAATTCGGGCTCATCTGCGTGTTTTGTTTTAACATCGTTGATGACACTCTGTAAATATGAATTCATCAGAATCAGCCTCCTCTGCAAAAAATCTAATTAAGGACCAAATACATATCCTAAAATCTTTTTGATTATAAATCATAATAATAAAAAAATCAATAATAAAATATATGATTTTTTGGCAAAATCGAACAAATTTTTTGTGTATTTTTTCTGTAACAAAATAAATAAAGCCGCAAAGGCACACTGTTTGCCCCTGCGGCTGATAAAAACGCTGATTATTTGCTTTTAACAACTGTGTATTTATTATTCTGATGATGAGTATGAATCTGCTCTGTTACATCAAGCAGAATTTCTATGCTCTTTTCGAGGGTATTCATATTGAGGTCGTCATATACATCTTTATATGTATGATAATAGTCTGTTGCAACAGGATTCTGCGCAGCAAATGTTATTGTCTTAAATCCTTTCTTGCATATGGGAGTGCTGTCACATCCGCCTACGGGATTTTCGATAACATGAGGTTCAACACCGGCATTTTCAAAAGCTTTAACAAGCATATCCTGTAAATCCTTGTCAAATTTTGTTCCCTGCCATGTATCGCCTTTAACTGCGTTAAAATGGTCATAGTCACGAAGAGAATCAAGATTAACGAAATACGGGTCTATGAGCAAATCCTTATCTTCCGAATGTGCTTTCATAAAAGCAAGCGAGCCTTTAAGACCTGCTTCTTCAGCACCAAGCGCCGCAACAATAATTCTGCAATTATCCGGCAGTTTATCGGGATTATCCTTAAAATATTTTCCCATATAAATCGCAGTACCCACACCTGTAAGGTTATCCATAGCTCCGGGTGAAGCAACTTTTTTATCATGGGAAAGGTAAATACAAAGTGAATAAATCCCCGGAATAAACAGCAACGGAATAATAAGCATTGCGTAATAAAAGGGCTTTAACACGCTTTCGCACGGAATAACGCTGTTCATACCGTTAAGAAGTCTTATCAACGAACATACAGCAACAGAAATAACTCCGACTATCCCGTAAACTGTTCTGAGTATCATTGTGGAAGGATTTTTAACTGCCATTTTCCAAAGCCAACTGCTGTCAGTGTGTCCGCTGAAAACTATTGTATGGTCAATTTCACCTTTACCGTCAATTACCGAATATGTATTATTGCTGATTTCTTTTTTAAAAAAGCAATCAAACCATCCTTTGTAAAGGAACACCTGTATCACGGCAAAAAGCAATGCACACAATGCAATAATCATTGCCGGGACAGGATGAACATAATATAGAACCAATGAGGCGAACCCGGCATAACCTAAATACGGAATAGCGCCGATGCTTGCCCTCGGAGCAAACTTAAACGGTTCAACAACAGGTTTTACCCCTGTCTGCTGTTCCATATACTCTGCTATATCCTTCTGAGCAGCTTTTTCTTCTTCACTTCCGGGCAGTCTGGGACCGTGAGCATCGATTATTTTTTTAACAAAATCAAAAACTGTTTCTGCGCCCTGTTTTGTTGTCAACATTCATACCATCCTTACATAAAAGTGGTTCAGACTGCTTTGCCCGAACCACATTATTATTTATTTTCTCATTTCTGCAAGATCACGGTAATTGATAAGCTTAATACCGCATGATTCAATATGCTGTTTTGTCATCGGGTCTTTCATAATTCTGTATTCCCATACTCTGCGCTGCCAGCTTCCCGTAATAGCCTTAAGCTCATCAGATTCAAGAGCAGGGTGAAGATATGTTTCTGTTACACCCGGTTCATAAGAGCTGTAAAGAGAATAAAGGTATTCACGGAAATTCTCATAGCTTTCCGCCTGAGGACCTGCCCAGTCATTGGGAATAAGATAATCGGGCATTGCAACACCAAGGCTCTTACCAAGCTGTGCAAATCCGCCGATAAACTGCTGAACAAGCTCTTTGTCAATATGTATTGCAAGCATATCGTTGCTGAACTGCTGTTCTGTAAATGTCATGGGGAATCTGAAAGGAAGTCCGTATTCGCCTGCGATTGAAATAACAAGCTGTGCAAGCTCGGTTCTGCCTGTTTCAATACCGTAAAGGGAACCCATGTGATTATCAAGATGTGAAGGATTAAGTCCGAGGTTTTTCAGGAACTCAATCTGAGCTTTAATTTCAGCTTCAGTTTCTTTCAAATCAGCAGCGGCTTCAAACTGGTCGCTTTCGTGATGCATAAACCCTTCTTCATCAACAAGACTTTTTCCGCCGCTGAGAGGTTTCCAACGGTACTGACCCCATTCACTGGTAGTTGTAAGATGAACACCGATTGCAAGCTCAGGATTTTTCTTAGCAAAGTCAACTGCTTCCTTTGCCCATGCGCACGGAGCCATAATAGTTGACGATGTGATGCATCCGTCTTTCAAAAGGTCCATAACAGCAAGGTTTGCGGAATGACACATTCCGAAATCATCTGCATTGATAATTAAATACTTGTCCATAAAAATCTCCTTAATTATACAGTTCACTGTATATTGTTTTTATATTTTCAGCAGAATACTCCGCTTCTTTTGAATACAACTGAGCCGCTTTTACAACATTCAACCCGCATTCCGTTACACGGCTGATTACTTCGCAGGAAAAAACACACAGTTTTATTTTTGATAAAACATCCTTATCATACAGAGCTTTAAGAAAATATCTGTAAATATAATAAGCGGCAATATTACGAAATTCTTCAGTGAAATTTAGTGTTGAATTAAAGTCTGCCGAACAGATAATATTATGCCATTCTTTCGAAAGAATTTCAAGCTGTAAAAGAATTTTTTTGCTTTTTTTACCGAAAAAACAACTTTCACCGTGATTCTTTATTTCAACAGACAAAGAGTTTATTTTTTCATATTCGCCTTTATCAATATAATGCTGACACATTTCCGTCATATCTGCAACGGTATTCAGACAATCGGCAAAAGGAATACTTTTATTAAATATTATTTCAAAAAGCTTTTTTCTCAACTGAATAAGGCAAAAATAAAGTTCAGGCTCAATATCATTCGGCAATGGAATTTCATCATTATTTTCTGAAACAAAATTCCACATATCTTTTTCTTCAAGAATAATCCTTGCCGCTTCAGGGCAAGCCATTCCCAGCCCTGTTTCACGAAGCGAACCGTATTCTTCCAAAAAACGCGGGAACATTTTACAGGTATTGCAAAGATACTCCTCACCGCATTTTATATAAATATCGCACAGATTATTTGCATTCAGGAACGGACAGCGACCGTTATCAGAAAGAAAAACAACATCACCGTCACTGTCTTTACACATTCTGCTTACAAGAGTGTTCCTGAAATCCGATTTAATATTGCTGTACTTTTTAACGCTCTCACTGTCAACAACAATCTCCCACCCTGAACAGCAGGTATCGGGACAGTCGCCGGCAATGCACCTGAACTTATTGAAATAATCGGGAAAAACAATTTTCATAATTGATTACAGTAAAAATGGTTGTCACACTTACACTTTTCGAATAAATGTAACAACCATGTTTTAAAATCAGTCTTCGTCTTCTACTTTTGCATCTGCAATAACTTTTTCTGCTACATTTGCAGGTGCATCTTCATATCTTGCAAATTCAAGGAAGTAATATCCTCTTCCCTGTGTTACAGAACGGAGAACTGTTGCAAAGTCACCCATTTCTGCCATTGGAACTTCTGCTACAAGCTCCTGCATCTTTTTCTCACCTGACGGTCCCATACCGAGAACACGACCACGGCGCTTTGTAACATCGCCCATAATATCGCCGAGATTATCGTCAGGCATATAAGCTTTAAGTGTTCCTACAGGTTCAAGAATAACCGGGCTTGCCTGAGGAATACCGTTTTTGAATGCAAGTGAAGCCGCAGTCTTAAACGCCATTTCAGATGAGTCAACGGGATGATATGAGCCGTCATAAAGAACTGCTCTCAAGCCAACCATAGGATAGCCTGCCATAACGCCCTTCTTCATGCAGTCTTTAAGACCTTTTTCAACTGCAGGGAAGAAGTTTTTGGGAACGGCACCGCCTACAACTTCTGATTCAAAGATAAGCTCATCGCCGTCATGGGGTTCAAAACGAATCCATACATCACCGAACTGACCGTGACCGCCTGACTGCTTTTTATGTCTGCCCTGAACAGATACAGTCTTTCTGATTGCCTCTCTGTATGCAACACGGGGAACGCTTAAATCAACTTCAACTCCGAACTTTGATTTCAGCTTTGATACGATAATATCAAGATGCTGTTCACCAAGTCCGTAAATAACCTGTTCACGGGTTTCATTATTGATTTCAAACTTAATTGTAGGATCTTCTTCAACAAGTCGGTTAATACCGGCAACAACTTTTTCTTCTTCGCCTTTTTTGCGGACTTTAACAGCCATTGCAAGGCAGGGAACGGGGAAATCAACGCCTTCAAGCTCAACAACATTTTTCGGGTCACACATAGTGTCGCCTGTCTTAAATCCGGAAAGCTTTGTTACAACGCCGATATCACCTGCGGGGATATATGCTGCATCTTCCTGTTTACCGCCCTTAACTGTGATAATCTTACCCATTCTTTCGCTTTCGCCTGTTCTTGCGTTATATGCGACTGCATCGGGGGTAATCTTACCTCTTACAACCTTCATAAATGACATCTTACCTACAAACGGGTCGGCAACTGTTTTGAAGCATATTGCGGCAAGTGCACCGTTTTCATCGCATTCGATATCTCCTTCGTTTGCGTGTTCTGCCGCAACAGGAGCGGAAAATGCAATTTCATCAAGAAGCATATCAACGCCGTCGCCTGTATAACCTGCGCATGCGTATACGGGATACACAGAACCTTCGCTTACGCCCTTATTAAGAGCTGCTGCAATTTCTTTTCTTGTAAATTCTTCGCCTGCAAAGAATTTTTCCATCATATCATCATCAGATGTTGCAACTGTTTCAGTAAGTATATCAAGCATTTCGGTAATGCGGTCATCCATCGGCATAGGAACCTCAACAGGCTTGCCGTTCTTATATTCATAAGCCTTGCGTGCGGCAAGGTTAACATAGCTGATTACTTTTCCGTCTGCAACATAAGGAACAATAACAGGGCAAACCTGACCTTTATGTTCTTCTCTGATAGCATCGAATGTTCTGTAAAAATGTCCGTTTTCAGCATCGCACTTTGTTATAGCGAACATAATGGAAATTCCTCTTTTAACAGCTGCCTTATATGCCTTTTCAGCACCGACATCATAACCGCAGCCTGAGGAAGTAACAATAAGAGCACATTCAGCTGCTCTGATGCCCTCGCTCATTCCTCCGGCAAAGTCAAAAAGACCGGGAGTGTCAATAATATTAACTTTGCATCCCTTCCACTCAATGGGAGCAACCGCTGTGGAAACCGAAACATTACGGCGTTTTTCTTCAGCATCAAAATCAAGAACTGTATTGCCGTCTGCAACCCTGCCCATACGGTCAGAACCGCCTGCAAGATAAATCATAGCTTCTGCAAGTGTTGTCTTTCCTCTTGAACCATGGCCTGCAACAACAATGTTGCGGATATCTTTTGCACTATATGTTTTCAAATCTGTTTCCTCCTTAATGCCGTCTTGCGACTGACAATAAATATCAAAATAACATCCTGGTTATTATATCATTCCAACAGCTGTTTTTCAAGCATTTTTAATAAAAAATATTAAAAATGATGATAAAATATATGAAATTTGGCAAATCATACAAACTCAAACACATTCATTAGTGCAAAATTTATTTTATAAATTTTTTTATTTTCTTAAATATAACACTTGAATTGTAGATATGTATTTGCTATAATAAACGGGTGAGTTACAAGGTAGGGTGGTGATGCTGTGAAAGAAACAAAAAAGTCGCTGATATTTTTTAAATCGGGCTCAAAGCAGCCTATTATTTTTTACTTCTTTTCGGCATTGTGCATATCATCTTTAATCATAATTGTTACTCTGGTTACCGGCGGTTTCCGCCCCACTCTGCATAAGGAGCAGTTAAAAGGGGATGTTTCCGGCAACGAAACAATAGATGCAGCAGATGCCCTTTATATTTTAATGAAAACAAGCGGTAAAACAAAAATAAACGGTGCTCAGTTTGACGCAGGTGATGTTAACTACGACGGAAAAATTGATAAAACAGACGCTTCGCTTATTTTAATGTTTGCAGACGATTCCGTTAAACATTTAGGTGATATCTCAGAAGAAAAAGCAGTTCTTGATTCTCCGTCAACAGGCATTAAAAACCCTTCTGTTAATAAGAAAGAGCAGTCAAGAGAAGAAAACGAAATTGAAGAAAACGGTTTTCTTCTTTCGGGAAGTTCAGACTACGCCGCTTACAGCACTTCGGATAAAAATATTTACACTTGCGCAAAAATCGTTAACAGCTGGAAAGCAGAAGATAAATTTATGTACCAGATTGATGTTACCGTTAAAAATAATTCCGGTTCTTACATCTCAATGTCAAAGGCGGATATATACTTTACCCATGATGTTAATGTTGAAAAATACTGGGGCTGTTATTCTGAAGTATGCAGTGATCCCAAGGAAGTTATACTTGATAACTACGGAACATTAAATTCTTCAAAATCAGATACTTACGGTATCATCATTTCTTCCGACAAGGAAATAAAAATTGACTCGGTTTCATAAAATGCAAGTCAGATACTTTAAAAAACGCAGCCGGCTTCGGACAAAGTTCGAAGCCGGTTTTTTTGCATAAAAAAACAGCATGAGCTAAACTCAATGCTGTGCAATCTGGAGCGGATGACGGGGCTCGAACCCGCTACCTCCACCTTGGCAAGGTGGCGCTCTACCAGATGAGCTACATCCGCATTCGTGGTGCCTCCGGCCGGAATCGAACCAGCGACACGTGGATTTTCAGTCCACTGCTCTACCAACTGAGCTACAGAGGCAAAAGAAAAAGTGGCGACCCGGAACGGGCTCGAACCGTCGACCTCTAGCGTGACAGGCTAGCGTTCTAACCAACTGAACTACCGGGCCACTTGGTGGGAACAACAGGGCTCGAACCTGTGACCCTCTGCTTGTAAGGCAGATGCTCTCCCAGCTGAGCTATGCTCCCACTTGTTTCTTTTATCACTGTACGCAACAGCGACTAATACACTATATACTAAACAAAGTATTTTGTCAATAGTTTTTTAAAATTTTTTTATTTTTATTTTCAAAAAGACTGTTAAATGAGTTTTCTGATATCATCGCCTGAAAAATTATAGACTTTATTGCAGAAGTGACATTTAACTTCGGTGCTTTCATCCTGTGCCATTTCCTCTAAAGCTTCTTTGCCGGTTGAAATCAAAGCTTTAATAACTCTTTCCCTTGAACAGTTACATTTATATTCGGGGTTTGATGAATCGAGAACCTCAAGATTAAATTCTTTAAGAACATTTTTGCATATTTCTTCGGGAGTCATTCCTTCGGAAATCATTTTGGTTACAGGGGGGATGTTTTCAATACATCTTTCAACCTTATCTATTGTGTCGTCAAGTGCAGTCGGTAAAAGCTGAATAATGAATCCTCCTGCGGCTTTTATTGTTAAATCGGGATTTACAAGTACGCCCAATGCACAAACAGTGGGAATCTGCTCACTGACAGCATAGTAGCTGGTGATATCTTCGGCTATTTCACCGCTTACAATAGGCACCTGACCGATATATGGTTCTTTAAGAAGAAGGTCTTTCATAACCGTAAGTGAACCGTCTTTCCCTACGGCTCCGGCAACATCCAGCTTCCCTTTCTGATTAAGTGGAATTTCAACTACGGGATTGGAAATGTAACCTCTTGTATTTCCGCTGCTGTCTGATACGGCAATAACAGAGCCGGCGGGTCCGTTACCGTTGAGGCGCAGAGTAAGACTCTCTTTTTCGCCTTTTAACATACTTCCCATAAGACTTGCCGCTGTAAGCAGTCTGCCTAAAGCTGCGGATGTTACGGCAGATGTTGTGTGAATTTCCTGTGCTTTTTCAATCATATCAGTTGTGTCTGCGGCCATCATTATCAGTGTGCCGTCATCTGAAATACATCTGACAAGCTTGTCCATAATCAGTTCCTCTTTCCTGTATATTCGGCAACTATTACTGCACGCTGTGAATCTGCTTTAACAGGTGTCAGTGAAGTGTCATCGAAAATCTCTTTTATTACAAATTGTGCTTCGTTCAGCCAGTTTTCAATCTCCTGAACAGAGTACGCTCTTTCGGTAAATTCTTCAGTACTGCGGTAATATATTCCGTTTTCTTCTTCAAAAAAATCAAGAGTAATATTTACGCTGTTATCATTTTGCAATGTGTTTTGCCATACGCAGAAAACACTGTCGGTTTCATAAACAAAAGTGTTGTTTTTAAGAATTTCTTTATGCTTGTATTCGGTGTTAATATCAAAAACAAATATTCCTCCGGGATTCATAAAGAGTCCGGTGTTGTAAAATGCTTTTTTTACACATTCGCTGTTATCAAGATGATTTATAACATCAAGAGAGCTGACAGCACAGTCTACCGTTCCGAATAAATCCATTTTTTCAGCACTCTGGCAAAGCAACAGAATATCTGTATTTTTTTCATACGAATTTTCTCTTGCTTTGCATAGCATATCAGCCGACGGGTCAATCCCGATCATATCATAACCCATAAGTGAAAGCTCCGCAGTAAGCTGACCTGTTCCGCAGCCGATATCAAGCACTGTTGCGCCGTCTTTTACTCCGTGACGAACAAGAAGCGTGCGAAAATATTCTGCACGCTCTTTATAATTTACATTATTTGTCAGTTCGTCATAGAACTGTGAAAAAATTCCGTATCCGTTCATTTTCATCATCTAATCTATTGAAAATTTTATCGTATCCGTCATTACCGTATCTTAAAGAACGGCTTACACGGCTGATTGTTGCTGTGCCCGCACCTGTTTTTTATGCAATTTCGCTGTAAACTCTGTTTTCACAAAGCATTTTACTGCTGATACTCTTTGAGAAAGTGTTTTTATCTCAGCAGCTGTGCAGAGGTCTTGGAAAAATCGTAATATTTTTCAATGTTTTTAACTGTAAAATTGCATTAAAAAGAAAATCAGTGCTTTCTTTTCTGATATTTTCTTTTTTACTCATACGAGGTGCCTGGGTAACAACAATCTTAATACCTTGCTATGATAACATAACAAGTAATAAAAGTAAAGAAAATTTTACTTTACTTTTCGGCTGAATATGGTATTATGTTAATTAACCGATGTAATTATTTTATGAGGTGAATTATTATGGATAAAAAATTAAATGTTGCCGTTATCGGATGCGGAAATATCGCAAACTGCGCTCATATTCCCAACTACTTAAAGCTGGATAATGTTGAAATTAAGTATTTTTGCGATATAATACCCGAAAGAGCAGACAGAGCAGTTAAAGAATACGGCTGCGGAAAAGCTGTTTATAACTATAAAGAGCTTTTAGGTCACGATGATATTGACATAGTTTCTGTATGCACTCATAACGATTTTCATGCGCCTATTTCAATAGATTTTATGCGTGACGGTAAGGATGTTCTTTGCGAAAAACCTGCTGCAAGAACTCTTGAGGAAGCACTTGAAATGCAGAAGGTTGCCCATGAAACAGGAAGAATTCTTTCAATAGGTGTTGTTAACCGTTTCTGCGACACTGTAAATCACATTAAAAAGCTTATTGCAGACGGCGAACTCGGCGAAGTATATCAGACTTATATCAGCTTCAGGTCACACCGTTCTATTCCCGGATTAGGCGGAGATTTTACTGACAAATCAAAGTCCGGCGGCGGAGTTCTTATAGACTGGGGCGTTCATTATATTGACCTTACACTTTATTGCCTTGGGGAACCTGCTCCGCTTACATGCTCAGGTGCGGCTCACTGTAAACTGGGTAAGGATATGGAAAATTATGTTACAACAAGCATGTGGGCTTCCGATTCATCTAATCTTAAAGACGGAGTTTATGATGTAGATGACTTCGTAAGCGGATTTATCCGCACTGAAGGACCTGCAATCAGTTTTAACGGCGCATGGGCTCAGAATATAGGAGAGAACGAATGCTTTATTGATTTTATAGGTACGAAAGCCGGTGTAAGAATGTACTACGGCGGAAAGTTTGTTATGTATTCAACACTCAACGGAATGTTGACCGAAATAAAACCTGACTATGCGTCAACGGGATTTGATTATTTTGCCGAAGTCAAGTCATTTGTAAATTCAGTTATTACAGGTGAACCTAATCAGGCGTATATTGATAAGGCGGTCGTTACATCAAAGATTCTTGATGCTGTTTACCGTTCGTCACAGCTTAAGGAAGAAGTAAAACTGTAATTTGAGAATTTTTGCACTGCTGATTTTTTCAGCAGTGTTTTTTTATGCCTTTGTGCAAAAAATAATGTGGGAATTTTTCATTTTTTTATTGTAAAAAAAAGCGAATTGTATTATAATAAATGTGTTTTGTTAAGAGGTGACGGTAATGAATAAAACAGGATTTGATAATGAAAAATACTTGAAAATGCAGTCTGAACATATTAAAGACAGGATTGATATGTTCGGGGGTAAGCTATACCTTGAATTCGGCGGTAAGCTTTTTGATGATTTTCATGCTTCGAGAGTTCTGCCCGGCTTCGCACCGGACAGTAAGGTTCAGATGCTGCTTCAGCTTAAAGAACAGGCTGAAATAGTAATTGTTATAAATGCTGCCGATATTGAAAAGAATAAAATTCGAGGGGATCTGGGGATAACCTACGATTTGGATGTTTTAAGGCTTATAGATGCTTTTCGTAATATAGACCTTCTTGTAGGCAGTGTTGTTATGACAAGATATACTGCACAGCCTGCGGCAGATGCTTTCTGCAAGCGCCTTGAAACACTCGGAATTAAGGTTTATCATCATTATTCAATCGAAGGTTATCCGTCTGATATTGATAAAATTGTAAGTGATGAAGGCTTCGGCAAAAATGAATATATTGAAACAACCCGTTCTCTTGTTGTTGTTACCGCACCGGGACCGGGAAGCGGGAAAATGGCAACATGTCTTTCTCAGCTTTATCATGAGCACAAAAGAGGCACAAATGCAGGGTATGCAAAATTTGAAACATTTCCCATTTGGAATTTACCGTTGAAGCATCCTGTTAACCTTGCTTATGAAGCGGCAACAGCCGACCTTAACGATATAAATATGATTGACCCGTTCCACCTTGAAGCATATGGGGAAACAACAGTAAACTACAACAGAGATGTTGAAATATATCCTGTTCTTGCCGCAATATTTGACCAGATTTACAATGAATGCCCGTATAAGTCACCTACTGATATGGGAGTAAATATGGCAGGTAATTGTATTGTTGACGACAACGCCTGTTGCGAAGCTTCAAGGCAGGAAATAATAAGAAGATATTTTGCAGAGCAATGTTCGTTGAAAAAAGGACTGGGTAATTCCGAAAGTGTCAGCAAAATTAAGCTTATTATAAAGCAGACAGGCATTTCATTTGATGAAAGACCTGTTATCAGAGCGGCAAACGATAAAGCTGACCAAACAGGGGAGCCTGCCGTTGCTATCGAGATAGGGGAGAATACTCTTGTAACAGGTAAAACATCTGCTCTTATGGGCGCTTGTGCTTCAGCAATGCTCAATGCGCTTAAAAGTCTTGCAGGTATAGATGATGAAATCCATCTTATTTCACCTGAGGTTATTGAGCCTGTTCAGGAACTGAAAGTAAGATATATGGGGAATATAAATCCAAGACTTCATGTTGACGAAGTGCTTATAGCTTTATCAGTTTCGGCGGCAACCGACCCGTTGGCACGGCTTGCTTTACAGCAAATTCCCAAGCTCAGGGGAATGGAAGCACACGCAACTGTTATTCTTACTGAAAGAGATGAATCTTTGTTTAAGAAATTCGGCATAAATATTACCTGCGAACCTAAGTATCAGACTAAAAAACTCTATCATAAATAATATTATTATAATATATAAGCCGGTGTTAATCCGATTAAGGATATTGCACCGGCTTTTTTATTAAAAGCAGAAATTTTTCAAAAAGAATCCCACACCGTGAGGTGCGGGTCGGTATAATGTCCGGTTACCGGTTTAATAAGGACTCCATGATTTTATCCTGAGAAACAAATCTGCAATTTTACCGAAAATCATCTGAAAGAAATTGCCGTCAACAGTAACTGTTGTATAAACAGCAAGCGAATTGTATCTGCTTCCGTCTCTGTTACACCCTGTGGCAATACCCACCCAATCAACGGTGCAGCCTTTACCGCAGTAAAACTCAATATTGTCTTTTTGGATTGTTTCCGGGAGAATAAAGCCGTTGTCTGCAATAAAGCTGTAATTTATACGGTATGTTCTGCCGGGTTTAAGCTTTTCAAAGTAAATATTTCCGACACAATCGGCAACAGTTACCTTATCCGTAAGTCCGCTGTTGTTTATTTTTATGTTGTCGCTGAGTATTTCGCAGAGCTTATCAATATCAGTGTAACAGTATCCGCTGATATCACTGTTGAATTTCAAGCTTATAATGCCTGATTCTGTTACCGCATTTGAGCTTATCATACATGAAAAACATATTGATAAAACAGCAAGCAGTGCAGAAATGAATTTTTTCATATTAACACCTTTTTATATTAGTATTTTGGTTTAATAACTATTGTTTCAGTAGAATATTCTCCGTTTTCAAAAAGGGTTATCAGTCTTCCGCCGTGTTCATCGCCGTATGTTTCATATCCGCAGCCAATGGTTTGAAACAGTGAAATACCGTCTTTATCAAATCTGAAGCTGTTGGCGTGATCGTGACCGAAAAATGCTGCTTTTATGTCGCCGCATCTTAACCATGCTTCAAATTCACTGCGGTCTTTTAACGGAGCACAGGGAATTTCAAGGATTTTTCCTTCTTTCAATGCGCCGTTTTTTGCACGGTAAAATTTGCCGTTGTGAAAGTAATCACTGCCTTTTTCTTCACATTCTTCAATAAAATCGTGTTCCTGATTTATAGGAATATGCTGAAATAAAACAGCAGGAATTGTTTTACCGTATTTTAATTTTTCATTTTTTACTGTGTTTTCATACCATTCAAGCTGGTCCTTATGCACAAAGTCCGCATCGTAGCTGATAATGCTTCTGTCGGGGTTTCTGATATAATCATTTGAATCAAAGCACCATATGTTCCACATGATTTCATCACTGCCGTAGGATAATACAGGTAAATGGCAGTTTCCGCAGCCGTAAACATCTTCCTCGTTGTAGCATCCTCTGAAATTATCGTAGTTCATATAAATACTCAACTGAATTTCTCTGCTCAGAACGGGAATAAAATGCTCATTCTGAGCATCGTGATTTCCGAAAACAACAGCAAGAGGAATGTTGCGTTTTTTAACTGCAGAAATTATTTTATCAAGACACCAGAGAGCATATTCATTTGTCATTTCATCCCAGTGCCCGCCTATATTGTCACCGCCGAAAACAATCAGGTCAGGTTTTGAAATTTCAATGCACTTTTCAATAGTATAAAGTGTATTTTTTGAGTTTCTGTCAGGTATGCTCCTGTTTTTATCATCATCCATATCGGGATGAATCTTATGAATATCCGTAATATGAAGAATTTTGAATTTCCCGTCTTTACTAAACCGTAAAGGCGGATTGTTTTTCAGCTGATTTTTTCTTGAAAAAGCATATCCGATTGCCATAACTGAACTCCTAACATTTAATTCTGACTTGATTATAACACATATATAAAATATGTACAATAATGTAAACAATGAAAAATTATTTTTGAGGCAATGTCAAAATATGACAGCTTGCATAATATGTTAAAGGAATACTTAACAGTATTCTATATATGATTAAGAGGAGAATTGATATGAATTATTCACCTGCGGCACAGCACGGAAACAACGGCTATGCCTCAATGCGTGATTATCCGTCTGTAATGAATCCGCTGCCTGACGATACAGTTGTTGCAATGGCGTATGTTCCTTTTCAGACTGATATTACAACTTTTGACGAAGTCAATGCCCTTGCGTGCGGTACGCTTTTTCCATGTCTGAGCAAGCCGTTCAAAGGAAGCGGTTCAAGATGAAGGATATGAAATCTATAAGCACTTCACTTTCTGCAGCACAGTTTGCCATGTGGGAAATGCATCTTTATCTTGATACACACCCCGAGGACATCAGTGCGTTGAGACTTTATTCAAAATATGAGGATAAATATAAAATGCTCAAAAGAGAATATGAAGCAAAATACGGAACATTGTACGGCAATACGGGTACTCCCGGTGTAAACTGGCTGAAAAATCCGTGGCCATGGGATTATGAAGGAGGCGGTTGCTGATGTTCGTTTATGAAAAGAAGCTTCAATACCCGGTGAAAATAACAAACCCCAATCCGAAATATGCGCAGATTATTATTTCACAGTACGGCGGACCTGACGGGGAGCTTGGTGCATCGCTCCGCTATCTCAGTCAGCGTTATTCTATGCCTTACCCTCAGCTGAAAGGGCTGCTTACAGATATAGGTACATCTGTATTTTCGTTGGTCATATCGCCGTTTTCGGCGGGATTTTCCGTGCTTTCACACAGTTTTCCCGCCTTTGCTATAGCGTAAGTCCATTTTCCGGGCAGCATTTTCAGATACACGTCAATATGCTCTCTGTCGTGGACAATCATTCGGTCAAGCAACTGTGAATAGTATTCGTCATCATAAGCCATACCGTTTATGATTTCTTCAATGGTGTTTTTTATTTCCTCAATAATTTTATTATGATTTTCCACCATTTCCTGTTGCTTGTCTATGCTTTCAACCAGTCCGTAAAGTTCATCAAGCTCGTTTTCATATTTGTTACGAAGCTCGGTAAATTCATCACGGTCAATATCTCCCGAAGTGAACAGTTCTATAAGACCTGTTCGCTTTTTCTTTGTATCATCAATTTTTGCGTAAATCGAGGCAACATCTGCTTTCTGAAAATCAGGCGAAAGCACCTTGTCGATGGCAGAAATCAGATTATTAGTGATTTTTACACGGTCAATATCAAGCAGCTGACAAACGGAGTTCATAATTGCAACGGCATCTTCATTGTTTATCGCATTGTTTGAACAACCGATATGATTGCCCGCAGGGTCAATATGCGGTCTGCCGTTTTTGTGAGCCTCCATGCAGTTCCACGCCTTGTAAACCACAACACCGTTTTTCTTTTTGTATCTTGCCGAATATGTACTGCCGCACTTTCCGCAGATAATCTTACCCGAAAAAGGATAGCGGTTTGAGTGCTTTGCTTTTGCTTCGTGGGAAAGCGTTCTCGCATCAAGGATTTTGTTTGCCGCTTCAAACATTTCACGGGAAATAATCGGCTCGTGGTGGTCTTTTATTATGATAAATTCTTCCTCACCGTTGTTATATTTCTTTTCGTGTGAAAGATAATCGGGCGTAAAGGTTTTCTGTTGAACAAGGTCGCCGCAATATTTTTCATTTCGTAAAGCACGCAAAATAGCGGTATTGCTCCACTCCTTTGAACGCATAGGGCGTATGCCCTCCTCACGCAGTTCACGGGCGATAGTTGCACAGCCCTTGCCTTCGTCAACAAACTTGTGAAAAATCAGCCTAACAATTTTTGCTCCATCCTCGTTTATTGTAATTTTGCCGTTTTCAACATCGTAACCGAGCATACTTCTGCCGAAAACAACGCCGTCCGCCATTCGCTGTTTCTGTCCCCATTTTACACGCTGTGATGTTCGGCGGCTTTCCTCCTGCGCAAGGGAAGACATAATCGAAAGACGAAGCTCCGCATCACCGTCAAGAGTGTTGATATTATCGTTAAGAAATATTACGCCCACGCCGTATTTTTTCAGCTCACGGGTGTAATAAATGCTGTCAAGCGTGTTGCGGGCAAATCGGGATATTTCCTTTGTGATTATCAGGTCAAAAACACCGTTTTTTGCACATTCAATCATACGGTTGAACTCTCTGCGTTTTTTGGTGCTTGTACCCGTTATTCCTTCGTCGGCAAAAACCTCATACAAAGTCCATTCGGGATTATTATCAATATATCTGCGAAAAAACTTCTGCTGTGATTCAAAAGAGTTTGCCTGATCTTCGCTGTCGGTTGAAACACGGCAGTAAGCGGCGACCTTTTTTCTGTTGTCAATGAGCTGACGCTCCTGATTCATTATTTCGTATCTGTTCATATTACTTCTCCTTTCAATTTTTATGATATTCCTTATGTATTAAATTGACAAATGTGCGAATGAGCCAAACGCAATGCGTTCAGCTCATTCACGGTTTTACGCAAAGTTCGGTTTGAGTATTCTTTGTTTTTCAATTTCCTCAGCACAAAGGCGGCGTTGCTTTTCCGTCAGCATCCCTTTGCTTTTCAGGGATGCAAGGACGGATTTTTCAATGTGAAGAATAAAATCGGAGTAAGCTTTTTCATCAAGCGAAAAAGAGGATACAGCCGTGCATATTACATCGTTTTTTCTTCGCATTTCCGTCACCTCCCTGATGAATTGTATGACGAAAAACTTGTACAGTATTACACATAGTTTACCTCCATAAAGTTTAAAATGGAGGTTATAACCTTTAAGTATTAAAGATTGAGTATATCAGGTAATCAGTTATAACCTTTAGATCGGGCATAGATTTTTTGAGAGCTTGCAAATTGTCAGCATTTAAAAATCCGCATTTCCGTTTTTGACAAACAAAAAAGCCCTTTCCGAATTAACGAAAAGGACTTAAAGCACAGTATCAATTAACATCAAAAGATTTTGCTACTATTAAATTTAAGCGTTATGTGTGAACAAATGTGATATTAACATCGAAATTCGTGCAAATAATTAAATATATGTATATTCATTTTCTGCTTTCCCAAATGAGGTATGTGCGATTTTGAAATAAAAAATTTGTATTAAATTATAATGTAGATTCAAAAATTATTCCTGTATTTTAAATTTCGGAATAAAAATCTTTGACATTTTGCGATTTGTACTTGATATTATTCCGATTTTGTACTATAATAACCATTAAATCATAGTAACTTGTTGGGAGGAATCTCAAATGGACTATATTAAAGTTTCAAAGGCAGCGGAAAAATGGGGTCTTTCTACACGACGTGTGCGTGTCCTGTGTGCCGAAGGGAAAATTCCCGGTGTTATTCGCAAAGGGAATTTATATATGATTCCCGAAAACGCATTAAAGCCGATTGACGGCAGATTAACACGCTCCGGTGTTCTGGCTGATATAGAACAGAAACAAAATCGTTTGAATGAAATGCGTCCGCTTACCCCCGGAGAAGTTAAACGACTGCAAGAAGAATTTATGATTGAGTTCACCTATAATTCTAATGCCATTGAAGGGAATACACTTACACTAAAAGAGACAGCCATGGTTCTGGAAGGTATGACTATCGACCAAAAACCGCTGAAAGACCATTTGGAGGCTGTCGGGCACCGTGATGCTTTACTGTATATTCAGGACATCGCAAAGCAGGAAATTCCGCTCAGTGAGTTTGTCATTAAAAACATTCACTCTCTTGTTCTGATGAATCAACCGAATGACAAAGGCGTGTTCCGCAAAATTCCGGTTCGTATTATGGGTGCCTACACCGATCCTGTACAGCCGTATCTGATCGAGCCGAAGATCACCGAGCTGCTGGCAGTCAATGAAGAACGCAAGAGAACAATGAATGTGATTGAACGTATTGCACGCTTCCATCTTGAATTTGAGGGGATTCACCCGTTTATCGACGGGAACGGCAGAACAGGGAGGCTTATTATGAACCTTGATCTGATACGCAATGGATTCCCGCCTGTCAATGTAAAATTTTCCGACAGAAAACAATACTATGAAGCATTTGATGCTTATTACCGTGACGGCAATGCCAACAAAATGACTGATCTTATTGCCGGTTATGTCAATGAGCGGTTGAATGAGTATTTGGAGATATTAACGGCGGGTCAATTATAATTTATAAAAATATGCAGATGAAAATGGATGTGTGAGCTAAATACCCATAAATACAGAATCGAACATACGCTATATTTGATGTTGTCCGATTAAATGTGTTTTGCTCTCCGATGTAATGACCGCCGGTTTTGAAGAAAATGACAGTGCTTTTATAAATTGGGAGTTGCTGACAAAAAAGGGCAACAATGCTCTGAAAGACAGTGAACGTACGAATTTCCTTGAACACATTCAGCATGCTCTCGATAATGGCCTGCACTTCGTTGTAATCGTGGATGAAAGTCATCAGAACAACACCGTCAAAGCGGATGAAATTCTGCAATATTTCAAGACGGATAAAATCATACGCTGTTCCGCTACGCCGAAGGGCATAAAAAATGCAGAGATTATCGAAATCCCTGAAGAAGATGTTATTTCTGCCGGTCTTATTAAAAAAATGCTAATCATCAACGAGAATTTCCCGCAGACGGTGGAAACGGAAAGTCAGACGGCATTTCTGCTTGAGCGTGCTTATGAAAAACAGCGTTCACTTCGTTCCGCTTTCCTTACCGCAGGCAAAGATATTAACCCGCTGATTGTTGTGCAGATACCGAATAAATCGGAGGTTTTGCAGGACGATGTTGAGCGTTGGTTTGAAAGGCGGTATTGTACGATACGATGAGAAAAGCGAAGAGCTTTGCATCTGCATGGATGACTATTCAGATGATATAGGTAGTGATAGTTGGAAAGTGTTGTCGGAAGTATTATTATAAGAAAAGATGTGCATTATTTTGATCCGCCATTTTAATTATTTTTCATAAAGACTTTTTCTATATTTAAGTTGGTAAGATCTATAATTGACGCAAATATTCATCTTATTTTCAGAAATAAACAAACGGAGCCGAAGCTCCGCAGGTGAATTTATGCAGTTGATTCTTTCAGCAAACATACCGCAAGATGAAAACCGAATTTAAATGCTTCAACTTCAGCGGCAGAGTGCATTTCATTGATTATATCATCATATTTTTTTAGACATTCATTTTGCTCCGGTGTTAAATTATTTGATAGATTATCTCTGTATTCTGTCATAACAGGCAGAAGCTTTTTGTAATTGCTGTTTCCTTTAAGATACTGCTCATTAGGGGCTATATTGCCGTACCATAAGTTTTCAAGAGTTGTCATATAAATCAGCATTCTGACAGATTGCGGATATTTAAAATATGTGGATAATCCCGCCCGGTGAGCCTGCTATGACTGTTAAATATAATTTTACATTTTCAAAAATTCACTATGTTTATAATTTATTTTTTTATTACTGCAATCAAAACTGTTCTTGCGGACTCAAAGCTATGTGAGCAGGTGGAGAGAATAACAATATTT
The DNA here is from genome assembly GCA_045628495.1 of Acutalibacteraceae bacterium. Lineage (GTDB taxonomy): Bacteria > Bacillota > Clostridia > Oscillospirales > Acutalibacteraceae > CAG-488. The sequence goes on from JAZQPL010000061.1 coordinate 63,718, forward strand.
TCATTTGCTGTGTCAATACTTCTTAAATCTGTTTTTGATTCATCAGACAAAATATTCAGATAATCATTTATACTGTTTTCATCAGGAAGATTGTAGATTTCAGAACTGCTTTTTGTTTCAAAACAACAAATTATTTTTGCATCTGTTTCCTTTTCGGGCGTATATATTTTAAAATTTTTGTTCGTTTTTAAAAAGGAATTATCAAGAAACTTTTTAAGTCTGCCGAACATTGTGCCGTTATTCATATAATGGCCGTAAACCACCGTGACGGGAGATGTGAAATCATTTTTACAGCGTTCATCAATAAAAATGCTTCCTCCGACGTTATAAGTTCCGTCAGGAAGATGCCGCAGATATGTGTTGTTGTTTTCGCCCTGCAATACGGGATAGCTCACTGAAATTGACGGAATATGAAGCCATGCGCAAATATCTGAATTTTCTTTTTTCAGCCCTGCAAAATCAACTGTTATTCCGCCTGTATCTTTTTCGTCGAGCTGCTCTATTTTCACATATTTTTTCTCCTGCTCGGAATACAGTTCTTCTGACAGTTTATATTCACGGTTTATTACGAACAGCTTATATCCCGCAAATACACACACTGCCAGACCCGCCGCAAGCAAAATAATCCCGATAATTTTTTTCTTCATTTTATTATCACCTTTATACAAAAAACGCATTTTCAGACCTTTAATCTGCAAATGCGTTTTTATAATGTGTCTTCTGAATCTTTCTTTTTCGGAGCAAGTATTATCAGTGCACCGACTACAAATATGAATCCGACTGCAAACAGAACAACCCACATCTGTAATCCGCTGTTGTCCCCCGTGTTCGGGTTATTGTTCGTTACGGAAGTTGAAGCTTCCTGAGTAATATTGCTTGTTTCTTCGCTGACACTTGACGGAACTGTTGTATCGGGTTCCGTAGGTTCTGTAGGTTCCGTGGTAACGGTTTTGTAAATGTTTTCAAAAACGATACTGTCCTGCTTTTCATCTGCGCCGTCTTTATAAACCGTTGCAGACATTCTGAAATCATAGCCGTCATGACCGTTAAACACTGAGATTGTTACATAGTATATCGTACTGTCATAAGTGCAATTCGGATTTACGCCCTGTGTCTGTCTGACCGTATATTTATAAACTCCGACTTGATTAAAGGTTAATCTGTCAAACCTTGCCGTTCCCGCACCGTCAACGGTTGTGAAAAACTCATCTCCCGTATCAAGCGATGTAAGAACAAACTCAAAGGTTTCGCTTTCTGTCTGTGTTCCCGAAAGCACTGTACTGACTTCAAGACTGACGGATACAGGCGAAGCCGCAAAAGCCGCTGTTGAAAATGAACAGCACAAAAGAAGCATAAGTATTATGCAGAATAATTTATTAAATTTTTTCCTCATAATAATCATCCTCCTTTGAAATTATTTTTGCGGAACCATTAAAGCCAGTAAAACCGTTCTTGCGTCAGTAAAATCAGATGAGCAGGTTGACATTGCAAGTATTTGTGCTGTTTCAGCTTGAGAACAAATCTTTCTGATTTCGGCATCATCTTTATGCAATGCAACATTTTCTGCGTGTCTGACGATTTTATTTACATCCGTATTGTTTACGGGGGTGAAAATCATTTTATCCGAATCACCGATAACCAATACGGCAAAAATTTCAAGTTTAAACGTATTATCAGGTGTAACTAAAGTTCCTGTTTTGTTTTTATCAAAAAAAGTTTTTTCTTTAAATTTATCAAGGTCACCGAACATTCTTCCGTTCGCAATATGATGACCGTAAACAATTGAATATGGGTCTGAGAAATCACGGGAGTTCCGTGAATCAAGGAATATACTTCCCGCAAGGGAAAAATCTCCGTAAATATCCGTATTTATATACGAAAAATTATCTTCGCCCTGAAGAACAGGGTAATCTATATTCGTGTTATCGACCGTCAGCCATGCGCAGACATCGGGATTTATTGCGCACAATTCCGAAAACGATTTTCTGATGGATTTTCGTCCGTCATTCGTCGTTAAATCAGGCTTAAATTTCAACAAATCTGACTGATTATTATCTACCTCTGCATATACTCGGTAGTTATCCCACAAGCAATAACCAGCATATAAGCCTGCAATAAGGAGCGCAATAATAATTACAATGTCAACAATGGTTTTTGAAATTTTCAGTGCTGTTTTTGAAGCATTCATTTTTTCTCTCTCCAAAGCTTTAATGCAAAGAAAATCCGTTCAGACTTTCAAACGGATTTCTCCGCATTCAGTCAAAAAATTCTTCATAATAATAATCTCTCAAAGTAATTGCAATTCATAAAACTCACACACAAAGCATTATGTCCTGCTGTTTTTTTTTGAACTCCGCAGGACAGAGCTTACTGCCCTGCGGATAAATTCTTAGGAAAGAGTTGATTTGTTAAATATTGCCGTTATCAATATTCTTCAGCCTTGCGCTTCTTAACAACAAACAGTACACCTGCGGCTGCAACGAAAGCAAGGATAAGAACATAGGGAAGATAATCAAAGATTACGCCTGTATCAACAGATGACTGATTATCATTTGTAATTTCAACAGCAAGGTCGGCAATTTCAACAACACCTGCACCTGTTGCGCTTATTGTTTTATCTTCGTCACCTGTTTTGTCAATGCTCTTATATGAAGTCTGATAATCCTCATAAGGATTTTCAACTACTGAATATGCAACGCCGTAAGGAACATTACTGAAGCTGATTGTATCGCCGTGTTTAACAGTGATATTAGCTGTTCCTTCATATTTGTTGTCTTCATTCTTTGCAAAAGTTACAGTCTTATCTTCTCCGCCGAGAGTATAAGTAATCGGGAGAGCGACTTTCTTTTCAGATGTAAATTTAACGGTAACGGCGAAATCCATTGTCTTGTCACCGAAATCACCTGTAACTACCTTTGATACTGCAAATCCGTCACTGTCACCATTTTTTGAGGCAGCAGAATAAGTATTTGTAAAAATAGAGCCTGCTTCTGTAGTCTTGTTTGCTCCCTCAGTAACTTTCACATACTTTTCTCCGTCGAACTTACCGCCGTTAATTTTAGCGTCGTCATATTTAACGTCAACAGAAACAGTGAAATCTTCAGCGGTTGCGCCCTGCTTTACATAAACTGTAAGAGTTGCAATACTTTCGTCAAAGCTGAGACCTGCATAATCCTCGTCACCTATTGTTTCCTGTGAGATGTTGTAGACAAACTTACCGGGCTTGGTCAGAGTTGAAGCGTCAACAGTAAATTCTGCAAACTGAACATCTTCCGTTTCCGTGCTCTGTGCAAAGTTAAGCGTTACTTCCTTTGCTTTAAACGAAGGAGCACCTGCTGTTGCACAATCACCAACTACAAGTTTAACATTGATTGCGGGTTTGACTGAGCCTTCGTTTACCGCTACATAATATACGGGAATGTTAAATGTACAATCCGCATTTTCAGCGAAGGCTACCGTTCCGAGTGCGAACACCATTACGAGTGCGAACACAACTGATACTACTTTCTTCATTTTGGTTCCTCCTAAGAACAAAATTTTTATTTTATGTAAACTTCCCGTGTGTGAGGAAGTAACATACTTATAAATCCTGACGGCGAAGTATGGTAATAACCTTACTCTTGACATCGTTCATACTGACTGCACCGAAATCACGGCTGTCCTCACAGCGTGTACGGTAATCGCAGAGAATAAAACAACATCCCTCAGGTACTCTGTATGGGTATTTAACCCCGTTTTTCGGATAAGTCGGATACATTATTTTGCCCTGTTGAGCCGTACCGTTTACACTCAGCACACCATTTTGACTGACTGATACAACATCATACTCAAAAGCAAGGACTCTGCCGACCCGTCTTTTTCCGTCTGTTTCAAAAATGACAACATCATTTTTTTCATATTTTTTCTGCAAGCGGTAGGAAAATATCAAATCTCCGTCTTTAACAGCGGGAAACATTGAAATTCCGTCTGCCTGACATATAAGAAACACGCAGCTTGTCAGAAGCCATACGGCAAGCAAAACAACTGCTATTCTGACAAATAAATCTATCCAGCCCTGTCTGACATTCAAATCGCTTCGTCTTTTTTTGATTACGGCTTCGGGCGTAACAATTTTTGCTTTTTTATCAGCCATCAGAGTCACCTTCCGACGAACCGATTTTTTGTTCAAGCAAAGCATCATACCTTGCTCTTTCCGCCGTAAGTGCCGACTTATAAAGACTGTTCAGCTCATCAATTTTTTTCCAGACATCACGTTCATCAACGCCGCCGAAAAACTTTTTTTTAAACTTAACTTTTTTCAGCCATTTTGTAACATCTTTAAGGCAATAATTATCGTTTATCTTTGTTTCATTCATAACCTAAACCCTGTCAATCAGAACTTGCTCTTTTTTTTTCTTACGATAAATATGACTGCACCTGCAACAACAACGGCAAGTATCAGAACATATGGCAGGAAATCCATTTGAAGGCCTGTTTCCACGCTTCCGCTCTTATCATGAACGAATTTTACTGTTGTATCTCCGTTGACTGTGAACTTATACACACCGTCCTGAGGCTCAAGAGGCTGTCCGTTCAGATAAACAGATGTACTGTATCCGTCGCTGTTCGTTGCCGAAACAATGAATGTTGAACCGAAATCAACAATTTCATAATCCTTTGATGCTCCGTGCTTCAAAGACTGGGAAATCTGCTGTTCCGACGAGCTGCTCATATATGAACCCGTAAACAGGAAGTCCATATTTTTGTCACCGTAATCGCCCGTAACCTCATTTTCGAGCGTTACTTTATTTGAATCGGGGTTAAGCTTGTTGTTGGTAATTGTAATTTCCATATCAGGAGTAACGGTAAACTCAGGTGATACAATGTCACCGCCGTTGCCGTCATATTCATAGGTGTTTGTTCCGTCGGAAAAAGTAACCTTATATCCTTCGGGAACGGCTCTTTCTGTAACGGTAACCGTACTTGTGCGGTCATTACCTGCAACAAGAATACCTTTCACTTCATCGGAGGGCTTTGTTTTGCTGAGAACAAAATCATCAAATGTTTTTGGAGTGGTTGTTGCTTTTGTATAATTGTTTTCATCGGGGGCTTCGTATCCCGTAATATATGCCGAAGCTGAAACG
>JAZQPL010000062.1:0-50845 GCA_045628495.1 Acutalibacteraceae bacterium
GGCCGATTCAACATCCCGTTGGGCAGAGGCGCTTCGTGAAATTTCAGGCCGACTTGAAGAAATGCCTGCTGATGAAGGATTCCCGGCATACCTGCCTTCAAGACTTTCTGAATTTTATGAAAGAGCGGGATATGTTGAAAATCTTAACGGAAGTGAAGGCTCCGTGTCTATTATCGGTGCTGTATCACCTCAGGGGGCAGACTTTTCTGAGCCTGTTACTCAGAACACCAAAAGATTTATCCGTTGTTTCTGGGCGCTCGATAAAAGCCTTGCTTATGCAAGACATTATCCGGCAATCAACTGGAACGACAGCTACAGTGAATATCTGAGCAATCTTTCTCAGTGGTATGTTGAAAATATCGGTGATGATTTTATTTCATGCCGTAATGAAATATGCTCATTGCTTGCAGAAGAAAAAAATCTGCTTGAAATAGTTAAGCTGATAGGTTCGGATGTTTTGCCTGAGGAACAGAAGCTGACTATTGAAACAGCAAGAGTAATACGGGTAGGATTTTTACAGCAGAATGCATTAAGTGATATTGACACTTATGTTACACCTTTAAAACAGTTAAGAATGATGAGAACAATTCTGCTTCTTCATCACATGGCAAAAGACCTTGTGGTAAAGCAGGTTCCTCTTTCAAAAATTGTTTCAACCGGACTTTTTGATAAAATAATTCAGATAAAAAACAATGTTCCGAATGATAATCTTGAAATGATTGATACTTATGATGAAGAAATCAGAACGGTTCTTTCATCAATAGAATAAAGGGGGCGTTTTGATGATAATTGAATACAGCGGACTTAAAGAAATCAACGTCTCTCTTGTTGTTATTGATAATGTTAAAAACGCTTCTTATGATGAAATGGTTGAAATCAGACTTGATGACGGAAATGTCAGAACGGGAAGAATAGTTCAGATTGAGGGAGAACGGGTTGTAATTCAGGTTTTTGAAGGAACAAAAGGCATCTCTCTTGTGAACACAAATACCGTTTTCAAGGGGCATCCCATTGAACTGAGTCTTTCGCCTGAAATTGTCGGCAGAGTTTTTGACGGATTGGGAAGACCGGCTGACGGATTGGGAGAGGTTTATCCTGTTACAAAAAGAGATGTAAATTCATCACCGATAAATCCTGTTTCAAGAATTTACCCGAAAAATTATATAAATACAGGTATTTCATCTATTGATGCGCTTACAACACTTATCAGAGGTCAGAAGCTTCCTATTTTTTCAGGCTCGGGCATGAAACATAACGAGCTTGCGGTTCAGATAGTTAAGCAGGCTTCTGTTGCAGACGGCGAAGATTTTGCTATTGTTTTTGCGGCTATGGGTGTTAAAAACGATGTTGCGGATTATTTCCGTCAATCCTTTGAAAAAGCAAATGTTATGGACAGGGTTGTTATGTTCCTTAATAAGTCAAACGACCCTATTATTGAAAGAATTATTACTCCCAGGTGCGCTCTTACTGCCGCAGAATATCTTGCCTTTGAGCTTGATATGAATATTCTTGTTATTCTTACTGATATGACATCTTATGCTGAAGCTTTGCGTGAATTCAGTTCATCAAAAGGTGAAATCCCGGGAAGAAAAGGATATCCCGGTTATTTGTACTCTGACTTTGCTTCCATTTATGAAAGAGCGGGTATCATTCAGTCATCAAAAGGCTCCGTTACGCAGATACCTATTCTTACAATGCCTAACGATGATATTAACCATCCGATACCCGACCTTACAGGATATATTACAGAAGGTCAGATTGTTCTTGACAGAGCACTTGATTCGATAGGCATTTATCCTCCCATAGGCATTCTGGCTTCTCTTTCCAGACTTATGAAAGACGGAATAGGAGCAGGGTATACAAGAGAAGACCATGCTAAGCTTTCTGACCAGCTTTTTTCCTGCTATGCACAGGTTCAGGATGCGAAATCTCTTGCAAGCGTTATAGGTGAAGATGAGCTTTCTCCGAAAGATAAAAGAATGCTGGAATTCGGCAGAAGATTTGAAACGGAGTTTATTTCACAGGGTCAGAATGAAAACAGAACGATACTTGAAACTCTTGAGCTTGGTTGGGACTTACTTAGAATGCTGCCCAGAGAAGACCTTGACAGAATAGACGATAAAACATATCAGCAGTACTATCTTAAATAAATAATAAATCTGAAAGGAGTGACGCATTTTGGCTCAGATTTTTATTACCAAAAACAATCTAATGGCTCAAAAAAAATCACTTGAGCTTGCCAGATTGGGCTATGACCTTATGGACAGAAAAAGAAATATTCTTGTTCGTGAAATGATGAGCCTTGCTGAAAAAGCGTCAACCATTCAGAAAGATATTGATTCTGCTTATGTCCAGGCGTATTCAGCGCTTGAAAAAGCGTTTGTTACATTAGGGGATTGCAGTGTTTATGCTGAGTGTGTTCCTGTTGACAACAGCGTAAAAATGTCAATGAGAACAGTTATGGGGGTTGAGCTTCCCGAATTATCTCTGACGGAAAAAACGCCGGGAATATATTACGGAATGAACGAAACAAATTCTCAACTTGATGAAGCATATATTCAGTTTGAAAAGGTTAAGGCTCTTACGGTTAAGCTTGCTGAAATTGAAATCAGTGTAATGAGGCTTGCAGATGCAATTAAAAAAACACAAAAAAGAACCAATGCTTTGAGCAACATTATGATTCCCAGGTTTACGGAAACAATAAAGTTTATTTCCGATGCCCTTGATGAAAAAGAGCGTGAAGACTTTTCAAGGCTCAAGGTTATTAAACGACAAAAAGAAGATAATTAAAAAAGAAGCTGTATTTGCCGATTAAGCAAATGCAGTTTTTTTAATCAGATTTTGAAAAATTGACAATAATAGTTATTGTTGGTATAATTACAGCAGTTTAGTTTGAAGGTGATATTTATGTTAAAGGCTGTTGTTTTTGATATGGACGGACTGTTGATTGACAGCGAAGAAGTAACTTTTGAAGAATTTTGTAAAATGGCTGAAAAAAGAGGCTTTACAATTACAAGGGAATATTACTGCACCCTGCTTGGAATTTGTCTTGCCGAAACAAAAGTAATGCTTAAAGAAAAATACGGTGACAATATGTTTGACATTACCGATGTTCACAACAATATGATTGCCCGTTATGAAAAATACGGAGTGCCTGTAAAAAAAGGTGCTTTTGAGCTTCTTGAAATGCTGAAAAAAGACGGAATAAAATGTGCCGTAGCATCATCATCAGATAAAGAATGGGTTGAAAAAATGATGAATTATACGGGTCTTAATAAATATTTTAACTGTTATGTTTGCGGTAATGAGGTAAAAAAAGCAAAGCCTGCGCCTGAGATTTTTCTTACCGCTTGTGAAAAACTCGGTGTAAAGACTGAAAATGCGCTGGTTCTTGAAGATGCAAAAAGCGGAATTGAAGCTGCAAATAATGCCGGTATACCTGTAATATGTGTCCCGGATATGCTTCAGCCGGATGAAGAACATAAAAAGATGACTTATATGATATGCGATTCTCTTTCAGATGTTAAAAAAATATTAGAGGATAAATGTTATGAGCTTTAATTGGGAAAATTCTGAGATTTTCAGAATAAATAAAGAAGACGGTCATGTTATTGCTATGCCTTATGACAGCGAAAAAGATGCGTTGGCAGGTTCTGAAAGCCCGTATAAAAAAACACTTAACGGAACATGGAAGTTTTACTGGCAGCTTGGTATTGATAACGGTTTGCCATGTGGATTTTATAAAAATGATTTTAATGTTGAAGAGTGGGATGATATTCAGGTTCCGTCATTGTGGCAGATGAAGGGATACGGGGTGCCGGTTTATTACGCAAGCACATTTTCAAGTGCGATTTGCAGACAGAAAAATAAAATCCCCTGTATAGACCATGACTGTCAGGAGGTCGGAATATATAAAAGAACCTTTACGGTTCCTGACAGCTGGAAGGACAGAGAGATTTTTATTCATTTCGGAGCTTGTAAATCTGCGCTTGAATTATATATAAACGGCAGTTTTGCAGGTTATTCACAAGGTTCTATGACTCCCCATGAGTTTGATATTACTGAACTTCTTTGTGACGGCGAAAACATTATTACCGCTGTTGTTTACAGATACAGTGATGCAACATATATTGAAAATCAGGATATGTGGAATATGTCGGGAATATACCGTGAGGTATATTTATTTGCCGAACCGAAAATCTGCGTTCGTGATTTTTTCTTCACATCAAAATTTGAAAACGGTTTTGATTCTGCAAATGTCAGCCTTTCAATTTATCTGAAAAATTATATGACAGATTCTTTTTCCGGCAGTATATCTGCTGAAATATGTAATAACGAAAAAATATTTTCATGCAAGAAATCCGTTGAATTAAACGGAAATAAAAGCATGGAAGTAAAAATATCCGATATTGTAAATAATCCTGAGCTGTGGTCACCTGAAAATCCGAATTTGTACAGTCTGGTAATAACATTATCAGAAGGCGAAAAAATCATCTGCGTTAAATCAATAAAAATCGGATTTAAGCAGATTGATTTTATAAAAGAGCAGATATATCTTAACGGTAAGCCTCTTATGATAAGGGGAGTAAACCGACATGATTTTGACCCTGATAACGGCTGGAATGTTCCGAAAAAAAGATTTATGCAGGATGTTCTGATTATGAAGCAGAATAATATAAACGCTGTAAGAACAAGTCATTACCCCGATGACCCTGAGTTTTATGACCGGTGTAATGAATACGGACTTCTTGTTATGGATGAGTGCGATATGGAAAGCCACGGCGTAAGAAGAAAAGATGTTCCGGGCAGTAATCCTAAGTGGACAGGGGCAGTCTGCGACAAAATGGAAAGAATGGTTCTTCGTGACAGAAATCATCCGTGTGTATTTATGTGGTCACTTGGCAATGAAGCAGGTGACGGAGATAATTTTATAAAAATGAAACAAGCGGCATTAAGGCTTGACGGTACAAGAAAGTTTCATTATGAGGGTGATTTTACATTTACAAAAAGCGATGTTATCAGCAGAATGTATCCGTCTAAAAAGCTTATGGAGCAAATGGGTAACCGTCAAGAGGTAAAAATCGGATTGATAGATAATTTCACAAATGCTCTTGCAGCAGATAACAAGCCCATTAAAAAATCAGATTATGAAGGCAAGCCGATAATTCTTTGCGAATATGCTCATGCTATGGAAAACAGCCTGGGTAATTTTCAGGAATATATGGATGATTTTGAAAAATATGATAATATGTGCGGCGGATTTATATGGGATTTTGTTGACCAGGCAATAAGAACTTATGATGCAAACGGCAAGGAAAAGTGGAATTACGGAACCGATTACGAAAAGCTTGAAACAAGAAGCAAAAAGTATAATAGAATAAACATTACTGCAATAACCGGCAGCAACACCTATTTTAACGCAAACGGAATTATCGGAGCAGACAGAGTTGTACACCCGAGTATATACGAAGTTAAGAAGGTATATTCTCCCGTAAAAATATTAAGCAAAAATTTAAGAGACGGAATATTCACAATAAAAAATAAAAATCTTTTTACAAATATACTTGATTATGAAATTCACTGTACTGTTACATCTGACGGTGAAATAATCAAAGAAACAATTATTGAGAATCTTGATGTTGAACCTCTTAGCGAGAAGGATTTTTATGTTGATTATGATATAGAATCATTACCGGATACAGAGTGCATTATTACATTTTCAATCAGACTGAAAAACGCAAAAATCTGGGCGTCGGCAGGGTATGAGGTCAGCTTTGACCAGTATATAATTAAAAACAGACCGGCCATGAAAATCCGTTCGGAAGACGGGATTTTGACATTTTCAAAAAAAGAAAACACGGTTACCGTTAACGGAAAAGATTTTTATGCAATTATTGAAAAGGGCAGTCTGGTGTCGTTAAATTACAATGGGGTTGAGATGCTGAAAACAGGTATTAAGCCCAACTACTTCAGAGCATTAACTGATAACGACATAGGCGCATTGAATTTTGCGGCGCCGTTAATTAAGCTAAATCCTAAATATCGCTACAAAGGCGCAACGGAAAACGCAAAAGGAAAAATCAAATCCGTTGTAAAAAAATCAAACGGAACAGTTTGTGTTGATGTTACATATTTTGCAATGTATATGACAAATGTTTCAATAAGATATGTGTTTTTCCCTGACGGAAAAGTCAAAATCACACATAAGGGCAAGCCGATGGCTATTGACATGGTCAGATTCGGTCTTTCATTTGCTTTGCCTGATGATTATAAAAACGCTGTATGGTACGGCAGAGGTCCTCACGAAAACTATCTTGACAGAAAAACAGGCGCAAGAATTGCAATTCATTCATCTTCCGTAAGAGCGTTGGAGCATAAATATATGCGTCCTCAGGAGAATGGATGCAGAACAGATACCAGATATTTGAGAATTACCGATGATGAAGGAAACGGAATAAAAATAACAGGTGAAAACCCGTTTTCATTTAATCTTTGGAATTATACTCAGAATCAGCTTGAAAATGCAACTCATATCAATGAAATTGAATACGGCAATATAACAACTGTTAATATAGACAGCAACCAGTGCGGATTGGGAGGAGATATGCCGGGTATGGCATGCCTTCGTGAACCGTACATCCTCCATAGCGGAAAAGAGTATTCTCAAACTTTTGTTATAGAAAACCTGAGGGTGGAAAAAGATGAAGAAGAAATTCTTTGAGCATATTGTTTACGGCGGAGATTACAACCCTGACCAATGGATAAAATCAAAAGAAATATGGGATGAAGATATTCGCTTAATGAAAAAAGCACATATAAACAGTGCAACTGTAGGTATATTTTCCTGGTCTGTGCTTGAACCTGAGGAAGATGTTTTTGATTTCAGCTTTCTTGATGAAATTATGGATAAGCTTTATGAAAACGGTATTGATGTTATTCTTGCAACTCCGTCAGGGGCAAGACCGGCATGGCTTGCGCAGAAATATCCGCAGGTGTTGCGTGTGAATGAATCAGGAGTCAGAAATGAATTCGGCGTCCGTCATAATCATTGTCTGACATCTCCTGTTTACCGTGAAAAGGTCAGAAATATAAACAGAAAACTTGCTGAACGGTATAAGAATCATCCTGCGCTGAAAATGTGGCATATTTCAAATGAGTACGGAGGGGAATGTCACTGTGAACTGTGTCAGCAAAGCTTCAGAGAATGGGTTAAAAAATATTATAACAACTCACTTGAAGAATTAAATGAAAAATGGTGGAACGGATTTTGGAGTCACAATCTTACAGACTGGAGTCAGATAAATTCTCCCAAGGACAGGGGAGAAAATCATTCTTCTGCGTTAAAACTCTGCTGGAACAGATTTGTTTCTGAAAGTCATATTTCTTTCTTTAAAAATGAGATTGCTCCGTTGAGAGAGATTACTCCCGATATTCCCGTTACTACTAATTTTATGAATATGTATCAGACAATAAATTATCAGGATTTTGCCAAATATGTGGATGTTGTTTCATGGGATAATTATCCGGATTGGGAAGAGGATGATACATTTCATGTGGGGGCAAGAACAGCTTTTGTTCATGATGTTTTCAGAAGCGCAAAAAACGGACAGCCGTTTTTTATGATGGAAAGTACGCCCTCAATTTTAAACTGGCACAGTGTTAATAAAATCCATAAACCGGGTACCCTTGCGCTTACATCCGTTCAGGCAATAGCGCATGGGTCTGACAGCGTTCAGTATTTTCAGTTCAGAAAAAGCAGGGGAGGACATGAAAAATATCACGGTGCGGTTGTAGGTCATTGCGGACATGAAAATACAAGAGTGTTTTCAGAAGTTTCCGTGTTTGGAAAAGAACTTGAAAAGTTAGGTGAAATAACAGGAGAATATTGTTCTGCAAAGGTCGCAGTAATTTGCGACTGGGAAAATATGTGGGCAATAAAACATTACTGCGGCTTTAACAACTTAAAGCGTGATTATGTTGATGAATGTATAAAGTGGTATATTCCTTTTCTTAAAAGAGGGATTTGCATTGATGTTATATCTATGGACAGCGATTTTTCCGCTTATGATTTAATAATTGCTCCATGGCTTTATATGCTTAAAGACGGTATAGATAGGAAAACTGAGGCTTATGTTAAAAACGGCGGAACTTTTGCAGGAACATATATGACAGGATTTGTTGATACTGATGACCGCTGTTTTTCAGGAGGATTCCCCGGAGGATGCCTTAAAGATGTTTTCGGAGTGTGGTGTGAGGAAACAGATTCGCTTTTTGAGGATAAACCCGGATTTGCTTCGTTTAATCAAAAGAAATACCAGGTAAATCATATTTGCGATATTATTCACAGCACAGGTTCAAATATTCTCGGCAAATATGAAAGCGATTTTTATGCGGGAATGCCGAGTGTTACCGAAAATTGCTTCGGGGCGGGTAAAGCGTATTATGTAGCTTTCAGAAATGACGGAACTCTTGCTGATGATTTTTGTGAAATGTTGTGCAGTAAAATGAATATTCAAAGAGATATTGATTTTGATTTGCCTGAAAAAGTTGTTGCAAGAAAAAGAGGAAATTATATCTTTATTATGAATTTCTCAGATGAAAAAAGAAATGTTGTTCTGGACAGAGAGTATTATAATGTTATGACAGGCAAAACAGTCAGCGGTGAAATACTGCTTGAATGCCGAGGCTATGCTGTTATCAAATAAAAGAGCCGGTTGAAATTGCTTTCAACCGGCATTATTATATTGATTACAAGTTATCTTTTAAGGAGTACTTCACTTTCATATTTTTTAATTTCATCGTACCAGCTTTCATCAGCTGTGATATTTTCGCGTCTGCAAAATTCTTTCCAGACATCTGCAAAAGGATAAAACTTGTATTCTTCATTAAGAGCAAGAACTTTTGTGAAGTCACTTTCATCCTGAGCTTTTTTCAATTCCTGATGGGGTATGAGCATTGCACACATAAGAGCTTTTCTTAAATTTCTTGCACCTATTATCCAGGCTGCAATTCTGTTTATAGAAGCGTCAAAATAATCAAGGGCAATAAACACTCTGTCAAGTGCATCACAGCGTACAATTTCTTTTGCGATTTCTTTAGTTTCGTCATCAAAAATAACAACATGGTCACTGTCCCATCTTACAGGTCTTGTAACATGAAGAGCTATTTTTTCATTGAAAAGGAGCAATGACGGTATTTTGTCAGAAACAACTTCTGTCGGGTGATAATGTCCGTTATCCATAAGAGGTGTAGTTCCTTTATAATCAGAATATGAAAGACAAAATTCTGATGAACCGACAGTGTATGATTCAAGGCCGATACCGAAAACTTTTGATTCAAGGGTAACATAAACTTTGCTTTTATCATATTCAACAGAAAGAATTTCATCAAGAGACTTTTTAAATCTTGCTCTCGGAGCATATCTGTCTGCCGGAATGTCTTTATATCCGTCAGGAATCCAGAAGTTGATAACACAGGGGATACCGGTTTCGTCGGCAAAGTACTCCGCAATTTTTATGCAGGCCTTTCCGTGACGAACCCAGAATGAACGAACTTCCTCATCGGGAGATGAAAGAGTAAGATTATCTTTAACCATTTTATGAGAGAAAAATGTAGGGTTGAAATCAATACCCATATTTCTTTCTTTTGCATATTCAACCCATTTTTTGAAATGTTTGGGTTCAATGGCATCTCTGTCGGCAAACTCACCGTTTTCAAAAATAGCATAGCTTGCATGAAGGTTAAGCTTATTTTTGCCCGGCATATAAGAAAAAGCTTTATCAAGGTCAGCCATCAACTGTTCAGGTGACTGTGCTTTTCCGGGATAATTACCCGTGGCCTGTATTCCGCCTGAAAGTGCGGCACGGCTGTCAAATCCTGTAACATCATCACCTTGCCAGCAGTGAAGTGAAATTGAAACATCTGCAAGCTGACTGATAACTTTTTCTGTATCTATTCCTATTTCAGCATAAGCTTTTTTAGCGTATTCATAACGATTATCCATAAAATATTCCCCTTAATTAAAAATGCCCCTTGTTTCAGGAGCATTTTTTTGTTTGTTTTATTATATTACAGAGCTGTAACACCGGCAATTTCGTTGCCAAGCTTTCCTACAACATCTTCGCCTTTGATGATCTTATCTTTAATCTCATCAACTGTTTTCTTGATTGTTGCATCACTTGCAGGGTAAACATCAACTATACCGTCTTTAATACCCCATGTGAACTTTGAAAGCTCAGAGAATTTCTCGTTGACTGTGTTAAGAACAACTTTTGTATAAAGAACATCAAGATTGTATGATGTACCTGAAATGAATTCTGTTCCGTCTTTTGTAATCTTGTTAAGAGTCATTGTACTTGATACTGACTCAGGAACATTGAAGAACATTTCGCCTTCTTCTTCGTTTACAACATAGTTTCTCGAATATACTATATCGCAACCTTTTGCTGTAGCCTTTTCGATTCCTGCTTTAACATCATCAGTTTTAACAAAGAATATTTCAGCGTCTCCTTTAACGCTCTTAACACCGGCAACAAAAGCGTTAACATCCGTGTTCTGAAGTGTACCGAATGTGCTGTCTGCAACATAAGCAATCTTACCGGACTTTGTGGAAAGACCTGCGGTTACACCCTGAAGATATTCTGATTCCTGGCTTGCAATTTTAAGAACTGCAAGATTGTCTGATTTAGGTGCGTTCTGAGTGTAGCTGCCTATTACTGCAAAATAAGCAATCGGATTTTCAGTATCCTTAGCACTGTTTTCCGCATATTTAACGAACTCATCATAATAACCGAAATCAGTTCCCACAATCAGGCGGCAGCCTCTTTCAACCAAGTCTGTCATAGCGGCTTCCATAGCTTTTGAATCCTTGGGTGTTACATTTTCTTCAAGTGTAACCTGACCGTCTCCTGCACCGCAAAATGAATATGCGCTCTTGAAGCAGTCATAATGAAGCTTTGAGTAATCACTTTCTTCAACATTACCGGGTGATACAAGACCAATATTGATTGTTCCGATATCAAGTGTGTTTTCCTCTTCTGACCCGCTGCACGAAGCGAAGCAGAAAATCATAATAACAACAAGTAAAACAGCAGTTAATTTTTTTGTAAGATTCATAAATCTTAAACCTCCTGAAAGAGATATATACATAACATAAATGTTACCATTAAATTATAGATGAAATTTTACAGAAAATCAAGCATTTTTTACTATATTTTATTTATTTTGTTAATCAAAAATTTTTTGACAGTTTACTATATATAAATGTATACAAAATGAGGCGTTTTTTGTAAGGGGAAAAAGCTTCACAAATTGTCATAAAAGTAAAGTAAATTTACCTTACAACGCCATCAATGATAGTGTTCACAAAAAACAGCGAGCATTTATGTATAATATGTACAAATTTCTTAAATCAAACATAATTCTTCACAAAATATTGTTGACAAAGTGAGTCATGTGCGGTATATTTAATCTAACCATAGTAATGGTGTAATAGGGATTTTGCGCCTTTCCGCATCGGAACGGGTGCAATGTGCCTCAGCACCATCCCGTTGTAAGGGTTTTGGTAAATGACTTCTTCAGACTAAGACAGAGTTTGACCGTTAGCCTGGCCGGTGATCGCGCTGCAAGCGCAAGATGCCAAGCGGTGCGAGAACGGTTAAGCTAAGGGGTTAATCTTATCTTAAGAGTCGCATCGAAGTACACACGATGTAAAATAATGTGTGCGGCAATGGTATATAATACCAAATAAATATGGAGGTGTATCCAAAAGTATGAAACAGTTCAAAAAATTGTTAAGCATGGTTCTGGCAATTATTATGATTTTATCTTCTGTTTCAGTAATCGCAAGTGCTTACGGCGCAGCTTGGAAAGACAGTGCAATTACCAGGTCTCAGTACAATAGTATTGACAAGCCCACTCTCACAACCGAGCAGTACGCTACAGCAGCACTTGATGAGGTTGACCGTATGCTCGATGAAGAGCAGATGATCTTTACTGAAGATGATATTATCGTAGGTACAATTGACCTCAGATCAATCAACAGCACTCTTTCAAGTGTTAAGACATTGCTTACAGGTAACCTTTGGAAAACAGCAGGCGGTCTTGTTGGTGACCTTGGCGATCTCAGTATTGCTGCTTTGCTGGACTCAAATGGTAATGCTCTTCAGAGAAATGACACTGACGGTAGCGATATAGCTATTATCAACGCTCTCCTTAAGTTCCTTTATGATAACAAAAATTTATTTGTTGACTTTGTAGAGGGAAATCTTAACTTAGGTACAATCGTTGGTCAGTTTGTTGACCTCAGTGATTTCAGCGTTGAGAAACTTGCAAAAGATGCTCTTTATGAAGCTGTTTACAAACCTGCAGATGCTCCTGATTCAGGAGTAACTCAGACAGTTGATGAAATGGCTCAGGAACTCATCAACAAACTCCTTATCACCGGTTATGACGGAGATGAACCCCTTCTTCCCGGAGTTACAACCGATGATACAAATATCTCAACAGGTACAATGCTTTCATTCCTTGATAATGCTCTTAAGATTGCATACAATGAATATTTAGTACCGAGAGCAAACAATGTATGGCTTGATGACATCGATGAAATGCTTGCAGATAATGCAGAAGAAATCGAAAAGTACAAGTCATATCTTAACATCACAGATGACGGAAAATGTAACTTTACATTCCAGACATTTGATTTTGACGACGACAAGCTTGTTCTTGAACAGCTTAATGACATTTTAGGTTCAATCGTTAATCTTGCTTTGAATGATGACATCGGATTTGAATGGGAATCAGGCGACAATTCCATGATTCTTACAAACATCATCAACATCGGTAAAGAAGTTCTTTGCGCAACAGGTGATGAATTCTTCCAGTCTTACATTGAAATTAAGACTCCGGCTGAACTTGAAGAAATGGACAATATGCAGATTGTTGCATATGTTGCAAGAACAATTCTCAATTCGTCAATCGACGGTCTCTGGATTCCCAACACAGCCGAGGACCTTGTAAGCGTTGCTAACTACACTGTAAAAGGTTTAATGGCAACTCAGCTTCCCGGCAGAGATTATTCAAGCGAATCACAGTATCCTATGGACGACATTAACACTGCTTACACAATCCTTGCCGATTATGCAGTTAAAGCTCTTAATGATAACCCCGGTCTTAACCTTAATTACGGTATCGGCCTTGATGCTGTTGCAACAGCCGGCGCAAACTGGGCTATCGATAAATTCGGCGGACTTCTCAGCGGTGTTACACTCAGCACATCAAAAACAGGTTGGGCAAACCTTGACACTCTTGTTTTCTCAATCTTCAACAGAAACTGGATTGATGCTTCCAAGTTCTCAGGCGGTGTTACATTCGAAACACTCCTTAAAGACGGAATTCTCGGCAACATCCTCAACCTTAAACTTGACGAAGCTCTTGAACTTCTTACTTATAAGGGAACAGATTCTGAATTCAACAACTGCACACCTAAGCAGTTTATACTTAACTTTGTTACAAGAACCCTTAACATTGTATTCCCCGGAATGTTCACAATGGAAACAGGCGACCGTAACACAACAAAGATTAAGTCACTTGAAGGTATCCTTGCTCCCGAAGTTCTCGGAACATTTGTTAACGCAGTTTTCTCAGATCTTTATAACTACAGATCAACACTTGCTGCAGCAATTCTTCCCATTGTAACAGATGCTCTTGATCTTACATCAGCAGAAACATTCAAAACTCCTGAATTTGACCTTGAACCTGTTTATATCCGTACAAGCGGTTCTATCGATGTAAGCTTTGATATCACAAACCGTTCTTACGGTATCAACACAGGTTATACAAATCAGTCAGGTATCTTTACACAGGATGCACTTTACAAATTAAACATTAAAAATGTTACAGCTGACGCCAGAACAACAACAGGCGCTTCAAAAACTGTAACAGTTGAACAGCCGTCTAAGAAATTGCTTTCCGGCGGCGAATCAGCAACAGTAAAACTTTCAGGTAGTGTTACAGGTGCATATTACATTGTAGTTAATGTTGAGTATGATATTTTGAAAGAAGACGGACAGACTCTTACTTCCAATCCTCTTACAGCTCGTCTTTATACTACAGTTTCAAAGACAGCGTCTGATGAATCCAAAGAATGGGAAACATCATCAGGTACTTTCCTTGCCAAGGGCGGTAATTACAACTTGTTTGTAACTGACCCGGGTCAGCTTGATGACCTTGAATTCAAGATTCAGAATAAGGGCGACAGCGATGCTACAATCAAAGCAACAAGCGCATCAAACGGAACAAGTGCTCTTTACAAAGATTTCTCAACAATCAGCTTCTTAAAGGTTAACCCTGATGCAAAGACTGTTATTTCAAAGGGTTCAACTGAAATCAAGCCTTATGTTCTTGACGGCTATCTTAAAGATCCCGGAAAGGATGCTCCGGAGGAAGAAAAGGCAGCTAAGGAAGCTCAGGATTTGGCAGTATTTACTGATAAAGGATATCAGAGATATACTTCTAAAGTTGGTGTTGCCGTAAACGGCGCAGCAAGTCCTACAATTACACAGGCTTCAACAATTTGTCTTTATAAAGACTTCGGTCTTAACAGCCTCTTCAACAGAGAAGTTAATGCACAGCGTCAGTCATTCGACTATGATGCAACAGCATTCGATAACTACATTACTGAAATGAAGAATGCTTCAACTCTTGTTAACGCCGTTAAGATGATTAACACATGGTGCGGTGCTAACTTCGCAGGTAAATTTGAAGCTCAGGCAGCAAGCCTTAAGACTGCTGTTGAGGAACTTGAAGCAACTGCAACAGGTGATATTACAAACCTTCAGAATCGTCTTGCAGAGATTGATCCTTCAAACGCAGGTCTCAAATATGACGAAGCAGGCTATTCATTCTTCAGCGCAGATAACTACATGACTTATACATGGTCAAACTTCCGTTCGGAATACAAGGCAGCCAACAAGTTTGTTAATTCATATGTTGAGCCTATTAAAGATGAAGCAGGTAACGAAATCCCCAATCCTGATAAACCTTCAGCTCTTGACCTTGCATATAAGACGTGGCGTCTTAACAACTATTACAGCAGACTTCGTTCTGTAACTACAAGCAAAGTAAATCTTAACCGTGCTTATAATGAAGCTGTTGCTAAGAATTATGTTGAGGATGATTACACAGAAACAAGCTGGGCTAATTATCAGAGAGCACTTACTTTTGCTCTTGCAACAAAGAACGATACTACAGCAGTTCAGAACAAAGTTAATGTTGCTTACCTTGAACTTATTGAAGCTCAGAAGAGACTCGAAACAGTCGGCGGAGATGAACCCGCAGAGGTTGTAATCGAAGCAGCAGAAGTTAATCCGTATAACGAAGATTATGCACCCGTTATTTTTGAAAATGATGATGGCGAAACACTTATTTACGGTATAGCTCCTGAAGATGAAATTGATGATATTTCTCTTTACTTCTCAGCTTCTGATGGTGTAACATTTGAATGTGACGCAATCGCAACAGGCGAAACAATTTACGCTTATGATAGCGAAGGCAATGAAGTCGGCGAATATATCATCGTTATTAAAGGCGATGCAAACGGCGACGGCGGAATAAATTCACTTGACTTGTCTACAGTTCTCAGACATGTTCAGGATATCAGCTATCTCAGCGACAGTGGCGTAGCAGCAAAAGACTTTGCAGCAGACCTTAACTACAGCGGCGATGTTACATCTCTTGACCTGTCATCACTTCTCAGACATGTTCAGGATATTTCATACATCGATTTCGCAGAAAATGATTTTTAATTCATAATTTTACAGGCGACATCTCCGGGGTATGAAAATACCCCGGAGCATGAAAAGAATTTTAGGAGGAATTCAAAGATGAGCAAGGCTAAAAAATTCTTAGCGATATTTCTTACTTTGATTATCGCTTCAGCTGTGTTTGCATTCCCCGCCAGCGCTGAGGAAGGCACTATGTCTTTCCAGGTTAAAACAGACGAAACAAGTTATTTGCCAGGTGATTCTGTTACTGTTAATATTTATATCAGCAGCAGCTTCAATGCAACATGTATCCGTGTTCCTGTTTTATACAGCAAGGATATTTTTGAGGTTGCATCAACCGGTGATGTAAAGCTTACCGCTTACGGTACTTGCCTTGAGAAGAAAAACAGTCTTGATTTCAATACTGATGTTTCTGCTTCTCCGGTTGATTTGTCACTTGTAACAACAAGCTATTCTCCTGATGAATACGGTATCGTATTTATTCAGTGGACTGCTTCTGTTACTCAAGCTAATATTGCCAGTTTCCAGAGTGATACAGCTGTTAAATGCTTCTCGTTCCAGCTTAAAGTAAAATCAACAGCAAACGGTACCGGTTCTCTTATTATCCCTCAGTCTGAAGAATTGGAACCCGGTTCTCAGTTCTACAATCAGGAGATAAAAGTTGCCACTGATGCAACAACTCTTGCAAGAGTTGACGCAATATTTACTGTTGACGATGCATGGGAGATTACAGTTGATCCCGGCGATGCTGACGGCATAACAACAAAACCCGGTTCAGATGTTATTATCGACCGTGAAAATTTAATTATTAAGAATTGGGAAGACGGTATTGTAAAGGCAACTATCGAAGCAAATGTTATGCCTACAGGTCAGGCAGAACTCACCTTTAAATCAAGCCCTGACAGCGGCGCATGGGGAACAGGCGCAAAAGTCAGAGTATGGTCAAAGGATAACATAATGCTTGAGGAGTATGTCATTCTTTTGTACGGCGATATAAATGCAGACGGTTCTATTACCAGTCTTGATTTATCAATGCTTCTCAGACATCTTCAGGATTTAAGCTACATCAGCGAAGATGGAGATACAATTCTGGATATTGCTGCAGACCTTGACCATTCAGGCGAGCTTACATCCCTTGATTTATCCGCTCTTCTGAGATATGTTCAGGAGCTCAGCGATATTAATCAGGCTTATTGATTTTGATTTATTAAAAGTTTATACTTTTATTAAATAAAAATTTGACAGGAGGAATTCATTACATGAAAACAATGAAAAAAGTTATCAGTGTTATTCTTGCAGTTATGATGATTGTCGGCACATTGACAGTTGCAGCATCTGCATATGTAGCACCTGGTAGCAATCAGAAGATTTATTGGACTCTTCTGACAGAAGTTATGAACTCAACCGGTGGTGCTCAAGAACTTACAGACTCCGGCGTTGAGGCTAAATTCAATTCAAAAGCATCAAAAACAGCACAGAATGCTGACCTTGCTGCGTATAACGGATTGTCATCTCACACTTATACTAAGAGTGAAGACGGTTATGTTTATGCAAAATCAGGTCAGATAATCTGGGTTACTATCAACCTTAAAACAGAAGGCGAAGTTTATCCCCTTCTTGCTGATGCTCACATTTATTATCAGGCAAACGGTGTTCTTTTGTCCTCAAATGTGAATACTACAATGTGCGTTCAGGGTAATGTATTTGCAAATTATCCTAACACATGCACTGTTACACCCTGGGCAGCTCTTCAGGATACTAAGAGAACTGACTCAAAAATCAACAAATCAGGCGGATCATTAAAAGTAGCTGATTGGCACATGATGTATGCCTTGAACATGGGCGATCCTACTTTAGCAGAGAATTCAGGTAAATTTGCAAAAGATGTTGATGCTAATGTTGTAACATTCCCGTTATTCGTTAGCAAAAATGTAACATTCGGTAAATCAATTATCGCATTGGACGGCAGAGGAATTCTCCCCTTTGTTCAGGGTTATCCCGAGGGCGATACTTACCTTCCAGACGCTGAAACAATGGTTATTAACGATGCCGCTCACAGTGACTATTCAAATTCTGTTCTTACAGTTTTGGTTGGTGACTTCGCAGCTATCAATACTCAGATGAAAGCATTTGAAGCTCTTGACGAAGAAGATTGGACAGCTGAAACTTACGGCGCAGCTGAAACAGCTTATAATGCAGCTGCAAAAGCAAAAGCTGATATGATTTCTCAGGACGCTATCGACACAGCTGCTTCAAACCTTGAGACTGCTATCAAAAATCTTGAGGAGCCTTCAGTAGGTCCTACACTTGATTACACAGCTATCAATGCTGCAATTGACAGCGTTCCCGAGAGCCTTGAAGCTTACACAACAAGTACAGCAGCAGCTGTAACAAGTGCTCTTTCTGCTGCTCAGACAGCAAAAGCAGAAGCTACAACTCAGGAAGAACTCACAAATGCAGCAAACGCTCTTAACACTGCTGTTAGCGGACTTAAGTTAAAAGCTGATATGACTGCTATCAATACAGCTATTACAGAAGCAGGCAAGGTTGCAAGAGATAATTATACAACTGCATCTCTTGATGTTCTTGACGCTAAAGTTGCTGCAGCACAGGAAATCCTTAAAGTTGCAGATGATTTCTATGATACAGATGCTGTTGCAACAGCAGCACAGGATATCTATGACGCTATTGATGCCCTTGTAGAACTCGGCGCAGATTATACATGCGTAGAAAACGCTAAGGCATTGAGCAAAGATTTCAAATCAACAGATTACACAGTAGCTTCATGGGAAGCTCTTCAGCAGGCTATTGCAGCTGTTCAGCCCGGACTTCCCAAGTCACAGCAGGAAACTGTTAACGATTATGCACAGGAAATCATTGACAAGACAAACGCTCTTGTTCCTCTTGCAGATCTTTCAGCTCTTGCAGCTGCAGTAGAAAATGCAGGCAAAGCAAGTTCAGCTGACTATTCAGTAGAAGTTTGGAATCAGATTACAGGTTATGTTACAACTGCTACAACAACATACCTTGGTAAAGAAGTTCTTAAAACTGCTCAGAACGATGTTGATACTCTTACACAGAACCTCAACACTGCTCTCGCAAATAAACTCGGCGATGCTGATTACTCACTCGTTGAGGCAGCTCTCGCTAAGGTTCCGAAGGATCAGGAGCGTGATCCTTACACAGCAGCTTCACTTAAGGCTCTTGATGATGCTGTAGCTGCAGTTGAATATAATCTTAAAGCAGATAAACAGCAGGATGTTAATAATATGGCTGCTGCTATTGAAGATGCTATTACAAACCTTGAAATCAGAAAAGCTGACCTTACAAATCTTAATGCAGCTCTTCTGAATGCTGGTAAAATCAGCGAAGATGATGAAGAGTTGTACACAGCAGAAACATGGAAGACATTCACAGATGCTCTTGCAGCAGCGAATGCTTACGCACAGGCAACTCCCGCTCCCCTTTACACAGAGCAGGAAAACATTGAAAAGGCTGCTGAAGATCTTAACAACGCAGTTACAGGTCTTAAGTATGTAGGCGCTGACTGGCAAGCTATTGATGCTCTTGTTAGCGATGCTAATAATCTCAATAGAGACAATTACACTGCAGCATCTCTCACAGCATTTGATTCTGCATTCGCAGCAACTCTTGAAATGTACAACAACAAAGCTTCCTATGATATTACAGATCAGGAATTGATTAATGCTCAGGCTGTAAGCGGCGCAGCAGCATTTGATAAACTTGTTCTTAAGGGAGCAAATTATGCTGAAGTTGATGAGGCTATTGCTCGTTCAGAGGGCGCTGATTATGTTGAATCATATTATCCCGCAGAACTTTGGGCAGAACTTCAGAAAGCTCTTGATGCTGTTGACAGAACAAAGACAATCCTTGAACAGAAAGATGTAGACGATATGGCAAAAGCCATCAACGATGCACTTGATGTACTTGATGAAAATATGCTTGATGCTGACTACAGCGAAGTTGACAGATACCTTGGCATTATCGAAGGTAAAACATCAACAGACTACACTGCAGCTTCTTGGGCAAAAGTTACAGAAGCAGTTGCAGGCGTTGAAAGAGGCAAGAAAGCAAATCAGCAGGCTGAAGTTTGGGATATGGAAGATGCTCTTGATGCAGCTATCAGAGGTCTTAAATCAGCAGGTCCTGCAGATTACACAAATGTTTATGCAGCTATTGATAGATACAACAAGCTTGACAAATCTCTTTACACAGCTGAATCAAAGGCTGTTGTAGAAGGTGAAATCGACAAAGTTGACTATCAGCTTAACGAAAACTTCCAGGATACTGTTGAAGGATTCGCAACAGCAATCAATAATGCTATTGATGAACTTAAAGAAATCCAGTATAATCCTGCAGACTATTCAGAAGTTGATAAGGCTATCAAGAGATACGATGATATCCCTGATAAGTCAATCTATACACAGGCTTCAGTTAAGAAAGTTGAAGATGCTATTGCAGCAGTTAACAGAGATCTTGATGAAAGAAGTCAGGGAATAGTTGACGGTTATGCAGCAGCTATCAACGATGCTATTGATAAGCTTGCAGTTCCTGTTGGAACAGTTGTAGATGTAACATATACACAGGGTCCCGACAGAGCAAAGACATATACCATCAAAGTTAACGGCAGAGCTGAAAAAGTTCAGTTCATCGCAGCAGAAAATGTTGAATCAGGTACTTCAACATTTACAATGGCAAGAACCGATGCAAGAGCAACTGTTGTTTCTTATGATAAAGATGGCGAAGTAGTTTCTTCACTTTCAAAAGATCTTGCTTACGAAATCTGGACATTTGACGGAACACTTAATCCCAAGGATTATGTTGTTAGAGCTAAGTATGCAGATGGTTGGGAAGCAACTGATCTTGGTTACACAGTAACACTTACACTTTCAGCTTCCGATAAGACTGTTACAGCTATCACTCCTGCAACTGAGTCAGCTAAGGTTGGCGAAGCTCTTAACCTTGATGTTGTTACAGGTAAGGATGTTGTTAAAGTTCAGGTTATCGTTGACGATGCAGATACAGGTGCTGTTACATTCGACAGAGCAAGCGTAACAAGCTCCGACGAAAAGACACAGACATTCGGCATCTATGTTAAACTTTACAAAGCCGGCGCACATACTCTTAAGATCAGAATTAAGACTGCTGACGGTTGGGAAATCTATGACGGCGTAACAGCTAATGTAACTGCTGTTAAGTAATATATTTCCTGAATTTACAGGGAGTCACGGGAAACCGTGGCTCTCTTTTTTCATATTCCTATTGCTTTTATATTTGCTTTTATGATAGAATGTAATTGATAAAGTGTTAGGAGGTATGAAATGAAAGCGGTTAAAAAAATATTATCTGCATTGTTTTGTACACTGTTTATATTTATTTCTATCGGTGTTAATGCGGAGCCTTTGTATAATGCTGAAATTTCTCTCAGCTTTCCGGGCAAAAAAAGCGATGTTATATATTTATCATATAATGAAAATTTTGATGTTTCCCTTAATGTAAAGAGCGGCGCAAATTATTTTGCAGGTCCTCTCAGTGTTCAGGTTTTTTATACAGATTCAATTTTTGATAATTCTTCAGGTTCATTTAATGAGAAAAGCAAGCTGTATAATTGCAGTAAATCGTATTGCACAATAACGGATTTATCTGCCATGACGGAACTGTCAAAAAATAAATTTTATCCGTCATCATGGAAATCCGATGATAAGAAAAAATACGGTTTGTGCAATGTTATGGCTGTTCCGAATGCCGTGGATTGTAAAGTATCTGTTTCATCACTTGATGAAAACATTGCGGCGTTAAACTTTACTGCTAACGGAAACGCCGGCGATAAAGGAACGGTGTTTATTTCAAATGACAGCATAAGAACCCTTTCAAATCCCTATGGCGAAACATATTTTTCATGCCTGACAAACAGCGGCAATGTTTTATCATCAAGGTATGATTACGGAAATGATACATTGATTGATATTTCAAAGGCTTGCCTGAATTTTGAAATAACCGATATCGGAGATGCGGACCATAATAAAAAAATCAATTCCACTGATGCGCTTATGATTTTACAGTATGTTACTGATTTTATTCCTATGCCGGATAGTGATTCGAAAATTTGCGATACAAATTGTGATGAAAAGTTCAGTTCGGCAGATGCACTGTGTGTTTTGCAGATGGCAACAGGAATAGTAAGAATAAATGACCTTATAAAAAAGTGACGGTAATAATATGTTAGATTTGGTTAATAGAAATACACCGAAAATATCTGAGCTCTTCGATTTTCGCATTTGTGAAAGCGATAACGGATGCGACAGGTATGAGATTTTTACGGAAGAAAAGAAGATTGTAATATGCGGTAATAATAAAATAGCTATGGCAATGGGATATTACCGGTATCTCCATGATTATTGCAATGTTTTGCTGGTAAACGGCGATTATGATATTTCATATATAAAGTCTGCGCCATACCCTGAAAAGAAAATTTCATATACAGTTAAGCAAAAGCTCAGAATGGCTATGACTAACGAAAGATATGCAGCTGAAGCTGATGCATGGGGATTTGACAGATGGGAAAAAGAAATTGATTTTATGGCCATGAACGGCATAAATACACCCGTTTTGTTAATCGGCAGTGACGGGGTGCTTTTCAAAATGCTTACTGATATGCGTGTTAAAGAAGACACAGCATCAGCTTTTATCAGCGGTTCTTCATATTGGTATAAGCAGTTGACCGGCAATATTTTCGGCTATCTTCCTATAAACAGCGCCGATTATTTTAATAATAAAATATCTATAGGCAGAATGATTACTCAGCGGGCAAAGGATTTAGATATGAATCCGGTTCATCAGGGGTTATTGCTCACCTGTCCCTTCTCTTTCAGAAAGCATTATCCCAAAACAAATCTTATTAAACTTCCGGGATGGAATTCATTTCCGCCTGCAATGACTATTGAACCTGAAAATATCGGATATCTGAGAATTTTTAACAAGAATTTCCTTGAGCTTCAAAGAGAACTTTTAGGTGAAGTACATAATTATATTTTTGACCCGTTAACAGATGTTGATTTCAAAGGATACAATTCGTTTATTGAAAAAATCGGCAAAAGCTTCCTTGAAATTCTGGAAGAAGTTGATGAAAACGGTGTATGGTTTGTTCATGCTGAATCAATGATTAACTTTGACGGCGAAATTAAAAACGCCGTTGTAATTGATGAAGACGGTTCCGCTTATTCAGATAATGACGGATTTAACGGAATGAGCTTTATTGTAGGCTATAAGGGGAATCTGTGCGGCAGAAGCGTTATATGCGGCGATATGGAATCACTTGCCGAAAATCCATATATAAAAGTTAAAGAAAAATATAATAATGCAATAGGAACCGGCTTGTTTTTTGACAGTGATTTGGAAAATCCGATTTTTTATTCTCTCGCCGCTAAAATGGTTACCTGTGACAGTAATGAAGATTTGCAGTGCTTCCTTACGGATTATTCCAAGTGCCGTTACGGTACGGAAAAATTTGGGGATGACCTTGTTAATTTGCAAAAGCTGTGCTATTCAAAAGAAAGCAGGCTCAACCAGGCGTCAGCGCTGTGCGCAAGGCCGTGCACTGAAATAAATCACACTGCGCCGTTTGATACATTTGAACGCCCTTATGATAATAAAGAGCTTTTAAGCGTTCTTAAAAAATCACTTTCAAGTGAAATTAAAAAGAATGATATTTACCGTAAAGATTTTGTTTCTGTTATGCGTCAGATTCTCAGCAATGTTCTCAGGCCGCTGTATTTGCAGGCGACGAAATGTTTTTATGCACAGAAAATTGATGAGTTTGAAAAAACAAGTAATATTTTTATTGAAATTTGTGAAGATATTGACAGGCTTCTGAAAACAGTTCCGGAAAATAATCTTTATTACAGAATGGAATCTGCCCGTCAGCTGGGGGAAACAAAAGAAATCCGTCAGAATCTTGAAATGAATTTTCTGATGTTTCACACTGTATATGGTCCTATGAAAAATTCCAGAGTGTTTGACACATACTGGCGTGAATGGGGCGGAATGGTCAGTGATTTTTATGCCCGCCGCTGGTATAAATATTTTAAAATGTTGGCGGCGTATTTTAATAAGCCTAAAAAATTAAAGGATTTGTCAAAACACAAAGTTTATGACAGAAACGCATTTTCAGATACTCTTTTGTCACAGCGGCTTGAATATTTTGAAATGGAGTGGATAAAAGATTATATTCCCAGACCGAACGGTGCAGGGGAAGAAGATGCGCTTAAAGTAATGAATGAGCTTGTTGAAAAATATGAAAGTGTAGTAAATGAGTTTTAATAACAAAAAGTATGGTTTTCTCAGTGAATTCCATACTTTTTTTATTCAGGTATTATTTTTGTTTATCGGTTTTCTTATCATAAGTGATTTCAGAGCTTTTGAATTAAACGGTCTTAAAGGGTAAAGATAGCTTTTGTTCATTGTTGTATCAGTAAATAATATCAATGCACAGATAAGAATAATCCCTGCGATATATCCCCATAAACCGAAGATGCCTGTTAAAATTAAAATAAACACTCTTGAAAGCTTAAATGCGTACCCTAATTCAAGACTGGGCTGTGCAAAGTTTGCAATGGCAACAAATGACATACAAAGCACGGCTTCCGGTGAAAATAAACCTGCGGAAATAGCTAATTCTCCAAGTACCAATGCACCTATAATGCTTAATGAATTGCTCAGCGAATTCGGGGTGTTCAGTGAAGCTAATTTAAGTGAATCAATTACCAGCTCAATGATAAGAAGCTGAACAAACAGCGGAATTGATGATGGTGATTTAACTGAAAAAACGGAAAACCATTCAGGCGCAATTCCGGGATTTGCTTCAAAAAGATACCAGGTGGGAGTCAGAAGCATTGCCAGAGCAAAGATGACTGCTCTGATTACTCTGAGAAATGAGCCCACAATCGGTGGAAAATAAAAATCGTTTGTATCCTGAATGAACGCCGCAAAACCTGTTGGTATTATCATGGCAGAAGGGGAATTGTCCGTAAGAATAATAATGTTGCCTTCATAAATGCAGGCGGCGGCAGTGTCCGGCCTTTCGGTATATCTTATTTTCGGGAAAGGATTAAACCATTGTTTCCTTATAAGACATTCGGCAAGACTTTCCTGCCCCATTGACAGCGAATTCACATCAATTTTCTCTATTTTTTCCCTTAGTGTATCAAGCAGCTTTTTATCAACCTTATCATTCATATAACAAAACACAATGTCTGTGTGTGAGCGTTCGCCGACCTGATGAATTTCTGTTGTCAGTTCTCTGTTGCGTATTCTTCGGCGGATAAGAGAAGTGTTAAAAATCAGAGCTTCAACAAAGCCTTCGTGAGAACCACGCAGAACCTTGTCATTGTCAGGTTCTTCAATTCCCCTGGTAGGATAAGTCCTGGCGTCAATAATCATACCGCCTGCAAATCCGTCAATAATAAGTCCGATGGCACCGGAAAAAATATATGTGGAAAAAGCTTCAACATTACTGTGGACATCAACTTCAATATATGGCAGAAATTTATTTGCAAAATCCCTTGTGCCGTTACAACGATTGATTTCATCAGGCGTTATTTTCAACAGAAATTCAAGTACTTTTTCAAGAATTTCATCCTTTGCGAATCCGTCGATAAAATACAGTTTTGCGCTTCTTTCGCCAATAACAATCTCTCTGCCGACTAAATCAAAATTTTCATCAATTCTGAAATATTTATCCAGCATGGCAATATTCTGTGAAAATGTTTTTTCAAAAGGAATAATATTTTTCATTTAATAACCCGCTTCAATAATATTTATTATATTATCTGCACAGATTGTATAATTATTCTTTTATCTGTATTCATTGTAGAGATTAACAATGGCATTCCATGTCAGAGGGCCGACCTGCCCGTTCTGAGGAAGACCTGCCTGTTTCTGAACTGCTGTAACTGCGGCGGCGGTCCGATTACCGTATACACCGTCAACGGTAACAAGAGGAACGGAAGAGTCATTTTGAGCTATTACTCTCAGATATGTCTGAATTTGAACAACTGCACTTCCGGTAGAACCGGTTGTTAAAAAATATCCGGGGTAAAGCAGAGAAGAATATCCTTTATATTCATTCGGTAATGCTCTCAGAACGCCGTTATATGCATCCTGAAGTTTGTTCCATGTGCTTCTGCCTACAATTCCGTCAGGTGTAAGGCCGTATAATCTTTGAAAGTTTACAACGGCATTATAGGTTTCCGTGCCGAAAACACCGTCAACGGAAATCTGTGAAAGCCTCGGATTGAAAAATCCCAGAAAGTTCAGATAATACTGAATAATTCTCACTCCGTTGCCTCTGTCACCCCGACGAATTACTTCTGAATAAATTCTGTCGTTTTCACTTATTGTAATTCCTTCTGAATAAAGCTCCGAAAGGCGTTTGACACTGTTATAAATATATTTTATTCTGTACCATGTATTTCTGCCTACAATACCGTCTGCGGAAAGATTGAATATTTTTTGAAATTCTCTTACGGCTGCGGCAGTTCTGCTTTCAAATATTCCGTTGGTAGGCGTGATTTTCGGGATAGCGGGATAATTGGATGCAATTCTGTTAAGCTGTCTTTGAATTGTTCTTACATCTTCACCGGCAGAACCCATTCTCAATGCTGTTCCGGGGTATGATGCAATTTCTCCTTTGACCGGTGCGTTAAATACAATGTTTATATCGTTTCCGTAATATCTTTGCAGTATCTGATACGGAGTTAACCCTCTGTTGGCAAAAGTTACTGTTCCCCATTGTGAAAGGCCTGCGCAGGTTACTGTTGTTCCGTTACAGTATTGAGTAAAATACGGCTGAACCTGCCCTTGCTTTACAACATAATCGTTGAAAAGCTCATCGACGATTCTGCTTATATTTTCAAAAATATCGTGACCGGGATTATAAGACTGGTCATAAGCTGTTGAATTTGTGATATCAAAATTATACCCCTGAGAACGGTAGTGCTCTGTATAAATTCTGTTCAGCGCAAATGTTGTCTGTGCGTAAATGTTAGCTCTCAGTGCGTTTTCGGGCCATGTGGGATATATTTCGCTTGAAGCAACATTTTTAATATAATCCGGAAATGCAACCCGAACATTCCGTGCATTGGATTTAGGAGTTCCCAGGTGAACTGTGATGTATTCAGGAATAACGGGAGAAGCCATATTATTTTCCCCCCCTGATTCTTTCAAATGATTGGTTTTCATTATACTCTCTTTGAGGAGTTTCGCTGTCTGTTCCTATCAAAGGAATCATTTCAACGCCCTGAATTGATTTTATTCCTGAAAATACGGGGACATTTACATATTTTGCGTTTACATATTCCGGGTGCTCTATTAAGGTTGTGTATGAAGAATACGGCAGTGCCGCTGTGGCTGACGGTTGTTGTGACATGGATTTTTCAGGTGCAGGCAGAATAATATTGTCAACGATGCCGTTTATATCGGTTAACCCGTCGAACATCTCTCTTGCACCGTTTTTCAGCATAAGCAAAACAGTAACTCTTGCATTTACAACAGGGAAAGAACGGTTTGCGGCAAACACCTGAACCTGCAATGAACCCTTTTGCGAATTGCTTGCTAAAAAACTTTCATAGTCTGAAAATTCGGGAACAGCGGGAACTTTGTTATCAGAATCATTTTCTGCAATATCAGCAACCGATTTTTGAAGATTTTCATTTACAGTATCGACGCTTTCTTCATTTTGTATGTTTACATTTGCGGGTATTGTATTTTCGGGTTTACATTCCTCGGTATTTGTTTCTTTGCTTTCTGTTTTCACTGCCGGATTTGATTTCATAAAATTCAGCAGTTCTTTTTGATATTTTTCAATTTCATTTTCAAAATTATCCATAAAAAAACCTCCTTGCTTTATAATATGCAAGGAAGTCTTTTTGTTGTATTAAATATTATCAGGCTGTTGCTCAGGTTTTGCTTCAAGCTTCGGTTCGGGCTTGGGCTTAGGCTCTCCGTAACCGTAGCCGTAGCCGTAGCCGCCGTATCCGTAACCGTAGCCATAACCATAACCGTAACCGTACGAACCGTAATAGCTTTTACCGTAATGCTTTTTAGTTCCCATACAATTATTATAAACACATCCGATAACTTCGGCGCCGTTTGAGTTGATATCGTCAATAGCCGCCCTTATTCTGCCTACAGGAGCTCTGTCTTCGGAAACAACAAGAACTGTTGCGTCTGCAAAAGAGGAAATAACAGATGCGTCTGTAACAACATTTGCGGGAGCTGTATCAATAATAATAAAATCAAATTCATTTCTGACGGCTTTTATTAAATCAGACATTTTCTTAGTTGAAAGAAGCTCAGACGGGTTGCTTGTTGACTGGGAATCGGCAATTACAAAAATACGGTATTTATCAACATATTTTATGGCAGATTCAAGTGTGATTTTACCTGAAATTATACCGGATAATCCTTTGCTGGCATTTTCAAGTCCAAGTGCTTTACATACAGTGGGCTTTCTAAGGTCAGAATCTATCAGCAAAACAGATTTTCCGTTTTGTGCAAGAGTGATTGCAAGGTTAGTTGATATGGTTGTTTTACCTTCGTTTTCACAGGCACTTGTTACCATGAATACCTTATTGCCTTCTTTAATTGCGTTGTTTTCAACCTTTGTTCTGATTGCTTTGAATGTTTCAATAAAAGCAAATCCCACCTTTTTATTTGTAACAAGAAGACCCTTGGACTTATTATTAACCTTGTTAATTGCTCCTAAGATGTGAATGTTAAGCTTTTTAACAATATCGTCTGCAGTTCTGATTGTATCATGAACAATGTAGTAAACTAAAACGAAAACCAGACCTGCAATTATACCGAATAAAACGCCGATGATTACTATAATTGTAGTAGCAGATGTTTCATCGGGAGAAGAGGGAAGAACAGGATAGTCACATATATTAAGGTGAGCGTTACTGTATATTTTGGAAACTACAGTGTCGTAATTATCAACAAGGCTTCTTGCAATGGCGTATGATTTTTCAGGATTACCGGTTTTTACTCTGACTTCAATAACATTTGAACCTGTAACAATATCAACGCTTAACGCTTTTTCAACATCTTCCGTACTTACCGGAACTGAACATTTTTTAGCAGTTGCTTCAGCTACAGAGCGGCCTTCAAGAATGTACTGATAAGTAGAAGCAACATTTATGGAAGCACTGATATCTGAGTTCTCAACCTTATCATCATCATTGTTCTTTAATGTATTTACAACAAAAGAAACATTTGCAGTGTAAATATCATCCTGCAAAACAGCAGCCGCAGCTGCGCCTATAATGCCGAAAATAAGAGCAAGTGCGAGAATAATCCATATTTTTTTTGCAACAAGTCGCATAAACACAAATATGTTTATTTCAATACTGCTTGCTTTTTCCTGCTTTTCATAACTCATAGTTTTGATCCTCCGTAAATGTAAAATGAGTTTATATATTATTTAAGTCTGATTTTTCTGTATAATAAAATTTCTTCCTTGAGGCAGTGTTGTCGGTGCTGAAATATAAATATATAAAAGCTATTGTCAGCTGACAAAACGGGAAAGCCATTGACACAGTACCCCATTCGGCAATTACTTCACATATCAGTAATGTGAATGCAAGCAAAGTCATATTGTTGAACTGCTTTCGGAAAAATTTAATAATAAAACTAACAAATAAATATAAATAGAACCAATAATAAATCACAAATCCCGTAACGCCGAGGTCTGCAAGAATTTCCCAGTAATTGTTGTGTGCATAACTTAAGTCCATCTGCGGCTCAAGGTCAATCAATACTGTGAAATTTCCGAATCCGCACCCGAGAACAGGATGATTCTTAAACAGAATTTTAGCATATTCAATCATAAACTGCCTTTTCTGAAGGCTTTGAAATTCGCCGGCACTGGTGTTGTCCTGCAAAAAATCAAAAAGTTTTTCAAATCTGAATCCTATCATATCATACAGCAGTTCAACCCTGAAAAGAGAATAAACAGCAATTAAACAACCGATTAAAGCAACAATAAAATGAATAAAATGATGTTTTTTCCTGAATGCAAAGAATATAATAAACATTATTCCGAATAATGCGAGGAATGACGATTTTCTTGAACTTGAAATCGCAACACCGAAAATATATAAAACTGTCAGTATATAATACAGTCTTTGATTTTTCAGATAAGCTTTATAAAACGAAAGCAGTATAGATGTGAACATTATATAGCCGAAAGTGTTTGAGTTATCTCCTCCCAGGGCTGTACCGAAGTACCCTGCAAACCAGTTGTCAAAAGGAGTAACAATAAGAAGCACAATCAGAATTGTGGATGATGCAAGAAGATATATACTTGAGAGCTTTTCCGTATCGTCCTTTGTATCGGAATACTGAACCATGCCAAAGCAGACAAATAAAATCATCAACATAAATTTAATGTATTTATATGCGGCAAACGAAGCTGAATACGCCCACGATGAAGAAATTTCCGCAAATATGAGAAAACCCAGGTACCATATACTGTTTATCGGAATATTTATTTTCGAATTGATTATTTTGTTGAATGTTATTATAACTGCGCCCAAAACGAAAAAACCTACACCGATATAATGAAGAACAGCATCGAAAAGATAGTACATAATAATCCCGAGAAAAAAAGAAATCTCATACAATCGTCTTAAGAAACTGTCCATATTTCCTTTTTCAATTCTGAGAATATTATTTTTCAGAGAAATCATACTTACTCCTTTTCTTAAAATGTGCAGAATAAAAGATTGACAAAATGATTCTGAATAATCCCAAATCAGTACATACGATTATCCATTCTATACTCACTGTAGCATTATACTATAGTGTGTCGCTTTTTGTCTACAAAAAATTCAAAAATTTATTATTTATTTTTAATATATTCATTAAATTTTTTAAGAATGGAAAAAATATATAAAATTTAACGGTTTTCTCTTTACATAACATACATTTTAGGTTAAAATAACTATGTGTATTTTTATGTGGAGGTAGTTATTTTGTATAAGAGAATTTTGCTTAAATTAAGTGGCGAGGTGCTTGCGGGCACAAACGGTCACGGTATAGATTTTGATATGGTTACTGATGTTTGCTCTTATGTAAAGAAAGTTGCCGAAATGGGAGTTCAGGTCGGACTTGTTGTCGGCGGCGGCAATTTCTGGAGAGGAAGAAGCAGCGGCACTATGAACCGCACCAGAGCAGATAATATGGGAATGCTTGCCACTGTTATGAATTCCCTTGCTTTGTGCGAA
The DNA here is from genome assembly GCA_045628495.1 of Acutalibacteraceae bacterium. Lineage (GTDB taxonomy): Bacteria > Bacillota > Clostridia > Oscillospirales > Acutalibacteraceae > CAG-488. The sequence goes on from JAZQPL010000062.1 coordinate 31,088, forward strand.
GCGCTTGAACAGTTGGGCGTTAAGGCCAGGGTAATGTCATCTGTAGGAATGCAGCCTATTGCAGAACAGTATGTCGCCCGTGACGCAGTGAAACATCTTAACGAAGGCGAAGTTGTTATTTTCGGTTGCGGAACAGGATGCCCGTTCTTTTCAACAGATACAACTGCAGCATTAAGAGCTGCTGAAATTGAGGCAGATGTAATTTTTAAGGCAACAAATGTTGACGGCGTATATGACAAAGACCCGAATAAGTTTGACGATGCTGTTAAATATGATGTTCTTTCACATTCTGAGGTTCTTGCAAAAGGACTTAAAGTTATGGACAGCACTGCGGCTTCTCTTTGCCGTGACAACGGAATTTCAATTTTGGTATTTAACCTTGAGGATCCTGAAAATATTATCAGAGCCGTTAAGGGTGAAAATATAGGTACTATTGTTAAAGAATAATATACATAAAAGGAGATTATACTTATGAAAGAAGTTTATGCTTATACCAAAGAAAAAATGGAAAAAACAGTCAGCGCACTTAAAAGAGATTATGCCGCAATCCGTGCAGGCAGAGCAAGCGCTGCGATTCTTGACCGTGTAACAGTTGATTATTACGGCACTCCGACTCCTGTTAATCAGCTCGCATCGGTTTCTGTTGCAGAAGCAAGAATACTTACCATTCAGCCGTGGGATAAATCTGTTCTTCACGGAATCGAAAAGGCAATTCAGGCATCTGATATCGGCATCAATCCTCAGAATGACGGTTCTGTTATTCGTCTTACATTCCCTCAGCTCACAGAAGACCACAGAAAAGCAATCGTTAAAGATGTAAGCAAGGCTGCGGAGGAATCAAAAGTTGCAATCCGCTCAATTCGCCGTGATTCCATGGATAAAATTAAAAAAATGCAGAAATCATCTGAAATCACTGAAGATGATCTTAAAGACGGTGAAGAGGAAATCCAGAAAATCACAGATGATTTCATTAAAGAAATTGATAAAATTGCTAAGGCTAAAGAAGCCGAAGTAATGGAGATTTAATTTTCTCACTTATCTTTTTGCCGTTTTCTGCGTTATCGCTTTTCGGAGTATATTCGTACGCCGTCAAAGTGAGAAAACGGATAAAAACCAAACTGAATCATATTGCTAATTCATTTAATCAGGGGGGCGATGCTCCCCTGAATATTGCATAAAAAACAATAAAATTTTGTTATGCTTTTTAGGAGGTCATTATGGAAAGGAAGCTTCCGGAGCACATTGGAATCATTATGGACGGTAACGGCCGCTGGGCAAAAAAGCGGGGACTTAACCGTTGGGACGGGCACAAAAAAGGGGCTGATGTTTTCAGAAATATTTGCTCTTATGCCTGCGATATAGGAATAAAAAGCATAACATTTTATGCTTTTTCAACTGAAAACTGGCGCAGACCTCCCGAGGAAGTTGCCGCAATAATGGAGCTTTTCAGAGAGTATCTCGGAGAGGCTGAAGAAAGAGAAAATGAAAACATAAAAAAAGGAATGCAGATGCATTTTATCGGCAGGCGTGATGATTTACCTGACGACATTGTCAGCCTTATGGAAACTGCCGAAGAAAACTCAAAAAATGCTGACAGAATAAAAGTCAACATTGCAATAAATTACGGCGGCAGACTGGAAATAGTTGACGCAGTAAAAAAGATAGCCGAAAAAGTAAAGAACGGGGAAATTCAGCCTGATGAAATAACCGAAGCTGATATTTCCGATAATATATATACAGCCGGTCAGAATGACCCTGATTTAATTATAAGGCCCAGCGGAGAATACAGACTTTCTAATTTCCTGCTGTGGCAGTCTGCGTATTCGGAATTCTGGTTTTCCGATATTTTGTGGCCTGATTTCAGACCTGAGGATTTGGAAAAGGCTATTGATGACTATAATAATAGGAACAGACGGTTCGGCGGGGTGTGATTTATGAGCAAACTGATTACAATACTCGGTTCAACCGGCTCCATTGGCAAGCAGGCGCTTGAAGTTGTAGATATGCAGGGATATAGAATTCTTGCTTTGACTGCAAACGGAAGTGTTGATATTCTTGAGTCTCAGATAAGAAAATACAAACCGGAATATGCTGCCCTTGCAGATGAACAGAAGGCTGAGGAGCTTGCCGTTAAAGTAGCGGATACATCAACAAAAGTTCTTTCCGGCCGTGAGGGAGTGTGCTTTTGCGCTTCTCTGAAAGCTGACTATGTTCTTAACAGCATAGTTGGAATGGCGGGACTTGAACCTACGCTGAAAGCTATTGAAAGTAAAAACGAATTAGCTCTTGCAAATAAAGAAACTCTTGTAGCAGGAGGAAGTCTTGTTACCGGAGCTGCGAAGAAAAACGGCGTAAGCATTTTACCGGTTGACAGTGAACATTCTGCAATTTTTCAGTCATTGCAGGGTTGCACAAACAGGAAAGAGGTAAAACGGCTTATTCTTACCGCATCGGGCGGGCCGTTTTTCGGTAAAAGCAGAGAATTTCTTGAAAATGTTACAGTTGAACAGGCTTTGAAGCATCCTAACTGGAGCATGGGTGCAAAAATCACGATAGATTCAGCAACCATGATGAACAAAGGCTTAGAGCTTATTGAAGCTGTATGGCTTTTTGCTGTTAATCCTGAAAATGTGGATATAGTTGTCCACCGCCAGAGTGTAGTTCATTCACTGGTGGAGTATTGCGATAATTCCGTTATAGCTCAGCTCGGAGTGCCGGATATGAGAATACCTATACAGTACGCTCTGACATATCCAAACCGCATTCCTTCACCTGTAAAACAGCTTTCTCTTACCGATTACGGCAATTTGACATTTGAAAAACCGGATTATGAAACATTCGGCTGCATAAATATTTGCAGGGAAGCAATAAAAAAAGGCGGTCTTTACCCTGCTGCGGCAAATTCGGCAAATGAAGCTGCTAATTTTGCTTTTCGTAAAGGGAAGATAAAGTTTACTGATATTGAAAAACTTGTGGGCAGTGCAGTTGAGGCGGCCCCGGTAAAAACAGAATATTCTCTTGAAGATATGAACGAAACAGACAGGTGGGCAAGAGAATTTGTATTAAGCAGAATATAAGAGGTGGTTATTTTTGGCAGTTATTTCGTGGCTCTTAAGTAAGTGGACTGTACTTGTTGCGATACTTTTTTTCGGTTTTATTATTATGGTTCATGAAACCGGACATTTTGCTTTTGCAAAGCTTTTCGGTGTAAAAGTCAATGAGTTTTCACTTGGAATGGGGCCTAAGATTATCAGCCGAAAAAAAGGTGAAACAGCATATTCCTGGAGAGTTTTCCCCATCGGCGGATATGTCAGTATGGAAGGGGAAAACGAAGAAAGCGATGACGAAAGAGCTTTTGTAAACAAACCCTGCTGGCAGAAGATAATTATTGTTGCGGCAGGAGGAGTAATAAATATTCTTATAGGTCTGCTGATTCTCTTAATTATTTTCAGCGCAAATCATAAAGAACTTTCAGGTACGAATTATATTAACTATTTTATTCCGGATGCTGTTCAGAGCGAAAATCAGACGAAAACCGAGCAAAAATATCTTAAAGAATACAGCGGACTCAAATCCGGAGATAAAATCAAAAAAATTGACGGAAAAAATGTTTTTTATTATGATGACATTTTTTATCTTGCATCAAGAGATTTTGACGGAAACGGAAAATTTGATGCAGTAGTTGAAAGAAACGGTGAAAAAGTAACAGTTGAAGATGTTGAGTTAAATACAATCGGCAGATTGGTGATAGTGGGAGTCAAATCAACTCCGCTGACTATTGTTAAAGATACGCTTAAAGAGTCTGTCAGCATTTGCAGAATGGTTTATCTCAGCCTTTTTGACATGATAACCGGCAAGTATTCAGTGAAAGATATTTCAGGGCCGATAGGGGTTGTTGATGTTGTATCGCAAACTGCGCAGGCATCAAGTGAAGCACACGATTATTCCGGATTTTTTAAAATACTTGCACTGATTACAATAAATATAGGTCTTGTTAATCTTCTTCCCATACCGGCTCTTGACGGCGGAAGACTGTTTTTCCTTTTAATCGAGCTGATCAGAAGAAAGAAAATAAATCAGAAATACGAGTCTCTTATTCACGGAATAGGAATGGCTGTTTTGCTGTTGTTTATGGCTGCAATTTCATTTAAAGATATCTGGGTATTGATAGCAGGTGGATGATTATGAAAAGAAAAATTACCAGACAGGTTAAAGTCGGAAATGTTTTAATCGGCGGGGGAGCTGAAATATCCGTACAGTCAATGCTTAATAAGCCGGCAGGCGATATTGAGGGCAGTGTTCAGCAGGCACTTGAACTGCAGAAGGCAGGCTGTCAGATTATCAGAAGCGCAGTTCCCGATATGCAGGCGGTAAAGCTTATTGAAGCTTTGAAGAACAGCCTTTCGGTCCCTGTTGTGGCAGATATTCATTTTGATTACCGTCTTGCTCTTGAATGTGCGGAGGCAGGCGTTGATAAAATCAGAATAAATCCGGGCAATATCGGCTCGGAAGACAGAGTAAAAGCAGTTGCCGATAAATGCAGAAGCAAAAATATCCCCATAAGAATAGGGGTAAATTCCGGTTCTGTAGAAAAAGACATTCTTGCCAAATACGGAGCTCCCACTCCGGAAGCATTGGTTGAAAGCGCAATGTATCATGCTTCACTTCTGGAAAAGTTTGATTTCAACGATATTGTAATTTCAATTAAATCTTCGGATGTTGAAAATATGGTTAAGGCTTATACTCTTGCAAGCGAAAAATGCGATTATCCGCTTCACCTCGGTGTAACAGAAGCAGGTACTGCAAGAATGGGTCTTATTAAATCAAGCATCGGAATAGGTTCACTTCTGCTTAACGGAATAGGGGATACGGTAAGAGTTTCCCTTACGGATAATCCTGTTAAAGAGGTTGAGGCGGCATATGATATTTTGAAAGCTTCGGGAGTTAAAAAAGACGGTGTAAGAATAGTATCATGCCCTACCTGCGGAAGAACAAAGATTGATTTAATAGGTCTTGCCAACAGTGTTGAACAGGCACTTAAAGGCTGCGGAAAGTCAATAAAAGTTGCAGTTATGGGTTGCGTTGTTAACGGACCGGGAGAAGCAAGAGAGGCCGATATAGGCATTGCCGGCGGAGACGGCTGTGCTATGATTTTCAAAAAAGGTGAGGTTCTTCGCAAAGTCAGTGAAGAGAATGCCGTTGAGGAGCTTCTTAAAGAAATAGAAAAATTATAATTTTAAGAGGAATAAAAATGCAGGAATTAAATTTTTTATCCTTGTTTTCCGAATGTATAGGTTCGGATATTGTCAGTCATTTTGAAAACGCTTTAATAACAAATGTTGAAGCAAGTCTTGAAGAACGCACGATTTCCGTAACCGTGCGTTTTGATTGCTATGTGCCTGACAGTATTGTTGAGAAAGCAAAAGGGCAAATCAGCTCATATATGGCGTTAAGTTCCCTTGATTTTGAGTATAAATATCCTGAGGGACTTTATTGCGACGGCTGGTTTCCGTTTATTGCAAAAGAACTTGAGGAAAAATTCAGTGCCGGAAGAACTTTTCTTGACGGTGCACTGTATTCAATCGAGAATAATTTATTTACAATAACTCTCAGAAAAAACGGTAAAAACATTCTTAATCAGTTAGGTGTAGAGGAATATATTGTTAAGGCAGTTAAACGGAGATTTGATAAATCTGTAAGCGTAAAGATTATTTCATCTTCTCCCAATGCCGCTGAAGAAGAAGCAAAAGCCTTGCTTGAACTTCAGAAGCAGGAAGCGGCAAAGGTTAAACCTCCCGTTACCGAACGAACAGCAGAACCGAAGAAAAAAGAACCTGCTGTTAAAACATATGATGATTTGCCGATTTCTCTTACAAATGCAAAGGCTGTTTTCGGTGCTCAGATAAAGCAAAAGCCCGTTCCCATTAAAGATATTTCCCCGGAAGACGGTTCTGTTGTTGTCTGGGGTGATGTTTTCGGTTTTGAAGCCAGAGAAACCCGTGACGGAAAAAAGAATATTATTTCATTTAATCTTACTGATTACACATCTTCATATACAGGAAAAATATTCGGCGAAAAGCAGGTTTGTAAAGAGCTTATTGAAAAAGTGAAAGACGGTGTAACTGTTTTAGTCAGAGGATTTGTAAATCAGGATACTTATATGCATTGCTTCGTTATAGATGTTAAAGCGGTTACAATAATAGAAAAGCTTGATAAAACAGATGATGCTCCGGAAAAAAGAGTGGAGCTTCATCTTCACACAAATATGTCTGCTATGGATGCTGTTACAAGTGCAAAGGATTTAGTGACTCAGGCGGCAAAATGGGGACATAAAGCGATTGCAATTACTGACCACGGCAATGTTCAGGCTTTTCCGGAGGCTATGAATACCGCCGCAAAGTCAGGAATAAAAATCCTTTACGGTATGGAAGCTTATTTTGTTGATGACACTTTGGAAGAAGGCGCCGATCCCAGAACACTGAAATATTATCATCAGATTCTGATTGCAAAAAACAATGTGGGACTTAAAAATCTGTACAAACTGATTACCGCATCAAATCTTGAATTTTTCAGAAAAAAGCCGAGAATACCTAAAAGCAGACTCATACAGCTGAGAGAGGGTATACTTGTCGGCAGTGCATGCGAAGCCGGTGAATTATACAGGGCTATTGTTTTCGGGGAAAGCGAAGAGAGAATTATGGAAATTGCGAATTTCTATGATTACTTTGAAATACAGCCTGACGGTAATAATCAGTTTATGATAAGAAGTCAGCGTGAAGAATATGAACATATAAGAAGCACGGCGGATATTGAAAACATTAACAGAAAAATTATTGCAATAGGCGATAAATTAGGAAAACCGGTAGTTGCAACAGGCGATGTTCATTTTATGAATAAAGGAGATTCGGTTTTCAGAGAGATTCTTATGGCTGCTCAGGGATTTCAGGATGCTTCACAGCAGGCACCCCTGTACCTCAGAACAACAGATGAAATGCTTGCTGAATTTTCTTATTTGGGTGAAGAAACAGCAAAGGAAGTTGTTATCACAAATCCGAATAAAATAGCGGATATGTGCGAAATATTAAGGCCTATACCTTACGGTACATTCCCTCCGAAAATTGAAGGAGCAGACGAAGAGCTGACGGAAATTTGCTGGAGAAGAATAAAAGACGAATACGGTGACCCGCTGCCGAAGCTGATAAGTGACAGACTTGAAAAAGAACTGAAATCAATTATTTCAAACGGATTCGGTGTTCTTTATATGATTGCTCAGAAGCTTGTACATAATTCTGAAGAACACGGATACTATGTCGGCTCACGAGGAAGCGTAGGTTCTTCGTTTGTTGCACATGCGGCGGGTATTTCCGAGGTAAATCCTCTGCCCCCTCATTATGTTTGCAGGAAATGCAAACACAGTGAATTTTTTACAGACGGTTCGGTGGGCTCCGGCTTTGATCTTCCGCCTAAAAACTGTCCTCAGTGCGGAATACCTATGCACCGTGACGGACACGATATTCCCTTTGAGACATTCCTCGGGTTCAAAGGTGATAAACAGCCTGATATTGACCTTAATTTCAGCGGTGAATATCAATTTCAGGCTCACAGATACACAGAAACACTGTTTGGATTATCTCATGTTTTCAAAGCAGGAACCATAGGCACCGTTGCCGATAAAACAGCATACGGATTTGTAAAAAAATGGCTTGATGAAAACGGAAAAACGGCGCACAAAGCTGAAGAAGACAGACTTACAAGAGGCTGTGTGGGAATAAAAAGAACTACAAGCCAGCATCCGGGAGGAATGGTTGTTGTTCCCGGTGATATGGAAGCGGAGGATTTTACTCCTATACAGCATCCTGCCGATGATGTTGAAAAAGGACTGAGAACTACCCACTTTGATTTCCATGCGCTCCATGATACAATTCTTAAGCTCGATAATCTCGGTCATGATGTTCCAACATTTTATAAGCATCTTGAAGATTCAACAGGTGTTTCCGTTATGGATGCCGATGTGTGTGACCCTAAGGTTTATCAGTTACTTACAACACCCGAACCGCTGGGGCTAAAGCCTGAAGATATTGATTGCGAAACAGGCACTCTTTCTTTGCCTGAGCTTGGCACTCCCTTTGTTCGTCAGATGCTCATGGATGCAAAACCAAAGAATTTTTCTGATATGCTTCAGATTTCCGGACTTTCACACGGAACCGATGTTTGGCTGGGAAATGCTCAGGATTTGATAAAAAGCGGAACCTGTACAATTTCAGAAGTTATCGGAACCCGTGACAGTATTATGGTTTATCTTATGCATAAAGGCCTGGAGCCTGATATGGCATTTAAGATTATGGAAATTGTCCGTAAAGGAAATGCTACAAAATTACTTAACGAAACACATTTCCGGGCAATGAAAGAGCATGATGTTCCCCAGTGGTATGTTGATTCGTGCATGAAAATAAAATATATGTTCCCCAAGGCTCATGCCGCTGCTTATGTTATTGCGGCAATGCGCCTGGCATGGTACAAAATCTACTATCCGAGGGAGTATTATGCAACATATATGACAGTTCGAGGTGAAGACCTTGACACTGTTGCGATTATGAACGGACGGGAATCAGTAAGAAATCTTATGCATGAAATTGATATGAAACAGAAAAACAAGGAAGCAACGGCTAAAGAAGAAAATATGTATGTTGCTATGCAGGTTATCAATGAAATGATGGCAAGAGGAATAGAATTTCTGCCCGTTGATATTTACAAATCGGATGCAACTGTATATAAAATCGAAGACGGAAAAATCAGACTTCCTTTCCTTTCAATGGCAGGCACAGGTGAAAGCGCTGCAAGAGCACTTGCTGATGCAAGAGATGACGGGGAAGGCGAGTTTATGTCAATTGAAGAATTACAGCAGCGTTCAGGTGTCAGCAAATCGGTTATTGAAACACTGCGTAATGCAGGTGCACTTCAGGGACTTCCGGAGAGTGCACAGATGAGCCTTTTCGGATTTTAACTTGATTTATTTATGTGTTTATTATATAATTAGAAAAAAACAATAAGAAGTGTTAAAAATGGTAGATTTACTTTCAGTATGGGAAGAACATGATGTTTTACCTGTTGCGGTTACAGAATACGGAAGCGGTAAAGTGCTTATGGTAGGTTACCAGAACAAGGAATCTCTGGCGTTGACTCTTAAAACGGGAAAAGTATATTACTATAATATACACGATAAGAAGGTACATAAAAAAGGGAGTCATTCCGGTTATACACAAACACTGAGAATTGCAAAAATCGATTGTGACTGCAGTTCATTCTGGTTTGTTGTGGAGCAAAAAGGGTGCGTTAGTAAAACAGGGGATGATACCTGCTTTACGGAGGAAATTTTCAGCACTGAATACTCTAAGCATGAGAAATTCGGAAGGCTGATTTTGGATAACGAAAAATAATTAAGGAGATATGTTTATGAATCGTAAAATTATCGCCGCCGCTGCTGTCGGTTCGCTTTTTGCGGCAAACGCAGTAAAGGCATCAAAATTCACACCTAAGAAAAAGAATCTTATTACTATCCCTGAGGAAAAGGTTGATTTTGAAAGGGTTCAGAAAAATCTTTCCAAAGCAATTCAGTGCAAAACAATATCAAATGATGATCCTGATTTAGTTGACTGGAAAGAATTTGATAAATTTCATAAGTTCCTTGAGGAAGCATATCCTCTTTTTCACAAAACAGTTTCAAAAGAAGTTGTTTCAAATGCAAGCCTTATTTATATCTGGAAAGGCAGCAATCCTGATTTAGAGCCTATGGCTATGCTTTCACATCAGGATGTTGTTCCGGTTACAAAAGGCACCGAAAAAGATTGGGAACATGACCCGTTTGAAGGATATAATGACGGGGAATATATCTGGGGCAGAGGCGCACTTGATATGAAAAACCACCTTATTTGCGTTATGGAAGCTGCCGAAACTCTTATGGAGGAAGGATTTGTTCCCGAAAGAGATGTTTATTTCTGCTTCGGTCATAATGAAGAAGTTGTTTGCTCGGAAGACCCCGGAGCTGAACAAATTGTTAAAATCCTTAAAGAAAGAGGAATACACCTCGACAGCGTTATTGACGAGGGCGGCGCAACTCTTACTGTAGATATAAAAGGAATAATCAACACTTATATCGTCGGTGTAGGTATGGCTGAAAAAGGCTACTGCGATTATAAAATCACAGTAAACGATAAGGGCGGTCATACATCTCAGTCACCTAAGCACAACGGCCTCGGCAAGCTCGCCAATGTTATTAAGGACCTTGAGAGCAATCAGTGCAAGCCGAAGGTTCTTCCCTTCATATATGATTTTATTGAAGAAATCGGCAGGAATGCAAAATTCGGCGGAAGATTTGTTCTTTGCAACTATAAGGCAATGATGCCTCTTATTAAGTTTATTATGACTCAGATTCCCGAGTCAGCCTGCCTTCTTCGCACGGTAACAGGTGTTTCAATGTGCGAAGGAAGTCCTGCTCCCAATGTTTTGCCTCAGAGGGCAAGCGTAACTGCAAATTTCCGTCCTATTTACGGCGAAACAGTTGCTGATGTGGAAAAACATATTCGTGATGTTGTAAGATATAAGGATGTTGAAATTGAACTTCTCAGAGGAAAAGATCCATCGGCTTTTTCTCCTACAGGTTCACCCGCATACAATGCTATTGATAATATCTGCCGTTCAATGTACACAGACAGGAGCGTTGCGACAACACCCTATATGGTTATGGGCGGCACTGATGCATATTTCTACCATGAGATTTGCGAAAATGTTCTCAGATTTGCTCCGTTCAAGCTTTCTGTTGAAGTGTTGCAGACTACTCACGGCACAAACGAGCGTATACCACTTCAGGTTCTTAATGACGGCGTTGCATTTTTCAAAAGTTATATTCGCCTTGTTTCTCAGGAAAAGAGAGATTTTTAAGATAGGATGCTGATAAAGTGAAAAAGTTTCTTGCAGCATTTGCGGCTGTTGCCGTTATAGGAGCGGCCTGCTTTGCAGTAATTCAAAGCAATAATAATAAAGAAAATGTCAGCAGTGAAGCTGAGTCCTCAACGCAGGTTCAGGCAAATGAAGATATAAGCGGTTATTCTTCCGCAACGGTCAGCAGTACGGAAGAATTTTCGGCTTCTTCATCATCTGTGTCAACTGAAAATACTTCAAAAAAATCTTTTACAGGTGAAATTGATGTGGTCAACGGTATGAATATTATACTTGTTCCCGAAAAGAGCAGTAAAGAATATTCTTCAGGCAGAATATCGGTTTCTCTTTCAGGTCTGAATGCAGTTGACAGCAACGGAAAAACGGTAAAGCCTGACGATTATAAGAATTTTTCAAAAGCCGCAGTTTATTATGACGGCAATATCATGGAAACATATCCACCGCAGGTAAATGCTGAAAAAGTTGTTTTCTTATCAAGAGAAAAATGCAATATTTATTTTGAGGTTGACGGAACAATAGTAAAAACAATTTGTGTGGATGTCGGGGCTGATATTGACTCGTCAGATATGCCAAATGCAGGAGCGGCCTGTAAAGAAGGAACTCATTTTAATTACTGGACTGTGAACGGAGAGAAGGTAACTTACCTTAGCAATGTGCGGGAAAGTGTAACAGTTTCAGCTGAAATCAGTAAAGATTAACAAAAAAACGGGCGGCGGAATGCCGCCTTTTTTCTTTTATGCTATTGAATTACCTATAAAAATGGTATATAATTCATTTTGAATGGAAAAGATATATTTCGTAGAAAGTAAGGCGAATTTAATGAAAACAATTTATGCTGATAATGCTGCAACGACAGCTCTCTGTCCTGAAGCAATTTCGGCTATGACAGAATGTATGAATCAGGTTTACGGCAATCCGTCAAGCCTTCATCATATCGGTCAGGAGGCTGCTTGTGTAATACAAAAAGCAAGGGAAGATATTGCACAGTGCCTTGGTGCTTCTGCTGATGAAATTTATTTCACCTCAGGCGGAACAGAGGCGGATAACTGGGCAATCAGAAATGCCGCAAGACTGGGTATGCTCAAAAATAAAAATCATATTATTACTACCGCATTTGAACATCACGCCGTTCTTCATACTCTTAAAAAGCTTGAAAAAGAAGGTATTGAAGTTACTTATCTTGATGTTTCACCGGACGGATATGTTACAGCCGAACAGGTTAAAAAGGCAATTAAAGAAGAGACATGCCTTGTTACTGTTATGTATGCGAATAACGAAGTAGGTACTGTTCAGCCGATAAAAGAAATAGGAGCAGTATGCAAAGAAGCAGGGGTTCTGTTTCATACAGACGCAGTTCAGGCAGTCGGTCATATTGAAATTGATGTTGCGCAACAGAATATTGATATGCTTTCTCTTTCTTCTCATAAATTTCACGGACCGAAAGGCGTAGGCGCTCTTTACTGCCGTAAGGGAATTTCCCTTGTGGGACTTATGCAGGGCGGCGCTCAGGAAAAGAATAAGCGACCTGGAACAGAAAACACCCCGGGCATTGCAGGAATGGCTGCGGCGATGAAAAAATCATGCAATGATATAAAAAAGAACGCTGAATATGTAAGCGGTCTTCGTGATAAAATCATTGATTCTATTCTTGAGATTATTCCCCGTTCAAGAGTAAACGGAGGAAGAAGCCCACGGCTTCCGGGTAATGTCAGCTTCTGTTTTGAAGGTATTGAGGGAGAATCACTTCTTTTATATCTTGACCTTAAAGGAATTTGCGGTTCGTCAGGTTCAGCCTGCACATCAGGTTCCCTTGATCCCAGCCATGTGCTTCTGGCTCTCGGTCTTCCTCATGAAATTGCACACGGTTCACTGAGACTTTCGCTTTGTGAATATAACACACAGCAGGAAGCTGATTATATTATTGAAGAACTTCCGAAGGTTGTAAAAAGACTTCGTGATATGTCACCTGTATGGGAAAAAATTATGAAGGAGGAAAATGAATAATGGCATACAGCGCAAAGGTTATGGACCATTTTGAAAATCCGAGAAATCTCGGTAAAATGGATAATGCTGACGGTGTCGGCGAAGTAGGCAATGCCAAGTGCGGCGATATTATGAAAATCTATCTGAAAATTGACGACGGTATTATTTCCGATGTTAAATTTAATACATTCGGCTGTGCATCTGCAATAGCAACAAGCTCAATGGCAACTGAGCTTATAAAAGGTCAGCCTGTTGAAAAAGCTCTTGAACTCAGCAATAAAGCAGTTGTTGAAGCTCTTGACGGTTTGCCGCCGGCAAAAATACACTGCTCTGTTCTTGCAGAGGAAGCGGTTAAGGCAGCGGTAGCTGATTATTATACCAAAAACGGTATTGAACTTGACCCTGAAATTTTCGGAAAATGCAACGGAAGCTGTGAAAGCTGCGACCATTGCGGATAAATTGAATAAATACAGCTGTTACCGGGTAAATTATGGGTTTATCCGGTTTTTTTGTTTTTTATTCAGAGCAGATTGCCGTACAGGTGTGCGGTCGGGGGGCAGAATTTATGACAAAGCAACCTGAAAAAACCCGTTTATTATTCTTTTATTTACTTGAAAAAAAAGAACCTTTATGATAAAATTTAAAAGGCGGTGTATAAACTGCATTTTAATAATATTTCGGAGGTGCTTTTTATGAGCTCGGTGAAAAAATATGTTGCAGAATTTATCGGTACTTTTGTTTTGGTGTTTTTCGGTTGCGGAACAGCAGCAATGGTAGGGTGTGACGGCGCAGGCTATCTGATAACAGCGCTTGCTTTCGGTCTGGTTATTGTTGCAATGGCTTATTCAATAGGTAATATTTCAGGTTGTCATATAAACCCCGCAGTTTCAATAGCAATGCTTATCAGCGGAAAGATGAACATTAAAGATTTTATAGGCTATGTTATTGCCCAGTTTGCAGGGGCAACAGCAGGTGCGGCAGTTCTTATGCTTTTTGCAGGTAAAGACAGCGGACTTGGTGCAAACGGACTTTTTAACGGCGATATTCTTGCATCTGTTCTTATTGAGATTATTCTTACATTTGTATTTGTTTTTGCGATTTTAGGTGTTACTTCAAAAACAGAAAATAGTTCCGTTACAGGTCTTGTAATAGGACTTTCGCTTACCCTTGTTCATATTCTGGGTATTGCTTTTACAGGAACATCAGTTAACCCTGCAAGAAGCTTCGGCCCTGCTGTTTTAGTAGGCGGAGATGCACTTTCAAGCCTGTGGGTGTTTATTGTTGCGCCTCTGTTCGGAGGAGCTCTTGCAGCAGTTATTTACAAAATGCTTGCAGCTAAAGAAGATAAATAATTCAATAATAAAGGAATGATTTTTTATGCAGTTTGATGTTGCGATTATAGGCGCAGGCGTCAGCGGAGCATTGACGGCAAGAGAACTCAGCCGTTACAATCTGAAGGTTGCCTTGCTTGAAAAAGGCAACGATGTTGCAGTGGGTGCAACTAAAGCTAACAGTGCCATTGTGCATGCAGGCTTTGATGCTGAAAACGGAACGCTTAAAGCAAAGCTTAATGTTAAAGGCACACAGCTTATGCCTTCTGTTTGCAAGGAGCTTAATGTTCCGTATAAAAATATCGGTTCGTTAGTCGTTGCATATTCACAAAAGGATATGGAAACCCTTGAGACTCTTTACAACCGTGGGGTTAAAAACGGCGTTGAAAATATGAAAATAATTGACAGAGCAGAGCTTTGTGAAATGGAACCGTACATTTCCGATAAAGCGTTGGGTGCCTTGTGGGCACCGAGCGCAGGTATAGTTTGCCCATATGAGCTTACTATTGCCGCTGCTCAGAATGCTGTTAAGAACGGTGTTGAGTTTTTCAGAAATTGCGAAGTAACTTCAATTTGTGACGACGGTGAAACATTCACCCTTGTGACAACCCAAGGGGATATTAAAGCAAACTATGTAATAAATGCGGCAGGTGCATTTTCAGATACCGTTGCCCGTATGATAGGTGACGACAGCTTTAATATCATTCCCAGAAAAGGCGAATATTATCTTCTTGATAAAGCTGAGTGCTCAAAGGTTAAACATACTCTTTTTGTATGTCCCACTGAAATGGGAAAAGGCATTCTCCTTTCCCCTACAGTTGACGGAAATGTTCTTGCCGGGCCGACATCAACAGATATTCCCGAAAAGGATAATGTTGATACAACAGATGCGGGACTTAAACAGGTCAGCACAAACGCTCCTCAGTCTGTTCCGTGTATAAATCTGAGAAATTCAATTACATCATTTTCCGGAATCCGTGCTCATACAGATAGGAAAGATAATGATTTTATTATCGGCCCCAGCGAAAAGAATGAAAGATTTATAAATGTTGCGGGGATTGAATCTCCCGGTCTTTCTTCAGCTCCGGCAATCGGTGAATATGTTGCAGATATTATTATTAACCTTTGCGAAGCAGAAAAGAAAAAAGACTTTGACCCTGTAAGACCTGCTCCTGTCCGCTTCCGTGAGATGAATGCCCAACAGCGCAAAGAGCTTGTTGAAAAAGATAAACGCTACGGAAGAATTATCTGCCGCTGTGAAACTGTTACCGAAGGCGAAATTGTTGATGCAATTAACTGCCCTGTAGGTGCGGTTGATATGGACGGAGTAAAAAGAAGAACAAGGGCCGGAATGGGAAGATGTCAGAGCGGCTTCTGCGGTTCAAAGGTAGTTGAAATTCTTGCCCGTGAACTTGGAAAAAATGTCAATGAGATTACCAAGTACGGCGGAGAGTCAAAAATAATATACGAAAGAACGAAATGAGGTGACGGCAGATGTTGAATTATGATTTAGCTGTAATCGGCGGCGGCCCTGCAGGCATGGCGGCTGCTCTTGAAGCAAAAGAAAACGGCGTTGAAAAAATTATCATTCTTGAAAGAGCCGCTACCATGGGAGGTATTCTGGAACAGTGTATTCATGCCGGCTTCGGACTTCATTATTTTAAAGAAGAGCTTTCCGGGCCTGAATATGCTCACCGTTTCATAGAAAAAGTTGAATCAACCGATATTGATGTTAAGGTTGATACGATGGTTCTTTCGGTTGAAGACGGGAATATAATTACAGCCACAAATAATGTTGACGGTCTTATTGAAATACAAGCCAAGGCAATAGTTCTTGCTATGGGCTGCCGTGAAAGACCCAGAGGTGCAATAAACATTGCGGGAAGCCGCTGTTCGGGAATTATGACTGCCGGCACCGCACAGAAATATGTTAACATTGACGGGTATATGCCCGGTCATAAAATTGTTATTTTAGGGTCAGGCGATATCGGACTTATTATGGCAAGAAGAATGTCGCTTGAGGGTGCGAAAGTAAGCATGGTTTGCGAGCTTCAGCCGTATTCAAACGGACTGACGAGAAATATTGTTCAGTGCCTTGACGATATGGGTATTCCACTTAAATTAAGCTGTACAGTTGTTGCAACACACGGGAAGGAACGGCTTGAAGGTGTTACTATTGCAGATGTTGATGAACACCTTTGTCCGATACCGGGAACAGAACAGTATGTTGAATGTGATACTCTTCTTCTTTCAATAGGACTTATACCCGAAAACGAGCTTACCAGAATGGCGGGTATTGAACTTGACAGAATAACAAACGGTGCTGTAGTTGACGAATACCGTCAGACAAGTAAAAAAGGAGTGTTTGCCTGCGGAAATGTTTTGCAGGTTCACGACCTTGTAGACTATGTTACTATTGAAAGTAAACTTGCAGGTAAGGGTGCGGCTAAGTTTATAAAAGGTGAAAAATTCAACGGAGACTATGTTGAAACTCAGGGGATAAACGGAGTAAGATACATTGTTCCCCAGAAAATAAATTCTGATACAGATGAAGATGTCAATCTTTATTTCCGTGTCGGCTCAGTTTATAAAGGTGCAAAAATTATTGTATCATGCGGAGATAAAGTGATTCTTTCAAAGAAAAGACCGAGAATGTGTCCCAGTGAAATGGAAACAGTAACAATCAGTAAAGATGTTATTGCATCCCTTCCCACCGGAGAAAAGCTTACAGTCAGTGTGGAGGAATGAGCTTATGATTAAAAATATTATTTGTGTATCTTGTCCTATGGGATGTCCCATTACAGTTGAGCTTTCCGATGAAAATGAGGTTAAAAATGTAACAGGGAATACCTGCCCGAGAGGAAAGGCATATGCAATAACTGAATGTACCGCTCCTGTAAGAATGATTACATCAACAGTTAAGGTTAACGGGGGAAGAACTGCAATGGTTCCTGTTAAAACTTCAGCTCCTGTTCCTAAAGGGATGATGTTTGACATTATGAAAGAAATAAATTCCGTTACAGTTGAATCACCGGTAAAAATCGGTCAGATAATCATAAAAAATGTTCTGGATACAGGTGCGGATATTATCGCAACAAATGAAGATTGATTTATAATCGAATATTAACAAAAGACACAGGCTTTATAGTTTGCCTGTGTCTTTTCTTGATTCTGCAAGATATTTTGCGTATCTTTTTATTTCATTCAGCAGTTCGTCGCTGACTTTATTACTTCCGAAAAGCATTGTTTTCAATTCATCATCATTATTTTGATTAACCATATTATGACCCAAAAGTCTGTCAACGGAAACTTCAAATAAATCCGATAACTGCATCAGCGTTTCATATCCTGCTTCTCTTTTGTCATTTTCATAATTTGAGTATGCCTGCTTGCTGACACCCAGATATTCCGCAACAGCCTGCTGTGAAAGATTTTTCTGCTTTCTGTAATAATATAGATTGTTCATCTTACCAACTCCCGATGTATTATACAATATTATGCGAAGCGAGTCAACACATTATTGACAAATAAAAAAACTTACAAAAAAATATCAACAAAATGTTGACAAAATAAAAAATCTGCTCTAAGATAATTATTACGCTTTACAGGGAGACAGGGCGGATAATAAAAGGAGGATGATTTGTTGAGCAAAATAAAGGTCAAAACAAACGGTAATGCGCTGTCAATTACTTCACGGCCCGTAATCACATCAGGGAGCAGAAATATTGATACTGTTGCAGTAGTTCTTGACAGAGGCTGGTTGATTGACGGGGCAAGATATTATGTGAATTTTTACAGAGATAATTATGATAACGGAATTATTACTGAGCTTGAAATGGTTGCAAATGAAGGCAGTTGTTTTATTCCTTATGCTGTGATTGAAAATGAAGGATTTTTTCACTTTGGTATTTTTGCAAAAACGGAAGAAAACTTTATTATAAAAACATCCGAAAATGTGGCATACGAAGTGAAAAGAGGAACAAAAACAACCTCTTTTGGAGAACTGAAAGAAACAGCTTTCGAAGTAAACCGAAATTATATCAGACTGATGAATGATTATTCCAGGGGTCTTTGTCTTGATGAAGAAATGTCATTTGATGATGTTTCGCTGAATTATGCAAATTATATGTCAATAAGAAATGTAACGGTAGATGCTTGCGGGTTTTGCATGGACAAATTATATGAAATTATAAATAAATATGTAAATCCGAGCTTAGAACATACAAATGAAATTGTAGCAGCGTCCGCTTTTTATATCAATGAACTGAAGTTTTTCTTTGAAAATGCTGAAATGGAACAGGACAGTATAAACGAAGAAACACTGAGACTGCAATTGGAAATATCATCAACAATCAATTCCATGTACACATTATACACAGGAGGTAATGACGATGGCTGAAATAACACTTGAACAGTTACAGACAGCACAGAACAATTTTATCAATCAGAGAACGGCAGAAATAAACACACTGAAAGAAAACACAGCGGAAGCACTCAGCAATCTTTCACAGCTTGCAAACAAAGTTTACAGCTATAATCACCAGTCATTTGCGGTGAAATCACTTGAAACATATTATGACGAAATCAAGACAGCTGATACAGAGCTTTCCGAGCTTTCGGCAGTGGGATTTACCGCAATTCTGAAAGACGGTGAAACAGTGCCGGTACAGGGCAACAGACTTTTTATCAACGGTGCGGAGGAAACACAGGATTATATATTCAACGGTTCAAATTCATCAACGGGAACAGAGTATGTGAATGTATGGTATTTTGAAAAAAACAGCAGTCTTAACCTGAATTTTCATCCTCAGTTTGAACCCTTGGAAGTAATAATCAGGCAGAAACTTACGGTGCCTGAGTTAAGCTTTGAATTTCTGAATTATTTATCATCTCTTACCCTTGATAAATTTTCAAATGATGCGGGAAGAACGGCAGTTAAAAAGTTTACAAATAAAAGTCCTTCATCTATGGGCGGGGATAATTCAACCCCTGTAAACTGTCAGGAAATAGTTATTAAACCCTCAGATAATAATCTGAATTACAGAATATGCGGCGGAAAGGTGATACCTTCGGTTTGCAAAAAGATTGTTATTGATTGCGAAACGATATCTTTCGCTCCCGGCGGCGGTTACCCGATGTTAGGATACGCATCAAACAGCTTTAATCCATCTAACGCATGGTACGGAACCCTTGAGCTGAAAAATGTTAAAAGCATATCAGGGTATTCAAACGGTGTCTATAGTTCAACATTTGAAAACATATCACGCATAGAAGTGCCCGAAAGCGTAACATCTTTATCAGATTATTATATTTTCGGAAATATTCAGTATCTTAAACTGAATTGCAAAAACGCAACATACATTCATAATTCTTTTGCCGCAGGTATTCAAAATTTTGAACTTTGCAGTGACTGGGGAGCTTCAATAAACCTTTCCGGTGTCTGCTCAGGCTGGAATAAAGCTCAGTTTATTGAGCTCTTCACCCATAA
>JAZQPL010000063.1:0-14750 GCA_045628495.1 Acutalibacteraceae bacterium
AATATAAAAAAATATATAATTTATTTTTGTTAAACTATTGTATTTTACACTTATATGTGTTATTATACTCGAGTATCTATTGTATAAGGAGAAGTAAATATATGGCTAAAGAAGTCGTAAAAAAAGTCTCTGAAGAAAAAAAGTCTTCTAAAAAATCGGCTAAATTTATTTGGTTCGGTATTTCAATAGTAGTTTTTATTACAGGTGTTGTTCTTGCAAAGTTCGGCATTTCACTTGAAAATTACGCAGTTAAAGCAGTTTATGCTGTCTGTGTTCTTTTCCCGCTTCTTGTTGCAGCTCAGAAGGTCAGCTGTGAAAGAGTTGATGAAAACGGCAAGAAAAATGTACCTGCATATTTTATGTATTATTTATGTATAGTTTTATTTATTGTTCTCCTTCCTTTTATTTTCTGGGTTAATCAGTTTGTTTCAATTTGAATATATACTGTGTTAAATAATTTAGTCTGCCTTAACGGCAGGCTTTTTTTATAATAATTTTATAGTTTTTGTCTAAATTTGACCTTTTTTGATTTTTAACAAATAATTCACATTTAACTATTGACATTTAACTAAAATATGGTTATAGTATATAGCAGAGTTAGCACTCAAACAAAACGAGTGCTAAATGTGCCAAAGGCGGTGATACAGTGGAATTAAGTGAACGAAAACAGAAAATTCTCGGTGCCGTTGTGGAACAGTACATTAAAACGGGAGAGCCTGTGGGTTCAAAAGCGTTGCTTAACGCTCTTGATATTTCAGTTTCTTCTGCCACTGTCAGGAATGAAATGGCTGAACTTGATTCGATGGGTTATCTTGAACAGCCCCATACATCTGCCGGCAGAATACCCACTAACGAAGGTTACCGTTATTATGTTGACAATCTTATGGTTAACCGTCAGATTGATGAAAACATTCGCCGCAGGATAGAAGCAGGGATAAGCACTGCCCTTACTGACCCGGAAAAGCTTCTTGAAAAAGCAGGTGAGGTTCTTGCAGACCTTACGGACTGCGCCGTTGTAAGTACAACCCCGTCAGGGGAAGGGGCTTACATTAAAAGAGTTGAAGCTGTTCCGGTGGGAACACATACGGCAATGATAGTTTTGCTTACTTCAACCGGTGTTCTTAAAAGCAAGGTTTGCAGAAGTGATTATGACCTTAATGTGTCTACACTTGAAAAGTTTTATAATGTTGTTAAAACATCCTTTATCGGTCAGAGTATAGAAAATGTTGACACTCAGATGATGCAGTCTCTTGTAGCTTCACTCGGAGCAGATGTTTTTGTGCTGATGCCTCTTGTTACTGCAATATCCGACCTCGCTCAGGATGCTGTCAGAACGGATATTGTTCTGGGCGGTCAGTCAAATCTGCTGCATCACAGCAATTATTACGGCAGTACGGCTTATGAGCTGATGGAATTTTTGCGCAGGGGAGAGCCTCTTAACAAAATTCTTTCTGCAGGGTTAGGCGATAAAGATGTTGATATTAAAATCGGCAGTGAAAATCCGTACCGTCAGCTTGTTAAATCCAGCGTAATTGTTTCAAATTACAATATTAACGGTGCAAAAAGCGGGTCAATCGGTATAATCGGTCCTACAAGAATTGATTATGAGAAACTGATTCCCAGCGTAAGATATCTTACAAATCTTGTAGGCGAACTTCTTACACAGACATTTAATAATGAATGAGAGGAAGAATGTAATGGCAAAAGATAAAGAAAAAAAAGAAACTGTTGAAGCGGAAGTCAGTGAAGAAAATAATAAAGCTTCCGATAAACAGGAAAAGGCAGAAAAGCCTGAAAAGAAAAAGGCAAAAAAAGAAGATAAAGAAATTGACAAGCTGAAAAAAGAGCTGGAAGAAAAAAACGATCAGTATCTCAGACTTGCCGCTGAGTACGATAATTTCCGCAGGCGTTCTCAAAAAGAAAAAGAAGCACTTTATTCAGAATGCAAATCCACAGTTATAAAAGAACTTCTTGCTGTTGCTGATAATTTCGAAAGATGTGTTGCTTTTAATGAGAATACTTCTTTTGAAGATTACCGCAAAGGTGTTGAAATGACATATAAACAGCTTACGGATGCTTTTACAAAATTAGGTGTTGAAGCATTCGGAGAAGCAGGGGATGAATTTGACCCCAATCTTCATAATGCGGTAATGCATACAGAGGATGAAAACCTTCCCGAGAATACTATACAGAATGTTCTTATGAAGGGATATAAATCAGGCGATAAGGTAATCCGTCCTGCAATGGTAGCAGTTGCAAATTGACGGGTGACAAATCATAAATAAACATATATATAATTTAGGAGGAAATAAATTATGGCAAAAGTAATAGGTATTGACTTAGGTACAACAAATTCATGCGTAGCAGTTATAGAAGGCGGCGAACCCGTTGTTATCGCAAATGCAGAGGGCGCAAGAACAACGCCTTCAGTTGTAGGCTTCGGTAAATCAGGCGAAAGAATGGTAGGTCAGATTGCAAAGCGTCAGGCTATCACAAACCCTGAAAGAACAGTTGCTTCAATTAAGCGTCAGATGGGTACTGATTATAAAGTAGCTATTGATGATAAGAAGTTTACTCCTCAGGAAATTTCAGCTATGATTCTTCAGAAACTTAAGGCTGATGCTGAGGGATATCTCGGCGACAGTGTAACAGAAGCTGTTATCACAGTTCCTGCATATTTTACCGATTCACAGCGTCAGGCCACAAAAGATGCAGGTAAAATTGCAGGTCTTGAGGTTAAGAGAATTATCAATGAGCCTACAGCAGCAGCTCTTGCTTACGGTATTGATAAAGAAGCTGACCAGAAGGTTATGGTTTACGACCTCGGCGGCGGTACATTCGATGTATCAATTATCGAAATGGGCGACGGTGTTCAGGAAGTTCTTGCAACAGCAGGTAACAACCGTCTCGGCGGCGATGATTTTGACCAGAGAATTATTGACTGGATGGTTGACGAATTCCAGAAATCAAACGGTATTTCACTTAAAGGCGACAAGATGGTTATGCAGCGTCTTAAGGAAGCAGCAGAAAAAGCAAAAATTGAGCTTTCAGGCGTAACATCATCTGATATCAATCTTCCGTTTATTACTGTTGATGCAACAGGTCCCAAACATCTTGAACTTACTCTCACAAGAGCAAAATTCAATGAAATCACAGCAGATCTTGTTGAAGCTACAATGGCTCCTGTTCGCCGTGCAATAAGCGATTCTGGTCTTTCAACAAGCGAGATTGATAAAGTTCTTATGGTTGGCGGTTCTTCAAGAATTCCCGCTGTTCAGGAAGCTATTAAGAAGTTCATCGGTAAAGAGCCTTTCAAGGGAATAAATCCTGATGAATGTGTTGCAATCGGTGCTGCTCTTCAGGCAGGTGTTCTCGGCGGTGAGGTTAAGGGACTTCTTCTTCTTGATGTTACTCCGCTTTCACTCGGTATCGAAACTATGGGCGGTATTAACACAAAGATTATTGAAAGAAATACTACAATTCCCGTAAAGAAGAGCCAGATTTTCTCAACAGCAGCAGATAATCAGCCTTCAGTTGAGGTTCATGTTCTTCAGGGTGAAAGAGAATTTGCAAAAGATAACAAAACTCTCGGAGTTTTCCATCTTGACGGTATTTTGCCCGCTCGCAGAGGCGTACCTCAGATTGAGGTTACATTCGATATTGATGCAAACGGTATCGTTCATGTGTCCGCAAAGGATTTAGGCACAAATAAAGAACAGTCAATTTCAATCACTTCTTCAACAAATATGTCAAAGGAAGATATTGAAAAGGCAGTTCAGGAGGCTGAACAGTTTGCACAGGAAGATAAACAGCGTAAGGAAGAAGTAGATACAAGAAATAATGCAGACCAGCTTGTTTATCAGTGTGAAAAGCTTGTAAGCGAAGAAGGCGACAAGTTTGACGAAAACGATAAAGCTGAAATCAACACAAAGGTTGATGCTCTTAAAGAAGCACTTAAAGGTGAAGATATTAACCTGATTAAATCAAAACAGGATGAGCTTCAGAATAAGTTTTATGAAATAAGTGAAAAGCTTTACAAAGCCGCTCAGGCAGCGGGTTTTGACCCCAATGCAGCAGGAGACCCTTCACAGGGAGCAGCTCCTAACGGCGGAACAGATGAAAACGGATATTATGACGCTGATTACAAAGATGTAACAGGTATGTAATAATTCAATATTCATTATATTTGCGGGGTGACGGTTAGCCGTCGCCCCTGCGGTGATAAAAGGAGCAGATTATGGCTGCAGAAAAAAGAGATTATTATGAAGTCCTTGGGATTGACAAAAATGCTTCGGACGATGAAATAAAAAAAGCATACAGAAAAAAAGCAAAGCAGTATCATCCTGACCTTAATCCGGGTGATAAATCTGCGGAAGAAAAATTTAAAGAAGCAAATGAAGCTTATGAGGTGTTAAGCGACGCTGACAAAAAAGCACGGTACGACCAGTACGGTCACGCAGGTGTTGACCCTAATTTCGGTGCAGGCGGAGGGAATCCCTTTGGCGGCTTCGGCGGTTTCGGCGGCGGTATGGACTTCGATTTGGGAGATATATTTTCCAGCTTTTTCGGCGGCGGCGGTTCGGGAAGACGGTCAAATCCTAACGCACCGAGACGGGGAGAAGATATTAAATCAAATGTTACTATTTCATTTGAAGAAGCGGCAAAAGGATGTAAACGGACTATTGATATTAACCGTATTGATATCTGCCCTGACTGCGCAGGAAGCGGTGCAAAGAAAGGCACTTCGCCGAAGACCTGCCCTGATTGTCACGGCACCGGTCAGGTAACAACTCAGCAGAGAACACCGTTTGGTGTTATTTCAAGTCAGAAAGCCTGTCCAAAATGCGGAGGCAGAGGTAAAGTTATCGAAACTCCGTGTCCAAAATGTTCAGGCAGGGGAAGAATTGCAAAGCCGGGCAAAATAGAAGTAAGTATTCCTGCCGGTATTGATGACAGACAGGTTCTTAACCTCAGAGGAGAAGGAAACAAAGGCCTTAACGGAGGCCCGTCAGGTGACCTTCATGTAGGTGTTTTTGTAAGGCCTCATCCTTTCTTTGAACGTGACGGATTCAATGTCTGGTGTGAAGTTCATGTTTCATATGCTCAGGCCGCTATGGGGGATAAAATTATTGTTCCTACACTTGACGGTAAGGTTGAATATAATCTTCGTCAGGGAACACAGCCCATGGATGTTTTTAAACTGAAAGATAAGGGAATACCCAATCTTAACGGTAGAGGCAGAGGAGACCAGCTTGTTAAAATTATAGTTGATGTTCCGTCTCATCTTTCTGACGAACAGAAAGAACTGCTTAACAGATTTAACGAGAGTCTTGGAAATGCCAGACCTCAGGGTGAAGATAAAAAAGGCTTTTTCGGCAAGAAGAAAAAATAAAAATATGCAGTAATAAATAAATCCTCCTTCGGCATAAAAACTGCCATAGGAGGATTTTTGATTTTGTTATTATAAATAAATTATCAGTATGTTACTGTATAATCAACAACGCCTTTTCCGTTGTTAAGTGTTGCTTTGATAACTGTAACTTTAACATCGAGCTTATCCATATTAACATTTACAGCATAATGCCATGTGCATGAGCCTTTAACAAATTCGCCTGTTGAATTTTTGATTTTAACCTTTATATATGCGTTGTCATATACAAGAGAGAATTTTCCGTTTGCAAAATCGGCACTTACTCCGGGAAGGTCATCAATAGCTCTCTGAACACCGTCAAGAACGGTTATTGAACGGCCGACTGTTCCTTCGTCCATTTTACCGTAAGCATTATCTGTCTGTTCTTTAACCTGAATGTAAAGTGTGGTGTATGTTCCGTCGTTAACAGCTCTTGCCTGTTTCCAGTCAGACTCTTTAATATTAGCCGGTATTCCGGGAATATCGTTGCTGACATTTGAGTTCTTTGCAAGTGCTTTCTGAGCAATGGGCTTAAACGCTGTAATAAGTGAACCTACTGCACCGCTTCCTCCGTTAAGAGAAGCCATTGTCATTTTTACTGTATAGGGATTCTTTTCATTTTTTGCGGCAACAAGCTTATAATACTTGAGTATTTCGCTTATGTTTGCGCTCTGAAGTCCTGATGTAAGAGTAATTTCTTTTGCGGATTTTGAGGATGAACCGTTGTTTTTTGAGTTGGATGATGAGCCTGATGATGAACCTGAGCCTGAACTTTCGGAATCGGAACCTCCGCTGAAGTCAGAAACGCCTGCTTCAGATGAGCCGTTGTCAGTTGAATCGCTTCCTGTTTCTGAATATGCGGCTTCAGCTTCTGCAAAAAAGCTATCGTCACTTACAGCAGATGAGGACTGATTTCCTGCTCCGCCTGATGTACCTGATGCAACAGCAGTTCTTGAATCGCAAACTTTTGTTGCAATACTTGTACTTCCAAAAGCAACTGCTGCAGCGCAGATAACAGCTGTTATACTTTTTATCAGTACCGGTGCAGCTGTCTTTTTATTTTCTGTTTTGTTTTCTTCTGATACAATATTTTTTTCTTCCATAATGAACCTCCTGCCTGTTTTTTTATATAATATATCAAAAAACAAAAAAAATCCAGCTTTTTTACAAAAAATAAGAAAAAAGTAATAAATTATTAACAAAGTATTGACAATTATGTTTGATATCTTTACAATATTACGGTATGTGAAATAAAGTAAAAAAAGCAGAGAGGTATAATTTATGAAAAAGTTAATTGCACTTTTAATGGCAACTTTACTTATTGTTGCCACAATGTTAACTTTTGCAAGCTGTAACAAAGAAGAAACTAAGACAGACCTTGATTACATTAAAGAAAAGGGTACTCTTGTTGTAGGCGTTACTAATTTTGCGCCTATGGATTATCGAGATAAAGACGGAAAGTGGATTGGTTTTGATGCTGATATGGCAACTGCATTTGCAGAGAGCCTTGGTGTAAAAGCCGAATTTATGGAAATTGAATGGGATAATAAAACACTTGAGCTTCAGAATAAATCAATCGACTGCGTATGGAATGGTATGACTCTTGATGACGAGGTTAAAGCATCCATGTCTTGCTCAAAGCCTTATTGCAACAATGCTCAGACAGTTGTTGTTGATAAAAAATCAGCTGATAAATATAAAACAGCAGATGATTGCAAAGGCCTTGCGTTTGCAACTGAGAAAGGTTCCGCAGGGTTCAAAGAAGCTACTGCAAACGGCTTCAATGTAACTGAAGTTGATACTCAGGCAAAGGCTTTGCTTGAAGTTAAGAGTGGAAACAGCGATGCAACTGTTATTGATAAGCTTATGGCAGGTGCTATGATTGGCGACGGTACAGATTATGCAAACCTTGTTGCAGTTGTTGACCTTAATTCAGAAGAATACGGCGTTGGTTTCCGTAAAGACAGCAATCTTACTCAGGAGCTTAACAATTTCTTTGATAAAACTGCAAAAGACGGTTCAGCACAGAAGATTGCAGAAAAATACGGTGTTCAGGAAGCTTTGCTTCTTAAATAATCTGTAAGAAATTTTTTACCGGCAGAGGTATCGCAAGATATGCTCTGCTTTGGTATTTGAGGAGAATTTTATGTCAACATTTCTTGAACAGCTTCCGATTGTTCTCCAAGCACTTAATGAAGGCTTTTTGCAAACATTGAAGTTGTTTATCGTAACACTCCTGGGTGCGATACCTTTGGGAATGATTATTTCGTTTGGTTCAATATCAAAATTCAAGCCTTTATGCAGTCTGGTTAAAACGATTGTATGGATTGTAAGAGGTTCACCCCTTATGATTCAGCTTTTGATAATTTTTTATATGCCGGGAATTGTTTTTCACAATCCTATATTCGGCGGAGGAGAGCATGGCAGATTTACCGCTGCCGCAATAGCCTTTATAATAAATTATTCGTGCTATTTTTCAGAAATATTCAGGGGCGGAATTAAAAGCGTGCCTTACGGTCAGCAGGAGGCGGGAGAAGTTCTCGGAATGAGTAAAAGTCAGATATTTTTCCGTATAAAGCTTATTCAGGTAATAAAGCATGTTGTACCGCCTATGAGCAATGAAATTATCACTCTTGTAAAAGACACTTCACTTGCAAGAATAATCGCTATGCAGGAAATTATCTGGGCAGGCGAAGCTTTCCTTAAAGGTTCACATGGCATTGCAGGGCAGATTTGGCCATTATTCTTTACGGCAATATATTATCTCGTTTTCAACGGGATACTTACAATTCTGTTTGGAAAATTAGAAAAAAAATTAAATTATTACAGAGGTTAAATTTATGCCTGTACTTGAAATGAAAAACATATATAAGTCCTTCGGAAAAGCAGAAGTGCTTAAAGGGATTGATGTAACACTCGAAAAAGGAAATGTTCTTGTTATTATCGGTTCTTCGGGAAGCGGTAAAACAACATTTTTAAGATGTATGAATTTTCTTGAAATTCCGACCGTGGGCGTTATAAAAGTAAACGGTGAGACTCTGTTTGATTCGGAAAATTCCGAAACACTTTCAGATAAAGCAATCAGAAAGAACAGACTTCATTTCGGGCTTGTATTTCAGCAGTTTAATCTGTTTCCTCAATATACGGTTAAAGAAAATATAACTCTTGCTCCGAAGCTTGCATTAAAAAATGAAATTTCTAAAATAAGAAAAGAAAAAGGCGTTGCAGCTGCGAAAAAAGAAAAAGTAATCCGTATTAAAGAAATTGAAGAAAATGCTGATAATATATTAACCGATGTGGGACTTTCAGATAAGGCTGATTTCTATCCGTATATGCTTTCAGGAGGTCAGCAGCAGAGAGTTGCCATTGCCCGTGCTCTTGCGATGAATCCCGATATTCTCTGTTTTGATGAGCCAACATCTGCATTAGACCCCGAACTTGTCGGCGAAGTTCTTAAAGTGTTGAAAAATCTTGCCGAAAAGGGAAAAACAATGGTAATTGTTACTCATGAAATGCGTTTCGCAAGGGAAGTTGCAGACAAGGTGATTTTTATGAGTAAAGGTGTTGTTACCGAGGAAGGAACTGCACAGGAAGTTTTTGACAATCCTAAAAATGAAAGAACAAAGCAATTCCTTCAATCAATCTTTTAATAATAATCAGAACCGTGTTTCAATACTTAGAAAGTGTTGAAATACGGTTTTCTTGTATACATATTTATACAGCTATTGTATTTTTACCAAATATATGATATACTATAAATTGTATATTTGTTTTTGGGGGTCCGATATGAATATTCATAAAATTGCTGATGGGGTTCGTCTTGTCAGTGTCCAGACAGATAAATTCAAAACAAGCAGGGTGTCTTTTACAATGGCAACTCCTCTTGACGGTAATATTTCCGCTAAGGCTGTTTTGCCGTATCTTCTTCACAGAAGCTGCAAAAAATATCCTGATTTTTCCGCTTTAAATGCTGCTCTTGATGAGCTTTACGGTGCTTCGGTTTCCGCTTCTGCATCAAAAAGCGGCGAAACAATGCTTCTTTCTGTTTCTCTTTCTGCTGTAGATGACAGATTTGCTCTTGACGGGGATAAAATTACAGCACAGTGTGTTGAGCTTTTAACAGACATGATTTTTGATCCGATAATTGTTGATGAATCATTTCCTGCGGATATTGTTGAAAACGAAAAAAGACTGCTTATTGAAAAGATTGAAGCGGAAAAAAGCGATAAACGCCGTTACGCATTGAGAAAATGTGAAGAAATAATGTTTGCAAATGAGGCTTACGGTAAGCATCATTGGGGAACTGTTGAAGGTATTTCAGCGCTTACCGGTAAGGATATTTATGCCTGTTGGGTAGATTTGCTTAAATCTTCGGTGATGCAGATTACAATGGTGGGCAGCTGCAGTGATGAGTTTGTTAAAGAAATTCTTATTGATAAGTTTAAGAATATAAAAAGAAATCCTGTTGAAAATTCCACAGAATTTGTTCCCGGTTATCCGAAACCCAATTATGTTTGCGAAACTCAGAAAATTAAACAGGGCAAGCTTGTTATGGGATTCAGAACAGGTATGAGAAACAGTGAAGATAATGTAAATGCCATGAGAATTGCCGTTGATATTTTCGGCGGAGGAACTTACTCAAAGCTTTTCAGTGTTGTCAGAGAAAAAATGAGTCTTTGCTATTATTGCTCGGCAATGCTTTATCCTCAAAAGGGTGTTGTAATGGTTCAGAGCGGGATAGAAAATTGCAACGAAGAAAAAGCCCGTGCAGAAATTGTAAATCAGCTTAAAGATGTTGCATCCGGCAATTTTACTGATGAAGATTTTAATTCATCAATAAAAAGTATGTGTGATGCCAGAATAAGCATGAACGACACTCCGGAGAGCCTTTGTGCATGGTATACTGCGAGAATTCTTAAAGAAAATCCTGATTCTCCCGAAGAAGCAGTTGATGCAATCCGTAAAACAGACAGAAATCAGGTAATAAGAGCAGCTAAAACAATTTTGCTTGATACTGTATTTATGCTCAGGGGAAGTGAGGAGGATGCAGAAGATGAAAATTGAAGAAATACGCAACGAACAGCTTGGTGAGTCATTTTTTGATATCAGTCATCCTTCCGGATTGAAAATTCTTGTTATGCCTAAGGCGGGGTATTCAGGAGCTTATGCGATTTTTGCTACAAAATACGGTTCAATAGATAATGCTATACCTCAGGATGACGGAAGCTACAAATTCATACCTGACGGAACAGCACATTTTCTTGAGCATAAGCTTTTTGAAAGCGAAGACCTTGATGCATTTGAACGGTTCGCAAAAACAGGTGCATCTGCAAACGCGTATACAAGCTTTGAAAGAACAGGATATCTGTTTTCGTGCACCGGTAATTTCAAAAAGAATCTTGAAATATTGCTTGATTTTGTTCAGCACCCGTATTTTACCCAGCAGACTGTTGAGAAAGAACAGGGAATAATCGGTCAGGAAATTATGATGTATAAAGATGCTCCTGATTGGGAATCCACTTTTAATCTTTTAAGGGCACTTTATCACAATCATCCTATTAAAAACGATATTGCCGGTTCATGCGAGTCTATTGCAGAAATTTCAGCAGATTTGCTTTATGAATGTTATAACAGCTTTTATGATTTAGGGAATATGGTTCTTGCTGTTGCCGGAAATGTTTCTTTAGATGATGTTATTGAAGTTGCAGATTCAGTTCTTGTAAAAAAAGCAAACGGCGGTCTTCTGAAAAGGAAGGTTGTTGATGAACCTGAACAAATTGTTACAGATTATATTCAGGAATATCTTCCTGTAGGAACCCCTCAGTTTATGCTTGGATTTAAAGAAAACCGTGATAATCCTGAAATTTCAACAAAAGAAGAAATTGCAATGGATATGCTTCTTGATATTATTTCAGGGCCGTCGTCGGCTCTTTACAAACGGCTTATCGAAATGAATCTTATCAATACAACATTTTCTTATGAATATTTTACCGGATTCGGTTTTTGTTCTGTACTTTTCGGCGGCGAAAGCGGTAATCCTAAAGCAGTTGAAAAAGAAATAAAAGCTGAAATACGCCGTTTCCGTGAAAACGGTATTGATGAAAAGATTTTTTCAAGAACAAGAAAAAAACTTTACGGCAGAATGATTATGGGTCTTAACGATATTGATGAAATTGCCAACAATATGGCTATGTCGTATTTTTATAATGAGAATATCTTTACAGATTTTGAACTGTATAAAACTATTACAGTTGAATATCTTGAAGAATTACTCAGTAAATCAATGCGAGATGAGTACAGTGCACTTTCAGTGATTCTGCCTGAGGAGGAATGATAAATGAGTGACAGTACGGTTGTTTATTTTACCGGAATAGGAGGGTCGAAGCTTTCTTTTGAGGTTTCCTCAATATTTGCACAGTTTAATCTGTTCGGTCACAGTGTAACAATCAGATGGTACGGGGCAATTATTGCGTTTGGATTTTTGCTTGCTGTTCTTTTCGGGGGAAGAATGGCATATAAGTGGAAAATGAACCTTGATAAGATGGTTGATGTTCTTATTTACGGAACAATTTTTGCCGTAATAGGTGCAAGGCTTTATTACTGCTTTTTTGAGTGGGACAGTTATAAAGACAATCCGGCGAGCATATTTGCTATATGGAATGGCGGTCTTGCGATTTACGGCGGCATTATCGGAGGCCTTGCGGCGGCATTTGTTGTTTGTAAAATCAGAAAGATGAATTTTTACAATTTGCTTGATATTGCGGGGATGAGCCTATTAATCGGTCAGGGCATCGGCAGATGGGGAAATTACGCCAATCAGGAGGCATTTGGCTCAAATACTTCAATGCCGTGGGGAATGTGGAGCGAAAAAATACGCATCACTATTTTGCGTGATACTCCTACATTGATTGAAAAAGGCATGAGCGTTAATCCGGAACTGCCGGTACATCCCACTTTTTTATATGAATCTATATGGTGTCTTACAGGATTTTTGCTTCTTTATATTTTCACAAAAAAGTTTCGCCGTTTCAGCGGACAGACATTTTTGTGTTACGGAATATGGTACGGTTTGGGAAGAATGATTATTGAGGGGTTCAGAACAGACAGCCTTTATGTAGGGAATACTACTATCAGAGTTTCACAGCTTTTATCAGCAGTGATTGTTATAGTATGCCTTGCACTGTTTATTATTCTGACAAGTAAATTCAGGAAAAATCCTCAGCCGATAGACGGTGTTGATTTTTTCCTTGAAGATACTTTAAAGAATAACGAAGAAACAGAAAATAAAGACGAAGAAAATATAACTGAAATTATTGAGGATAGTAATGGGGGATTTGAAAATGAAAAACAAAATTAAAAGAATTATTGCGGTTTTAATGACAGTGCTGACTGTTTTGTCAATGGCTGTGATGCCTGTTTCGGCAAAATCAGAAAGTACAACAACAGAAATAGTATCAGCAGAAAAATTTAATCCGGTTAAAAATTTTAGCGACCTTTATCATAACGGATATGAGCCTTTAACTGTACATCATCTGCTTTTACTTATTGATAATATTAACAAATCAACTCAGGCTCTTGCAGGTATAAAAATATTTGATTTTGAAAAAATTGAATTTTCAGCTGAAGGTTTCATTGATGATTTGTTTAATGAAATGGCAGATGTAACATTTTTTGACGGTTATGAGATTTTTTATAATATTCCTATTTCCTATAAATCATCACAAAAAATAATTGATAGTTTTGGAATAGATATGACAAAAGCTGTTCCTGCAATTCAGAAAGCAATCGATGAACATAATGCTAACGGTGAATCTTTGAAAGAAATTGCGCTTACGCTTTTTATTATTTATCTTAAACAGCTTAAAAGTATACATGTATACGAAATACAGGTTAACGATAATCTTTATCAACTTGCAGCTGAAATGGTATTTAATTACGGCGGCAAAGAAACATATCAGTTTGATGTGTTTTATGATACAGATAAACAGGAGGTATATACTCAAAGCGGAACAGGCATTTTTAATCTCGGGTTTAATTTTGATACATCAACATATACCCTTTACTCAGTTGTAAATTCATGGCAGTCACATTTCGGTTTTACTATAATATATGATTTTATAGCAAACATCGGATTTATGCGTTATAACACCAGGCGTGTTAAATTTACATACGGCGGCAAAGAGTGGATGTTCCAGTTTTGGAAGGGCAGATATTTCATAGCACCGGGTGCTGAGCTTGGAATATACAACAGAGATATAGGTTCAACCGGTACATTTTATAACTGTGCAACAGATGATTTAATGCTTATGAGCATGAATCTTTATCATGACGGCAATCTTATTTTTTCAAGAGGCCCTGAAATGCATTGGTGGATTACAGGGTTTAATGTAAACAAATATTGTTATCTTCCCGATGCTCTCGTGATGACAGGAACAGTTGAATTCCCTGATGAGGAAATGGCAGAACTGTTCACTGAGGAGGCTAACAAAAAGTTCGCTTTGTCTGCAATCAGAGAAGGCAGAGTAGTAAGTTATATTTTCGGATAACGAATACATTTGTGTATTATCAAATACTTGATTTTTTTATTGATTTAATTTATAATTGAAAGGCAGCAGGCGGTGTTTCCGCTACTCCTTTATTTGGGGCTGTTTGTTATTTGTGGGGAGCGTTCCGCTTTGCTTTGGTTGGCTGCGGTTCGCTCTTTTCTTTATGTTTATTACTGTGATATTTTATTTGTTAAAAATACAAGTTTTGCTAAAATACAGTTTTTATATCTTTAATGTTGTAATAAAAAAAAGACTTTCGAATAAACCGAAAGTCTTTGAATTGCGATAATGTAATTATCTCTTTGAGAACTGGGGAGCACGGCGTGCGCCTTTGAGACCGTATTTCTTTCTTTCTTTCATTCTGGGGTCTCTTGTGAGAAGGCCAGCCTTCTTAAGTGCGGGACGAAGAGCTTCGTCATACTGAAGAAGTGCTCTTGAAATACCGTGACGGATAGCACCTGCCTGACCTGTAACTCCGCCGCCTGCAACACGGCAGATGATGTCAAACTTCTCTGTTGTACCTGTAAGCTCGAGAGGCTGACGAACGATAAGCTTAAGTGTATCAAGTCCGAAATAATCGTCAATTTCTCTGTCATTGATGATTATTTTGCCTGTACCGGCGTAAACACGAACTCTTGCGATTGATTTTTTTCTGCGGCCTGTGCCGTAAAAATAAGGATTAGAATCGTACATTATAATAGCCTCCCTTCATTAAAGTTCCCATGTTTCGGGCTTCTGAGCTGCATGCTTGTGTTCAGCACCTGCATAGATGCGAAGACGGGTAAGAGCTTCAC
>JAZQPL010000064.1:0-7022 GCA_045628495.1 Acutalibacteraceae bacterium
CCACAGAACTCGGAGGATATAAAGAAATCAGCTTTATGATTGAAGGCGACGGTGCGTATTCAAGATTTAAGTTTGAAAGCGGAGTTCACCGTGTTCAGCGTGTTCCCGAAACAGAATCTCAGGGAAGAATACACACATCCACCGCAACTGTTGCCGTACTGCCGGAAGCTCAGGAGGTTGATATTGAAATCAACCCCGCTGATTTGCAGATTGACACATACCGTTCAAGCGGTGCGGGAGGTCAGCATATAAATAAAACCGAATCTGCAATAAGAATAACTCACATCCCTACAGGAACGGTTGTAGAATGTCAGGATGAACGAAGTCAGCACAAAAACAAAGATAAGGCTATGAAAATCCTTCGTTCCCGTATTCTTGAGTCCGAAAGGAAAAAACAGAGCAGTGAAATTGCCGGTGAAAGAAAAGCTCAGGTTGGAACCGGGGACAGAAGTGAAAGAATAAGAACATATAATTATCCTCAGGGCCGTATCAGCGACCACAGAATAGGACTGACTCTTTACAAGCTTGAATCTGTGCTTAACGGCAACCTGGATGAACTTATTGATGCTCTTATTACAGCAGACACAGCTGAAAAGCTTAAAGCAGATTCAGAATAACCGGAGCGTATTATGAATACTTGTATTTATAAAATAAATGATAAAAAAAACGATATAGAAAATATTGAACGGGTGGCGCAGGTTATTCGTGACGGCGGACTTGCCGCAATACCCACGGAAACTGTTTACGGGCTTGCCGCAAATGCGCTGAATCCGAAAGCAGTATCGGAAATCTTCAAAGCAAAAGGCAGACCGCAGGACAATCCGCTTATTGTTCACATCAGCGAACTTTCTGAAATATATCCTCTTGTAAAAGAATTTCCCGAAAAAGCAAAAGCTCTTGCTGAAAAATTCTGGCCCGGTCCCCTTACTGTTATCCTGCCAAAGTCCGATATTATCCCGAACGAAGTAAGTGCAGGCCTTTCCACCGTTGCAATCAGAATGCCGTCTCACCCGATTGCAAACGCAATAATCAAAGCAGCAGGCGTTCCGCTTGCCGCACCCAGTGCAAACTCATCCGGACTTCCCAGTCCCACAAAAGCGGAACATGTTATAGATGATATGACAGGTAAAATCCCTGTTATTGTTGACGGGGGAGAAAGCAGTGTAGGTGTTGAATCAACGGTTATTTCTCTTGCTGTAAATCCTCCGAGATTGCTTCGCCCTGGCGGAATAACCCCCGAACAGCTTGAAAGCGTTCTGGGTGAAATTGAAATTGACTCTGCTGTTACAAGCAAGCTTAAGGACGGGGAAGTTGCCGCTTCGCCCGGAATGAAATACAAACATTATTCACCTAAAGCAGAAGTTTATATTATAAAAAGCTGTCTGAAATCTTTCAGATGCTTTATTGACGAAATAAGCGAACCCGGCGATTACGCCATTTGTTTTGACGGCGAAGAAAAAGAAATTTCAATTCCTTCATTCACATACGGTTCCGAAAGCAGCCCCGAAGTTCAGGCTCAGCGACTTTTTGATATTTTGCGAAGCGCAGATAAAAAAGGGGCAAAAAGAGTTTTTGTTCGCTGTCCTTCATCCAGAGGAGTGGGACTTGCGGTTTATAACAGACTTATAAGAGCCGCCGCTTTCAGAGTTATTGAAATCCCGGATATTTACGGGCTGACAGGTCAGACCGGAGCAGGCAAAACCACCGTTGCCGCAGAGCTTGAAAAGCAGGGCTTTTATGTTATTGACTGCGATATTGCCGCAAGAAAAATCGTAAAAAAAGGTTCTCCTGTTCTTGATGAATTAAAAGCTGAGTTCGGTGATGATATTATTTTGCCAAACGGTGAACTTAACAGAAAAGCTCTTGCCGCTAAAGCCTTTTCATCAGAAAAAAACGAAAAAATTCTTAATAAAATAACTCACCCTGCAATAACAAAGCTTGTAAGAAAAGAAATACTGGAAAATAAAGATAAATATAAACTGATTTTTGTTGATGCCGCTATGCTTTTTGAAAGTGAACTGTATTCCTACTGCAATAAAACCGTTGTTGTTTGTGCAGATGAAGAAGTTCGTATGCATCGCATTATTCAGCGTGATTCAATCACCCGTGATGATGCTCTTTTAAGAATAAACGCCCAGCCTGACGAGGAATACTATCTTAGCAGAGCAGATGTTGTTATTAAAAACAACAGCGGCGAATTAAACCTTGCAGGATTATTTTAACTGCCTGAAAATAAAAATATTGTCACAATTTATATATAAATTATTTTATGACAAAAAAATCTTAACGGAGGTATTATAATGTCAGAAAAAAACACAGAAGCTGAAAACCTGAAAGAACAGCTTTTTATGGATAATCAGCACACTGCAAATATTGTTGACGAAAAAGAACTGAAAGAAGCCTTTGACTTTTGCGAAGGATACAAGTCTTTCCTTAATTCATGCAAAACTGAAAGAGAAGCCGCAGCTTTTGCTGTAAAAGCTGCAGAAGAAAACGGCTTTGTTCCTTTTGATAATTCAAAAAAATACAAAGCCGGTGACAAAATTTATTATCTTAACCGAAACAAAGCGGTTATTCTTGCGGTAATCGGTAAAAAAAGCGTGTCACAAGGCGTTAAAATCGCAGCGGCCCATATTGATTCTCCACGCCTTGATTTAAAACCCAATCCCCTTTATGAAGATTCCGAAATTGCGCTTTTCAAGACTCATTACTACGGCGGAATCAAAAAATACCAATGGGTTACAATTCCTCTTTCGCTTCACGGCGTTGTTATTAAAAAAGACGGCACAAAAATCCCGGTTAACATCGGTGAAAATGATGACGAACCTAAATTTGTTATCACCGACCTTTTGCCGCATCTTGCCGCAAGCCAGATGGAAAGAAAACCTGCACAGATAATAAAAGGTGAAGAACTGAATATTCTTGTTGGTTCTCTTCCTTTTAAAAGCGACTCCGGCAGTGAACTTGTTAAACTGAACATTATGAAAATTCTTAATGAAAAATACGGCATTGTTGAAAGAGATTTTCTCACAGCAGAGCTTGAGGCCGTTCCCGCCGCAAAAGTAACCGATATAGGTTTTGACCGCAGTATGATAGGCGGTTACGGTCATGATGACCGTGTCTGCGCTTACCCTGCGCTGCAGGCAATATTGGAAATAAACGGTGTTCCGGATTATACGGCTGTTACTGTTCTTACAGATAAAGAAGAAACCGGTTCAGACGGAAACACAGGCCTTGAATGTGATTATCTGCGGTACTTCCTTGCTGATTTGGGCAGATGTGAAGGCAATATTATGGGTAGAGATATTCTTTCAAAATCAAAATGTCTCTCAGCTGATGTTAATGCCGCATTTGACCCCACATTCCCGAATGTTCTCGATAAAATGAATGCTTCTTTTATCAACAAAGGTATTGTTGTTACAAAATACACCGGAGCAAGAGGCAAGAGCGGAACATCTGATGCAAGTGCAGAATTTGTCGGCGAAGTTGCCTGTATTTTTGACAGTAACGGTGTAAACTGGCAGTTGGGAGAGCTTGGCAAAGTTGACGAAGGCGGCGGCGGAACAGTTGCAAAATATATTGCAAATATGAATGTTGATGTTATTGATGTAGGTGTTCCTGTTCTTTCCATGCACGCTCCTTTTGAAGTTGTTGCTAAACTGGATGTTTATATGGCAAAGAAGGCATTTCTTAAATTTTTTGAAGCTTAACGGAGGAAAACATGAAAAAAGCACTGATAATTTTCGGCGGTGTTTCAAGCGAACACAATGTTTCGCTTAATTCTGCAAAATCAGTTATTGAAAACACCCCTGAAAATGAATATGAGTTATATCTTATAGGCATTACAAAAGAAGGAAAATGGTACCTTTATGAGGGCGATGTTTCACTTCTTCCGGAAGACAAATGGCTTGAAGATAAAAGCAAGCTTACACCTGCTATAGTTTCTGTTGACAGAGAAGACCACGGAATTATTGTTTTCGGTAAGAAAACTGAAAAAATCCGAATAGATGTTGTTTTCCCCGTTCTTCACGGCAAAAACGGGGAGGACGGAACTATTCAGGGTATGCTTCAGGTTGCGGGTATTCCTTTCGTCGGTTGCGATATGCTCGCATCCGCCTGCTGCATGGATAAAATTATAACAAATACCCTTGCAGACAATGCCGGGATTTTGCAGGCAAAATGGCTGGGTTTAAGAGAATACGAATACGCTCAGAACAAAACATACTTTATTGAAAAAACTAAAAATTATCTGGGATTTCCCGTATTTGTAAAACCGGCAAATGCCGGCTCCTCAGTCGGTGTAAGTAAGGCAACCGATGAAAAATCACTTGAAGCGGCAATAGAAAAAGCCTTTAAGGAAGACAGCAGAATTGTTCTTGAAGAAGGAATTTCCGGTAAAGAAATAGAGTGTGCGGTTTTGGGTAACGAAAACCCCATTGCTTCTGTTGTTGGTGAAATTGTTCCTGCAAATGACTTTTACGACTATGAAGCAAAATACATAAACGCCGCAAGCGAACTTCACATACCGGCAAGAATTACAGATGAAAAGGCAAACGAGGTTCGTTTTGCCGCAATAAACGCATATAAAGCATTGGGATGCTCAGGCCTTACAAGAGTCGACTTTTTCATCAGAGAATCCGACTCCGCAGTTTTGCTCAACGAGCCCAATACTATACCCGGATTCACATCTATTAGTATGTACCCCAAGCTTTTCTGTGCGGCAGGTATTGAATACAGTGACCTGATCGGCAGACTTTTCAAGTACGCTATTGAAAAATGGGAAAAATAAAGCATGAAATATATAATTACAATTAAAGATATTCACAAAGCCGGAAATGAAAAAGAATCATCTGAACTTATGACTACGGGTTCATTGAGTTTTTACGGAGATGATTTCAAAATACGCTATAAAGAAACCACCGAGGGGCTTGAAAACTGCTATGTTGTTTTAAGCTGTGAGGGTAACAATAAAGTTACCATGACAAGAACCGGCGGATTTTCCACAGAAATGATTATGGAAAAGAATAAAAAACACACCTGTGTCTATAACACCCCTATGGGAAGTCTTTCACTTGGGATTTACACTAACAGAATTTCATCTTCTATGACTCAGGACGGAGGAGTTTTGTCTTTTTCATATACTCTTGATGCGAACGGAAGCTTTGTAAGCGAAAATTTTCTTGAAGTATCTTTACAAAAGGCAAAGGAAGGATAAGTAGAATGAGTTATATTGTTAACGAAGTGCAGGATCAGCTCCGCAGCGCAGTTATCGCCTCAATGCAGATAGCCGCAGAAAACGGAATAATTGCCGCAGTTCCAGAAACAAAATTTAATGTTGAAATACCTGCTGACAGAGCAAACGGAGATTTTTCAACAAATGCCGCTATGGCATGGGCAAGAGAGCTGAGAATGGCTCCCAGAAAAATAGCAGAAATTATTATGGACAAAATAAATCTTGAAAACACTTTTTTTGCAAGGTGTGAATGTGCCGGTCCGGGATTTCTGAATTTTTATCTCAGCAACAGCTACTATGCCGCCATTCTTAAAGATGTTAAGGCAAAAGGCACTATGTACGGACATTCCGACTACGGCAAAGGCAAAAAAGCTCTTGTAGAATTTGTTTCTGCAAACCCTACGGGCCCCATGCATGTAGGTAACGCAAGAGGCGGCGCAATGGGTGATTGTCTTGCAGAAGTTCTTTCGTGGGCAGGATATAATACCGAAAGAGAATTTTATATAAACGACGGCGGAAACCAGATTGAAAAATTCGGTCTTTCTCTTGATTTGAGATACCGTGAATTATACGAAAGTGGCATTGAAATGCCTGAGGATTCATATCACGGTCAGGATATTATTGACCATGCAAAGGCATTTGCGGAAATTTACGGTGATAAGTATATTTCCGCAACTCAGGAAGAAAGAAGAAAGGCTCTTGTTAATTATGCGCTTCCTCTTAATATTGCAGGGCTTGAAAGAGACCTTCTAAAATATAAAATAAAATATGATACATGGTTTAAGGAAAGTCAGCTCCATCAAAGCGGAGCGGCAAAAAAGGTTGTTGCAGACCTTACAGAAAAAGGCTATACCTATGAAAAAGACGGAGCAATATGGTTTAAGGCAGAACAATTCGGATGTGAAAAAGATTTTGTTCTTGTTCGTTCCAACGGTCTTCTCACATATATTGTGCCCGATATTGCATATCATTACAACAAATTATGCGTAAGGGGCTTCGACTTAGCTGTTGATATTCTCGGTGCAGACCACCACGGTTATGTTCCCCGCCTTAAAGCCGCTCTTACTGCATTGGGTGTTGATGCAGATAAGCTTAATGTTGTTCTTATGCAAATGGTTCGTCTGGTTAAAGACGGTGAAATCATCAAAGCATCAAAGCGTTCGGGTAAAGCTATAACACTTGTTACTCTGCTTGAAGAAGTACCTATTGATGCCGCAAGATTTTTCTTCAACACAAGAGAAGCAAATTCTCACTGCGATTTTGACCTTGACCTTGCTGTTGAAGAAAGCAGTAAAAACCCCGTATATTATTGTCAGTATGCTCACGCAAGAATTTGCAGCATTTTCAAAAAGCTTGCAAACGAGGGCGTTGAAATTAAAGATTGCGGTAACGATATTCTTGAACTTCTTGATGCCGAAGAGGAAAAAGAGCTTATCCGTCATATCGCCTCACTTACCGGTGAAACTCAAACAGCGGCTAAAACTCTTGACCCGTCAAGAATGACTAAATATGTTATAGAGCTTGCAACCCTGTTCCATAAATTCTATAATGCCTGCCGTGTTCAGTGCGAAGATGAAAATCTTATGCAGGCAAGAATTTATCTTTGCTCCTGCGTAAAGGATATTATAAAAAATGTGCTTGAGATGCTGAAAATTTCAGTTCCCGAAAGTATGTAATTCAATCAAAAAAAGACTGCCGAATTTGAACTGCCCCAATTTATGCAGACAGCACAAAAAAAGACCCTATGGTAGCAAAAATCAAAAATCAAGCAACAAACTGACTTCGGTAT
>JAZQPL010000065.1:0-22896 GCA_045628495.1 Acutalibacteraceae bacterium
ATACCCAATCTCCTATACCGGTTACACCTTTATTTATAACAATACTTTTTATTGATTCTTTTCTAAAAAAAGGTGAATTGTATTCCTGATAATCTGATAATTTACCTGTTCCGCTAATAATCAGTTCGCCGGTTTCGGTGTTAAAGCTATAGGTGACATTTTCACCGCACTGACCCGTTGGAGCAAGTTCATCATCTTTTGCGCTCACCATTTCACTGAAATTAAGCCAATCAAGGTTGAACTTAAGACCGACAAAGCCATTCAGCGGCGCAGCGGTCAGGAGTATCACTGTCACAAGTAATGCAGATATTATTTTTCTGATTTCTTTTTTCATACATAATCCCCCTTTCAATTGCGATAATATACCAATCCTCTTAATTTGTCAATAATTTTTGATGAATTTTAACAAAACTAATCAATATAATTAGAAAAATCAACTATATTTTCTGAGCTTGAAAAATAAACACTCACATGATAAAATATAAGAAATAAATATATGAGGTTGTTTTATGAAAATAATTGCTCACAGGTGCGGAACAGACAAGCATCCCGAACAAACCATCGCTTCCGCACTGCATTCACTTAAAAACGGAGCTGATTATGTTGAGGTTGATATCAGGTTTACATCTGACAATATTCCTGTAGTAATACATGATTCAACACCTGAAAAGCTCTACGGTATTGATACGCCTGTATCTGAAATGTCAGTTGAAGAATTTCTCTCTTTAAGAAGAATTGAAGATGTATCTGTTTGCGGACACAGCTTTATACATTTTCTTCAATGCGGAATTGACAGAATGCTTTTCCATTGCAAGGAAGGCGGAGAAAACCTGAAAATAATTCTTGATTTATGTGAAAAATATCACATTTCGGATAAAGTTGTTTTCGGTGTGCAGACATCTGACGATGTTTCGTTAATTAAAAACTGCAATAAAGAAATAAAAGTGCTTGCTTTTATGCCGAAAGTAACCGATATTCATGATTTTGCAAATGCAGGAGCTGATTATATTCGGCTATGGGAAAAATGGCTGACAGAGGAAAACATTGCATCAGTCAAAGCT
The DNA here is from genome assembly GCA_045628495.1 of Acutalibacteraceae bacterium. GTDB lineage: Bacteria > Bacillota > Clostridia > Oscillospirales > Acutalibacteraceae > CAG-488. Next base: position 1,062 of record JAZQPL010000065.1, read on the forward strand.
GCAGGCAAAAAATTATGGATTATGTCAGACTCGCCGACTGTCGGAGAAGTGACGGAAAACAGCTATGATTTTTATTACAGATGCAATGCCGACGGTATTCTTGTAAACAAAGTAATTCCTGCGATTGAATATTTTAATAAGTTATAATAAAAGGATGTTAATTTATGAAAATTGATAAAACAAAAAAAGTATTACCGCTGATAATTTGTGTAACGGGAATTATTGTTTTTGCATTGATTTTTATTTTAAGACTAAATATCATGACACTTGCAGCCGCAGTATATATGTGCATTGTATCAGCAATAATTTTATTGGGTATTCTGACGAAGAAAACTCTGTATATATTTGATGTTATCGGATACGGTACAGCCGGCTTAGGAATAATTCTGTATGATATTATTTTCGGTGCAGATGCAGGATTCGGAGCTTTTTCAAACGGTCTTGCAGGCTGGAAAACGACTGAGCACAATCTGCTTGCTGGTTCAGGAAATATACTGACAAGAATCGCAGGCAATCTTATTATTGCACTGCCGTGGATTACTGCAACTGTTCTGCTTGTTACAGCCGCTGTTCACTGCGCTAAAAAATTTAAGCAAAGTAAAGTATTATCAGTTTTTCTCAGCATAATTTTAACATTAACTACTGTTCTTTACACTCTGACAATAAATCTGAGATCCGCACCCAACACACAGCGTTTGTGGGAAGGACACGACAATTACCTTAAAGGTGTTGATAGATATAAAAAAGACAGTCCGAATGTTTTATTCATACTTATGGACGATTTAGGCTGGGGAGATATTTCAAGGTACGGAGCAATATTTGATACTCCGAATTTTGACAGAATATGTGATGAAGGCGTGTCATTTGACAATTTTTATTCAAGCTATTCCGTATGCTCCCCTGCAAGATTTGCCGCACTTACAGGCAGGTATCCTTTCAGAGGCTTTGCCGATAATGTTATTTACCCGACAGTAAATACTGTTTCACCTTTTGCTTCAACAAGATTTTTTAATTCGGCTGAACTTGGCGCAAACTGCGACGGTATGCTGGGTGATGAAATTACAATAGCGGAAGTCTTTCAGAATGCCGGCTATGATACGGCGTGCTTCGGGAAATGGCATTTGGGAGATTACGGAGAATATCTGCCGACAAATCAGGGATTCGATTATTTTTACGGCAGTCATTATGTAAATGATATGACACCGTTTTATCATGTAAAAGAAGAAAACGGAAACTATGAAATCGTACATGGCACTGACGAACTTAAAGACCAGAGCAAAGCTACTCAATGGATAAATGAAGAAATGTTTTCATGGCTCGACAACCAGACTCAAAGTGAAAATCCATTCTTTATTTACTATGCTTCACCATGGCCTCACGCACCTGTTTTTGCCGGTGATGATTTTGACGGTAAAACAGGTATGGGAACTTATGTTGATTGCATTACCGAGGTTGATTATTACCTTGGCCTTCTGTTTGACAGACTTGAAAAAGCAGGAGAGCTTGACGACACAATAATTGTTTTTACAAGTGATAACGGGCCTGCTCTTGAAGGTTCTACAGGTGAACTCAGAGGCGGAAAATACCTTGCATACGAAGGCGGTCAGAAAGTACCGTTTGCAATCCGTTGGGGTAACGGGAATTTATGGGAAGCAGGTTCAACCCGTTCTCAGTCCGCAACCCTTGTTGATTTGTTTCCGACTTTGATTGATTTATGCCAAATCAGCGGAAATAATGAAGAAAGCTATTTGCCGTCTGACAGAAAAATTGACGGAATTTCAATGTTGCCTGTTCTAAAAAAAGACGATGTTATTCATACATCAGAATATCCGATTTTATATATGAAGCGTGAAAAGCTGAAGGCAGTACAATACTCAGTACCGACAAAAGAGCTGCTTTCTCGAAAAGAATATGCAGATTATGACTATGATGTTCTGAAAAATAACGAATATATTGATTTTAAGTATTTCCGCAGTATTCAGAATGACAACTCCGCATTTTTTGATAAATTCCGCAAAAACTGGCTTCATATTCTTTCTGATGACGCAGGTGAAAATTATAACAGAACTTCTGTTTATCCCACCGTTGCAGAAGAAATGAATGAAAAAATAAGCAGTATTACCGATGATTTTAAAAACAACAGAAGAGGTATAAAATAATGCCGCCCCTTTCAGTAATGATAAAACCTGCATCAAGTCTTTGCAATATGCGTTGCCGATACTGTTTCTATCACGATGTTTCTGATATACGCAAAGTAAAAAACTTCGGAATGATGAAAGAATCGACTGCCGAAAATCTCATAAAAAAATCGCTGGAATTTGCGAACGGTGAAAGTGTTGCATTTGCTTTTCAGGGCGGTGAACCGTTGCTTGCAGGCCTTGACTATTTCAAGAAATTTGTGTTAAAGGTTAATATACTGAACACAAATAACAGCAGAATTTTTTACGGGCTTCAAACAAACGGAACGCTTATCAATAAAGAATGGGCAAAGTTTTTTGCAGATAATAAATTTCTGGTAGGACTAAGCCTTGACGGTGATTATACCGCTAACCGTTTTCGTACCGACTCAAACGGAAACAATATGTATGAAAAAATAATATCTGCTTCGGATATATTAAAAGAATACAGCGTGGATTTTAATATTCTCACTGTTCTTACAGGGTACTGCGCTGAAAACATTGATTCTATATACAAAAATCTTACTTCAAATGGATTTAAGTATTTGCAGTTTATCCCCTGCCTCAGACCATTCGGTAATACATCAGACAGCGAAATGTACTTGACTGTCAGACAGTATGCAAAATTTCTGATTCACGGTTTCAATTCTTATGTAAAGGATTATATTCGTAATGATTATACAAGTGTCAGATATTTTGATAATCTTGTTCAGATGTATCTCGGCAATTCACCGGAGCAGTGCGGTATGTGCGGACACTGTATGCACCAGTTTGTTGCAGAGGGAAACGGCAACATTTATCCCTGCGATTTTTATTGCACAGATGAATGGCTTCTCGGGAATATAAACGATTCAGATTTTGATACTCTTGCGCACAGCCAGAATGCAGAACGCTTTTTGCATGAAAGTCTTGAAGTCGATAAAGAATGTAAACAATGCAAATATTACGGTCTATGCAGAGGCGGAGGCTGCAAAAGAATGAAAAGTGACCGAGATTACTGCGAGGCATATAAAGCTTTCTTCAAAAGTTGTCTGCCGTTGTTCAGAGTGTTCAGATTATAATACTTAACCTGTTTTTAATCCGCAAATAACTTAAAATACAAATCATACAAAACATTGCAAAATTGTATTATAATGAATCATTCTGAATATTTCTATGTGAAGAAATGAATATGTTATAATTAAATAAATACTCCATTTTATTATTTTGTGACATGCTTTATCCCATGAAATAATCACGGTTCAAACTTCTGCTTGTTACTATTTTGCAAAGCAAGAAAATTTTGTGAAACTCATTGAAAAGGAAAAAAACATATGATACAATATTTCATAAGGTTGGTGTTGTATGTTCTTATACCCCGCCAAATTATTTTGAAGTGACTTATGAAGTATAAAAAACAACAGTTGCTTGCTCAAAATTGAGCGTTTATTCCGGATAATCATGTGCAGTAGACAAAAAAATTATTTTATTATTAGAAAAATCGTATTGAATGTTGTGATACTATGTGTTTGGAAAAAGCAAATGATTATGCCATTCTACTGCTATACTTTAAATTATATCAGCAAACACTTGTTGATGCAGTGGTAACAGCATATTTTCTGAAAAAGGAGCGTTAAGTTCATGTTGTATGACAGAATCATTATAGGTGCAGGCCTGTATGGGCTTTATGCAGCATTGCGGTGCGGAGAAGCAGGACTGCGTGTTTTGGTATTGGAGTGTGACAAAGAACCATTCAGCCGTGCAACCTATATTAATCAGGCCAGAGTGCATATGGGTTATCATTATCCACGCAGTTTTTCAACAGCAATTAAAAGCGCTCATTATTTTGATAGGTTTTGTAAGGACTATGGTTTTTGCAATTTAACATCATTTGATCAAGTATATGCAACGAGCAGTCATTTCAGCTGGACAAATGCGGAGGAGTTCAGAAAATTTTGTAAAAATGCAGACATTCGCTGTGATGATATTGCTCCAACAAAATATTTCAATTCCGGACTATGTGATGGTGCATATTTAACAACCGAATACACTTATGATGCACAAATCTTAAAAAAGTGGTTTTTAGAGAAAATTGAAAAACTTCCAAATATAGAAATATACTTTAATCATCGGGTTGAAGACATTAAGAAAGTTGAGAAATGCTGGAAAATAAAAGCTGCTGAGTTAACTGCAGAATCGCCTTTCATTTTGAATGCGACTTATGCAGGAGTAAATGAAATTCACCAACTCATTGGATTCAGCCCTTTCAAAATAAAATATGAATTGTGTGAGATTATCTTATGTACGGTCAGCGACAATCTTAAAAATACGGGATTAACTGTCATGGACGGTCCGTTCTTTTCCCTTATGCCGTTTGGAAAAACAGGATATCATAGTCTGACAAGCGTAACATTTACACCGCATGAGACATCCTATGATTCTGTTGCAACATTTGACTGTCAATCAAAAAGCGATGGCTTGTGCAGAAACGGTGCATTGTTTAATTGTAATAACTGTCCGGCAAAGCCGGAAAGTGCATGGCCGTATATGAGGCAGCTTGCCCAAAAATATATGAAACCCGAGTATGAGTTTGAATATGTAAAAAGTCTCTTTAGCATGAAGCCCATATTAAAAGCAAGTGAAATTGATGACTCTCGTCCGACAGTCATCCGTAAATACAGTGACTCACCAACATTTGTTAGTGTGTTGTCAGGCAAAATAAATACAGTATATGATTTAGATGAGGTTCTTGAGCTATGAACAATAAGGAACATAATTTTATTTCAGCAGTAATAAATTTCGGAAGAGGCGGAGTAAACGACTGCCTGTCTTTCATCAAAAATCTGAATAATGTTTTAGATGAACACTTTTTGCAATATGAGATTATAGGTGTAACCAGCGGCAGGCACAGTGAAGAAGCCCAAATAAGAGAATGGGCCAGGAGCATTGATGCGCCGGTTACTCTTTTAACTATGTCTCTAAAACAGCCTCATGAGCAGTGTATGAATGCAGGGTTGGATATTTCCATTGGTGATTATGTCTTTGAGTTTGAATCAACTGAAATGCCATATTCAGCTGATTTGATTTGGAAGGCATATGAAACAGCTGTACAGGGAAATGATATTGTTTCTGTTTGTCCGGAGAAAACACGAAGCAAATTATTCTATAAGCTTTTTAACAGTTTCAGCAATGCTGAATATAACATCAGAACAGAGGCATTCAGATTGGTTTCACGCAGAGCAATCAATCGAGTGCACTCTATAAATGAAAATCAGCCCTATCAAAAAGCAGCTTATGCTGCCTGCGGGCTTAAAATGGCTGTAATTACTTTTGATGGACAGCTGAAGAATAAACAGGAAGCCCCGTTCAGACTTGCAGTTGACAGCCTTGTTCTCTACACAGATTTCGGGTATCGTTTCAGCATTGGTCTTACAGCAATAATGTTATTGGCGGCTTTTGCAGAACTCATTTACACACTGGCCATTTGGATAGCAGGCAATCCTATTTCCGGTTGGACAACTACAATGTTTGTTATTACTACAGGTCTTGCCGGGTTGTTTGCTATTTTGACTGTTGTCATCAAATATCTGTCGTTGCTGCTGCGTCTTTCATTCCGCAAGCAAAGCTATCTTGTTGAAAGCATTGAAAAGTTTTAATACGGAGGGATAATGATGCGTGAAGTTTTAGTGGGCAGTACAGGCTTTGTCGGGTCAAATCTTTTACAGGAACACGACTTTGACGGTTGTTATCATTCCAGTAATATCCGTGATGCGTACGGAATAAAGCCGGAGTTGCTGGTATATGCCGGTGTTCCATCGGAAATGTTTACTGCCAATAATAATCCAACACAGGATGCTGCACGAATTGAGCAGGCAAAAAAGAACATAAGACAGATTGAGCCTGATGCAGTAATCCTGATTTCTACAGTTGCAGTTTATCCTGACACTAAGCTTGCAGACGAGAATGTAACGGCGGATGACAGCAAAATGACTGCATACGGTAAAAACAGACTTAATCTGGAACGCTGGGTAGAAGAAAATTTTCCCAGGCATTTGATTGTCAGACTGCCGGCAATATATGGAATTCATCTGAAAAAGAATTTTATCTATGACTATATTCACCGAATTCCGGCACTCTTAAAGTATGATAAATTTTTTGAGCTTTCAAATAAAGAGCCTTTACTGCTTGATAGCTATACTGACAGGGGTGATGGCTTTTACTGCTGTAAAGAACTCTCTGAACATGAGGAGCAGTTATTAAAGAACGCATTTATTAAACTGGACTTTACGGCATTAAACTTTACAGACAGTCGTTCGGTCTATCAGTTTTATCCGTTGAAGCGTTTGTGGAAAGACATTGCATTGGCATACACACAAAATATTCATAAACTGAATCTTGTTACTCCGCCGGTTTCTGTTGCTGATGTATATGAGATGCTTGAAGGTACTTCTTTTCATAACGAGCTGACAAAAGCTCCTTATGATTATGATATCAGAACAATACACAGCGATCTTTTCGGCAGAGACGACGGTTACATTATGAGCCTTGAAGAAGAACTTGAAGAAATAAAAAGATTTGTAAAAGCTGCAAACAAAGAGGGAATTTAAATGAAATTGTCAGCATCAAATATAGCGTGGTCAGCATCTCAAGATAAAGAAATTTACAGGCAAATGCAGTCTTTGGGTTTTGCCGGTCTTGAGATAGCTCCTACAAGATGGTTTCCCGAAAAACCGTATGAGAAAATAGAAGAAGCTGCTGAATATGCAAACAAGCTCAAAAGCGAGTACGGTCTTTCAATATCTTCCATGCAGTCAATATGGTATGGTCATTCAGAAAAAATAACAGGATCGGCAGATGAAAGAAAAAGTCTGCTCAATTATACAGAACAGGCATTATGCTTTGCTGATGCTATCAAATGTCCCAATCTTGTCTTTGGCTGTCCAAGAAATCGTTCTATAGAATCACCGGAGCAGAAAGCAATAGTCATTGATTTTTTGGCTGAACTGGCACATATGGCAGAGCATTATGACGCAGTAATTGCCTTAGAACCTAATCCTCCGATTTACAATACGAATTTTGCAAACACAACAGCGGAAGCTGTGCATATTATTGAGCAAATCGGCAGTCCGGCTCTACAGCTGAATTTGGATTTCGGAACAATCATTGAGAACGAAGAAAGCTTAAATGATATTAAAGACTTTGCAGCACTGATCCATCATGTACATATCAGCGAACCAATGCTTAAACCGATTCAGCAGAGAAAAGAGCATTGTGATTTAAGCAAACTGTTAGAAAATATAGAATATGCCGGGTATGTGTCACTGGAAATGGGTCAAGGAAATCAAGAAATCTTAATGGATGCTTTGAGCAGTGTTTATGAGGTGTTCAGATGACTACATATCAAAACATAGCAGGTGTTCCTGATTTTCATTCAGAGGAACTATCAGAAAAATCATCAGATTACTGTGTTCTCATCCCTGTTATCAACGAGGGAAACAGAATACAAAACGAATTGAAGCGTGCACAAAACGCCAATATCTGCAACTATGCAGATATTATCATCTGTGACGGCGGTTCAACAGACGGGAGTCTTTCAGAAGATACGCTGAAAAATTTGGAAGTGAACACGCTTTTAGTGAAGGATGGCACAGGAAAACAGGGTGCACAGCTTCGCATGGGGTTTTGGTGGGCATTAAAGCGTGGATACAAAGGCTTTATAACTATAGATGGAAATAACAAAGACAGCATAGAGGATGTTCCTCAATTTATACAAAAACTGCAAGAGGGATATGACCTCGTACAAGGCTCACGCTTTGTTGATGGCGGACAGGCAATCAATACCCCTGCATCAAGATATCTGGCTGTCCGTTTTTTACACTCTCCTGCAATTTCTATCACAGCCGGACAGCATTTTACAGATACAACAAACGCTTATCGTGCTTACTCAAGAACATATTTGGAAGATGAGAGAGTGCAACCGTTGAGAGATGTGTTCTCAGGGTATGAACTGCTGGCGTATCTGTCCGTTCGTGCTACACAGCTTGGAATGAAAGCTTGTGAAATACCTGTATGCAGGGCATACCCGAAACACGAAAAGACTCCGACCAAGATATCCCCTTGGAAAGGCAATATTGATCTGCTGAAGATACTTTTGGCAAACGCTGAGGGACAGTATAATCCTGCGGGTGAACCCCAAAGCAAGCTTTCAACTGCAATTCAGTTTATCAAGTTTCTGTTAGTTGGTGCGTCAAATACTGTTGTCTTGTTAATAGTCTACTATCTTATTCTCTGGATTTTTGGGGAAAAATTCTATATGTTAGGAGAGACTCTGGGATATATTGCAGGAATCTTTAACTCATTTTTTTGGAACAGCAAATATGTATTCACAGGGAAAAAGAATGCCGGTGCTTCATCATTCATCAAGATGGCACTATCTTACGGTATAACATACCTGATTCAGGCAGGACTTCTTTACATCTTTGTAGAAAAGTTCATAATGTTAGAGGAGCTTGCACCAATTATTGCAATCATTATTACAACACCGATAAACTTTGTGTTAAATAAAGTATTTGCATTTAGATAGTGGTTATGATTGAAGGAAGAAGGTATTATGATGTTCGTTAAAAACAAGAAAATACTGTTATTTGTATTATTTGCTGTTATGATAATCACATTAACCATTAACTATTCTTTCACAGGAGAACGCTCGTTTCAGGCGGATAGTGAGTCCCTTGTCGTCGGAAGTATGCTTTATGCAGAACAAAACGATGACATTCCACAGTACGGTTTGTTTGATATCAAAAGTGCAGATGGAAATGGTGCAGAGGTTCATTCCAGGATTCTTTCAAATCAGGAACTGCATGATATAGAACTCACGGAATATAAGTCTCAAGTCGGTTTGCAGGGTTTTGTTTTTATATTACTGTCTCGGGCTTTTAATACTTTTGCAAGAAAAACAATCTTTCTGTGGGTATTCAGGATAATGTGTGCCGGAGCGTTGGCAGTAGTACTTTCAGCTATTACATACCTCATTTCTAAAAAGTACAATGTTTGCTTGGCTGTCGTCTTTTTTGCAACATTCTTCCTGTCTCCGTGGATTCGCAACTTCGGAGCAAACTTATACTGGGTAGCGTTTACTTGGTTTATTCCTATGGCACTCGGACTTATTATTTCTTTGGATTATCAAAAATACGATAAATGGTGGATGTATGTCCTCATTGCGTTATCAATAGCATTAAAATGTTTATGCGGGTATGAATATATATCTACAATTATGATGGGGCTGATTATGTTTGCTCTTGCAGACTTGTGTATCGGTGAGAAAAAAGAGCGTAAACATATATTTACAGTTATCATCAAAATGGGAATTTCTGCAATTTTCGGATTTGCTATTGTCCTTATAATTCATGCATATATTCGTGGCAATGGGACTGTCGGCAGTGGGTTGCAATCTATTTGGCAAACCGATGTTTTAAGAAGAACATTAGGCGGAAACCCATCCGATTTTTCTGAAGCATACTGTAACTCCTTAGAAGCATCAATTTTTGATGTAATCATAAAATATTTCAAATGGAATACTCAAATTCTTGATGGTGTTCCCGGATTTTTGTTTATACCGCTTATACTTATAGCTTTATGTTTTTATACTTATAGAATAGTAAAGCACAAAAATTGTAAATTTGAAATTCCTTTGATGCTTATTTCGTGCATAGCCTCCTTAAGTTGGTTTGCACTGGGAAAATCACATTCATATATTCATACACACTTGAATTTTGTATTGTGGTACTTTGGCTTTATTCAGATGTGTATATATCCACTCGTTATATCTGCTACCGACTTAATTCGGTACTTACAGCCTCACAAACGCATTTCTGTAGAAAAATGACTTGACGATATATAACGAATAATCAACATTGACTTTCTATAAATTATTTGATACATAATAATAATGTTGCCCTCCGTATAACAAACAGTAATATCGGAGGGCATATTTCATGTTTTATATAAAATAAGCTTTAATCATAATCATAAATTGAAACTGAACAGCTTGACACACTTGAATTGCGTGAGCATGAAATTCTAAATGATGTTGATTCTCCCGGAGCTAATCCCTCACTTCCAACCGCATAGGAATCTCCGATTTCTAAAACATCGCCTTTATAATCTTCGAATGAACCTTTTACTTTCACAAACTTAAATGTTGAACTTCCGGTATTTTTTATTGTACCGGTACAATATGTTGCAGCACTGTTTGTACTGACAGAAACATTTGATATTTGCAAATCATATTTTGATTTACTTGAAGATGAAGAATTACTACCTGAATAACTGCTTAATAAGTTATTAAAATATTGTTTATGATACTCACAATAGGAACTTGATGAAGCTTTGTGTTCATGACAGCCGGTGTATGAACATCTTGTTGAAGAATACCAAATCCCCCAAATAATAACAACGACTAAAATTGATAATATTATTTTTAACGGTTTTCTTTTATTCTTTTTAACAAGGCCGATAGGATTAAGACTTACTTTTGATTCTGAAGGTTCTTGTTTTTGCTCAACTTCAGTATTTTTTACAATACTTGCAGTGGATGTGTTTTCAGTATTCTGACTAAAATGCTTTGCAATGGGAAAACCGCAGCTCGGACAAGATACAGCAGAATCCGAAACATTTTCTTTTCCGCATTCAGGACAAGTTATCAGTGCCATTGTTTTCTTCCTCCTTTGCCTTTTTTATATTTATAATTTCATTGCGAATTAGCAGATATATATTATGTTCCCCGCCTCAAATGATTTGAAGCGGGGAATTTCAGGTTATTCAAAAAAATCGAACTCAAACAGAAAGAACAGCAAAACATCACCGTAAAATCCAAACTGAGTACTAATGTGAGTGTATTTTAAGAGTTCCGGATAAATATTACAGCTTATCAACCCATTCCGCCATATTGCCCTTATGGAATACAAGAGGTGAAAGTGCAATAACTCTTGTTCCGCCGTCATCTGCTTCAACAGTTTTTAAGGTCTTTCCGTCAAGAGTAAAGGTACTGCCGACTTTGCCGTCATACTCACCCTTATATGCGGCTATTGTTGCCGCACCTGCTGATGCACCCAATTCAACAACATCCCATAATACCATATAGGGACAAACGAAATCAAAAGCATTGTCACTTGACGACGAAGGCATAAAGCTCTGCATTTCGTGTGGCAAACCGAGACCTGTAACCTTAATTTTGCTTGCAGATGATTTAAGCACCTGACCTGCCGCCGCAAGTCCCACCGTTGTAGGTGATACAATTACATCAACAGCATTTTCCGCAACGAATGCGTTTGCCTGCGTGGTTGCTTCAGTCGGAACATCGTTGCCGTATTTGATGTCAAGCTCTTTGTTGACTTTTCCGTTGTAGATGTCTTTTGCAAGTTCATTCTTCATGCAGGCAATCCAGTTATTCTGTGCCGTAGTGTCGATTGCCGAGGACAAAACGCCGATTTTCAGTTCCTTACCCTTATATCCTGCAAGTGCGGTTTTGACTGAAGCTTCGAGATTTCCGTCTGCTGGATAGTCAATACCGAGAGCAATCAGAACGCCCGACTGAAGAAGAGCCGAACCGATATCCTGTGTATCACAGTCATTAACGTGAGTTGTTCTGAAATCGGGAGAAACAACATTATCGGTGGAAACTATTTTTATTCCCGCTTCTTTTGCGCGTCTGAAAACTTCCTCATACCCCGTGTCACCGCAGGGAGAAATTGTTATAGAAGCAACCTGCTGTGTAATAAGAGTGTCGAGCATTTCAACCTGTGCGGCAACTGTCGGCTCGCTCGGGCTTTTGAACGCCGCTTTTTCGCCCGCCGCTTCAACTACACGCTTGAAACCCTCGAACATCTGCGTGCCGTATGAGTTGCCCGTGTTTTTGAACATAAAAACATGAACACCTTTAAGGTCTTCTGTGTCGACTGCCGTTGTTCCGCACGCAGGCAGAACGCACAGACACATTACGCACGCCATAATAATTGAAATGATTTTCTTCATAAAACATTCCTCCGTTTTGTATTTGCTTTTTTATTTTTATCGGCAATATCATTTTTGAGCATCGGTATAATAACCGCTACAAGAAGTATTGCACCGATAATTATTTTCTGAATATTTGAATGAACGCCAAGTAAATCAAGCGTTTTTGAAAGGAAAGCCATAATAAACACCGATATTACGGGGCCGTATGCCTTGCCCTTTCCTCCGTTTGTGGAAATGCCGCCGAATACAGCTATTGCGATTACAAGAAGTTCATTCCCCGTGCCCATGCTTGAGCTGATTCCTCCGAGTCTGCCCGCAAACAGGATACCCGACATTGCAGATGTTGCACCCATAATGGAGAAAACGGCAATTTTGATTTGTTTAACTTTTATTCCCGAATATTCGGCTGTTATGGCGTTATTTCCGATTATGTAAAGCTCCCTGCCGAACTTTCTCTTGTGCAGAACTACGGCAAAAATCACTGCCGCAACAGCAAAGCATATAAGTGAATACGGTACTATTCCGCCCAAATCCTGCCATGAAAGAATTGAGAACCAGGATGGAAAAGTTTTTAATGTGTTGACATCAAGCACAATCTGAACAATACCTCTGAAAAGCATTGAAGTACCGATTGTTGCGATAACCGACGGGATTTTTAACACAGCTACAAGCACCCCGTTGAAAGCCCCGCATAAAGTTCCTGTGCCTATTCCTCCAAGTACAGTCAATGCATCGGGTATACCGTTCTGGTGCATAAGGCCCATAACCATACAGCTCAAAATCATAATTGAGGCAACAGATACATCAATATCTCCTATCATCAGCACAAACATCATACCAAGAGCCATAAACGATACATCCATGCCTGATTTAATAATTGACTGTATTGTACCCTGAGCAAAGAATAAATGTGGCTTCAATACCATCAGAACAATATTGATGAATATAAGTATATAAATCAAAATCATTTCCCATGATACAAGAAATTTTGAAAGGCTGAATTTATTCTTAACAGTTAAATCCCTTACTTTTTCATTGGGAAAACTCATATCAGTTTCCCCCTTTCAATGAGCATACGCTTATCTGCCAGTTTTCCGTTTGTGATATTTATTATTACGGCAACAATTATTATTCCGCCCTGTAAAGCGTTTTTCCATACGCTGAATCCCGGAAGAAGACTGAGAAGATATGTTGCAATACTTAATACGATAACCGATAAAGTAATGCCGTCAATGCGTCCTCTGCCTCCGGTTATGCTGACACCGCCGAGAATACACATTGCAATGGCTGTCATTTCATATCCGCTTCCGATATCAGAATTTATCATTGCGTAATTTGATGAATACAAAACGCCTGCAAAACCTGCACACGCTCCGCATAAAACATAGGCAAGAAGCTTAACCTTTGCGGTGTTTACGCCTGCAATTACTGAAGATTCCTCACTTGAGCCGACGGCATAAAGTCTTCTGCCCGCTTTTGTGTATCCGAGAAAAACTCCCGAAACAATCAAAAGAATAACTGTCCACAGAACTATAGCGTTAAACCCGAGAATTTTTTTCTGAGCAATATTCATAAATTCTTTTGTAAACATATGGGGAAACGCCCATTCGCCGTTGCTGATAACATAGGCAAGTCCACGATAAATGTACATTGTGCCGAGAGTGACAATCATCGGAACGATTTTCATTTTACCTATCAAAAAGCCGTTTATCAGACCGCATATACAACCGATTAAAACACCGACAATCACAAACAGAAAAGACGGAAGTTGCGGAAAAGTAATCATAAGCTGTGTAACGGATATTCCGCTGACGGCAAGAATTGCTCCGATTGAAATATCAATGCCGCCCGTTATCAGTGTGAGAGAAACACCGACGGCAAGAATCGCATAAACTGCATTGTTTGTAAACATTGAAGATATTGAATCAAAGCTGTAAAAGGCGGGAGTGAAGATTTTTGCGGCAGCAAGAAGAAGTATCAGCGCCGCAACAAGTCCGAGTTCTCTGTAATCAAGTATTTTTCGGAGAAAACTTTTGTTATTCATTTTCGTTTTCCCCCTTTGCGTTACCCTGTGCAAGAGAAGCGGCAAGAATTTTTTCCTGCGTTGCTTCTTCAATATCAAATTCAGCGGCGACACGCCCTGTTTTCATTACAACAATCCTGTCCGCCATACCGAGAACCTCGGGCATTTCGGACGATACAATAATAATTGCATATCCTTTTTCGGCAAGCTCGTTTATTGTTTCATAAACCGAGTTTTTCGCTCCGACATCAATACCCTTTGTGGGCTCGTCAAGAATAAGAACCTTTAAATCACAGTTAAGAAGTTTTGCAAAAACAACCTTCTGCTGGTTTCCTCCCGAAAGAAATGTCGGAACTGCTCCGATATTTTCCGCTTTCAATCTCAACTTTCTGCAAAGCTCGATTGCTTTACTCTGTTCTTTTTTTTCGGATAACATTCCGAATTTTGTAAATTTACCGATAACCGAAGCCGAGACATTTTTAAAAATCGGCAGTTGAAGAATAAGCCCCTGTGTAAGTCTGTCCTCAGGCAAAAGCCCGATGCCGAGTTTCAATGCTTCGGACGGAGAATTGATTTTAACCTCTTTGCCGTCAAGATAAATCCGTCCGCTGTCAGGCTTCATTATGCCGAAAACAGTTTGGCAGACCTCAGTTCTTCCTGCACCGACAAGACCTGTCAGTGCCAAAACCTCACCTTTTTTCACGCCGAAAGATATATTCTTGAAATATCCTTCCTTTGAAAGTCCCTCAACACGGAAAATTTCTTCACCTTTTTCGGCATTTTTTTCGGGATAAAGGTTATCAAGCTTTCGACCCACCATTTCCTGAATAAGTTTATCATTGGAAATTTCGTCAATGTCCCAGCTTCCGATGTATTCCGAATCTCTCAGAACGGTTATGCGTGAAGCAAGTCGGTACATATCTTCAAATTTATGAGTAATAAATATCATCGAAACCCCGTCATCACGGAGTTTGTCAACAATATTATAAAGCTTTTCACACTCATAGTGTGTCAGAGAAGCTGTCGGCTCATCAAGAATAAGAATTTTAGCATTTTGTGAAAGAGCCTTTGCAATTTCAACAAGTTGCTGCTGTGCCGCACCGAGTGACGACATCGGTTTCGTAACATCAATATCATCTGAGAACGGAGCAATATATTCATGTGCAAGCCTGTTCATTTCCCGTTTGTTATAAGTTCCGAATTTTGTCAGAATTTCCTTACCCATAAAGATGTTTTCCGTTACGGTCAAATCCGGAAAAGCTGTTGGGTGCTGATATATTGCGGCGATACCCAATTTTTGTGATTCCGATGTGTTTGCAGGAGAAATCTCTTTACCGTTAAGAAATATCTGCCCTCCGTCAGGACGGAAAACACCTGTAATTATTTTAATAAAAGTAGATTTTCCGGCACCATTTTCTCCCATCAGTGCATGAACTTCGCCTTTTTTCAGCTTAAAATTCACATTACTGAGAGCTTTGACACTGCCGAAATTCTTATAAATATTTTTTAATTCCAGTATATACTCGCTCAATTTCTTCGCCTTTCATATAATTTATCATAAAATATACCTTTGCCGATTGACTTTATAATAACCGTATAAAGCCGTGCATAATATTGTATGTATTGTACATCAATAAATGGAAAAAATCAACAAAAATCGAAATAAATATATAAATATATAATCAGTATAAATCAGAAGTTTACACCGCTTGTATTTTTATAAGTGCTGTGATATAATTATAAAAATTCAGTAATTAGTAAGGTGTGATTTGAATGAAGAAATTTATTAACAAGGTTGAAAATGTAGAAAACGAAATGATACAGGGCTTAATTAAAGCTAATCCTGATAAAATCAGCAAGCTTGATTGCGGCAATGTTATAGTCAGAAAAGACAAAAAAGAAAACAAAGTTGCAATAATTACAGGCGGCGGAAGCGGTCACGAGCCGTCATTCGGAGGTTATGTCGGTACAGGTATGCTTGATGCAGCTGTAGCAGGTGCAATTTATACTTCCCCTGCCGCCGACATTATTTATGAGGGTATCAAAGCAGTAGCAACCGATAAAGGTGTGCTTATGATACCGATGAATTATACCGGTGATATTATGAATTTTGAAATGGCTGCAGAGATGGCTGATATGGAAGGCATAAAAACCGATATGGTTATAACCAATGATGATGTTGCTGTTGATAACAGCCTTTACACAGTCGGCAGAAGAGGCGTTGCGGGTACGGTTTTAGTACATAAAATCGCAGGTGCTATGGCAGAAACAGGTGCGTCACTTGACGAGGTAAAGGCAGTCGCTCAGAAAGCTATTGACAATGTACGCACAATGGGCGTTGCCATTAATCCCAGCACCATCCCCTCGGCAGGCAAACCCGGTTTTGAGCTCTCAGATGACGAAATGGAAGTAGGCATCGGCATTCACGGTGAACCCGGTGTTTACAGAGATACATTAAAATCCGCCGATGAAATTGCTGATGTTCTTCTTGAAAAAATTCTTTCCGATATTGATTATGCAAACAGCGAAGTTGCAGTTTTGGTCAACGGTTCAGGCGGAACACCTCTTATGGAATTATATCTTATCAACAATCATATTCACGATGTTTTAAATGCAAAAGGAATTAAAATTTACAAAACCCTTGTAGGAAATTATATGACATCTATTGAGCAGGAGGGATTTTCTCTCACCCTGTTAAAACTTGATGAACAGCTTAAAGAACTTCTCAATGCGCCCGTAGATACAGTTGCCTATAAGGCATAAGGAGAATCAAATGAACACGGAAAGAGTTATACAGATTATTTCTAAAATGAGTTGCCGTATGGAAAAGGAAAAGGAGTTTTTAACTGATCTCGACAATGCAATAGCTGACGGCGACCACGGAATAAATATGGCAAGAGGTTTTTCCGCCGTTGAGCAGAAGATTGTCGGCTTGGGTGATAAAGATATAGGAACGGTTTTAAAAACTGTGGGAATGACACTTGTTTCCGCAGTCGGCGGTTCTGCCGGTCCTCTTTACGGTACGGCATTTATGAAATCAGGTATGGCAATGGGCACAAAAAGTGAAATGAATATTTCCGATTTTGTTAATTGCTTAAAAGTTTCCGTTGACGGTGTTATGCAAAGAGGCAAAGCTGTTCAGGGTGAAAAAACTATGCTTGATGCTATGATACCTGCCCTCAAGGCAATGGAAAAAGCCGTTTCTGAAAATCTTAATCACAAGGATGTTCTGCTTTGCGGTGTCAATGCCGCAAAATCAGGCGTGGAATTTACCAAAACCATTGCCGCAACCAAAGGCAGAGCCAGTTATATTGGTGAAAGAAGTATCGGTCATCAGGATCCCGGTGCAACATCATTCACATTTCTTCTTGAAGAAGTTGCAAATTCTTTGTAAGGAGCAGATTTATGGTAGGAATTGTTATTGTTTCTCACAGCTGTAAACTTGCAGACGGCGTTCTTGATGCAACAAAAATAATGGCTGACGGCTGTCCGATTGCAACTGCAGGCGGTACGGATGATAATGAATACGGAACAAGTTATGAAAAAATTCGTAAAGCCATAGAGTCAGTTTACTCGACGGATGGTGTTATAGTACTTGTTGATATGGGCAGTGCAGTTATGACTGCTGAAATGGTGATTGAAGATTTAGGCTATAACAATGTTTTACTGCCTGACTGCCCCATTGCCGAAGGTGCGATTGCCGCTTCTGTTTCTTCTGTTTGCGGCGACAGCCTGGAAATTGTAATGCAGCAGGCACTTTCTACAAAAGAAGAAGCAAAATGGTGATGAAATGAAAGAATTTGAGTATAAAATAACAGATACCGCAGGACTTCACGCAAGACCTGCGGGACAGCTTGTTAAAGAAGCCAAAAAGTATTCAAGCCGTATTACTGTTTGCGCTAACGGCAAGGAATGTGATGCAACCCGTTTAATGGCACTTATGGCAATGTGTATTAAATGCGATACAGTTGTAAAAATCACCGTTGACGGTAAAGATGAAGAAAACTGTGCAACTGAATTAGAAGAGTTTTTCAATGAAAATCTGTAAAGGTAGAATAAAATGATACATTTACAAGGTAAAACTATATTTAGCGGTGTTGTTTCAGACACCGCATTTGTTCTTAATCGAAATATCACCAGCAACACCGAGCACACATCGATAAATAAGGATGAAGAAGCACGCAGACTTGAACTTGTAATTACGGAAGTTAAGGACGAGCTTGCAGAATGCGCAAAGAAATCCGAGAACGACACGGCAAAAGAAATATTTGAAATTCACCGTATGATGTTAGAGGATGAAGATTTTCTCGATTATCTCAGAAATGCCGTTCAATTCACCGGTAACACTGCAAATAACGCAGTAACTCAAACCGAAGAATGTTTTTCGCAGATGTTTCTTGACACGCAGGACGAATATATGATTGCCCGTATTGATGATATAAAAGATGTTTGCAGGAGATTACTTTCACATCTTACAAAAGAAAAATCCAAGAACACACCTGATGGTTCTTTTGTGCTTGTGGCAGATGAGCTGTTTCCGGGTGATTTAATGAGTTTTGACAGGCAAAATCTTAAAGGAATTATTTTAGGCTCCGGTTCGATTTATTCTCATATTGCCATTCTGATTAAAGAAATGGGTATTCCGGCAATGATTTGTGACAACATAAACGCAGTAAAAACCGGAATGAAGGTTCTTATAAATACGGGAAACAATTCAGTTTACTTTGAACCTGACCAAAAAACTATTGATAATTTCTTAAAAATACAAAAATCTGCCGCAACAAAAAATAATGCCTCCCCTTTTCAAAATTTACCATGTAAGATATATGTTAATATTGGTAATTCGGCGGAGGTCAACGGTGGATTGCCGGAACAATGTGACGGCATCGGTCTTTTTCGTACAGAGTATTTATATTTGAACAGAACAGATTTGCCCTGTGAAGAAGAACAGTTTTCAATTTATAAGAAAATACTTGAAGCTGCAAACGGTAAGCCTGTAACTATACGCACCTTTGATATAGGTTCCGATAAAAAAGTAGAAACCATACCATTAAAAAATGAGGAAAACCCTGCCTTAGGTTTGCGTGGACTTCGGGTATATTCCCTCTACCCTGACATTTTCAAAACCCAAATACGGGCGTTGCTTCGGGCGGCGGTGTACGGGAATTTGCGTATAATGTATCCTATGGTTACATCTTGCAAAGAAATTATTGAAATAAAAGAATTTATTTCGCAAGTTGCGCAGGAGTTGTCGGAACAAGGCATATCCTGCAAAATACCGTTACAGGGTGCAATGATAGAAACACCTGCCTCGGCATTGTTATCCCACAAACTTGCAAAAGTGGTGGATTTTTTCTCAGTCGGAACAAATGACCTCACTCAATACACCCTGGCACATGACAGACAGAACGAAGAACTTGACTCGCTTAATAACGAAAATTCCGAAGCAGTAATATCTTTAATAAAAACTGCAACGGAAAATGCCCATAAAAACGGTATTGAAATAGGTATTTGCGGTGAGTTAGCATCTCAACCGAAATTTATAAATAAATGGATTGAGTTAGGAATTGATTACCTTTCTGTTTCTTTATTCTGTGTTTAATAATCCAATTTTGTTTCCAAATGAAATCAGAGGTTTGGCTATCATTAAGTCAAACCTCTTCTAATGCTCTAAATATATTTAATCAGCATGCTCGTTGCAGTAAGCTTCGACATTCCCATCTTCCGAAAAAGGCCAAAAAAGCCACTCATTTAGTTTAGAAAACAGCCAATTATAAAATATAATTAGAAATCAAAGCACATATTCTGCGTATATCAATCTTAGATTTGAAGTCAAATTGTAAAACTGTTCCGTTGCTGAATGTTGCAATAAGTTCACTGTCAATATCCAAAAGACCTGCAGATTCAACACCGAAATATTGAATTTTAGAATACGGATATGAAAAATATGATGTTTTTTTGCCTGTAATTCCTTGAACATTTATAACAAATATACGCTTGTTTGTAAAAAGAACCTGATCTCTTAGAGTCTTAAAAGCAGCAATCAATTCTTCATCACTTACCAGAAGTTGATTAACTTCCGGTCTGACATCAGAAAAAGACATTTCTTTAAGATTCATTAATTGTGTGTCTAATTTTATTCCTGTATTGATTGTCGGCATAAAAAATACTCCTAACATTTTTATTTTGATTAATATTAGCATTTAAAAATGCAAAATTCAACATCAAATCAAAAAAATCAGAACAAAGGCAAACAAAAAAACTCTTTGGGTGGTATTCTGCTTGTGTTTACACCCCGAATTTGAACCCCGAGATATATTGAAAACTATATAAATCCAACATTCAGACGAAATGATATTATTATAAACTTAATAAAAAACACATATAAAGATAGATTTTTGCAGTTATCGTTCGTCTTTTCCCCAAACCCCTTTAAAATAGTGCTGGGAGTGTTTGACAAATAAAAAAAAGCATTATATACTTTAATTAACAGTTTGATAATTGAGGTGTTGGTATGAAATTTATTGATATAACCTGTCCCAGTTGCGGTGCGAAACTTAATGTTGACGCAGAAAATCAAAAAGCATCCTGTGAGTTTTGCGGTTCTGCTCTTCTGATTGATAATGAGGTTCAACACATACAATATGATAACGCCGAAGAAGCAGGATATAATTTTGAAAAAGGAAGACAAAGAGCCCAGGCTGAAGCGTATAGGCAGAATGCCGGTATCAATCGTCAGCCGGCACAACAAATAGTAAAACCGCAGAAAAAAAGAAAAACATGGTTGTGGGTTTTAGGTTGGATTTGTATTTTCCCACTTCCGTTAACAATCCTTATGGTTAAAAATCAAAAAATAAAAAAAGGATTGAAAATAGGAATAATAGCTGCGGCGTGGATTCTTTATCTTATTATCGGACTTTCCGGCGGAAACGGAACAGACACGAAAGAAACTGCTAATAACGCTACTCCTGAAACAAGCACAGTACAAGACGGTTCAGAATCAGAAACCACATCGGAGGAGCCCGTAAATTTAGAAAGCATCGCTGATAATTTAGTAAACGAGTTTAACAAAACATCCAGTAGTAAACTTAATTATAAAGAAAACTTTGCCGTTCAAGATAAAAACAGTGGACATTATCGTACCGAATTTAGACTTTCGGCATACAAAGATGCTCTGGGGAAGTCATATTTGATGGACAGTTTAAAAGTGGATTTAATTGTCACAACCACTTTACTCAAGGAAAGTGATATTAGAATCTACGCGGATGATGCCACACTTGAACAATGTAAGGTCTTAATAAAAAACGCTTCAAAAATATTAGACCCAACAATGGATGATGCGACCATAAACGAAGCAATAATGTATATTGAAGAAAATAAAGAAGCGAACGGTTATTATTATGGTGAGTTGGGGCTCTTGGTTCTTGGAAACGAAAAAGACGGATACGATATCATGATAAAAACTGACTAAAAACTGTTTTCAAGGCTACTTAAAACCTTGAAGGCAAACAAAAAACCACCCTGATGGGTGCTTTTCTGCTTGTGATTAAACAACGAAATAGCACAAATAGGATTTGACGGAAAAATCGGGGATTGCAAGAATACTTCTATAATACACACTTTCCCTGTTTAGCACACTCAT
>JAZQPL010000066.1:0-60143 GCA_045628495.1 Acutalibacteraceae bacterium
TCGTAGACGAAGGCCACAAGACTCCTGCTGAAGCAGTTGCTATGATCGATCCCAGAAACCTTGATACACTTCTTCATCCTCAGTTTGATGCTGCTGCTCTTAAAGCTGCAAAGCCTCTCGGTAAGGGTCTCGGTGCATCTCCCGGTGCTGCTTGCGGTAAAGTTGTATTTACTGCTGACGATGCAGAAGCATGGAATGCAAACGGTGAGAAGGTTGTTCTTGTTCGTCTTGAAACATCACCCGAAGACATTACAGGTATGAAAGCTGCTCAGGGTATCCTCACAGTTCGTGGCGGTATGACTTCTCATGCAGCTGTTGTTGCCCGTGGTATGGGTACTTGCTGTGTTTCCGGCTGCGGCGATATTAAAATGGACGAAGAAAACAAAAAGTTCGAGCTCGGCGGAAAAGTATTTGCTGAAGGCGACTACATTTCAATCGACGGTACAACAGGTAACATCTATGGTGAACTGATTCCCACAGTTGACGCTCAGATTGCAGGCGAATTCGGCAGAATCATGGCTTGGGCTGACAAATACAGAGTTCTTAAAGTTCGTACAAATGCTGATACTCCCGCAGATGCAAAGAAAGCCCGTGAGCTTGGCGCAGAAGGTATCGGTCTTTGCCGTACAGAGCATATGTTCTTCGAAGCTGACAGAATCGCAGCATTCCGTGAAATGATTTGCGCTGATACAGTTGAAGAAAGAGAAGCAGCTCTTGAAAAGATTCTTCCCTATCAGCAGGGTGACTTTGAAAAGCTTTATGAAGCACTTGAAGGCTGCCCCGTTACAATCCGTTTCCTTGATCCTCCTCTTCATGAGTTCGTTCCCACAGAAGAAGATGATATTAAGGCACTCGCAGATGCACAGGGCAAGAGTGTTGAAGACATCAAAGCTCTCATCTCTTCTCTTCACGAGTTCAACCCCATGATGGGTCACCGTGGATGCCGTCTTACTGTTACTTATCCTGAAATTGCTAAGATGCAGACAAAGGCAGTTATCCGTGCAGCTATCAATGTTAAGAAAGCTCATGCTGACTGGAACATCGTTCCTGAAATTATGATTCCTCTTGTTGGCGAAGTTAAAGAGCTTAAATTCGTTAAAGATGTTGTTGTTGCAACAGCTGACGCTGAAATTGCAGCAGCAGGCGTGGATCTTAAATATGAAGTTGGTACAATGATCGAGATCCCGAGAGCAGCTCTTACTGCTGACGAAATCGCTAAAGAAGCTGAGTTCTTCTGCTTCGGTACTAACGACCTTACTCAGATGACATTCGGCTTCAGCCGTGATGACGCAGGTAAGTTCCTTGGCGCATATTATGACCAGAAGATTTATGAAAACGATCCATTTGCTAAGCTCGACCAGACAGGTGTTGGTAAGCTTATGGAAATGGCTGTTGAACTCGGTAAGAAAGTTCGTCCCGAAATGCACTGCGGTATCTGCGGTGAGCACGGCGGCGACCCCGTATCAGTTGAGTTCTGCCATAAGATTGGTCTTAACTATGTTTCATGTTCACCCTTCCGTGTTCCGATTGCTCGTCTTGCAGCAGCACAGGCAGCTATCAACGGTTAAGTTTTGAACAGTACAGAATAAATTTAAGGCATATCACCCTCAAAAGGTGGTATGCCTTGTTTTTTGATATTTTGTTTCTGCATAGGGAAAAGTTTATTTATGAAATAGCCACAACTTATAATTATAACTGTTGACAGCAATGGTGAAAATGTATATACTTCAGTTGACGGCAGCACGGGTGTTTATGTTTAAAATCAGATGACTTTGTTATATATAAAGGAGAAAATGATATGAAGAAGATTTTTATATTAACAATCTGCTTGTCAATGCTTTTTCTTGTATCGTGTAACAACTCAAAAAACAAGGATGAACAAATTTCCGAAACGACAAAGACAACAGAAAAAATATCAGTAACAACAAACACAACTGAAATAAGTGCAGTCACTGTTAAACAACACAATTATTCAGCGTTAAAGGATTCTTTTGATTACCGTTATGCTCACAAAAAAGAAGAAGAATTTTTTAATATGTTAAATCGAAAGGATAAAGAGGGTATCAAGTCAATGTTTTCTGAAAAAATGCGTTCAGAAGCAAATATTGATAAGCAAATTGATATTTTATTTGATTATATTGATGAACCTATTATCAATTATGAAGAATCTTTGATGTTCTCAGGCAAAGATTCTTCATATGGAAAAATAATTAAATGGGACTTCGGGAATACTCCCATAGCCATTACAAAATCCCATAGGTATTTTTTCAAGTTTAATTTTATTTATAAAGATGAGGAAAAACCGCAAAATATAGGAATACAAACTCTTTGCGTTTGGGACGAAAAGTTTGATGAGCATTGGAATGAAATCTTCGATTCACAAGAATGGCCTATAACAAATTGCAAAGAAGAAGGATGCATTTGTTTTTCAAATGATGGAACTGTTGTTCAATAAAAGTTTCTGAGACAGAATATTGCGTTTCAATAGCTGTTTGGTGAAAAATGATATAAAACCGAATATAAAAATTGACCTTGCAGTGAAATTCTGCAAGGTCTTTTTCTGTATAAAACATTTTTATGCTTTAACTGTTTCTTTTTTATTCAATTTATCTGATGATTTATCCGCAAATACATCGGTAAAGTTTGCAAGGAAAAGAATTAAATAAGCTGCCCATACAGGAATATTTTCTATTGTTCCGCTTTTGCCTACCGTAACAAGCAATATAATCATTGCAACAAGAACTGCGGCAAACGAAACAAAAGCTATAATAAATTTTTTATCTTTTTTGACAGCTCTGTTCAAAAGGAAGAGAAGCATAGGTGCGGCGCAGAAGCCTGCGAAAATCAGCGCTCCCGACCAGTGCGACATACATCTGAGTGAATCCAAATGAAGGTCTTCACCTGCGGAAGGAACATTTATTGTGACATAAATTGCGGCAGAGCCAACCGAACCTAAAATCACGCCTAATTTGCTGTTATAGCCGTATCTGTTGTACATAAACAAAGTGTTTGCAAAAATAGAAATTGAAGTAAAAATGCCCCACATTCTGAAGTGCCACGGAAATTCAAGCCCGATCATACTTGCTGTGATTGATGCACCCGGAGCAAAAATATCTTTAACATCAAAAAAGCCGTACCATGTAATAAAAGCACATCCGAGTATCAGGCTGATAAGGCAGAAGATTTTGCCTGATTTTGTATTCTCGCCTGAATACAGAAATTTTTTAATTATTATGGGAAAAGAAATAAAACAGGCTATTGAAACAATTACCCAAACAGGGAATAACCAGTGATTACCGATCATTCCTGTGATGTCGTTGTGAAGTATGCCGTCAACAGTTCGTTGAGCAACGGATTCATAGCTTTGTAATACAATTTTTCTCATAAAGAAAATCATCCATACAGCGTATGCGGCTGTAAATACAGACCATATTACCGTATATTTTTTCGGCAGAGCAGAGTTGTTATTCATATACATTCCTCCTTAGGGTTATATTATCATAAATAAACCTGAGAGTAAAGCAAAAAAAGAAGAAAGAGGCAGAGATTTGTCTCTTTCTTCCGAATTTATCTTTCAAATTCGTCTATTTTTTCTTTTTTATTTTTTGCAATCATATAAATCACAGCACCTGTGCAGGCAACAACGATAACAGCGCAAAAAATTACAATGACAGTCTTTTTGGAATTTGAAACACCTTTTCCTGCCTGAGCGTTTGTTTTTGCAGACTCGGATGTTGTGATGTTGTTATCAGAATCTGTGCCTTGATTTTTTTCCGTGTTATTTTGAGTGGTTTCGGTTACTGCTTGAGATGATGTTGTTTTGTCATTATTTGCAGTGTCTTCTTTATCTTCCGGTGCAACGGTTGCCGACGGTGCTGTCTGGTCATTCGCAGAAGACGAAGAACCGTTTTTCAGGTCATATACAAGCTTGGTTTTAATATCTTCAAATTTTTCTGTCTGACAGTTTTCAATAGTAACCTTTATGTCATTTTCAGAAAGATTTGTTCCGTTTATTTTTGAAAAATTCATTTTAATAACAGAACCGTCATTACCTGCTTTTTCAAAAGGAACAGTTCCTGCGGAGGAAACTTTTATGGGATTGTTTTTACTGTTGATATTATAAATTGTCATGCCGCCCTTTTTCTCAACAGCTTTAACATAAGAGGCAAATCCTGATGAAAACTGACAGCTTTCAAGTCCGAGCTTTAAAGTATCGTATTCTATGCTTGCATCAAAAGCACAGAATCCTGTACCGTTTGCAAAATCAAGAGTAACTGTGATGCTTTTTTCATCTTGATTTGCAATGCAGACTTTGAATTCCGCAGTGTTTGCTGCGCTTGCGGTAAACGGAATAAATGCTGCAAGTAAAATGACGCAGATAAGACATGAAACTAATTTTTTAATCATAAATACGCTCCAATCAATGCGGCAAATCAGCAGAACCTGAAGCCACATTTTTAATTATTTTCAAATCAGCTGAATCAACCTTGCCGTCAAGATTGATATCTGCTGCTTTTTTCTGACAGACACTGTATGAAACAGTTGACTTTGTGCCTTGAGAAATATTTAAGGCATCAGCTAAATCAAGGCAGTTGCATATTCCGTCGCCGTTACAGTCGCCGGATATGACTACATAAAGTTTTTCCGCAGTTTTATCTTTATATTTAAATTCGATTTCACTTCCCGTTCCCATATACGAGCTGTCGGAAAGTTTTACAGAATAAGTGACACCTGATGCAGGTTTAATATATTTTGTAATGAATCCGGATTGAGACATTTTTTCATCGCTGACAACAAACATATTATCAGTTTTTGCCCTCGGTTTAGTAGGATTTGTATACAGCACAGACGGTGTATCATCTTTATTGAGCACGGCAAACAGAGCAATGTTTGAATTGCCTGCAGTAACAGATGCACCGTCAGAATATTTAACGCTGCCGCCTGATGAAAGTGCCCAGCCTTTGAAGGTGGTTTTGCTGTCAAGTGCTATATTCCATTTAGGTAAAGTAAACGACATACCTGATTTAATTGTTTTAGGGGCTAAATATTTACCGTCTATTCCTGTTATAAAGCAAACTGTAGAATAAAAATCAGCATAATCAAGGCAAATCCAATGTTTTGCTTCGCCTTGGTAAAAGCATCCCCAGTTGTTTTTGATTTGTGTAATAAACACGGAATCACCTTTATACAGCTGACCGACCTTATTATAATCAGTTGAATATCCTTCTCTGACATTAAGCACATCTGTGCTGACAATATAATATCCCAGTTTTTCCTTAGTGGTAATATAATCAGAGGTTTTGGAAATATAAAGTTTGTCAAGGCTTATCCAGCCGTGTCCTGCTCCGTATGAAATGTTGCCCCAGCCGTCCTGAATGTAATTTACATATACTTCATCATTCTGTGACAGTGAGCCGATTTTATCATATAATAACGACGGACCGTTTCTGACATTCAGATAAGAGAATGTAATTTTATATGTTCCGCTTTTTGAATAATCAATTTCAGAATCTTCGCCCGGGTCATCAGTTCCTGTATAGCCGTTATATCCGTATTTCTTTATAAAATCCGGATAATTTTTGTAGCAGTAGCTTATATCAACATCGTGATTGATACCGTCCATCTTACCTGAACCGGTGTATTGCCACATATCATATTTGCCTGTATATGCACAGGCGGAAGCCCACTGGGCAATCCACACGGCATACTGTTCCAAATCCGCAGGATAAAGCAGGTTTGTAATCCAGTAGTAATTTGTATAGAATCCGGCATAATAGCCCTGATCGTTCAATGTTTTGCAGAAGGCACGGATAATGTCGGTTCTTTCACGGTTAGTAAGCTTTTCAATCTGTATACTTTCTTCCATATCAAAGAAAATAGGCATAGAAGGTTTGCATTTGTAGGCTTTGAGGGTTTTAATTACCCAGTTTGCTTCTTCAATAGCTTCGGTAGTATTTAAGGCAACAGAGTAAAAATAAATTCCGTAGGGAATATTATACTGTTTTACTCCGCTCAGATGAGAGGAAAATAATTTATCTTCAACTATATTTTGTCTGTATGTATTGCCACGGTAACCGATTCTTAATATTGCACCGTCAATCAGACCGGAGGTAACGCTCCAGTTGACATTTCCGTTATGTTCTGAAAGGTCAATGATTGTAAGCTTTTTTTCTGCAGAGGAAGGTTCAGCGGCATTAACGCTTACTGCGGACAATAATACCATTATAACTGCCAAAAATACAGAGAGTATTCTTTTAATTGACATTTTTATTTCTCCTTTAAAAGCTTGTAAGTGGAATTATTATATCATAAAATATAAAAAATGTCTACATTCCTATTCGATTTTGTTTATTGTGTTGAAAATTATGATTAAAGTGATATAATCTAATGGGTGTTTTTATGAAAGAAAAGAGAAATTTTAACAATAATATTACATTTGCAGTTTTAGCTGTTATTGCAACGGCTTTATGGGGGACTGCTTTCCCGGGGATTAAACTGGGTTATGAATGGTTTAATATTTCAGATACAGGCTCAAAAATACTTTTCGCAGGCATAAGATTTATGATTGCGGGGGCTTCGGTGCTTGTTTTTTATACAGTTAAGTATAAAAAAATTCCTGTTCTGACAAAGCAGCAACTGCCGCCTGTACTTGCAATGTCCCTGGTTCAGGTTGCAGGTGACTATTTCTTTTATTATTTAGGTCTTTCGGAAACTTCAGGGGGAGTTGCAGCGGTTATAAATTCGTTTGATACATTCTGCTCTGTGATAATTGTATCTTTATTTTTTAAAGATGACAGGCTGAATATGAAAAAAATCATTGGCTGTATTGCAGGGTTTGCAGGGATTATTTTTATCAATTTTAATGCAGATGCTGCGTTTACTTTTAAGCTTACAGGAGAGGGATTTATTATTATTTCCTCACTGTTTGCAACATTCGGCATTATTATAAATAAAAAAGCCGCCATGAAAATCAGTCCTGTTGTGCTGACAGGTTACTATCTTCTTATAGGCGGTGCTGTGCTGACTATGATATCAATACCGTTAAAGGGGCAAATATCGTTTAATAATATTAAAGCTGATTTATGCCTCATTTATCTTGCAATGGTTTCAGCGGTTGCGTTTTTAATATGGTC
Organism: Acutalibacteraceae bacterium; assembly: GCA_045628495.1. Classification (GTDB taxonomy): domain Bacteria; phylum Bacillota; class Clostridia; order Oscillospirales; family Acutalibacteraceae; genus CAG-488. The sequence goes on from JAZQPL010000066.1 coordinate 7,134, forward strand.
TGCACTGCTGAAATATAACGATGTAAGTAAAACGAGTATGTTCAAGCTGATGACTCCGATTTTCGGGAATATTTTTTCAGCTGTAATGCTCAAAGAGAATATTTTTACTCCCATGCATATTGTTTCAATTATTCTTGTTGCGGCGGGAATCGGAATAGTAAATTATGAAAAGAAAAAAATCATAAAATCACATCTGTAGTTACTGCCTTTGAAAGTCCGATTATTGTTTCAGGTTTTATTTCAATCTGACGGCCTATTTTACCGGCGCTGACTGTTACTGTTTCAAGGTTCAGCACATCTTCCTGAAAAAAAGTCTTAAACGGTTTTTTCATTCCTAACGGACTGCACCCTCCGTGAATATATCCTGTAAGAGGAAGCAGGTCTTTTTGCTTTATCATTTCAATTTTTTTCTCTCCGGCGGCTTTTGCACATTTCTTGAAATCGAGCTGACTTGAAGCGGGGATTACAAATACATAATTTCTTTTTGATTCTCCCACAGTAACAAGAGTTTTGTAAACACAGGTTACATCTTTTTTTATCAGCGAAGCAACCGTTATACCGTCAAGGGGTGTTTCCGGTGCAACTTCGTATTCATGGGGTATGTAATCTATTTTTTTCTGATCAAGAAAACGCATAACATTTGTTTTTGGATTTGCCATCTGTTTCACCTTTTATATGCTGAAAATTATTTATTTCGCTCCTGCTTTTTCATTTTGCTGATGCAGTCCCACCGTGCGTCAGTGTAATCACGGCAGATTATTCTGCAGGCAACGGATATTATACCGATAAAAATCAGTTCTATTGCCGCAAGAACAAGAACGGTAAGCAGAATTGTCTGAATATCCGAGAATGAACGGGTGATTCTTACGATACCTATAATAATAAGCGGAACGGCAACGATAAGTGAAATAATATCTTTTATTACTCCAAGCTTATATATTCTGTTTTGCTGTTCTTCAGTCATTTTTTCAACTTCCTGTAAAACTGATTCGTTAGTTTTCATTAGTAAATCCTCCGTAAAATATAATGATTCCGTATAATTTTTAATTTCACTCAAAGGTAATATAAAAATTATACTCTGTTATGATATTTTGTCAATCGGTGATTTATAATTTAATAAATAATCTGCAAAAATATGGACTTTAGCTTAAAAAAATGTTATAATCAATTTGTTGAACAAAAAGGAGGCTTTGCTTTGAGTAAATTAAAGAAATTATTTGGGGAAACAAACATCAGCGTTAAATTTATTATTTTATTTTCTGTTTTAACCGGTGTTATCGTAGGAATTCTGAACAGTATTCCCGCACTTAAAAACACATCTTTTCAGGATATTGCAATTTATCTTGATATGTGGTTTGTGCTTGCTGTTTTTATTATTACAAATTGTCACAAACGACTGGAAGCGGTAACAAAAACTTTTTTGTTTTTTCTTATAAGTCAACCTGTTATTTATTTGGTTGAGGTTATTGCAGGCGTTGCTTTTTTCAAAGCGGACTTTATTGAAACAGCAAAAACGCTTTTCATAAACTATTATTGGGGCGGCGGAACAGGCTGGCTTTTGTGGACTGTTCTTACAATTCCCGGTGCATTTGTTGCTTATCAGATTAAAGATAACAGCCTGATTTCAGGTATTGTTCTTTCGGTTGCCACTGTTTTCCTTGCATACAGAGGTGCTGACAATATTGTATCAATGATTATCAATAAAACTGCTCCGTATCACCTTCTTAACGGAATTCTCTGCATCGGTTTTGCATTTCTTCTGGTTTTCATTATTCTCAGCAATAAAAAGGCAAAAACTGTTGCCGTTTCTTTGACTGCGGCAGGCTTGGCGGTTGGTATTATCTACACTGCCATTAACCTCACTACACCTGTAAAGCTTGTATCACCGATGATTTATGATTTCGGTATTCCTGTTAAAGTAATGGAATGTGTCAGTGAAGATGAAAACATTGCTACAGTAACACTGTCTGACGATAAGCTTTCAATGATGGTTGATTCTTCAGAAGAACTCGGAGAAACAAAGATAATCGCAACAGACTCATGGGGCATCCAACATATTTATAAGGTTGTTGTTACAAACAGCAGACTTGACATTACAGAAGAAGGCACAAAACAGTAATAATTACAAATAATAAAAACGCAATTCCCGATTAAAGGAGTTGCGTTTTTTGTTATTATACTGAACTTACAGAAGAATAATATTATTATCTGCAAACTGTTTTCTCATATCTTCCGGCCAGATTGAAACCTGAACTTCACCGATGTGAGCTTTGCCTAAAAGAAGCATACATATTCTTGACTGACCGAGCCCCCCTCCTATAGTAAGAGGCAGGGTGTTGTTCAGAATACCCTGATGATACGGGAATTGCTCTCTCTCGGTCATATTACGCTTCTGAAGCTGATAATGAAGTACTTCAGAGTTTACTCTGATGCCCATTGATGAAATTTCCAATGCGCACTGCAGAACTTCGTTCCAGATAAGAATATCACCGTTAAGCGACCAGTCGTCATAGTCCGGTGCTCTGCCGTCGTGAGGAACTCCGCTTTTAAGGTTTTCACCTATCTGCATGAGAAATACGGTTTTATTCTCTTTTACAATGGCATTTTCTCTTTCTTTTGCGGTCATATCAGGATATCTGTCTTCAAGCTCCTGAGAAGTTATGAAGAAAACATTATCACTGATTTCAACATTGACTGAGGGAAAAGCTTCTTTAACCTTGTCGCTTGTGTATTTGAGTGAAGCGACGATTTTTTTAACTGTTTGTTTAAGATATTCAATATTCCGGTCATTTTCTGTAATAGCTTTTTCCCAGTCCCACTGGTCAACAAAAATTGAGTGAAGATTATCGCAGTTATCGTCACGGCGAATCGCAAGCATATCGGTATAAATTCCCTCACCGGGCTTGTATCCGTAATTATAAAGCGCCATTCTTTTCCACTTGGCAAGGGATTGAACAACTTCTGCTGTGCCGTCAATTTCATTCATTGTAAAATGAACCTTGCGTTCAACTCCGTTAAGGTCATCGTTGATACCCGAATCCTGAGTTACAATAAGCGGAGCAGTGATACGGTCAAGATTAAGCATCTGACTCAGTTTCACCTGGAAAGTATCTTTAATAAGCTTTATTGCTTTTTGCGTTTCTCTTTGTGACAGTGCAGATGAGTATCCTTCGGGGAATACCAAGTTACTCATTGTTATCGCTCCTTATCTGATGTTTCCGACTGTACGGGGGTAGAAAATAACATCTCTTATGTTGCTCATACCCGTGCAGTACATAATAATTCTTTCAAAGCCCAATCCGAATCCGCTGTGAGGAACAGAACCGAATTTTCTCAAATCAAGGTAGTCGCTGTAATCAGATTTTTCCATTCCTCTGTCGTCCATTGCTTTTATCAGTTTATCATAATCGGCTTCTCTTTCGCTTCCTCCTATGATTTCACCGACTCCGGGAACAAGCAGGTCTGTTGCAGCAACGGTTTTACCGTCCGGGTTCAGCTTCATATAGAAAGATTTTATTTCTTTAGGATAGTTTATGAGGAATACGGGCTTTTTATAAACAACTTCGGTAATATATCTTTCGTGCTCACTCTGAAGGTCACAGCCCCACTCAACGGGATACTGGAATTTCACATCGGCTTTTTTGAGAATATCAATAGCTGTTGTGTAATCAACAACTTCAAATGTATTGTTTATAACATTAAGAAGTTTTTCCGAAAGACCTTTTTCAAATCGTTCTTCAAAGAATTTAAGCTCAGAAGGACATTTATCCATAAAGTCTTTAATAATATATTTAATCATTTCTTCAGCAAGCTCAATAAGGTCGGGAAGCTCGCAAAAAGCAATTTCAGGTTCGATATGCCAAAATTCGGCAACATGACGAACAGTGTTGCTGTTTTCTGCCCTGAAGCTTGGCCCGAATGTGTAAATTTTACCTAACGCCATTGCGGCAACTTCGCCCTCAAGCTGACCGGAAACACTGAGTCCTGCTTTTTTACCGAAGAAATCATCAGCATAATAATCTTCTGCATTTTTATATTTATCTGAATATCCGATTGTTGTTACCTTGAACATTTCACCTGCGCCTTCGCAGTCACTGCCGGTAATAAGCGGGGTGTTTACATACACAAAGCCTTTTTCCTGGAAAAAACGGTGAATAGCGGCAGCCATAACAGAACGAACTCTGAACACTGCGTTGAAAGTATTGGTTCTTACTCTTATATGGGGTATTTCACGAAGTGTTTCAAGCTTCTGAAATTTTTTCTGAAGGGGATAGTCTGAGGGACATTCGCCCAGTACGGTGATGCTTTCAGCGTTTATTTCAACGCCGCCGTTGTTTTCGTTTTCAACTGCTTTGCCGATTACTTTTATTGCCGCACCCAGTTTGCCTGCCTGTTCGGGCAAATCAAAACCGTTTGATTTATCAATTACTATCTGAAGATGATTAAGGGTTGTACCGTCATTAAGTGCAAGGAAAGCAACATTCTTAGAATTTCTTGCAGTGCGAACCCAACCGCATACGGTAACACTGTTTCCGATAAGGGATTTGTTTTCAAAAATTTCTTTGATGTCAATGTGTTTCATAATATTTCCTCCTAAAAATAAAAATACAGCTGTCTGTCCTAACTAATGTATAGGACGAGCAACTGTAACCCGCGGTACCACCTATATTGCCTTTCGGCCACTTTACGGCTTCCTTAAAAGCCTGTTGATATAACGGTCAACCCCCGGCTTGCCTACTCGCCTGCGCTTTAAGCTTGCGGCTTCGAAGTGTTCTTCACGCAGAAGCTGCTGCCCGGCTCACACCAACCCGGACTCTCTGAAAGAGCTTGGCTACGCTACTTTTCTTCATCATCGCCTGTTCGCTAATTATAACCCTATAATATTTTTTTGTCAACAAAAATATGCAAAACCTCAGCATATATTTATAATAAATATTATATTATTTTTATGAAATTTGTAAATCTCATCAATGCTTCTGCAAAGGGTACAGGGAAAATATAAAAATTCTTAAAGTCAAATGTAAATGTGTTTCTTACCGCTGTGGGAGAATCAGTTTCGATTTTTAACATTGTACCGGCAAATTCTGCCGATATAATATCTGTATAGTCAATTTTTACACTGCTGAGTCTGGAAAACTTGCTGTTTATTGAATTCGGGATACTGATATATACGGAGCTAAAGGTGAATAATATTCCGCTGATTATTTCTTTGTTTTTTCCGGTTTCACAAACAAGAGCAATTAAATCGTCCGGATACAATCCCTGCTTTGATATTGATGCGAATGCAGCCGTGCGCATGGGAACGGTAATGTTTTTGTGAAAATCAATATAATAATTTTTTCCGTGAAAAACAGAAAGATTAAGACATTTCGGAATCCAGTATCTCCAGAATTTTACATAATCATTTATTTTTTTCTCAGAGTAAACAGGCGGTTTATTGCTTTTTACAGTGCGGCTGTTCTGTGTCGTATCAGCGGGTTTTACGGAAGGCTCTTCGGTTTTTATTTCAATGCCTATTCCTTCCAGAACAAAATTCACTGCCTTTTCTGCGTATTCTGATGAAAGGAATGCAGTCTGCTGTAATTTTTTATACTGCTGTTTTATAATTGCTGATTTTTCTTCTTCCGAATCAGTTGAAAGAATTTTATATCCTGCGGAAAGAATATTGTTGTTACACGCAATTTTAAAAAGACTTTTATCAGATTCGTTTCCATGAAAATAGTCGGCAACATAGTTATAAACAATCTTCGGTTCGTTGAGAATTTCTTTGCCTTTTTCTTCTATAACAATCTGTATAACATCCGGTATGGTGATTTCTTTTATGGGTTTAATCGGCGTTTTACAATTCGGACAGATTTTAGTATGAACACTGTTATCGAACTCTTGTTCACAACTTCGGCATTTCATATATTTTCACCTGCGGTTTTACTTGAAATATTATTTTTATATTCTGATTCTGCTTTTATTCTGTCTGCAACAGCAGAATCTCTTTGCGCTATTATCTGACTGCGAATATCCTGATACGATGAAAATTCACTTTCGTATCGGGTTATTGATTTTTTCTGAGAATTTATTTTTGAAATAAGTCTGACTATATCTTCAAGCTGTTTCTTATCACGCTCACTGTTTTCTTCTGCAAATGAACTGAAATTTTCACAGGAAAATTCATCAGAAAACAAAGCACTTTCCAGCTGTTCTGCCGCACCTTCAATAAAATAAACGGCAGTTCTTACTTTATCAAGGTGTTCTTCGGGAGAAAGATTTTCATTTTTAATAATAAATCCGTCTTTTTTACAAAATATACTGTAGGATAAAAAATCAGATGAAAGAGAGAAAATCTCATCGTTGTATTTCTGCAATGCAATATCATATTTATTCGTTTCTTCGTTTAGCTCTTGTTCTGATTCATAATCTTCTGCTGCCTGGGTAACATTATAAATCAATTTCTCTTCATAGCGGGAAAAGCTGTGAATATTTTTAAGCAGATTTTTCAAATCAGCATCTTTACATGAACAATTACCGCCGTCAAACGATACTGATTCAACATCATCAGGCATAGTCCAGGATACAAGGCTGCAAAAAGCTTCATAAATATAGTACAGATAACTTTCGGTATACATATTTAATGAATCCGAAAGCTCTTTTATTTTTGAAACATAATAGTCATATTTGCCCTGCATAGAATTTATTCTTCCGTTAAGGTACTCTATTTTTGAATCCAGATTAACTTTTTCTTTACGGAATCTGAATGTTTCAAAAAGTGACGAAACAGCTTCAGTATCAATAAATCCGCAAACAGTTGTATCGTCTCCGCTGCCGTTTGTGTTAAGGTCGGAAAGCAACGGGCCTAAATAATCCGTAAAAGCATCAATACCGTTTTCACAGGAATATATAAGCAAGTCACTGTAAAAGGTGTGCATTTTATCCATAGAAACGAATGAGTCTTCAACTCCGTCACTTCCCGCAATAACTGCCGCCACGGGATTGTTTTTAACATCAATTACAGTATAACGGCAGCCGGTCACTGCATCATTATCACAAACTGAAGTTGTGATGTTTGCAAAACATCTGTCATCCCACGGAACAGGCTGTGACGGATTCCCGTCTTTGTCAAAAACAACACATCTTCCGTCGCCCTGCTGAATAAGAAGAAGATATTCATCTGTAATAATTCCGCCGATAAATGTTGTGCCGTAAATATGTTCAAGGTACATACCGTTACGGTACGCATCTTCATATTCACGAGCTGAAGCAAGTTCTTCGTCTGAAGGGGGATTGTTATCACAGTCATCGGTCACGGCAATAACCCATGTGCCGATAATACTTCTGATAAGCTGCCTTACAACAGGTTCGGATTCATATTCGCTGAGCACTTTTTCACTTTCGATGTTTTCTGCAAATGTTATAAAGTTTTTGTGTGCTATTTCGCAGAGAAGTCTTGAGCCGACCTGACTTCTGAAACAGTTTCTGTTTCCGTGCCCGTCTCCCAAAACAAAAATTTTATATTTTTCGCATCCGTCAACAATACTGAAATCCTGACACGGAATATTTTTTTTAATATGAGAAGCGCCCTGAACCGATTGAGTGAAAGTTTTGAATTTCAAATAAACACCTCCGTGAAGTGTCACTATTTCCTGTTCATGCCGGTGTCAGACAGAACGGATAATTCAGTAATATTCAGTTCCATTCGGCATCGTCGTCCCAACCGTTCTGCAATACAATATCAGGGTCAACATAAACGGTTTTATCGTCATAATCGGCATTATTATTGTTAAAGAAGTTAAAGTCAATGCTTTCGGCACCGGAAAGTTCAGCCTTAACATCGTCCATAATCTCTTTAATTGAATTGCTGTTGTCAGTACGGCTTTTTGAATTAACCATTGAAGCTGTTACACTGGCAACTTTAATAAGAGCTTTAAGAGTTTCAAGGTCGTTAACAGCAACAACGCCTTCCGTTGTTCCCGCAACTTTTGCAAGAACGCTTAAATCTGCATCATCACCTACAGCAATGCCGATTTTTGTTGCGTGTCTGAACCATTTATTGTTTTCATTTATTATTGCAAGTTGTTTCATATAGTCGTCGGTGGGCTGACCGTCACTCATGAACATAATAACAGGAACACAAAAACCTGTATCACTTACAAGAAATTCACTGCGTGAAAGCTTGTTGTTGAGTTCGTTCAATGCGTAACCCAGGTCTGTAACACCTGCCGCTTTAATATCATTCCAATAAAAATCATCGAGAAAAACAAGACCGTTTGTAATCCACTCTGCGCCTGATGAAAACTTCATAACGGCAACTTTTAACTCGGCATCGGGATTGTTTGAAGAAATATCCTTTAGCACATCCATTGTTTCGTGCATAGCCTCGTTAACTGCGGCAATTCTTTCACCGGTCATACTTCCGGATGAATCAAGGACATATATAATGGGTAAAACCTTTCTTGCAACTTCGTAAGCTTCATTAGGATTCGGCATAATTTATTCCTCCGTTTTTTAATCAAGTTTTATTTTACTGTTTTCGTATTCGATAACAATTCCGGATTTGAACGGAATAATTTCCCCGGGTGCAACAATTTTTTCTTTTCCGCTTGGAGTAAATGCGGTCAGATTCAGGTTTGTCATATTTCTGAAACCGAGAACATCGGGGTTATCTTGTCTGGCAACAACAAGCGCAACGGGGTCAAGAGCATAATCAGCGTTGCAGGAAACCAACTGACAACGGTAAATTCTTGCACCTTTGGCGGCGCACACCGAATAGCCGGGAAGTTCGATTGAATGTGATAAATTCAAAGATGTGTGACATCCGTCGCATAAGGTGGATGTATCTTTTACAAAAACCTCGTTACCGCATTTTGCGCATTTAACAATTTCACTTCTGAAACGGACAAGCACTTTTAGCCAGTCAAGCTCACGCAGTCTTGCTCCGGGTTCTTTTATTGCCTTCTGGCTGAAGGATTTGATAAATGCATCTTTTATGTAGTCAGGTAAATATTGCCACCTTGCAATAACATTTGAATGAATATTTTTAACAGGGGCATTTGAACTGTCGTCAGGGTCGCATACAAACAAAGCCTCTGAACCGTACAGTTTTTCTGCTTCAGACGGGGTGAGGCAGGGCACAAGTGATTTTTTGCCTTCAAGAGGGTGATTCATACACAAAATAAGAAAGAGAATCACCGCAAGGGAAAAACGGTCTGTCTGAGTATTGGGAAGCGATTTTCCGCAGACTATTTCAGGAGCCATATACCGTGGTTTGCCGATAACACCCATGCTTGTTCCGTTAGGTGCAACATTATCGTTGTCACAAATAAGAACACTGCCGGTTTGAGGGTTGATAAAAAAATTACCGTCGTTCAGGTCCTGGTAACTGTAGCCTTTATTATGCAGAATTCTGAATGCAGAAACAATTTTTATGCATACATCCGTTGCGGCTTTGAAAGAACTGAAACGGGCTTTCCCGAGCATAAATTCAGAAAGCTCACTGAATCCGTCTGGTCTTAAATCCATAATATAACCGAAAGAACCGTCTGATTTTTCGGTTATTGCATCCGGCCAGAGAAAAGCATTATCGGGAGAACCTTTCTCAATGTTCTTTTTCAGGTTATTATAAAATGCTTCAGGGTTGTTTCCGACATTTTTGTACCATTTCAAGGCTTTGGTTTTACCTGCGTATTCAACCTTATACACATCGCCCTGACCGCCGCCTGCAATATAACTGATTATTTTAACGGAAGCGCCGAAATCTGTTTTCAATATTTTACCGGGTGAAAATGCTGCCATAGAAAAACCTCTTTCCGCATATACTTATACTCGATAATTGTATCTGAATTTTCGGTAAATTGCAAGCAAAATTTTCTGTTTCTCCTGCTTACAACAAAAAAATATCCGAACCGGCGAACCGATTCGGATACACAGTGACTATTATTTGTTCCTGAACTGATTATCAGTCATCATATTCATAGCCGCTTCCGTTTTTCTTTTTGTTAGCTACAACAATAACTATAATTGCTATTGCGATAAGAAGAACGGCTGCGCCTGCGATTATTGCGATTGTAACCCAGTCTATATCTTTTTTACTGTCTTTCTCAGCGTTTTTGTCAAGCAGCTTTGTGCTGGTTGAGCTTTCTTCCTCGTCATACATTTCGATTTCACCGAAATCATCCGATTCAAAAACATCTTCTGAAACAGCTTCGGTTGTTTCGGTTGCTGTTGCAGCGCTGTCTATATCAGTTGTGGGGATATTTGTATCTTTATTGTCTTTTTTAGTTGTAGTTGTTTTATCGCCCTTTTTGGTTGTGGTGGGTTTATCACCTTTTTTAGTTGTGGTGGGTTTTGTTGTAGTTTTTGTAGTGGGCTTGGTTGTCGGCTTGGTTGTAGTTTTTGTAGTAGTGGTTTTTGTAGTACCTGAGGCACTGCCGGTAACTTTTGATGAGCTCTTTACATCTCTGTAATTACCGCTTGCATCGTAAATTGTGCAGTCTGTAATTTCACCGGAAATAGAGTAATCGCTGTTTGCGGGAACTGTAAATGTTGCTGTGATTACAGAACCGGGCTTAGTGTATGTTGAGCTTGAAATTGCGGCAACATATCCGTTTGCAGGGTTACCGCTTCCCATAAGACCGCTTGACATATTTATGGAATCACATTTAACACCGGATGAAGTCTTGAATTTGAAGTCCACTGCGTTAAATCCGCCGCTTGAAAGATTAACTGCAACCGTTACCTTATTGCCGGATTTGTTTGTTTGAGTAACATTGAATGAAGGCGCAGCTGTTTCGGCAGCGTTTGCCGTGAAAATACATGCTGTTGCTATGCCTGCTACCATAACGAGTGTAAGCAGCAAAGACACAATTTTTGAAAATTTAGTCATAAACCATTTCTCCTTAATTTTCGATTGTGTACATAATATCATAGAATCTGTGATAAATCAACTGAATTTTTATAATTTACAAAATATTAAAAATCCTGAAACATTTAAGACAGTTTTTACCGCTTTTACGACGGTTCCGCTTATTGACACACGGGTAAAAAAAGAGTATAATTGATAAAAATTTAATTTCAGGACGGTGGCTCTTTATGAGAACCTTTCTTAAATTAATTACATTTATATTGTGCATTGCACTTATGACCTGTGTAAACGCTGAGGCAGCCGTTAAAAAACTGACTGTCATTTCTCCTCCGGAGAGAACGGTTTTTTACGAGGGCATTGACTGGAAATATTTCAACAACGATATTTATCCGTGCGCAGGGTTTGATTTAAGCGGACTGACGGTTGATTGCAACGGAAAGTCATATTGCTATCAGGTTGAATCCTGGGGCGCAAATATGTACTGCGAACCTGTAAACAGAAATTGGGTATGCGGCAACAATGAAATATATATATATGTTGATGATATTGAAGGCTACCGTGCATCTTACAATATATCTCTTGTGCCGATTGAGAAATTTGAAATTATTCAGGAGCCATATAAGACAACTCTTGTTGAGGGTGTTGACTGGCATTATTCACAGTACGGTGATATTATTCTGAATGAAATAAATCTTCATGGAATGAAAATCAAAGTTACTTATGCTGATTATCATGTTGAAGAATTTTTATATGTTCAGGATAAAAGCAATTTTACAGTTGAGGTTCCTGATGAAACGGATAGCTTTTCTTTTGGTTACAATAAAATGAACATCTGCTATTGCGGTAAAAAAGTACCGTTGTATTTTGACATTGAACCGGAGAAAATTGTCAGGATATCGCTGGGGAAAAATCCTGACAAGATTTCTTATGAGTTTTCAGATGACTGGAAATACAGAGCCGGCAGACCTGTTGCGGATATTTCACTTGACGGATTAAGTGTTTATGCTGTTTATAACAATGAAAAAGCAGAGGAAATATCTTATTCCGATGAACCCGGAAGATTCAGGCTTTGCGAGGGTAATGTATACAACATCGGATTTTCAAGGTGTGAGTTTATTTTTGACGGTCAGTTCAGTGAAGCGTTTTATATTTATCTGAACGCTTACGGGGATGTTGACGGCGACGGAATGATAAACTCGTCCGATGCATTACTTATTATGCGGTATTGCGTCGGAAACAGAACACTTGAAGAAAATCAGAAGAAATATGCCGATGTTAATGATGACGGTAAAATAAATTCGGCAGATGCGCTGGCGGTTCTGAACAGAGCCGTGGGGAATATCAGATTTTTTGAGGCAGAAATATAATTTAATCGGGAGGAAATAAAAATGAATTATCTGAAAAAAGTTTTTTGCACTGTGCTTGCACTTGTAACTGTTTTCACAATGCTTTCTGTGTTTGCGAAAGCAGAGGAGGAAGAGTGGCCTGACAATGCATCTTATGTTAGCGGTGATGCAGACGGAAACGCTATTGTAAATTCAGCGGATGCGCTTGCAATTCTTAACCATGTTATTGGTGAAATTGAAATTACTGATATTGTTCGCCGCACAGCAGCGGATGTTAACAACGATAATATACTTAATTCTACCGACGCTCTTATGATACTTAATTTCAAGGTTGGCAATATTGACGGATTTATCCGTGAAAACTACAATCTTAAAAAAATTGCAGGCAACATGACTGTTGACGGTTACACAGGCTGTGTTGTTGATGCTAAAGGTGCAGGTCTTCTCGGATTCGCATACGATATGAAATCAGGCGTATTTTATGCAACAGGTGAAGCATGGCAGCGTGAATTCGGTTATAACGAAATGTATGACTATGTTGCAGTTGTAGGTACTATGCCTCTTGATACAATAAGAATCAAGTTTGAATATGATAATAAGCAGTGGATGGTTCAGCTTTGGAAAGGATTTTACGGCCTTGTTCTTGCCGGATGCGAGGTAGGTTTCTATAACAGACCTATTGATACTGACAGTGAGCTTTCCGCATACAATGTTGTTTCTCTTGATTATTATCAGGATATTAAGTGCGATTTCTATTACAAGAAGAATAAAGGCGCAAAGCCCACATTCTCAAGAGAATCAAATACATGGTGGCTTACAGGATTTACTCCGTCAATCAACTATGCTCCGCAGACGAATATCCCCAACATGAGAGTTGAGGTTACTATTAAATTTACAAATAAAGGACTTTATGAAGCATTTATCGGCGGACTTAAGGGAGTAACATCTATTTTCAGCAACTATACAGGTAAAAACAAACCGTTCTACTTTACGGAAAATCAGAATTTCCAGCGTAAAGATGATTTGACTGTATGGTTTGAGTGGCAATAATCATATCAGACTGAAAAATACGGATTTTCGGCATTTAACGCTGAAAATCCGTATCTGTTCATTGACAAATACCTTTAGTCTGATATAATAAAGCAGTGTTTTTATACGCATATAATTATTCTTTAATGTAAATTTATTTAAAAGGAGCAAGGTTATGCTTGATTTAAAATTTTTAAGAGAAAATGCTGAAATTGTTAAACAGAACATTAAAAACAAATTTCAGGACAGTAAACTTCCCCTTGTTGACGAAGTTATAGAACTTGACAAACAGCGCAGAGCTGCAAAAGGCGAAGCAGACGGTTTAAGAGCCGGCAGAAACAAGCTTTCAAAGCAAATCGGTGCATTGATGGCTCAGGGCAAAAAAGAAGAAGCCGAAGAAGTTAAAGAGCAGGTTACCAAAAATGCTCAGCGCCTTGCAGAGCTGGAAGCGGCTGACGGTGAGCTCGGTGAAAAAATCACAAAGATTATGATGACTATTCCCAACATTATTGACCCGTCTGTTCCCATTGGTAAAGATGACAGTGAAAATGTTGAAGTTGAAAAGTTCGGCGAGCCGGTTGTTCCGGATTTTGAAATCCCGTATCATACCGATATTATGGAAAGCTTTAACGGCATTGACCTTGACAGTGCAAGAAAAGTTGCAGGTAACGGTTTCTATTATCTTATGGGTGATATTGCAAGACTTCATTCCGCTGTTATTTCTTACGCAAGAGATTTTATGATTAACAGAGGATTTACATATTGCGTTCCTCCTTTTATGATCAGAAGCAATGTTGTAACCGGTGTAATGAACTTTGCTGAAATGGATGCAATGATGTATAAATTCGAAGGTGAAGACCTTTATCTTATAGGTACCAGCGAACATTCTATGATAGGTAAGTTTATTGATACAATTCTTCCGGAAGAATCACTTCCTCAGACTCTTACAAGCTACTCACCCTGTTTCCGTAAAGAGAAAGGCGCACATGGCATAGAAGAAAGAGGAGTTTACAGAATACATCAGTTTGAAAAACAGGAAATGATAGTTGTCTGCAAGCCGGAGGAAAGTAAAATCTGGTTTGATAAGCTCTGGCAGAACACTGTTGATTTGTTCCGTTCACTTGATGTTCCTGTAAGAACACTTGAGTGCTGTTCGGGAGACCTTGCCGACCTTAAGGTTAAATCTGTTGATGTTGAGGCATGGTCACCCCGTCAGAAGAAGTATTTTGAGGTTGGCAGCTGCTCAAATCTCGGTGATGCTCAGGCAAGAAGACTTAAAATCCGTGTTAACGGAAAAGACGGTAAATATCTTGCACATACTCTTAACAACACGGTTGTTGCTCCTCCCAGAATGTTGATTGCATTCCTTGAAAACAATCTTAATGAAGACGGAAGTGTAAGCATTCCCGAAGCACTCAGACCGTATATGGGCGGAATGACAAAAATTGAAAAGAAGAAATAATTGAGGTAATAAAAGAAAATGAGCACAGCAATTCCATGTAAAGTTAAACTTCAAAGAGCCCAGACTCCTGAAAGTGTGGGCGTTGATTCCCGTGTGATTTCAGAATATATAAAAGACATTGAAAAGCGCAAATTCAGGTTTGACAGTCTTATGATTTTCAGACACGGTAAAGTTGCGGCAGAATATTACTGGCAGCCTTATTCACCTGAATGTTTTCATGATATGTATTCTTTCAGTAAAACTGTAACTGCCACCGCAGTTGGTTTTGCTATTGATGAGGGCTTGCTTTCATTAGATACAAAAGTTTATTCGTTTTTCCCTGAAAAATACGCAAAGCTTACGGGCAAAGCAAAGGAATATGCAGATAAAATGACTGTTCATTCTCTTTTGTCAATGCGTTCAGGTAAAAAAATAAATATGTTTAACAACACTGAAAAAATGAACTGGACAGATAATTATATGGATGCCCCGTTCAAATGTGCTCCCGATAAAAAATGGGATTATGTCAGTGAAAACATTTATATGCTCGCAAAGCTGGTTTCTATTGTTTCGGGCAAAACTGTTACTGAGTACCTGACTACGAGAGTTTATGAGCCTCTTGAGATGGGCGTACCCTCATGGGAGGGCGACCATGACGGAATTGAAGCAGGCGGTTGGGGTATCCAGATGTCTACAGAGCAAATGGCAAAGTTTACCTTGCTGTATCTTCAGGAAGGTGTATGGAACGGTAAGCAGGTTCTTCCGAAGTCATGGCTTGATGTGTGCAGAAAAAAGCATATTCAGGTTGTCCCCTGCATTATTCATGACGGCACAAGCTACGGTTATCAGATGTGGCTTAATGAAAACCCGAAGTATGTTCGTTTTGACGGATTGTTCGGTCAGATTTCAGTTATTTTCCCGGAATATGATGCATTTGTTATGTTCAATGCTTCCGACCCGAGAGAATATGAATTTATTAAGCATATTTTTGATTTCTTCCCCCGTGGATTTGTTGATTCCCCTGAAGAAAAATCGGCAGAGGAAATTGAAAAGTTCAAGGCTGAATCTCTGCGCAAATGCTATGATTGGAGCGACGCTACTCCGAGAAATACAAAAATGGAACAGTTCATTAACGGCAAAAAAATGAACCTTAAGGTTAAAGACAATGTCAGCGCATTGGGTGTAATCAGTTACTTTACCTGGAGCAAAAAAGCAGGCAGAATGGAATATGTGAAATTTGATTTTGATTCTCCTGTTCCTAAATTTATCTGGAAAGAGAAAAACAGTCCGGAAAATAAAATTGACATTGATTTTAACGGCGGATTTGCAATTTCTGATGCAGAACTTGCCGATGTTCCTTTCAAAATAGCAGTTCAGGGCAACTGGATTGGGGATAAGCTGAAGCTTAATATCCGTCCTCTCGGCAGAACTCAGCGCCGTGAAATGATATTCACTTTCGGTAATAACGGAGTAAAGCTTCATTCAAAAGCTTTCCCGAGTCTCGGCGAACTTCTTGTTTTTTATCTTTATTTCAGCGGATTCAAGCTTCCTAAAGGAATACAGGCATTTATTAAAGGGCCTGCAATTAAAATTGCGAACGAGGTTTGGATGGATCCGAATACAAAAGGCGACTATACAAAATAATTTTAAGGCAATACCGCTTAATTCTAACAGGCGGTATTGCCTTAATAAATTTAAATCAAAAGGGATTTTAAGATTTATCAGTCAGATGTTATCTTAAAATCCCTTGCATGATTATATTATTTCATTGCGATATAGCAGTATCCCGTTCCGGATTCATTAAAGTTTGCAGCCGAATTCTCATAATTGGTTCTGAATACTCTGAATCCGTTTTCATTTATGGCAATTCCCTGAGAAGCATATCCGTCAAATGCCACCGCAAAATACGGCATGGATTTTTGAAGAGAAAAGTCAACAAAAACAGTCGGATATTCAGAAGCGAAAACCATAAGAAATTTTGGCCTGAACCCGAGATTTATTGAACGGCTGGTTGCTCCTGTTCCGAAAAATGCCCCCATGGAAAAAGGCTCATTCCATTTGTCTTTTTCTGCACTTGTAACATGAATTTCATTGTTTCTGATATGATTCCCGCAGAAAAACTCTTTATCTGAAAACGAAAAATAATTATTATCGACTTCTTCCGCAGGGCAGAAATCGGCGGTTATTTTGAATGTTCCTTTCAGAACGAGCGCAGAGGTGTCTCTGTCAGACTGAGTTTCTTCACAGCTTGATTCCGTAATATTCAAAGAACTGTTGAAAGTGAGCTGATCAATTATTTTTGTAAATATATCGTGGCAGGCATCTCCTCCGTATGAATAAGGCACACATATACTCGTTCTCATAAGAATATTTGCAGTTCTGCAATATTCCTGCCTTTCAAGAACGCCATCATCATTTTCTATAAATTTATCTGTTATTTTAAGTTCTTCAATTCCTATGGCAACAATAGCTCTTTTAAGGGGAACAGCTTTATTTATCGGGGGAAAGTCAGTGAAAAAATTTATATCCGAAAGCTGTTCTTTTTCAGAAAGCCATTCAACTATTCTGCCGGGCAGTGCAACGATTGAATCCATTATTGAACCTCCACAATTTCTCTGATAATTGCCCAGATATAAACAGGCGACTGTGAGCAGTAAACTTTTTCCGCTCTGTCAACAGTGTATTTTACACCGTCTGAAAAAATAAAGGTGTCTGAATCAATGCTTGTCAGGTCATGTTCAGGCGGACCGATATACAAATATTTACTTTGATTATCAAAGCCGATAACTGTATATACACCGTCAAGATACATTTTGTTTTTGTATCTTAAGGGCTGAATAAATCCGTGGAAGTTTTCGGTTGTCCAGCCGTCGTCATCACCCAGCCGTATTTCTCTGCCGAAGCGTTGAAACATTTTATTCAGATTTATTTCGTTCATATATCCACCTTCCCGAAAAAGAATCCGTTATCTTCTTTTAACGGGCTCAGTTTTTTCACGGCGTTTTCATAAAGGCTTTTTGCTTCTTCAAGTTTTGCATTTGTTTCGCTTTCTTTTTGCGTAATACTGATATCACCCGCTTTGAATGATGTTTCACCTTGCTGAATATCATTTTTTTCTTTCAGACACAAAAAATAAAACGCCTGAGCAGCGGCGGCATTGATTATTCGGGGGTCCGATATATCAACGCCGCTTTTCAATTCGGATTTTACCGAATCAAAGCATTGTCTGCATAAATCCACAGCTTTTTCGTAATCGTCCTGAGATATGTCTTTAATATGAATAAGTGTATTAAAAACATCAATTTCGTTTACCATTCACTACCTGCGGAAGTTGCTAAAACTCCGCTTGCCCCCGTGAATATTTTGGCAAATCCGTCAATAGATGTTATAACAATCTGCTCAAGCTGATGGTCAATAACCTTGCCGTATTCAATTTCAATATCGCCTGCTTTAAGGTGTTCAAGAGCACAGCTTTTATCAACGCCGACAATCGCAGATTCAGGTACAAGACCTTTTGCATAAACAAGTTCAGCACCAAACGGTGAAATAAGCTTGCCTGTGCCGTGAATATCAAGTCCTGCAGTCGCATCTCTGAATTCATCCATTTTAATGAGAGTTGCAGCAACTGTTGGAGTTGTTACAAGAGTTGTAAGTTTATACGGTGAAAAACCTGCCCAGAATTCAACTAAGCTGTCAAAAGTAATAGAAGTAACTTCTTCAACTGATGCAGGGTTTGTACCTGATTCGTCATCACCCTCATAAATTGTTCGCATTGCATCGGCAGTGATATTATGAGCCATGACTTCGCCGATTCTTTTCAGAGCAACGGCAACAACATCAAGTCGCTGAAAACGAATTGCATCGTATGAAGCAGAAAACATTTTGCCTCTCTTGCGAAGATTAACAAGTCTTGAGCCGATTGTATACTGAGCTTCCGGAACTTGCGCACCTTCGGAAAGAGCTGACCAGATTACTCTTTTCTGAGCATCTGTTTTTGAATCAAAGTCCATCTTGAAATCAACTGCCCTGTAATCGAGTGAGTCGATTTTGGTGGTTGTAGCAACAATGTTTGAAAGATATTTTGATTCATCCGCTCCACTGCGAATAACTCTTGTTATAAATTCCGGGAAAAGAACTGCAGCATCTGAAGTCTGATAAAATTTTCCTACAACACTGCTGTCAGGGCCGGATACCTTAATATTAAATCTTTTAAGCTGACGCTGAAATGCGTCAAGACCTTCAAGAGATGTACCCTTATAATTTTCAGAAGGGTCAAGCTCTTCAAGCATCTGTGTAAATGAACGGTCATTACCGTACATACCTTTTTCAAGTCTTATATTGTCAAATGACATTTAAATTCCTCCAGTTAAAAAATAAATTGATTGTTGTTTGTTTCAGTTGTTTTTTCGCTGATTGATGCAAGCTGAGGCTGAAGTGGGAATAACTTTGCCGCTTTTTTTGACAGTGATTCTTTCAGATCTTTGAGCTCATGGATTTCAAGTGAATCACACATTTTTTTGATGGCGGCAGAGTCAAAGTCTTCAAGAATAAGTGAATAATATTTGATTATCTGCGAAGTTATATCCTTTTTGTATTCTCTGCCCTGTTCAGCTTCTTTTTCAAGCTTTACAAGTTTTTCTCCCAGCTTTTTTGAAAGCACACTGTCTATCAGGATTTCCCGTCCCGATTTAAATGATTTTTCACATTCTCTGAATGTTTTGGCGATTTTTTTCTTTTCAAAATTCTTTGAAACACCTGCGCCCGGCTGAGCCGGTACGGCAACAAACGACCATTCATAAGCATCTGCTGGGTTCTTAAGAATGCAGTGACAAAGCTCACCGTCGTATGTTGCGCCTTTTATATGTGAGCAGCTTTCGCTTCTGAAATCATTGTTGCAGATTGAACACACATAGTTTTCAACACTGCAGCATACGCTGACTTCTTTCAATATTCCAGCATTGATTTTTCCTATTATTTCAGCTGTGCTTTCTGTTACAGGCATATATGCCTTTGCTTTGAGAGTTTTATATTTTTTGCCTGTCTGCGTAAGTCTGTTTTCATGCTCGACAACCTGAGCTGAATAAATTCTTGCCGTTTGATTTTTGCTTGAATGATTATGGTCAAAAATTCCTGTTACGCCGATAAAAAGTTCTTTCAGCTTTTCAAGGGATTCATCATCAAAGCAATCACCGTCACGGTCAATTTCATTGTCACAAAGATTTACGCTGAATGTAAAAACATCCTCAGCACTCAGTTCTTTGTATGTGAATGTATTTATAAGTGCAAGTTCATCATCCGTAACTGCACTTACATTTATCTGTGAATTACAGCTTTTAGACATTTACTTCTCCTTTCAGTTCATTTTCGATTTTCATTCTTTGCGCATCGTAAAGACGGGCTTTGCTCTGCTCAACCTCATCCTGCATGGTGATATCATCCCACTCAACTTCTGCAGTATCGGAAATGCCGTTAAGCTTAAGATATGTGTTGCAGATTTTAAGAATTACAGGTGTGAGAATTCTTCTGTATGCTTCAAGTTCGCTTGTAAGCATATCTGCCTGCTGACTTGACATCCTTTCTGTAGAAGACCAGGAAAGTCCGAACATGAACGGAGGTATTCCTGTTTTGGCAACTATTTGTTCAAGTAAAAGTCTTGAAGGTATCTGGCAATCAAGAATCTGATTGTCTGCCCCTATTGCTTTTATACTGACATCACCCACAGCAATAAAATCTTTCACAGGCCCGCCTGTTTTCATAGCTTCGCCCCATTCCCGGGCAACCTGTTGAGCACGGTCTTTAGCATACGCACGGTCCATTACATCATTTTGCGGTTTGTAAGTAACTGCATAGCGTACATTTCCGGCACGCTCCCAGTTTTCACCGATTGTTGTGAATATTTTAGTTATTATACCGCTGACAAACGGAAGCCCTTTGAGCAGCGATGTCCCTTTCAGCGCATCGCCCTCAGGGTTAAGAACCGAAAGAAGAATCAAATTCTGGTATTTAACGGGATGTATATCTCCGAATGAACCGGTGCAAACAACAGCACTCATTCCGTCATCGCTTCTTTTAAGCTCAATATCGTTGATGCCTGCGTTAAAAAGTGCCGCAAAATCTCCACGCTTATCTGTTACGATTTCACCTACGGCTGTTCCGTATGTTAAAAGCTGTTCAAAATATGAAGAAATAAATTCATAAATTCCAAATCGGTTTGCTCCGACCGGTACAGTTTCCATGAATCTGTTAATTCTTTCGGTAACCGATTCATTTTTACATTTAATCTTAAATCCTACCGTAAGATGAACAAGCTTATAGATTGCCGCATCAATCAGCGGAATCGCTTCACGAAGTTCCCTGTAAAGGTTGGTCTGATAATCAGAAAGCGGAGTATAGCCGTTTATATATGAAAACGGGTTTGGTCTGTATGTTTGCGGAACTGAAACAGCGGTTTTCGATTCGGAAATTCTTTTTAAAAGTCCCATTGCCGTTTCTCCTTTCTGTCAACACTCAGGGCGAAAAAATCATTTGCAGGCGCATTGTTTATTACCGTAGCAACGAAGTATCTCAAATCATCCATTGCATGGTCATTTTCTTTTAGCGGTGCGTCACGCAGAGATTTTTCGTCCCATCTGTAAAGTGAAAATTCTCTTATTGTATCTTTACATTCCGGAGAAATAAAAATTTCTTCTTTCTTTAATGCATCAGACACTTGCCTTATGCCGTCTACTACATCATTTTTTGCGGGGATAACATCAAATTTGTTTTCACGGCGTATGCACTGAATGAAGCTGGCGGCAGAAGGGTCAATTACTATTTTTTCAATATTTCTGTTGCCAATCAGCTTGCAAAGAGCAGTGTAATGCTCGTAATCGGTTCTTTGCTCACCGACTTTTCTTGAGTCATAATAATATTCGCTGATTCTGTACCACTTGCTGTTATAAAGCCCCCATAAACCTGCGGAGCAGGGGTTGACTGTTCCGTAGTCGCAGGATACATAGTACAGTTCTGCTTCCCGGGAGGGGGGTGGTTTAATGTGAATATCAGCGTTAAACATAGGGTAAACTGTTCCGTAAGCCGCTACCCATTTTCCTTCAACAAACCGACTGTAAAATGCACCGGAATATAAAGCTTCATACCGTTTTCGTATTGACGGAGTAAGACCCGGATTATCTTTCATTGTAAAGTGAAGATAAAGACAGTTCTTTTCACGGTGTTTCTTTATCCATTCAAGGTAAAACCAGTGCATAGGGTGTTCCGGGTTGCAATTAAACCACAGGCGGGAATTTTCAAGCGAACATCTTGCAATGGCCTGTTCAACAAATGAACGGGGCATAAGTGCTACCTCATCAAGAAGAATACCGCCAAGAGTCATACCCTGAATAAGAGAAGCCGAACCTTCGTCTTTTCCTCCGAAAAGATAAAAACGGTTTTTTCTGTTTTTATACGATATTTCAATGTAATTCTTTGACAGCTTTTCTTTGCAGACAAATCCCAGGGAGGTAAGGACAGGCATTATAGGTACAATCAGATTTCTTTTAAGTGACGCTATTGTTTTGCCGCAAAAAGCAAAAGAAGTATCGTTGAAGTCGTAAAATGTCCAGATGACAAAAGAAAGAGAAGTGCAAACCGTTTTGCCGGAACGAACAGCACCGTCGCAGATAATTGCGTCCATTTTTCTGTACGGGGATGATTTGCTCCACCAGTTAAGAACGGTGAGTTGCTTTTGTGAAAAACGCTCAAAACCTGCCGCTGTGCTATTCTGCATTAAAATTCTCCTTTAATGTACGGGCACTGTTTTCGATAGCTTCATAAAAAGCAGGCGTATCATTTTTCCCCTGTGCAGATGAAAGCTCCTGCAGCTTTTCAAGTGCTTTAAGACGATCAAAAAATTTAATTTCAATTCCGCCGCCTTTTGGCTTTTTTATTTCACTTATATTGAGCAAATCCAGACTTTCTACTGCTTCCGGACTGTAATCGTTTTCACAGTTCGCAATAAGCCTGAAAGCATCTGCACATGAACCAAACGCCAGTGAGCGGTATCCGCTTACTATTTCGCTTTCGGTTACAGGCATCACGGAATCAATTTTTTCAATTTCCGATTTTATATCAGTTCTGCACATAAGTTTAGCTGCAGCTTTTTTTGTAAATATTCCGTAACCTGCATTTGCCGCAGCAAGCCGTGGACTGCGGTATCTGCAATAATAAAAGCAAAAAAGCTTTTCTTTCGGTTTAAGTTCTGTTCCCATTTTTTCTCCTTTCGTCAGAAAGGGTTGAGTGTTTTTACAGATAACCCTTTCACTAATACCGTGAAAAACAGTTTTATTGAATAAAAAAACTGCAAAAAACCGTAATTTCTTAAAAAAATATCGGAATTTTTAAGATTTACTGTTTTTTTGCAAAAAAAAATTCATTATTTCATCGCAATTTCACGACAAAATAATGAAGATAATTAAATAGTATTCAGTTTTTATTTTCCGGCTTTTGCTGTAGCCTTTTTCTGCTTTTTCTGTTCTTTTTCAGATTGAAGCTTCGCTTCTGCTGCAAGTGATTCTTCTGTTCTTTCGCCTCTGAAATCAAAATTTGCTTTAAGCTTTTTTTCAACGAAAGCAAACGATACAACCATTGCAACAACCTGAAGGGCAATAATTAAAAGGCCGAATATACAAACTTTATCTATTTCACTTTTAATTGAGATTGCATGAAGTCCCGCACTTACAGGTAAAAGGATAAGACCTGCGTTAAACCAGATTTTGCCCAGTTGTTTGTGAGCAAATGTCCATGTATCCCAGCTCATAGTAGAGCGGCGGGTACGGTAGCCGAATATGGTTTCAATATTTTCAGGTGCGCCTTTTTTTATAAAACGACGACCGGATAAAATCATAATCAAAGGTACAACAAGCAAAATTACCAATACGCATAACCAAAAGTTCATTATATCGCCTCCGAAATAATATTAACACATCTGAATTTATATTTCAATATTTTTTTCATTCCAGTCAAACTGAGTAAGTTTTCCTTTGCATAACAGCCGGGGAAAATCCCATTGACGAAGAACTTCGTACACACCTACAGCCACTGAATTTGAAAGATTCAGACTTCTTGCATCTGAATTGTTTATCATCGGTATTCTTACGCATTTTTCCGGATTATCAAATAAAAGCTTTTCAGGCAGACCCTTTGTTTCTTTCCCGAAAAACAGATAGCAATTATCTTCATATTCCATATCTGAATATTTGTTGAGAGCTTTTGTAGTGAAATAATAGTAGTTGCCTTTATTCTTTTCAAAAAAATCTTCAAGATTTTTATAGTATGTAATATCAAGCAAATGCCAGTAGTCAAGACCTGCACGCTTTAATTTTTTATCATCTATTTTAAACCCCATTGGTTCAATGATATGAAGTCTTGCTCCGGTTGCGGCGCAGGTTCTTGCAATGTTGCCTGTGTTTTGGGGGATTTCAGGCTCAACAAGCACAATGTTTAATGTTGACATTTTTAATCTTCTTTCTTTATTGAATAATTCAGAATGTTTTACGCATTATAAATAAAAAAGTAAACGGAGGAATGAGTATGCAGAAGAAAACTTCATCAATGATGAAAAGTGTCGGAATCGGAATGATAGCCGGCGGAGCGACTGCGGCAATGGGTTCGGTTATTATGGGTTCATCAAGTCATAAATACCGCAAGATGATGAATAAAGCCGCAAAAAATGCCGGTAATTTCATTGATTCAATAAGCAACAGTTTGGGCATGTAAGGCATTGCCGCCTACAGCGTGTGCTGATATTATTTCTATACGGGTCTGCGCCGGTTCGGCGGGGCCCGATTTTTCAGTTAAATCGGTTCATAGCGTCATCCGTTTTACCGTCTGTAATAAGCCTGAGAGCTTCGCAGGCGTTGACCACGGCAGGTTGCAAAAGAGCCATATCATCTTTTTTAAATGTTGAAAGCACCCAGTCTGCAAGGTCATAATCAGGGTTGGGCTTTGCACCTACGCCGACTTTAATTCTCGGGAATGTATCCTTTCCTAAGTGGTTTATAATGCTTTTAATTCCGTTATGACCTCCGTCAGAACCTTTTCGTCTTATTCTGATTTTTCCGCAGGGAAGAGAAATATCATCGTATATTACAATAATATTTTCAGGCGGAATTTTATAAAATGAGCTGACTTCTTTTACCGCTTCTCCGCTGTTGTTCATAAATGTCTGAGGTTTTATTACAATGCATCTGTGACCGTTAAGATATACTTCACCCATAACTGATTTGAATTTGATTTTATTTATCTTAAAGTTTTCTTCAACGCAAAGCCTGTCAAGGGTCAGAAATCCCGCATTGTGACGGGTATATTCGTATTTTTCTCCGGGATTTCCCAGACCTGCAATAAGAAATTCAGGCGCAGAAGAATCGGAAAATTTTTTCTTTTTTATAAACATAATTTCCTCTTAATGAATTGTAAAAGATTTTACTTCAACATTTTTCCAGTCAATTTCGTCATCTTCGGGACTGTCAACATATGTATATTTAAGTTCAACTGACATACCGTCAAAGGCTTTTTTCAGTGCATCACCGCTGACCTTCTTTTTATCAGCAATACCGTAGAAGAAAACTTCACCAACTGCACCGGGGGCAAGTGTGAAATCTCCGTCAAGCTGAGTGTTAATCCAGATACCGTTTTTGCCGTTTTCTATTGTTTTCACATTTTTATATGCCATATATTTGTCTGAATTATTTGTAATATATTCAAGAACCTGAAATTCCATATAATTGCCGGGTTCCTGTGCAATTTTCTTTGCAGTGTCGGCAGACATTTCGTAGTACTTGTAAAATACCGTTGTGAATTTTTTGTTTTCAATATATCTTGACGATGTAGGTAATATTGTGTCAATATCCTCAAGAATGAGAGTTTCTTTTTTCGGCAGTTCCTTGCCGTCTTTATCAGTTATATTGTAAGTTACAACTGCGGTTCCGTTTTCTACTGAAAGATTGCTGTAATCAACTACGCCCGGTTCTGAGCCTTTTGCGCCTTTCTTTTTACAGCCGAAAAAAGAAAATGTTATTATGCCTGCAAGTAAAACACAAACGATTCTTTTTATATTGCTTTTCATTTTATTTTTCCTCCTTTTTCTGCCATCTGTAAGGCTTAACCTTGTTTACCCAGTCTTCTTTAATAACCTGTCTTGAACGGGCAACGGCAAGCGCATCTGCCGGAACATCTTCTGTGATAACAGAACCGGCGGCTGTAAATGCGTTATCACCAACATTAACAGGCGCAACAAGGTAAGTGCTGCAGCCGATAAATGCGTTATCACCTACAACGGTTTTGTTTTTATCTCTTCCGTTAAAGTTTACGGTAGCACATCCGCATCCAACATTTACATTGCTGCCGAAATCTGCGTCACCTATATATGAGAGATGAGAAACAGCGGTTTTGTTACCTATTTTTGCATTTTTAAGTTCAACGAAGTTACCTACTCTGACATTTTCGCCAACAATACAATCGGGTCTTATTCTGACAAACGGGCCTATATTTGCACCTGATTTTACTTCTGATGAGTAAACCTGAGTATTGTCAATTCCCGCATTATCATGTATAACTGAATTTTCAATGAGAGAATTTGGACCGATATTACAGCCGTTGCCGATTTCGGATTTGCCTTTTATTATTGTTCCGGGAAGAATCTGAGTGTCAGCACCTATAACTGCATCAGGGCCGATAATTACTCCGTCAATACAGGGGATTGAAACTCCTGCTTTCATGTGCTTTTTAAGAACATCTTTCCTTGCAATTTCATTCAGTTCATAAAGCTGATATCTGTCGTTGGCACCTAAAACAACATCTGAAGTTTCCGCTGTGAAAGCAGATGCTTTCCCGCCTTTTGAAAGAATAATTTCCATAGCGTCTGTAAGATAATATTCTTTTGAAGAATCAGTATGATTTTCTGCAAGTGTGTCAAGTGCATCGAGCAGAGCTTCTGCGTTAAACCAGTATGCACCTGAATTAACTTCATTTATTTTTTTCTGATTTTCATCGGCTTCTTTTTCTTCAACAATGGCTTTGAGAAAACCGTTTTCATCTCTCTGAATTCTTCCGTAACCGAAGGGCTCGGCAACTCTGGCGGAAATGACAGTGGCACTGTTTCCGCTTTCTTTATGAAATTCAAGAGCTTTTTTAATTGTATCTGAATCCATTAAGGGTGCGTCTCCGTTAAGAATGAGAACATCACCGTTAATAAATTCTGAAATAAACTCCTTTGCCTGCATAACGGCATGACCTGTTCCCAGTCTTTGTGACTGAAGAACGGTTCTGTATTTTCCGTTAAGATGTTCTTCAAGAATTTCATGCCTGTAGCCTGTAACAACGCATATGTTTTCTGAACCGCCGTTTTCTGCGGCAGAAATAACCCAGTCTATCATAGGCTTGAAGAGCACCTCAGCCATAACCTTTGGTTTTGATGATTTCATTCTTGTTCCTTCACCGGCGGCAAGGATAACAACACAAGCATTACTCATAAATATACCTCCGAATATAATACTGATTATAATTATTGCACAAAACAGTTAAAAATACAACTGAAAAAAATCAGAATTTTCTTCTTAATTCAACAACTTTTCCGATTATTGAGACAGGAAGGCGGGAAATATCTTCTGCGGAAAATTTCATAATTGAATAATCATTGTTAAACGGCACAAGGGAAATACCGGTGCCGTTTTTAATTATTTTTTTCACGGTGGCATCCATTGAATTTACAAGAACAACCGCAATATCTCCGCTGTCAACATCCGGCTGTTTTCTGACAATAACAATATCGCCTTCAAAAATTCTCGGTTCCATGCTGTTGCCTCTGATATAGAGTGCAAAAAAATCGCCGGTTGCCGCAAGTGAAGGATGAATTTCTTCATAATCAATTATTTCTTCAACGGCTTCTACAGGCGTGCCTGCTCTTACATAACCTAAAACCGGAATTTTTATCCCCGAACTGTCAGGAGATTTTTTATTTAGTATTGTATCAACCGAAACGCCCAGAACCCGGGAAAGAATTTTAAGGGAATTTGTATCGGGAGCAGTTCTTCCTTTTTCCCACTGGCTGACTGCCGTCTGATGAACTCCGCAAAGACCGGCAAGCTCTGACTGAGTCAGATTTTTCTTAATTCGTAAATCTCTTATTATATTCATATCCACACCTCTATGAATAATTTTGATTATATTATGAGCTATTCTATTACAAAAGTCAAGATATTTTGAAAAAATAATAGAATTACTATTGACATACAGAACAAATGTTCTTATAATAATAGATGTGCTATTCAAAATATCTCAGGAGGTAAGAAATGAACACAATTACAGATAATTCTATTTTGCTTGAAGAAGCCCGTACAGCACTCAGAGAGATGAGAAAATATAATTACGATTGTGAAGAAAGCCTTGAAACGCTGGAGTCTTATGTAAACAGAGTGCGCACGGTGTGCATTTCCAAACTGACGGATTATGTTATTGAGAATAAACTTTCACCGGTTCATCAGCAGGTTATAAAAGATTATTGGTTTAATAATATTCCGCCAAACGAAACGGCAAAAAGGCTTAATCTTTCATTAAGAGGCGTTTATTCATCACGCACAAACGCACAGAACATATTAAAGGATTACCTTGAACCGCTGATTATGTATTTCCGCAATCTGCCGTCGGCTGATATTATGCCGGCAGTGATAAAAGAATCACTTTCCGTTCTCGGTACAGAAAAACGAAAATGCAGTAATACAGGCAGAGCTCTTGAAAGCATAAGATTGGCCTCGGGTGCAGAAATATCTTTGGCGGCAAAAGTGCTTAATATAGACGAAAAAGAGCTTGTGAAAAAGGAAAAACAGCACAAAGAGCCTTCTGTCAGCGAGTTAAAAAAATACAGCAAAGCGTTCGGTAAAAAAATAATACTGGAAATCGATAACGGAAACGGAGAAGTGAAATGGATAAATCATTGAAAGAGCTTGGAGCAGAATACATTGAAGCGGCAGAAAATATCGACCGTTTAATAAAAAAATGCACAAAAGAAATAAATGAGGCAAATAAAAAAAGAGAATATAAAAAGTGCTTTATTCTTAAGCATAACAGAATGATTTTTTACAGTCAAAAAAGAGAACTTATGGAAACGGCAAATAAGCTTCTCAATTATTATAAAAGGGAGGAAATCCATTGAACATAATAAATTACAGTGTGATCGGAAACAAGTTGAGATATCTCAACGGAGAATCCCCGGTAACGGGAACACTTAATGCAGACAGATGTATTTTTTCGTTTGATAATGACTGGGATTATTACGAAAAAAAAGCTGTTTTTTCATTGCCGGGCGGTGAAGAATATGAGCAGATATTAACAAACGATAAATGCTTTATTCCGCCGGATGTTCTGAGAGAACCGGGACTTGTTAAAATAGGAATAACGGGAATAAGCAATTCGGGCATTGTAAATGCAACCAATTATGTAGGTTTGAGAATCATCAGAGGGGCAAATGAAAATGCGGCATATTCCTATGCATTCAGAACTGATTCAAATCGGTTTTCCGATGAAGGAGGGGTTGGATGAGTACGCTGAGCAATATCATCTTCGGAGGAGAAAAGCACTATATAACTTCTCCGTACGGAAAAAGAAATATAATAAGTACTTCGTCAGGCAACACATCTTCGTTTCATTACGGTACTGACTACGGAACAAACGGCAAAAAATTGCCCCAGTATGCTGTTGAAGACGGTGTGATTTTAAGCTGCGGCAAGGATTCGGCGGCAAACGGATATGCACTGTATGTGTGGGTAAGCTATCCGAGAATAGGGAAAAAATTTCTTCATTATCATCTTGACAGTATTTCAGTGAAAACAGGTCAGCAGGTGAAAAAAGGAACAAAACTGGGCACAACCGGTATGACGGGGAAGGCTACGGGAATACATCTCCATCTGGGTATTAAAGATTTGAAAACGAATGCATATGAAGATCCTGAAATTTTTGCTAAGAGCTACAGGGAGCCTGTATCAAATTCAGCCGGACTTTATAAGGTTACTGCCGGTGTTCTCAATGTAAGAACAGGTCCGTCAACCGGATTTAAGGTAAAAACATACAGCGAATTTACATCAAATGCAAAAGAACAGATTTATTCTTTATGCAAATATAAATGCAACGGTTATGTTAAAGGCGTTAAATGTACAGTATCGGAAGTTAAAAACGGAAACTGGGGCAAAACTCCGTCAGGATGGATATGCCTTGACTATTGCGTGAGGATATAATATGCCCACGGAAGTTATAGTTTCGCTTATTTCATTTTTCGGTACTTTAACAGGAACGCTTGCCGGCATTATTGCTTCATCACGGCTTACGGGTTACAGAATTTCACAGCTTGAAAAGAAAGTTGAAAAACATAATAATCTTGTGGAAAGAATGGTGAATGTTGAAAATTCCGTGAAATCCGCACATCACAGAATAGATGAAATAAAGGAGGAAATTAAATGAACAAGTTAAATCTTAAATATGTGGATAAAAGCACATGGATAAGAACAGCAGCTCTTATATGTGCGCTTGTTAACCAGGCTTTTGTAATCTTCGGGATATCGGATAAACAGATTGATGAAAATTCTTTTGTTTTAATTGCATCATATGTGTTTACATTATTCAGCTCTGTATGGAGCTGGTGGAAAAATAACAGTTTTACAAAAAAAGCGCAGAGCGCAGATAACTACATGGTTTCAGAAGAAAATTCAATAGGTTGATTAAAAGACAGTTAACTGATTTTACGGTTAACTGTCTTTTTTTATTGACATTAAACTTCTGCAATATTATAATATAATCGGTTGATTTCAGCCGTATTTTGCCTGTTCGGAGTGGTGAAATGAAAAAAATTCTTATTATTACTCATACAATGGAGCTTGGAGGAGCAGAAAAAGCTTTGCTCGGGTTTCTGAATAATATTGATTATAACAATTACAGTGTGGATTTATTTCTGGAAAGGCACTTTGGCGAGCTTTTAGGTGCAATACCTCAAAAGGTTAATCTGCTGAATGAAAACAGTGCTTATGCAAGTATGGGAGTACCTTTATCCCGTGTTATTAAGAATAAAAAACCGCTGATAGCATTAGGAAGATACAAAGGAAAAAAAGAAGCAGATGCATTTATTAAAAACGCAGGGTATAAAAGCGGTGCAGATGTGCTGATAAATTACAGTCATAAATATACCGTTAATTACATGCCTATGATTTCAGAAAAGGAATATGACATTGTTATCAGCTTTCTGACTCCCCATTATTATGCATTGAAAAAAACAAAGGGGAAAATGAAAATCGCATGGATTCACACGGATTATAAGGCTATTGAAATTGACAGACAGTCGGAGCTTGAAATGTGGAGCGGTTTTGATAAAATCGTTTCTATTTCTCCGCAGGTTACAGAAAATTTTACGGAAGTTTTTCCTGAACTTAAAGAAAAAATTATTTCTGTTGACAATATGCACCCTTCAGGGCTGATTGAACTTGAAAGTGAAAAATTTGTTCCTGAGGGCGAGATGCCTGATGACGGAAGCATAAGGCTGCTTTCTGTGGGAAGATATTGCGTTGCAAAAAATTTTGATAATGTTCCGTTTATCTGTAAAGAGCTTGTTGAAAAGTATTCCCTTGATGTTAAGTGGTATATTATCGGATACGGAACAGACGGCGAACTGATTGAAAAAAGCATTGAAGAATCCGGAATGAAGGACAGGGTTATTCTTCTGGGTAAAAAGGAAAATCCGTATCCGTATATAAAACGGTGTGATTTTTATGTTCAGCCGTCACGGTTTGAAGGCAATGCAGTTACTGTTAACGAAGCATTGATACTTAAAAAGAAAGTAATTCTTACAGATTATTCAACAGCAAAATGCCAGGTTGAACCGGATGTTGACGGCGTTATTGTTCCGCTTGATAATGAAAAATGCGCAAAAGGAATATATGAATACCTGACGGACTTTGAAAAGCAGAAAAAGATTGAGAAGAATGTTTCAACAAAAGATTATTCAAAATCTTCTGAGATAAATAAAATTTATGATTTAATGAGGTAGTGTATATGTTAAATGACCTTACGGTGGAAAAAATAGAAACAATGCTCGAAAAGATTAAAGAGCAGATTACGCCTGTACGAATCAAGGTTACCGATTTCAGTACAAAAAAGTGCGGTTATAAAACAAACAATATTGTTCCCCGGGTTGATGATACCTGGGAAATTTTCGGTGAGCTTGACCGTTGGGGAACAGATATTGAAGAACACAGATGGTTTATAAAAGATATTACTGTTCCTGATGAACTTATCGGAAAAGATGTTGAGCTTTATGTGGCTTCCACCTGCCCGGACAGCACAAGGTGGGACCCTCAGTATATGGCTTTTGTTGACGGAAAATTTATAAGAGGAATGGATTCAAACCACCGTTATATAAAGATTGATTCAAACAAAAAAGAGCAAAAAATTCAGATTTATGCTTATTCCAAGCCTCACGGTGAAATCAGCGAATTTCATTGTGAAATCTGCCTGTTTGAAAGAAATGTTGAAAAATTATATTACGATATTCTTGCTCCGTACCAGGCTCTTGAACTGCTTGACCCGCTGTCAAAAGACTATGTTTCAATTAAAACCTGCCTTCATAATGCGGTTGTCATGCTTGACTGGAGAAGACCCGGAGGCAAAGATTATATTGAAAGTGTAAAAAAAGCAAGCGACTACCTTCAGAAAGAATTTTATGAAAAAGAATGTTATCAGTCGGGTAAAATCGCAAACTGCATAGGTCATACTCATATTGATGTTGCATGGAGATGGACATATCAGCAGTCAAGAGAAAAGGCACAGAGAACATTTTCAAATGTTGTTTCACTGCTCGAAAAATATCCTGAATTCAAGTTTATGTCATCACAGCCTCAGCTTTATGAATATGTTAAAGAGGATGTTCCCGAGCTTTATGCAAAAATTAAAGATTATGTTAAACAGGGCAGATTTGAGCCGGAAGGCGGAATGTGGGTTGAAGCAGACTGCAATCTTATAAGCGGTGAAAGTTTTGTAAGACAGTTTATTTTCGGAAAGAAATTTTTCAAAGATGAATTCGGTGTTGACAATCATATTCTCTGGCTTCCCGATGTGTTCGGCTATTCTGCCGCAATGCCGCAGATTCTCAGAAAAAGCGGTATAGATACATTCGTAACATCAAAAATCAGCTGGAACGAGTTCAACCGTATGCCCTATGACAATTTCAACTGGTACGGTATTGACGGAACGAAAGTGTTTGCAACCTTTCTTACTGCTGTTGATCTGGCAGGGGGAAGATTCAAGCAGACTACCTATACTCCGAGACTTGAACCGACATATATAAAAGGCTCTTATGACAGATATGAGCCGAAAGAGCTTAACAGTGAAACTATTGTTACCTTCGGACACGGAGACGGAGGCGGCGGACCCACCGAAAAGGATATTGAATTCCACAGAAGAATGAAATACGGTATTCCCGGTATTCCTGCAACAAATATAGAGTTCGCAGGGGACTATATTTCAAGAATGAGAGAAAAGCTTCAGAACAATCCCCGTTTGCCTGATTGGGTGGGAGAGCTGTATCTTGAATTTCACAGGGGAACATATACTTCTGTTGCTAAAAATAAGAAGAATAACAGAAAAAGTGAAATACTTTATCAGAACGCAGAAACAGCGGCATATACCGCTAAGCTGCTTACCGGGTTCGGATATGATAAAGAAAAACTTAACAGCGGGTGGAAAACTATTCTTCTGAATCAGTTCCACGATATTCTTCCGGGTTCGTCTATCAGTTTTGTTTATGATAAATGTGACGAAGATTACGCAGTAATAAAAGAAAAAGGCAACTGCGTTCTTGAAGGCGCAAGAAAATCTATTGCGGAAAATATAAAAACAAACGGCGGCCTTCTTGTATTCAATCCCACTTCTTTCAGACTCAGCGGTGAAGTTGAATACAACGGAAAGTATATTTATGTTCAGGATATTCCTTCAAAGGGGTATAAAGTTGTTTCTCCGGTTGAAGAAAAAGCCGAATACAAGCTTAACGGAAATACTCTTGAAACAAAATATTATATTGTTGAGTTTAATGATGATTATACTTTTTCAAGGCTTTACGATAAGAAAAACAGCCGTGAAGTTCTTCGCAACGGCGGCAGAGCGAATGTTATTGAAGCTTTTGAGGATTATCCTTATGAATATGATAACTGGGAGCTTTCCAATTATTATGAGGATACAAAATATGAAATAAATTCTGTAGAAAGCGCAGAATTTTTTGATGAGGGCGAGAGATTCGGCTTTGTTGTAAAAAGAAAGTTCCTTGATTCTGATTTTACACAGAAAATCTGTTTTTACAATCATGACGAAAGAATTGATTTTATAACTCTTGCAGACTGGAAGCAGGAGCATTATATGGTTAAGGCGGCGTTTGATGTTGATGTCAACACTGATAAGGCAACATATGATATTCAGTTCGGTACAGTTGAGCGCCATACTCATCGCAATACTTCTTGGGATGCTGCAAAATTTGAAGTTTGTGCGCATAAGTTTATGGATATGGGCGAGTACGGATACGGTGTCAGCCTTATGAATGACTGTAAATACGGTCATAATGTTAAAAACGGTACAATGAAGCTGTCGCTGTTTAAGTGCGGAACTCATCCCGACCCCAACGCAGATAAAATTGTTCATTCTTTTACATATTCCCTTTATCCTCATGCAGGTGATTTCCGTGAAGCGGGAACGGTTAAAAAAGCATACAGACTTAACAATCCGTTTGCAGTTTATAAAATTGAAAAACAGAACGGAAATTTGCCTGAAGAATATTCATTTATTTCATCTTCTGCTGAGAATTTTGTTGTTGAAACCGCAAAAATGGCAGAGGAGGGAGATTCGCTGATTGTCAGAGGGTATGAATGCTTTAACAAGCTTACCGATGTTAAGCTAAATTTCGGGTTTGATATTAAATCCGTTAAGATATGCGACCTTATGGAAAATGAAGAAAATCCGATTGAAATAAACGGCAGAAGCGTTTCGTTCAAGGCAAAGCCGTTTGAAATAATCACCCTTAAAGTAAAATGAAGACAGTTGTAAAATTTATTTCTGTATGTGTTTTTATAATAATGATTTTCACAACGCTTATTACAACTGCATTTGCAGTGAAAATCGACGGTGTTTACGGAAATATAGAGTGGAAAGAAGCACTGGAATATAAACTGGATGAACAGAAAGAGTTTAAAAATGAAGTTAATTCTGCGATTGTAAAAGTGATTTATGACGATAAATTGCAGACAGCATGCTTTGCTTTTTTCATAGAATTCGGAAAAGGTGAAGATATTTCGGAATCGGGCGTCCTTTTGGGATTGAACGGTGACAGTATCGGGCTGTTATGCCCTGACGGAACAGCTGAAAACTATAATAAATGCGATTTTGATTTTGCGGCGAATTATTATGCGGACAGTCATACTGCCGTAATTGAAACGAAGGTTTACCTTAACGGAAGTCTTTCTCCCGGTCAGATTTTCACAGTTGATATTTATGACTTTAACGGCAAAATTTCCCGAACTTATAATCTTGATCTGTTTATTTATGAAGATGCGGGAAGCGAAGTTGATATTGGTGACAGCTTCGGTTATTCTGACGGCAAAACAAAAAGTTCAAAAACCAAAAAATCAAAATCCGGAAGCTCGTCAAATAAAAGCTCGAAGATTAAAAAGAATTTTAACTTTAAAAAAGCAGAAAAAACCCGGGCGGATTCAGCTGATTTAACTGATTTTTCTGATGAAGCTTTCTCTGAAAAGAAAGCAGAGAAAGATACTCCCGTTCAGAAAGCTTTTGAATATGATAATGAAAAGCTGAACCCGAAAACGGTCAAAATTGTGGTTGCTGTTTTTGCCGTTGCGTGCGCTGCCGCAGTTGCAGGCACGGTGGCGATTAAAAATATGGCTCGGAGTTCCGATGAAGACGGTGAAAAAAACAACAGCACAGAAAATAAAAAGCAGTAGGTGAATCGGTATGAAAATACTTATTATTAACGGCCCTAATCTTAATATGCTGGGGAAAAGAGAGCCGGATATTTACGGCAGAGAAAGCTATGAAGATTTGTTAAACTATATAAAAGATTCATGCGAAAAAAGAGGAGTTGAATATGAGTGCTATCAGTCAAATCATGAGGGATGTATTGTTGATAAAATTCAGTCAGCTCTTGGTGTTTTTGACGGAATAGTGATAAACCCTGCTGCATACACTCATACAAGCGTTGCGATTCTTGATGCGCTTAAAGCTGTGAATATTCCTACTGTTGAGGTTCATTTATCTGATGTTTCAAAAAGAGAGGATTTCCGTCAGGTTTCGTATGTAAGACTTTTCGCTGAAAAAACTATATGCGGCGAAGGTTTTAAAGGTTACGATAAAGCTATTGAATTTCTTGTTAAGGGGGATTATTGATGAAAAAAACCGTAAAAGTTTTATCCGCAGTGCTTGCATTTATTATTGTTTTCTCAAGTACCGCTTCGGCAAAATCCAATTATTCTTTCACACCGGAAGAGCTTGAAAAGACTGCTTCCGAATGGGATTCAATTCAGGCGGATAAAACTGTTATTACACTTTCAGTTGGCAGTGAACCGGGAGAAATCAGATTCAGCTGGCTTTCGGGGATTATTGATTTTGCTCCTCAGTTCAGAATAAGTGAAAATAAAGATATGAAAGATTTTCAACAACTGGGTATTTCAACAAAACTGACTTTGTATTTCATGCTTTCACATAAAGTTGTTGCAGACGGACTTGAACAGGGAAAAACATATTGGTATTCATATACCGAAAAAGGTGTATGGAGTGAGCCTGAAAGCTTTACCGTTCAGAATGAAAACAAGTATTCGGTTCTGTTTACTTCCGATGCTCAGATCGGAAGGTCAGACAGCTTTGAAGGCAGGGAAGCTTATATTAACGATACCTGCGGATGGCTGAAAACGGCTGAGCTTGCAACAAAAAGATATCCTGATGCGGCCTTTATTATTTCAGCAGGTGACCAGACTGAACACGGATTCAGCTTAGAGCAGTACAGGGGATTTTTATCTGCGCCTCAGCTTCGCAATTATCCCATTGTTCAGACAATAGGAAATCATGATTTTTATTTTCCCGCATATACATATTACTCAAACAATCCGAACATATTTAAAGAACTGCTTGCTTCTCCGGCAGGTCACGGTTATTACTTCAGATACGGAGATGCCCTTTACATTGTAATAAATTCAAATGATATGGTTGCGCCTGACCAGGCGGCGCTTATTAAGGAAGCCGTGAACAGTTACCCTGACGCAAAGTGGCGAATCGCAATTCTTCATCACAGTGCGTATTCGGCAGGCCAGGATGACGGAGAATTCGTTTTGGAAAGAAGCGTGTTTGCTCCGCTGTTTGATACTTACGGTATTGATGTTGCATTGAGCGGTCATGACCATATGTATGCAAGAACTTATCCGATTTACGCTTCAGAAGAAAATGAAAACGGAACAGTATATATTCAGGCTTCAACTTCTTCGGGCGGAAATTCGTGCACTGCGAAAGATACCCGGTATACGGCGTTTTCATTAAAGGATGCCGTTGCAACATATACGGCTCTTGAGTTTGATAACGAAGTTCTTTCTGTTAAAACATACAGAACAGATACAGATGAACTTATTGACAGTTTTGAAATGAGTCCTAATGAAAAGAAATCATCTTTTTCATTTATTGAATATATAAAATGTTTAGTAAAATTATTAAAATCTATGAAATAACGGAGCGACTGATATGAAAAAAATTATTTCGGTTATTCTTTCGGCGGTGCTTGCTTTTTCAATTTGCACAGTTGCCTTTGCAGAAAAGAAACAGACTACGCCTGTTATTGTTGTGGCAGGATTAGGATGCCGTGAATATTATGCCGATTACGGTAAGGAAAGTCAGACGAAGGCATTCCCTCCGCAGGTAGATGTGAGCTTTGTTATTTTAACAACGCTCAAAGGAATAATAAAAACTGTGCTTACGGGAAACCTTGATAATTTTTCACAGTCAGCCGCTGATATATTGGAAAATATATTTGATAAGCTTATGTGTGATAAAAACGGAAATCCTAAGTACGACAATGTATCAACTTTTTATTATCCTCTTTCTGTTGATAATTACGATTTTGATTACGAAACGGAAGTCCCGGAGGTTCAGATTGCGGGCACGGTTGCAGACACAGTCGGGGAAGAAAATACATATTTTTATAATTATGACTGGCGGCTTGACCCCATTGAAAATGCAAAGGATCTTAAAAAATATATTGAAAATGCAAAAGCAAAGGCTGATAGTGACAAGGTGATTCTTATTCCTTGCAGTATGGGCGGAGTTCAGACTCTTTCGTATATGTCACAATACGGATACGAAGATATTGAAAAAATAATATTTATGTCCTCGGCTCATAAAGGTTTGCTTTTTGTCAGTGAGCTGTTTTCAGGCAATATGCAGCTAAACCAGAAAGATGTTTTTAATTATCTGTCTGATTTTATAAATTTAGAAAATGAAAATGCAGATAATATTTTCGGCTTTATTTGTTCGTATTTCGAGAATGCCCGTTTTCTGAATTCTGTTTTTTCTTTTGCAGATAAGTTTTCAAAAGATATAAGCAATGAAACGGTTAATGCCGCACTTCGCAGAGTGTTAGGTTCAATGCCGGGAATGTGGGCATTCGTTTGCGATGAATATTATAACTCTGCAAGGGCTTTTATGACGAATGAAGAAACATCGGATGTTCTTATTGATAAAATCGAAAAATATCATAATGAAGCAGGAAGTAAGAGTGATTCAATACTTAAATCTGCAAGTGAAGACGGTGTTGTTATAGATATCTGCTCTCATTACGGCAGAGGTTCAATACCTGTTACTCCCATGGCGTGCAGAGAAGGGGATGACCTTATTGAAACCGTCTGCACAAGTAACGGCGTCACTATTGCAGATACAGGCGAATATCTGCCTGATGATTATATTCAGGCTTATCCATGCAGCGGTCACAATCATGTTTCACCTGATAACAAGGCGGATGCATCAACCTGTCTTTTCCCGGATTCAACATGGTTTATTAAAAATGCCGAACATGTGGGATGCAATTACCGTTCCGAATACGGTCAATTCCTTAAATGGCTTATTGAATCGAAAGACAGGGTAAGTGTTTTCGATAATGAAAAATATCCGCAGTTTATGAAAGAATATTCAAACGGTATGTCTCTCAGACCCTTAGCTGAAGGGGATAAAGTGACATTTTCAGGGGGAATCAAAGCATTGAACCGTTATATTAAGTCGGAGGTTGAAAAATGGCATTAAAGGATATTGACAAAAAGGCTGATGAAAAAGGTTCTTTTATATCAGGATTCTGGCAGTTTGTAAAATTTATTTTTGTTTCTCTTATTGCAATGATTGTGCAGTTTGTACTGCTTAATCTGATAAGTGTTTTACCTGCTGTTGTGCAGATGAAATCAGAAGCGTTCAGCTGGTTTGTTTTTGATTATCCTGTTGCAGACGGCGGGAAAGGATATTTTATTGCATTTAATATTGCAAATATTGCCGCACAGATTGTTGCGTTTTTTGTAAATAAAGATAAAACATTTAATTCATCTGCAAATGTTGCTGTGACACTTCCGATATATATAGTTTTCACGGTTGCACTTATTTGTTTTTCAGCATGGCTTTCGCCTGCACTCAACGGAATATTTCTTAACAGATTCAACTGGAACGAAGCACTTGCCAGGAATGCTGCAACTATGGTTTGCAGTGCTGTTCAGTTCTTTTTATATTTTCCTGTTGATAAAATTCTTTTTCACAAGAAAAAAGAGAATAATTAAAATAAATGGTGATATTTATGAAATCAAAAACAAAATTACAACTTTTGCTTACCGCCGCATTAGGTGCGATTTTTGCTGTCAGAGGATTGGATAATACACTTACTCTTTCGGAATATACAGTAAGGTCTTCTAAAATCAAAAGACCGGTAAATATTATTTTTCTGTCAGATATTCATTCTAAAGAATTTTCCGACGGGGGAAAAGAATTGCTTGGTATGATTGAAAATTCGCATCCCGACTGTATTCTTTTCGGGGGAGATGTTTTTGAAAAATTTCCCAAAGATTCTGAACACAAAAAAATTCTTGAATTATTGAAAACAATAAGCGAAAAATATGATAATTGTTTTTTTGTTTCGGGAAATCACGAAAACGAAAGCGGAAGAGAAGAAGAGTTTTATCAGAAGCTTACGGCTATGGGAATGAAGCCCTGCAAAGATAATATTTATGAAATTGAAGCAAAAACAGGGCAGAAAGTTATTTTAGGAGGTTCTGATTTTGTTCCTCTTGAAGAAGAAACATCGTGTGCATCAGAAAAACTGATTGCGGAAAGTAAAAAAGAGAATCTTTTTTCAATTTTTCTGCGTCATGTTCCTGTCAGAATAAAAGGCGATGAGGGTGTTGATTTGATTTTAAGCGGGCATAATCACGGCGGACTGTGGCGATTTCCGCATACCAATACAGGTATCGCAGGCGGCTGCAAAACTTTTTTCCCGAGATATTCTCATGGCGAATATAAAAAAGAAAAATCAGTTATGATAGTGGGGAGCGGTATTGCAACAGA
The DNA here is from genome assembly GCA_045628495.1 of Acutalibacteraceae bacterium. Classification (GTDB taxonomy): domain Bacteria; phylum Bacillota; class Clostridia; order Oscillospirales; family Acutalibacteraceae; genus CAG-488. The sequence goes on from JAZQPL010000066.1 coordinate 47,449, forward strand.
TACTTACAGGGTTCCGAGGCTTTACAATACACCGGAAGTTGTGCATGTTATTTTACTCCCTGAGCTTAAAATTCCTACAGAATAAAAAACAGGCTGCAGTTTCAAAATGAAATTGCAGCCTAAAAAAAGCACCCTGCCGTTATAGCAGAATGCTTATGGAGCTGGTGACGGGAATCGAACCTGCAACCTGCTCATTACGAATGAGCTGCTCTGCCATTGAGCCACACCAGCGACCTGTATATTATAATAAATTTATATGGTTTTTGCAATAGTTTTTTCATAAAAAAATCAATTATAGTTTTCTGTAATAATTTGTTTATAATTTGTACAAGTAATGTACTTGATTTTATTATATTTTTATTGTATCATTTGTTTGTAAGTTTAATTGAGCGTGAAAGGCGTGTTTATATGAAAAAAAGTTTAAGTATTATTTTCTGTATTGTTATGGTTGCGACAACTTTTTGTTCCTGCAAAATCATAAAAAATAAAGATGTTGCGGAAGAAGGGCTTACATATATCGACGCAAGCGGTGTAACCCATGAATATGCAACAAATGAGTTCGGCGAAGTTGTTACAAATAAAGACGGAGAAAAAGAAACCACAGCGGCGGGACAAAAGTCAGCTGATAAAAAAAGTGAAAAAGCTGCTGATAAAAACGGCAAAGGCGATAATAAAGACGGAAAAGACAGCACTGATGTTAATAATCAGACTTTTGTTGTTACAGATAAAAACGGTAAAGATGTAACGGATAAAAACGGTAATTCTGTTACAACGAAAATCGACGAGAGCATTTTAACTTCTACTCAGAAAACAGACGGAAGCGCTGATAAAGCTCTTCCTGAAGGACAGAAAATCAGCAATACTACACTTGCAAAAACAAAAGTTGAGCCTGTTCTTAAAGGCGGAACATTTACTATCAAGGGTAAAATGTCTGTAGAGGGTATGCAGCTTCCCGTAACAATAGCTTTCAGGAATAAGAAAGATTTTTCAATGGAAATGTCATACAGTGTTCTTTCCGTCAGAATGTTCTCAAACGGCGGTAAATATTATATGGCGCTTCCCACAATGAAAAAGTATACCCAGACAACATCAGATATGATTGACCTTGAAGAATTGGGCGACCCCACAAAAGCATTTAATCCTGACGGAACAACTTATCAGAAAACAACTTCTGTTAAAGACGGTAAGGTTACTTATACCTGTGAACAGTATAAAACAAAAGAAGGCGCAATTATCAAATATTTCTTCGATTCAAAGGGTGACTGGAAAAGAATGGAATTGAAAGAAGACGGTGAAACAGTTATATGGAAGATTGATTCTTTCTCAAATAAAGCAGATGATAAACTGTTTAATGTTGATAAGAGCTGGAAAAGAGACGACAAATTCTTTGAGGGAATGTTCTGATTTATGAAAAAAACGGTTATTATTACTGGCGCTTCCGGTGGAATCGGAGGCGCCGCCGCTTCTGTATTTGCAGATAACGGTTATAATATTATTGTAAACTACAACAGTAATGAAAAAGATGCTGTGCTGCTTTGTGACAGGCTTAAAAAAAACAATATATCCGCACTGCCATTTAAAGCAGATGTTTCTGATTGGTGTCAGGTTAAAAAAATGGCTGATTTTGCCTGCGAAAATTTCGGCAGTATAGATGTGCTTGTTAATAATGCAGGCATTGCACAGCAAAAGCTCTTTACTGATATTACTGAAGAAGACTTTGACCGTATGTTCAGTGTAAATGTCAAAGGTGTTTTTAACTGCTGCAAAGCTGTTTTACCTGGTATGATACATAATAAATTCGGAAGAATAATAAATATTTCATCTATGTGGGGAATATGCGGAGCTTCATGTGAAGTCCATTATTCTGCATCAAAGGCTGCTGTTATCGGTTTAACAAAGGCTCTTGCTAAAGAAGTCGGTCCTTCCGGCATAACCGTTAACTGTGTTGCCCCTGGACTGATAGATACAAAAATGAACAGGAATCTTGATGAAGACACTGTAAAGTCCCTGTGTGAGGAGACTCCTGTATCAAGAATAGGTTCCCCCGAAGATGTGGCAAAAGCTGTTTTTTTCCTTTCTAAAGAAGAATCTTCTTTTATTACAGGTCAGGTTTTGGGTGTTGACGGCGGATTTATATAAAATTTGCAGTTTTCACTTGATTTATTTTTTAATCTGTGGTAAAATTATGGAGCATAGTTATAATATTATATCCTTGAAGGAGGAATATAAATGGCATTATGTCCCAAATGTGGAAAAAAATTAAAATTAACAGATATTAAACCTACTTGTCCTCATTGTACAACAAACCTTTTATATTATAAAATTGAGGAACGACTTGAGGTTGACGCACTTAATGCAGAGCTTGAGCATGCCAGAACCCAGAAAAAGATGGATAGAGCAAAAGCTTCAATGATCGGAGGACCTTTTGCAATAGCAAGGGATGTTCTTCTTGTTCTTACTGTTGTTGCTTTCCTTCTGCCTTTGGCAAAGCTTTCTGCTGCGGGTCCTTTCTTTGAGGTAAGCAAGTCGATAGGTGCTATTGATTTGGTAGATAAAGTTTCAAACCTTGATTTTGATTTGTTCGGCCTTGTGGGCTCATCAATAGTCGGCAACGGCACCGTTATGCTTGCGGCTTCAATGGTTTGCATTATTCTTGCGGCGCTTGCAGCATTGCTTCAGCTTATCTTCAGCTTCCTTTCATGTTCTCCGAAAGGATTTGTAAGAAATGTTATTTTCGCTTTGCTCGGCATAGTTTCAACTATTGCTTCGATTATTACATTTAATAAATTCGTATCAGCAACTGAAACAGCTCTTCCCGGTTTTATGCAGGGTTCTGTGGGAATAGGCGCTTACCTTGTAATTGTAATGTTCGTTCTTGTTTTAGCGTTGAATATTTTCATTAAGGTAAAAGATGCAATTAAAGTTACATATAAGCAGAGCTATGTAGGAAAAGACAATATTCCTTATGAAGACTTTATTAAAGAATACGGCGACAAAAAAGTTGACCTTGATTTGGTTATCAACAATGCAGATAAGTTTATGAAAACCAAAGAAGAAATTGCCGCTGAAAAACTTGCAGAAGCTGAGGCTCTTGCTAAAAAATAATTGTTCACTTAATAAATAAAAGAGGTGCTTTAACGGCACCTCTTTTTTATATTTTGATGTTTATTATATTTTCTTCTGATTCATTTCCGTTCTGACGCATTGTTGCATTATTGCATTTTTCGCAGATAACAAACATTATTGTCATTATCAGACCATAAGGAACCGGACAGAATTCGCCGGGATTGACTGTTGACATCATTGTAAGCCCTAAGAAAGAAATGAATACGCTGATGTTAAAGAAAGTTGTTTTTTCAAACAAAAATCTGAATCTTGCATAAAATTGATACAGAAAAGTTCCTACTCCCAGAAGGCCGAAGCTTCCGATAATCTGAAACAGCGAGGAATGATACCAGCTTACTGCCATTTTCTTTTCTTTATAGCCTTCATAACCTTTTATTGCTTCTTCATTTCTGCCAAAGCCTCTTCCGAATATTATGTTTGACTTGAAATCCTGAATGGCATGACGGATATTGTCTTCACGAACGCTGTCACCGTCGAGAAATCTTTGGAGAGTAGGAGAAAAAAATCTTAAAAATGTTCTTGCAAATGTGCATCCTATTATGGCCAATGCGGCAATAACGGCAAGATTTTTATTCCTATTCTTTTTGTCTGTGTAAATCAGAACGATGATACAAAGTGACATTTCAATGGTTCCGAACATTGCGCCGCCTCTTGAACCTGAAAGAAGAATGGCGGCATATTCTGTTAATCCCAGGTAGAAATAAATATGTTTTTTATCTCTTGCGGAAACATAAAATGCAAACGGCATGGCAAGCATAAGAAATGTTGAAATATTATTTCTCCATTGCATATACAAAATCCGGAATTCTGAAACAACAGTGTCAAAATACATAATATATTGATGTATTACCATAAACGAGCACAGAATGCCGACAGCCATCATCATATACGAAAGTCTCATCCTCAGGCTGTAATCGTTGCTTGTGTGAATACTTGATGACAGCAGCATATACATCAATAACATTCCGAATCCCAGTCCGAATGTATAAAACAGGAATGTTCCCTGAAAAAACTCTCTGAATGAGATTTTACCCAGTCCTCCAAGGGTTACAGAAACAGAAACAAGAAGGTACGGAAGCAGAAGCTTTCCTTTTACTAATTTCATATCCCTGTGATAAACAAGAAAGTGAAAAATCAATCCGGCAGCCAAAGGTATTGCAAGCCACCAAAATTTAATAAATGTATCAAATGAATCATAGCATTTGACTGATATCACCGCAATAAACAGAAAACTGGGCGTTGTGGCAATAATATCATCACATACGAAAAGGACAAGAGAGTCAATCAATATCAATATCATAATTCCGTAAACAATCGGAGCTTCTCCTACATACTTACCGAATAAAAATGTATTGTTTCTAAGAAGGATTGTAATAACAGAAAAGGCGAGCTGCAACCCAACACAAAGCTTTGACATGAAAAACTTTCTCATTTTCATCATAATATGAGATTGACTTATTTTTTGAGAAAGAACGGAGGAACCGGATGATTCAATATTGTTTTTCATATTTCCTCCGGATTATTTATTAGTAATTTTATATACGCATACACCGTGAGGCGGCACTGTATCTGCCAGGGCATAGTCAACTGTAATAACAGAATCATCCCAAAGATTTTCTGCTTCATATTCTTCTGTATATTTCAATTCAACGAACGGCTTTTCGGTAAGCTCTTTCATAGGAAGTGTAAAGAGTCTGTAATCGTTTGTTTTATTGAAAAAGCATACAGCGGCAGTTCCGTCTTTAAGCGGCTTAACAAGAATATCACCGGCAGGTGAGTAGCTGATTCTTCTGCACTGGGCACCCAGCTCATCCTGGTCAAGAGCAATGAGCTTTTTGTTTGTAACAATTTTAAGAATTTCATTGTCTTTATCTGCTGTTCCGTCAGGAAGCATAAAGTTTCTTATATCATTGCCGAGAATAAGAGGAGCTGCCATCATGCACCAAAGTGAGAAATGACTTTTATTTTCTTCATAAGTAAGATTTCCGTTTCCTACCTCAAGCATATCAGGGTCATTCCATCCGCCGGGTCCAGCATATTTCCATAAATTAACATTTATTTCATATATAGCCATAATTGATGGCCATATAGCTTTGATGTCAGGGGTTGTTCGCCACAGATTACCTGCTGTTTTACCCCATTTCCACGGCATATTAAATCCCCATTCACAGATTGAAAAACAAATCGGTTTTTCTTCAGTACCTGTTTGAGAAGCATATTCTTTTGTTGCCTGTTTAAGATATTTGCCCATGTTGCGGTATTGAACGGCGGAGCTGTCCATATAAGAACCAATAGGATTATAAAGCTTTATTGAATTTTCTCCTGCTTTGAGGTCAAGGTAAATGTGATGCTTTCCTGTTGCATGAATAAATTCTGAAGAGGGAACATCAACAACATAATGGTCAGAACCGTTTACATCAATTTCAAAATGCTTTGCAACCTGGCTTCTTCTTCTCATATAAAATGTTACGGGATATTTTCCGTCTTTATCAACGGTAACAGTGAAAGTCGCAGAACCCATACCGTATGAAAGACCTGAAATATATTCTCCCGAATCAAGAAAACTGTCTTTCAGAAGCTTTGCATCACCTTCAAGAACAGCATCTCTTGCAAGGTAAAGCTTTTCGCCGTCAATAAGATTACCGCTCAAAGATATTTTTTCAATGGCAGGGGCAATTCTTGCGGTGAAAACTCTGTGACAGAAATCATATTTGAAATATTCAACGCCCCATTTTGCAAATGTGCGGGCATCTGTAAGCTCATGACCGTAGCTTGCGGGAAGGTCCTGACAGGTGAGAGTACCGTTGGAAGAATAAATACCGACCTTGATGCCAAGCTTGTTTATTCTGTCAACAAGGTTTCTGATGCCTGACGGGAAAGAAACCGGGTCAGGAACCATTTCATCGTTTTCATTCCTTACGGCAGCCTGCCAGCAGTCATCTATATTAACATAATTGTAGCCTGCATCGAGCAAGCCTGTTTCTTTCATAGCTTTTGCAGTGTCATAAATAAGGTCTTCGTTGATTTTTCCGGCAAATGTATTCCAGCTTGACCAGCCCATGGGGGGAGTAAGAGCAACTCCGTTGGAATATGCTTCAAAGCCTTCCTGATTGGGTTTAATTCTTTTGGAAAGCTTTTTCACAGCTGAAGCGGGATTTTCTTTATTTTTAAGCATATAAGCACCGGCTGCGGCAACTGCCGAAAGTGCGGCAAATTTTTTACTCATAGGTTTGACCTCCGGATTATAAATTCAGGTTGTAATGTATATAAATAAACACTGTAAACCATGGTAAGAGTATATAATAAAACTAAGTATATTTCAATCATTATTTGAAATATTTGTATATATTTACTATTGTTTTTTTATAAATTGGTGCTATAATATACAAATCAGTTATGAATATTTCTAATACACATCCGTTTCTGCCTGAAATTTGTTTTAAACTTCAAGTTTGGCGGTGACGGGATTTTTATTACCAAACAGACGGAGGGCAGTGTATGGAAAATCTGCTTAACGAAATCATTAAAAGCGATAAGCTGGCAGGTGAAAAGCTTTCTCAGGCAGAAAGCTACCGCCGTGAACAGCTTTTACTTTTGCAGTCAAAGAAAAATGAGATTGAAAAAGAAGAAATTAAAAAAGCTGTTGATGATATGCTCAGTCATAATGAGAAAATGAAATCAACAGGGGATAAACAGCTTTCCGATTTAAAGAAAAGCAACGGGAAAGCTGAGGAAAAAATGAATGAGCTGTACAGCAAAAACGGTTCTGAGTGGGTCAGAAGAATTGTTGACGGAGTTATCAACGGTTAATGATTCTGTAATTGAAAGGTGGTGAGTGTTACGGCGTATTCTTCAAATGCCGTTATGGCAAAATGCCGTTCGATTTACGGTAAAAGACTGCGAAAACAGGATTATGACAGCCTTGTTGCGTGTCACAGTATAAATGAGCTTGTTTCTTACCTTAAAACAAGAACATCATATTCCGTAACATTCGAAAATGCCAATTCAAATATGAGCTCTTTTCAGGTGGAGGAGCTTCTCAAAACAGATATGCTGGAGGTATTCAGCAGAATCAGAAGATACGATACATCTTCTGATGCTGATTTTTACGATTATCTTGTTATGAAAAATGAAGTTCAGCAAATATTGCGGTTCCTTCATTTGTTTATTATCGGCACGCCGGAAGAATATCTTACTGTTGTGCCGGCGTTTCTGAATAAAAGAACAAAGGTTGATTTAATAGGTCTTGCTTCTGTGAGAAAGTTCAGTGACTTAATCGGGTTATTAAAAGGCACAGGCTATGAAGAAGCGTTAAAACCCTTTGAGCAGTCATATAATCAGCCTGAATGTTATATTCAGATGGAAAGTGCGCTTAACAGGATTTTATGGGATTATCAGAAAAAAATTGTCAGCAAATATAAAGGCAGCGAGAGAAAAGAAATTGAGGAGCTTATATCTTACGAAAATGATATGGAAAACCTTGTTAAGATATACAGACTCAAAAGACTTGCCGACGCAGATGAAAAAGTAATACAAAAATACATCAATACATATTTTACACATTTTTCTGAAAAAGATATCAAGCGTATGCTTGAAAAAGATACGGCACGGGAAATGCTTATTGCCGCAAGCGATACATATTATAAAAAGTGCTTTCAGAAAACAGAACTTACAACCCTTGAAGATTTTACCGGAAGGGTAATTTATGATAAGCTTCATAAAAAAATCAGGTACAGTACAAATCCTGCTTCTGTCATGGTTTGCTTCTGCTTCCTTAAGCAGAATGAAGTTAATAATATTATACATATAGCAGAGGGAATAAGAAATAAAATGTCACCTCAGGCTATAGAATCCGTTTTAATCGGAACAGAAAATTAAGGAAGCGCCTCATAATCAGAGGTGTAAACCTTGTTAAATATATTGATGTCAGATTAACTCAGAATTTCCTGCAGGTTCTGCACCGGTTCGAGGCAATCTGACTTAAATCAAACTTCGCAATCCGCATACTGTATTTGCGGTATTGCCTTAAAGCTCCGGTTTGTCCGTAAGGAGGAATGTTTTTGGCAATCGAAAAAATGAAATCGGTCAGAGTTTTCGGAAAAGTTGAAAATCTGGACAGCTTTATTACATCCTGTTGTATAAGCGGTGATTTTCATCCGGAAAATGCAATGAACTATGTTTCTGCCCACATGGGATATGTTTCGGTTACAGATGAAAATCCGTACACTGCTACAGTTCAGAAAATTGAAGAGCTGGCAAAGGTTACGGGAGTAACGCTGAAAGAAACATTTAATGAAAACGAAATCATAGTTGATACAAGTGAAACAGAATATGTTGATGAGCTTGTTGAAAAATTGAACGGAATGCATGAAGAAAGAACGGTGCTTGCCGAAAAGATTGGTGTATGCACTGAAAACACAGAAAAATTCAGTCACTTTACAAATCTTCCCGTTCAGATAGATCAGCTCCTGTCGTGCAAGTTTATCAGAGTGCGTTTCGGCTGTATTCCTAATGACTGTTATGAAAAACTCAAAGCTTATGATGATAATGAAAATCTTCTTTTTATTCCATGCTCGCAGGATGAAAAGTACCATTGGGGAGTTTATACCGCTCCCGAATCAAAATATTCTGAAATAGACAGAATTTTTGCAACACTCTATTTTGAAAGAATATATATTCCGGTTGATGAAGGTACGCCTGACGAAATTGTTAAAAGGCTGACAAAAGAAAAAGAAGACTGTGAAAAAGAACTGGCGGCTATTGACGATAAAATCCAGAATTTCTGGAATGAGCACAGTGAAAGATGTGAGAGCATATACGCTCATTATAAAATTCTCAGCATGGCTCATGAAATCAGAAGATATGCTATCAAGGATAAAAAGACAGGACAGAGCTTCATTATGGCGGGATGGGTTCCCGAAAGCGGTTATGAATGGTTTTCTTCAAGACTTAAAGAAATCCCGGAAACATCGTGTGAAGCGTATGAGCCGGAGGAGGAAAAGCGTTCTTCTCCGCCGACCAAGCTTAAAAACAGAAAGCTTTTCAGACCGTTTGAGATGTTTGTTGAAATGTACGGACTGCCCGCTTACGGAAGTGTGGATATAACCCCGTTTGTTGCAGTTACTTTCACATTGCTGTTTGGAATTATGTTTGCAGATTTCGGGCAGGGGCTTGTGCTTGCAGTCGGGGCATACATATTATATAAGCTTAAAGGGATACAGCTTGCAAAGGTGGTTGTTCCCTGCGGATTATCGTCAATGTTCTTCGGATTGATTGTAGGGTCGGTTTTCGGCAATGAAACTTTGCTCGACCCGCTGTATCATGCAGTCGGGCTGAAAGGAAAGCCGCTGGAGGTTCTGGATTCTATAAATACGGTACTGGTTATGACAATCGGTATAGGAATAGGACTTGTTATTATTTCCATGCTTGTAAATGTTATTATCTGCATCAGTCAGAAACGGTTCGGTGAAGCACTGTTCAGTAATAACGGTATTGCAGGAATACTGCTTTACAGCGCAGGCGTAAGTGCTGCCGTGAGCTTTATGGCAAAAATTACAATCATTCCTTCAAAGATATGTATTGTGATTGCAGTTATCTGTGTTCCCATTCTTTTTGCAAAAGAAATTCTTATCGGAATAACAGACAAGCATCCTAAAGAAGAATATATGCCTGAAAGTTGGGCTGATTTTATTATGCAGAACTTTTTTGAGGTTATCGAATATATTCTTTCATATTTCAGCAATACGCTTTCATTTTTAAGAATTGGCGCATATATGCTGGTTCACGCAAGTCTTATGATGGTATTTTATTCTTTTGCCGGGGAAGGCTTCAGCATAAAGGGAACGGTTATTATTGTGTTGGGCAATGTTATTGTTATTGCACTTGAAGGACTTCTTTCGGGAATACAGGTGTTAAGACTTGAATTTTATGAAATGTTCAGCCGTTTCTATGAAGGTGACGGAAAACCGTTTGACGGAATAGGAATGAGAAAGAACAGAGGATTTTTATTCAAAATTAAAAACGCTTTTTCTTCCGAGAAAAAAGAAAAAACAGAAGTAATAATTTCAACTAAAAATTAAAAGGGGTAATTTATTATGAAAAAATCAGTTAAATCATTTTCTTTCAAAAAAATATTGGCAATTCTTGTTATTACAATTATGGCTTTTGCTCTTTCTGTTACAGCTTATGCGGTAACATCTCAGGAAAAAGCAGACGCACAGCCTGAAACAGCTCAGAGCGAACAGGCACAGGAAGAAACCGAAGAAACAAAAGCAACAGGTTCATCGGCAGGTATGGGACTTCTTGCAGCTGCAATAGTTACCAGCATAGCAGGTGTCGGCGGCGGCCTTGCCATTGCGGCAGCTGCACCGGCAGCCATCGCAGCAACAAGCGAAGACCCGAAATCATTCGGTAAATCACTTATTTTCGTTGCTTTGGGTGAATCAATCGTTCTTTTCGGCTTCGTTGTATCAATTCTTATTCTTAATAAAGTTTGATGATATGAAGCTTTATTTAATCAGTAATAACACAGATACTGCGGTGGGATTGCGTCTTGCAGGTGTGGAAGGCACTGTTGTTCAGAATGAAAATGAAGTCGCAGATGTGCTTTCAAAAACGGCTGAAGATGAAAATATTGCACTTATACTGATAAACAAATCTTTGTTTAATATGTGTGACAGCGCAATCAGAGATTTTCGTAAATCACATTCTGCACCGGTAATTATTGAAATTCCCGACCGTGATTCTTCAAGCTCGGGAGATTCACTTGCGAAATATATCCGTGAAACTGTAGGTATCAATATTTAAGGCAGAATAATTGTGTGCGCCTTAACAGAATTAACACTAAGGAAAGAGATGAGCTTCGTGACAGCAGACGAAAAGAAAGTGTCGCTTTTTATCAAGTCTATTAACGATGAAGCAGACGCACAGTATAATAAAGTTAAAGATGAAACTGATGCTTTTGTTGCTTCGGAGCTTGAAGCCGCAAGAGCTGCCGCAAAAGAAAACGCAAAGGCAGCCGCAAAGGCAGAAGTTGGGAAAATCAGTGAACTTTCAAATTCAGATATATATAAAAGCAGAACTCAGCTTAATATGCAGATTTCGCAAAAACGCAATGAAATAACAAATGCAGTTTTTTCAAAGGCGGAAAAAGAAATTGCTCAGTTTACTCAGAAAAATGAGTACGGAGAATTTCTTATAAAGAGTGTGCAAAGCATTAAGGCTGCAATCGGTGATGACACTGTTATTTTTATCAGACCGGAAGACGAAAAGTATGTTTCTGAATTAAACAAAATCTGTGCCGGAGTTGAATTTGACAAAACAATAAAGCTGGGCGGCTGTAAAGGCTGCAATAAAACGGCTTCATTGCGTGCCGATGATACTCTTGACAGCAGATTTGAACAGCAGAAAACAGAATTTTATTCATATTCAGGGCTGTCGGTTATCGGTTGACCTGATATCAGAATGATTGGAATACATAGCAGATTTGCGTATTCCAAGGGGGATTTATATGCAAAAGAATGTTATATACGGTGTAAACGGCCCTGTTATTACCGTAAAAGGCAGAACAGAGCTTTCCATGTCTGAAATGGTATATATAGGTAACGCAAGGCTTATCGGAGAAGTTATCAGACTTGATAAGGATGCCGCCGTAATTCAGGCTTATGAAGAAACATCGGGGCTTAAACCGGGTGAGCCTGTTGAAGGAACAGGCCAGCCAATGAGCGTTACTCTCGGCCCGGGAATACTCAGCAATATTTTTGACGGAATAGAAAATCCGTTAGTTGATGTTTCAAAAAGTGCCGGTTCGTTTATTCCCAGAGGATTCAGACCTGCTCCGCTTGATGAAAACAGGCTGTGGGATGTTACGGTTGTTGCCGAAAAGGGCGATGTACTTAAATCAGGTGATATATATGCTACCTGCCCTGAAACAGGTGTGGTAATCCATAAAATAATGGTTCCGCCCGGAGTGAGCGGTAAAGTTGTTGAAGTAAAAAACAGCGGTGAATATAAAATAAACGATACGGTAATCGTTATAGAAAATGAATACGGAGAAAGAAAAAATCTTACTCTTTGCCATAAATGGCCTATCAGAGCACCAAGACCTATAAATGAGCGTATGTCACTTAACAGACCGCTTATTACAGGTCAGAGAGTAATTGACACTCTTTTTCCCATGGCAAAGGGCGGTGCGGCTGCAATACCCGGTGGATTCGGAGCAGGAAAAACCGTTACACAGCACCAGATTGCCAAATGGTGCGATGCCGATATTATTATATATATCGGCTGCGGTGAACGAGGAAATGAAATGACTCAGGTGCTTGACGAATTTAAGGAAATCAAGGACCCGAAAACAGGCGAAAATCTTACCAGCAGAACAGTGCTTATTGCCAACACATCAAATATGCCGGTTGCCGCCAGAGAAGCCTCAATATATACAGGCGTTACTATTGCGGAATATTACCGTGATATGGGATATCATACTGCGATGATGGCCGATTCAACATCCCGTTGGGCAGAGGCGCTGAGAGAAATGTCGGGAAGGCTTGAAGAAATGCCGGTGGAAGAGG